>NZ_JAIUGS010000012.1:0-139934 GCF_020164735.1 Mesorhizobium sp. ESP-6-4
AAAACCGCCTCCCATGGCCTTCAAAAAACGCCTCATTAGCCCAACAAACAGAATTCACTCTCCCGTGCAAAGCCCTCCTTGTGGGAGAAGGTGGCCGCGAAGCGGCCGGATGAGGGGTGTTCCAGCTTGGCCAACGCGCTCGTCTAAAGGCGCAATCGCCGGCGTCTCACTCCGCTGGAACACCCCTCATCCGTCGCCTTCGGCGACACCTTCTCCCACAAGGGGAGAAGGAAGAACTCCCATTTGACGATCCCTGCCCTCGCCTGTAGCTGTCGATCACCCCTAGCGAGGAGCGGCATTGCGATGGCGAGCGGCGAAGGTTTCTCCGACTTCTTCTACGCCGCGCCAGACGGCCTGAAACTCCACGCCCAGATTTATGGCGAAGCGAATGCCGGCAGCTGGCCGGTCGTCTGCCTGCCCGGACTCACCCGTAACGCCCGCGATTTCCACGAACTGGCACTCCACCTCTCAAGCAAGGCGGAAAGGCCGCGAAAAGTCCTCGCCTTTGACTATCGCGGGCGCGGACAATCCGACCACGACCCGGATATCGGCCACTATAATGTCGGCGTCGAAGCCGGCGATGTCCTTGCCGGATTGTCGGCGCTCGGCATCGAGCAGGCCGCCTTCGTCGGCACGTCGCGGGGCGGCCTGATCATCCATGTGCTCGGCGCATTGAAGCCCGCCGTGCTGAAAGCCATCGTGCTCAACGACATCGGCCCGGTAATCGAGGCAGCGGGCCTGGCTCATATCCGCTCCTATCTCGACCCGGCGCCGAGACCGAAGACATTCGCCGAGGCGGTGGATGCTCAGCGCAGCGTGCATGGCGCCGATTTCCCGGGGCTGACCGACGCCGACTGGGCGCGGATGGTCCGGGCAATCTGCCGCGAGACGGAGGCCGGCTGGCTGCCGGATTTCGATCCGGCGCTGGTCGGGACGCTGGCCGGCGTCGATTTCAGCAAGCCGTTGCCGGATCTGTGGCCGCAGTTCGACGCTTTAGCCACCGTGCCGCTGCTTGCCATTCGCGGCGGCAATTCAAAACTATTATCCGCTGCGACCGTCGAGGAGATGGGAAGGCGGCATCCCGGCATGGAAACGATCACCGTCGAAGGTCAGGGACACGCGCCCTTTCTGGAAACCGGCACTCTGCCGCGGGAGATTGCGGATTTCCTTGATCGGGCAGAGCGCAAATCAAAATAAAGTAAAGCCCGAGACTAACTCAATCTCGGGCTTGTCGATAAAATATAGATTCGCCGACGCGCGCCGCTCGCCTATTTGCCCTTCGAGCTCTTGCGGCGCGCCTTCGCCGGTTCCGATCCGCTCTGCTTCCGAGCCGTCTTGACGGGTGACGGCGCGGTCAACGGAGACGCAAAAACCGAGCTCTCCGCCGGGCGCGGGGCCTCGTCGGTACGCGGCTTCTCCAGAACGACGACGCAGCCATCGAGGTCGTTGGTGGCGAGATGCGCGTAACGCATGGTCATCGACAGCGTCTGGTGGCCGAGCCACATCTGCACGCGCCTTATATCGATGCCGCCCTGAACGAGGCGGGAGGCGCAGGTGTGGCGCAGGATATGCGGCACCACCTGTTCATCGGCGCCAAGACCGACTTCCGCTTTCGCTTCGTTCCAGATGGCGCGGTACTGCGCCTGCGTCAGTTTGGTGAAGGGACCTTTCGGCCGGCGCCCTTCCGTGTTTGGCGGCAGCTTGATCACCTCCTTGACCCGCTCGGTCATCGGAATGGTGCGGCTGCGGCCCGATTTGGTGATCCAGAAGGAAACGCGGTGCTCCTGAATGTCGTTCCAGATCAGGCCGAGCGCCTCGCCGAGGCGGCAGCCGGTATCGACCAGAAAGACGGAGAGCCTGTAGGCGTCCTCGCTGCGGCTCTTGATGGCAGCGAACAGCCTTGTCTCTTCGTCCCTTTCGAGGAAACGAATCCGTCCCGCCCGCTCCTTCTGGCGGCGGAACTCGGGCAGGCTGTGGATATCTCCCATCTTATGAGCCTTGCGCAGCAGCTTGCTGAGTGCAGCCATCTTGCGATTGATGGTTGCGTTGCTGTTTCCGCGCTGGCGCAAGGTACCGATAAGATTGTCCAAGGTGTTCTGGTCGAAGGTGCTGAAACGTTCTCCGAGAAGGATCTCGTCTATTTCACCGATGAACGAGCTGACATTGTATTTATGCCGCCCATCATCCCAGAGTATATCCCGGTATGCTGCAAAGAGTTCCCCGATCCTGTACGATTTTACTTCCCGGATCTTGTTGTAGGTGTACCTAAACTTCGAATTCTGAGAAGAAAATACCGCAAATTGACCAGAGGGCTCCCCCTCTTGAATCGCTTCGTTCGACATTTTTAGCCACACCCCCTGTGGTTAAGCTTTCAGCCCTAACCGTTCGGAGATGTCCTTTCAAGAGTTTTCGAATCTTGCAGCCGACCCCATCCGCCAGTGGCGGATCCCACAAAGTCGCTCCACAGACCCGATCAGCTTACCGTTTCACCCCCATCCTTTCGTTTGCTTCGACCAATCGCGAAAACAAAACGGCCCGGGCATTTGACGCCCGGGCCGGATTTCAGTTGTTGCAGTCCGGCCCTTAGAAGGAGCGCTGGAAGCGGAGCATGCCGCCGATGGCGTCGTCTTCGCCAGCAGAAATACCGGTCCAGTTGTGGTTCGTGCCACGGGTATCGGCTTCGTCGATCTTGCCTGCATTGACGTAGTCAACTTCGGCCGTAACCGTAAAGCCGGGAACGATGTCGTAGGCGATGTTGGCGGCGATGCCGAGGTTCTCACCTTCGTCATACGAGATCTGAGCGTTGAACGAGGTCTTCTCGTTGAACTTGTAGGTGCCACCGCCCCACACTGCCCAGTTTTCGTCCCACTGCTTGTAGAAGCCGCGACCGCCAGCTGCGAAGGCATAGGTCGGGTCCGACAGGTTGTCATCGGAGCCATAGCCGCCCATGATGAACAGCGAGATGGCGTCGTTGACGTTCACGTCCAAGCGGACCTTGCCGGCAACTTCCTCGTAGTTGCTGTCGTAAGCGACAACGCCGGTGATGGCGCCCCACCCTTGAGTCCACTTCACGCCGCCGACGACATGCGGAACGTAGCTGTCGATCGTGCCCACGCCGTAGGAGCCGTCCGTGCCGCCGCCCGAGCCTTCTTCGAGCGAGATCACGGCCGAGAAGCCGTTGCCGGCGTCGAAGTAGTACTGGACGACGTTGGTGTCGAAATCGCCGTAGGGAACGAGCGTATCCTGGATGACGTTGCCGGCATAGCCGATGAACGTGTTGAAGGCCGATTCGTCCTTACCGACGCGGAGGCCGCCGAGCTGGATCCAGGCGAAGTTCAGCGAAGTGCCCTTGTTGAAGGCCGGATTGACGGAGTTGGTGAGCGGACCGGTGCCATCAGGATCCGCGCCCAGATCGGCGTTGCGGTTGCCGAAGTTCCAGCGGGTCTCAGTGTAGGTCTTCAACGTGCCGAGCTCGGTCTCCTGGCCGGTCCAGGTCTTCAACGTGAAGCGGGCATTCTTGTAGAAGGTGTCGTTGCTGCCGCGGTCCTCAACATCGGCGGACGTCGCGCCATCGAACGCACCGACGTCGCCGACGCCGATGTCGTAACGGACATAGCCGCCGATGCGCAGGCAGGTTTCGGTGCCGGGGATGTAGAAGTAGCCCGAGCCGTAGACGTCGCAGATCTTGACGTATTCAGCCGGTTCCGGCTCGGCGACGGTCACCGCGTCGGCGGCGCGGGCGCCCGAAACTGCGATCAGGGCCGCAGCTGAGCCGAGAAGAAGGCTCTTGATGTTCATTTTCTGACCTCCAGTCAAAAGTTAAAAAACGGGTCTGGGTATTTTTTGCTGAAGGACAGCGTTCCCTGCCCCATCCCCACTACCGAAAAAGATGCGCACCGCGCCGCTCCTTCGAACGTGACCTTTACCCAGGCCGCGGCGGGGTTCAACCACGATCGTATCGGCGAAAGCCCTATCCGGATGCTATCCCCGGACGTTGTTGCACAAATGACACGATTTGGCCTCACTCCGAAAGTTCTCATTAACCAATCAGGCTTTGCAGCCGGTCGAATCCGGCGATGGACGGCCGAAATTGCGGCGCCAGCCCCGAGTCGCCGGGCAGGGAATCGCCATGGAATCGCCGCATGGCTCCGCCCGCCGAGCTGCACCATGCCGAATTTTCGGCGATTATGGCGCCGGCTTGTTGATTGTGCCGACGCTTTTCTTTATCCAGCGGCGCGACGGAGAGGTGGCCGAGTGGTCGAAGGCGCTCCCCTGCTAAGGGAGTAGAGGTCAAAAGCTTCTCGTGGGTTCGAATCCCATCCTCTCCGCCATCCTGCTTCGCTCTCCGAGCTTCGCAGGACAAGCCCAACTTTCGAGCGAAGCAGGATGGCGGAGAGGATGCCCTCCAAAGCCTTGGCGAAGGAGGGCCGGTTCGTGTGGTATGTCTATCTGCTTGAGAGCGAGGCTTCGGAAGGCGAGCGCGCTATATCGGCATAACGTCCGATTTGAAGAAGCGGATTGCCGAGCACAATGCTGGGAAGTCCAGTCACACTTCCAAGTTTCTCCCGTGGCGAATCGTGACCTACTTGGCCTTTTCGAGCCAGGCGAAGGCGGCTTCATTGGAGCGCTATCTCAAATCCGGATCCGGACACGCGTTCGCCAGCAAACGCCTCTGGTAGCGCTCACCATAGCAAAAAGCACCGCAATAACAAAGCACTGACAGCGACTGCGATCGAGCGAACGCATCGCTTGCGTTCGATTCTGACTGGAGGTCAGAAAATGAACATCAAGAGCCTTCTTCTCGGCTCAGCTGCGGCCCTGATCGCAGTTTCCGGTGCCCGCGCCGCCGACGCGGTGACCGTCGCCGAGCCGGAACCGGCTGAATACGTCAAGATCTGCGACGTGTACGGCTCGGGCTACTTCTATATCCCCGGCACCGAGACCTGCCTGCGCATCGGCGGCTATGTCCGTTACGACATCGGCCTCGGCGACGTCGGTTCATTCGACGGCGCGAAGAATGTCGACCACCAGGACGGCGACATCCACAGCACCTGGTACAAGAACACCCGCTTCACGCTGAAGACCTGGACCGGCCAGGAAACCGAGCTCGGCACGTTGAAGACCTACACCGAGACACGCTTCAACTTCGGCAACAACAATCGCGGCGCATCCTTCAACCCGGTCACAGGTGGTTATGTCGACAATCCGGCGGGCAACAAGAACGTCTCGCTGAATTTCGCCTGGATCCAGCTCGGTGGTCTGCGCGTCGGTAAGGACGAATCGGCCTTCGACACGTTCATCGGCTATGCCGGCAACGTCATCCAGGATACGCTGGTCCCCTATGGCGACTTCGACACCAACGTCGTCCAATATTACTTCGACGCCGGCAACGGCTTCTCGGCGGTGGTTTCGCTGGAAGAAGGCGCAGGCACTGTCGGCACGATCGACAGCTATGTTCCGCATGTCGTAGGCGGCGTGAAGTACACGCAGGGCTGGGGCGCCATCACCGGCGTCGTGGCCTACGATAGCAACTATGAGGAAGTCGCCGGCAAGGTCCGCTTGGACGTGAATGTCACCAATGAACTGTCGCTGTTCGGCATGTTCGGCTACGGCAGCGACAACAATCTGAGCGACCCGACCAACGTCATCGACGCCCGTGGTCGCGGCTTCTACAAGATCTGGGGCGGCAACTGGGCATTCTGGGCCGGCGGCACCTACAAGTTCAACGAGAAGACCTCGTTCAACCTCCAGGTGTCGGGTGACGAGGACAAGAACTACGGCGTGGCGGCGAACGTCGCCTACGACATCGTTCCCGGCTTCACGGTCACCGCCGAAGTCGACTACGATCACTTTGGCAAGTTTGACCAGTGGAACGCCGATCCCACCTCGACCGTCAACTTCACCGGTGCGGACAAGAAGAACAGCGTCGGCGGCCTGCTCCGCTTCCAGCGTTCGTTCTAACAGGCATTGCCTGATCGAAATCGATAACCCGGCGGGCAACCGCCGGGTTTTTCTTTCTCCCTTCCAGCACCCCGGCACCGTTTGCACAAAGCGCTGCATTCGGCGCGATCGCCGGAATTGCACGCTATCGGAGCCTTGGAGACTGAGCACTCAGCGCAGAGAGCGCTATGGCTCCGCGCGAATTGCTACTGGTCAAACCTCAGCAAGATCTCCCAACGCTTCGATCAGAGGCTGGATCTCGCTCTCGTAATTCTTCCAGCGCTTGACCGACGACTTGTAGATCGGCTGGCGGACCTGCCAATTGCTATAGGTGTTTACTGAGCCAGCCCTGTCAAAGAAACGCAAGCAGGCTTTGTCCCAGGGCAGCCCGAGATAATCTATCAAGCGCCGCGACTGCTCCTCCTGGTTCTCGATCAGTGTCTCGTACTGGTTTTCGAAGATGCGCCCGGGGAGGACCTTGCTCCAATGCCGCATCAGCCGGTCATATTCCCTGTAGTAGAGCCCCAGTGTCTCGAGATCTGCGCTATAGCTATGCGCTTCACTGAACTGCAGGACGAAACAGGAGATGCAATTGTCGATAGCGTCGCGGCGACAATGAATGATGCGCGCGTTGGGAAACAAAATGGCGACAAGGCCGATCAGCTCGAAATTGTGGGGCATCTTGTCGATGATTCGGAGCGAATCGGGCGCTCGCTCGCGCAGATAGGCAAGATGCTCCGCTGCCAGCGTCTCGGTCAGTTCGGGAGTAATCGTCGCGACCGATTTGCCGAGATTCGCCTCGGAACGATGTGCGAGGCCGATCCCATTGGCCATTCGTCTAAGCTTGCTGAGCTCGCCGGCACCGTGAACATCAGGATGGCTGGCGCAGATCTGCTCCGTCAGCGTCGTGCCGGAGCGAGGCATGCCGACGACGAATACGGGCGCCTCCGAGGCATTGCCGCAAGCGGCCATTGAAGCCACCAGTTCGGGCGTGAAGGTTTCGATCATGGCGTCGACCCAGCGACGATAGCTTCCGATGTCGAATATTTGGCCCCTAGCCCGATTCCCTTGCTTGAAGTGGTCTATCGCCTCCCTGTAGCGATGGAGGTCGTTAAGCAGCTTCCCTGCAGCGTGATGGAGGGCCGCCGCTCCTTCCGCTCCATGGGCCGGGTCCCGAAGCTCCGCTAGAATTGCCGCGAGCTCCGGCGGCTCTTCCGTGAATTTACGCGTCTGCACCAATGCACTGTAGGCAGCCGGTACCGCGATCCGCCGCTCTATCGCCTCTTTCAAATGAACCGCGGCTTCGTCCATACGGCCGAGACTTGCGAGCGCGCGGGGCAACCCCAACCGGGCCAGAGGATGATCTCGGTCGATCTTGAGCGCCTTCTCAAAGAGCGGCAGCGCCATTTCTCCCTTGTCAAACGAGTTGTAGGTATCGCCCAAGGCGCAAAGAGCTTCCACCAGGTCAGGCTTCAACGCCAAGGCCTGCTGAATGTGCCTGATTGCCGGCGTAAATTCGCTGAGCTTCAGATAGGTTTCGCCAAGGCTAAGGTGGTAGTAGGGATTCCGCGGCTCCTCTGCGACCGCCCGCGCGAAATACCGCAAGGCTTTCTCGTTGTCGTATCCGAGTCCGAGAGTTCCCAGGATATAGAATGCCAGCGGATCGTTTGGGGTTCTTGCCAGAACCTTGAGACAGAGTTCCTCGGCCTCCGGCAATTGCTCGGCTTTTTGCAGCTCGAGTGCCTGCCTCAACAGCATATCGTCGGCCTGCGCTCGCGATGGAGCGGCCTGCGTCTTGGCTTTCGGCAGCGCAGCCCTCGGCGGCGGCGCCTTGGCCGAAGGTCGAGTCTTGAGGTGCTTTGCCCAAGCGGGCGGCAATCGGTTGCTCATCCTGCCTCGCTAGCAAAAGCGGCACGCAGAATCCAGCAATACGTCGTCCGCATCGAATTCGGAGGCCAACGGCAACGCCTGCCGCTCCGTTCACCAGACCCATGCAAGCGGCAAACCTCTCAAGACCTGACGGCGCGTGCCGGTCAAGCCAGCCGATTTCAGCTTGTCACCCAACTTGCACCCACCCCTCACCCACGCTAGCAAGAAGACCCTTTCTCAAGCGAGCCTGTGCCATGCTTCGTCGCCCTTCCCTCACGCCGATCATCGGCGCGCTTCCCACCACGGTGCCGTTCGTCGGGCCGGAGGCGCAGGAGCGCGAGCGCGGGCGGCCGTTTCGCGCCCGCATCGGCGCCAATGAAAGCAGCTTCGGGCCTTCGCCGCGCGTCATCGCGCGTATGGAGAGCGTTGCCCGCGACCAGTGGATGTATTGCGATCCCGACAATTACGAGCTGAAGGTGGCGGCTGCCGCGCATCACGGCGTGGCGATCGAAAACGTGGTCGTGGGCGAAGGTATCGACGGCCTGCTCGGGCTGGTGGCGCGCATGTATGTCGGCCCTGGCGACGCGGTGGTCACCTCGTTCGGCGCCTATCCCACCTTCAATTTCCATATTGCCGGCGTCGGCGGCCGCCTGGTGACGGTTCCCTATGCCAATGACAAAGAGGACCTGGACGGGCTTCTCGCCAAGGTCGCGAGCGAAAAGGCGCCGCTGGTCTATCTTTCGAACCCCGACAATCCGATGGGAAGCTGGTGGGAGGCGCCGGATGTCGTTCGCTTCATCGAAGCGCTGCCGGAAACCACCATGCTCGTGCTCGATGAGGCCTATGGCGAGCTGGGACCGGCCTCGGCGCTGCCGGCGATCGATGTCGCGCGGCCGA
Organism: Mesorhizobium sp. ESP-6-4; assembly: GCF_020164735.1. NCBI lineage: Bacteria > Pseudomonadati > Pseudomonadota > Alphaproteobacteria > Hyphomicrobiales > Phyllobacteriaceae > Mesorhizobium > Mesorhizobium sp. ESP-6-4. The sequence goes on from NZ_JAIUGS010000012.1 coordinate 8,707, forward strand.
ACGTCATTCGCATGCGCACCTTCTCCAAAGCTTACGGCCTGGCCGGCATACGCTGCGGCTACGCGGTGGCGGAAGCGGAGGTGATCCGCGACTTCGAGAAGATCCGCAATCATTATGGCGTCAGCCGCATGGCGCAGATCGCCGGCCTCGAGGCGCTTGCCGACCAGGACTATCTGCGCTCGGTGGTGGCGCGGGTGGCGGCAGGCCGTGAGCGTATTTCAGCCGTCGCCAGGCAGAACGGCCTGAAGCCGTTGCCGTCGGCAACCAATTTCGTCACCATCGACTGCGGTCGCGACGGCGCCTTCGCGCTGAAGGTGATGCAGGGCCTCCTGTCGCGCGACGTGTTCATCCGCAAGCCGATGGTGCCGGTGCTGGACCGCTGCATCAGGGTCAGCGTCGGGCTCGACCGTGAGCTCGACATCTTCGCCGAGGAATTGCCGGGCGCCTTGGCGGCGGCGCGAGGGAACTAGGGTGTGTTGATATTCAGGTGATGCCAGCCTGCAAATGCTGGTTTTCTGCGCTTCCGGTGCTCACGGACCCGAATGTCCGCTCCGCTCCGGTTCTCGAAAGCCACCATTTTCGGCTTGGCCTGACCTGAATCTCAACACACCCTAGCCCAAGCCCCTGTTGCCTTTGCCCCTTGCTGTGCCAGATTCCGCCAAGCGCAACGCGGAGCACAGGCAATGCAAGGCGAACATAGAATCGTTCGGGCGCGCGTTTCCGGTACGGTTCAAGGTGTGAGTTACCGCGTCTGGGCGCGCGCAGAAGCGATGCGTCTCAGGCTGACGGGTTGGGTGCGCAACGAACATGACGGTTCGGTCAGCGCACTGATCGCCGGCGCCGATGCCGCTGTCACGGCGATGATCGAACGCCTGTGGCAAGGGCCGCGGGGCGCGCTCGTCTCGAATGTCGAGGTCGAGGAGGCGGCCGAAGAGGCGCCTGTGGATTTCAGGATCATCGTTTAGTGGCACTGCGCAGGGATTTTGACCAGTCGGCTTTGTTTGCGTTCGCAGGCGGCATGCGTTGGAGATCGGCCGAAACGCCCATCGCGATCGTCATTCCAGGGCGGACCAGGAGCGAAGCTCCGTCGCGAAGACCCTGGAATCCATGCCGTTACCTTCCCCAAGGATCGCAACGGAGCAGAATTCTGCACCGTGGCGGCAAACGGCAACCTTTCAAAATCGCTTATCAGGGAACTAGTCTCATTTCACCTCCGCAAACCAGAGCGGGGATAACGTTTGCACCTTGAATTAATTGAACGTTCGTTTTATTATTGCTGCCAGAGGCAAACATGGCACGCACCACAGGTTCCGACGGGGAGAAAACCGAAGCGGCCGTTCGCGAGGCGGCGGTCAGCCTGATCGCGCGCCTCGGCTACGAGGCGATGTCGATGCGGCAGCTGGCGGCCGAGGTCGGCGTGCAGGCGGCGGCGCTCTATCGCTACTTCCCGACCAAGGAAGATCTGCTTTTCACCTTAATGCGAGAGCATATGGAAGGTCTGCTCAAGGCCTGGGAAACGGCGCGTCCGGCTCGCGCCGATCCGGTCACCCGGCTCACCGCCTATGTCGAAAACCACATCGCTTTCCACATCGGGCGGCGTCACGCCACCCATGTCTCCAACATGGAATTGCGCAGCCTTTCGCATGAAAGGCTGACGCAGATCCTCAAAATGCGCACGGCCTATGAGAAGGAACTGCGCACGATCCTGCGCGACGGCGCCGAGGTTGGTGTCTTTCAGGTCGACGACACCGGGCTCACTGCCATGGCGCTGATCCAGATGATGACCGGCGTCATCGTCTGGTTCCGGCCGGGCGAGCGGCTGTCGATCGCCGAAGTCACGGCATCATATCTTTCGATGACAATGCGCCTGGTCGGCGCGACAATCAGCCATGGCAGCGCGCGTCCCTCGGGGCGCGCCAGGGACGCCGTGGCACTCTGATACGGCGCGATCTCCGCGAAGACCGGCGCAGGGAGGAACGGCATGTACACGAATACGCTGAACTTCGGACTTGATAGCGACATCGAGGCGCTGCGCGACACAGTGAGGCGCTTCGCCCAGGACAGGATCACGCCGATCGCGGCCGAGATCGACCGTTGCAACGAATTTCCCGCGCATCTTTGGGGCGAGCTCGGCGCGCTCGGCCTGCTCGGGATCACCGCCGATCCGGACTTCGGCGGCAGCGGCATGGGCTATCTCGCGCATGTCGTCGCCATGGAGGAGATTTCGCGTGCGTCCGCCTCGGTCGGCCTCTCCTACGGCGCGCACTCGAACCTCTGCGTCAACCAGATCAACCGCTGGGCCACCCCGGCGCAGAAGGAGAAGTACCTGCCTGCCCTTTGCTCGGGCGAGACGGTCGGCGCGTTGGCGATGTCGGAACCAGGCGCCGGCTCGGACGTGGTGTCGCTTCGCCTGCGCGCCGAAAAGCGCAACGACCGCTACGTGCTCAACGGCTCGAAAATGTGGATCACCAACGGCCCGGACGCCGGGACGATGGTGGTCTATGCCAAGACCGATCCGGAACGCCATGCGCGCGGCATCACGGCTTTCATCGTCGAGAAGACGATGGCCGGCTTTTCGGTGGCGCAAAAACTCGACAAGCTCGGCATGCGCGGTTCCAACACCGGCGAGCTGGTGTTCGAGGATGTCGAGGTGCCATTCGAGAACGTGCTGCATGAGGAAGGACGCGGCGTCGAGGTGCTGATGTCGGGGCTCGACTACGAGCGCGCGGTGCTGTCCGGGGGCCCGATCGGGCTGATGGCGGCCTGCCTCGACGTCGCTGTGCCCTATGTGCATGAGCGCAAGCAGTTCGGCCAGCCGATCGGCACCTTCCAGCTGGTGCAGGGCAAGCTCGCCGACATGTACTCGACGATGAACGCCGCGCGGGCCTACGTCTACGCGGTTGCAGCCGCCTGCGACCGCGGCGAGACCTCGCGCAAGGACGCCGCCGGCTGCGTGCTGTTCGCCGCCGAGAAGGCGACGCAGATGGCGCTCGACGCCATCCAGCTGCTCGGCGGCAACGGCTACATCAACGACTATCCGACGGGGCGGCTGCTGCGCGACGCCAAGCTCTACGAGATCGGCGCCGGCACCAGCGAAATCCGCCGCTGGCTGATCGGACGCGAGATCATGGCGGAGGGGGTTTAACGTGGCCACACTGCAAACTCAAATTTCCCCCTCCTCCGACACCTTTCGCGCCAATGCGGAGCGCATGCGGGCGCTGGTCGCCGACATCGCCGAGAAGGCGGCAAGCGTCGAGCGAGGCGGCTCGGACGAAGCCCGCGAACGCCACGTCTCACGCGGCAAGCTGTTGCCGCGTGAGCGGCTGGCGCAACTGCTCGACACCGGCTCGCCCTTCCTCGAGGTCGGGCAGTTCGCGGCATGGTCGATGTATGGCGAGGACATTGCGTCGGCCGGCATCATCACCGGCGTCGGCCGCGTCGAGGGCACCGAAGTTATGGTCGTCGTCAACGACGCCACGGTGAAGGGCGGCACTTATTATCCGCTGACGGTGAAGAAGCATCTCAGGGCGCAGGAGATCGCGCTGCAGAACAACCTGCCTTGCGTCTATCTGGTCGACAGCGGCGGCGCCAACCTGCCCAACCAGGACGAGGTGTTTCCCGACCGCGAGCATTTCGGCCGCATCTTCTACAACCAGGCCAATATGTCGGCCGCCGGCATCCCGCAGATCGCCTGCGTCATGGGTTCCTGCACGGCGGGCGGAGCCTATGTGCCGGCGATGTCGGACGAGACCATCATGGTGCGCAACCAGGCGACGATCTTCCTCGGCGGCCCGCCGCTGGTGAAGGCCGCCACCGGGGAAGATGTCAGCGCCGAGGAGCTCGGCGGGGCCGATGTCCACACCAGGCTCTCCGGGGTCGCCGACCACTATGCGATGGACGACGAGCACGCCTTGGCCATTTGCCGGCGCATCGTCAAGAACCTGAATCGGAACAAGGCTCTAAAACTCAATCTGCAGAAACCGGTGCCGCCGCTTCATGATCCGAGCGAACTTTACGGCATCGTGCCGACGGATCTGCGCCAGCCATATGACGTGCGCGAGGTGATCGCGCGTCTCGTCGACGGCTCGGAGTTCGACGAGTTCAAGCAGAATTACGGCGCGACGTTGGTCACCGGCTTTGCCCATCTGCACGGCATGCCGGTCGGCATCATCGGCAACAACGGCGTGCTGTTTTCCGAAAGCGCGCTCAAGGGCGCGCATTTCATCGAGCTTTGCTGCCAGCGCGGCATCCCGCTGATTTTCCTGCAGAACATCACCGGCTTCATGGTCGGCCGAAAATACGAGGCCGGCGGCATCGCCAAGGACGGCGCCAAGCTGGTGATGGCGGTCGCCACCGCAAGGGTGCCGAAGCTCACGGTGATCATCGGCGGCTCGTTCGGCGCCGGCAATTACGGCATGTGCGGCCGCGCCTATTCGCCCCGCTTCCTGTGGATGTGGCCGAACGCGCGCATCTCGGTGATGGGTGGCGAGCAGGCGGCCACGGTGCTCGCCATGGTCAAGCGCGAGGGCATCGAGCGTAAGGGCGGTGAATGGAGCGCCGAGGAGGAGGCGAAGTTCAGGAAGCCGATCCTGATGAAATACGAGCATGAGGGTCACCCGCTCTATTCCTCGGCCAGGCTCTGGGACGACGGCATCATCGATCCGGCCAGGACCCGCGACGTGCTGGCGCTCAGCCTTTCGGCGGCGCTCAATGCCGGAATAGAGGCGACGAAATTCGGCGTGTTCAGGATGTGATCGAAACGTTGGCAGCAATGCCGTGCGCCAACCGCAAGCGTCCAAGCACAATATTCCTGCGGAAACGTTCGAATAGTCCACTTTGGCTGAATGACAATTGGAAGTTTAGGCGCTAGCATTGTCATCAGTTTGGGAGGGGTTTATGGCTACGTATGAGATCATAGTTACTGACGTAACTTGCTATGGCACATTGTATTGCGTCGCTGGATGGGACCGAATCGGAGGCGGGATGATTCGTCCCGAACCTCCAAGTGCCTCAGCGATCAATGAAGTATCCCGCTTTTGGGAAGGTAATTTTGCTGGACCAGGGCGATTTTTTTCAGTTGGGAATATCGTCAGACTCGAAGCATCTCCGCCACCCGCAAACTTTGCATTCCCACATGCCACGGAGGATCGGCTCGTTGATCTTTCGAAGCCGATGGATATCCTTGGGCAACTCACTTTGGTACAAACCGCGCAAGCCGTGGCTGGCGGAACTTCTCCGACACTTGAAGCGGCATTTGACGGTGGCCTCGTTCGGGCGGCATCTACCAAAGCATACGTGCTTGAGGGACACATCGGTCGATCACTCGGCGCGATCGAAATCACTGCTGATCGGATACAATTTCACGTGGCCACTAATCCAAATAATGGAAAGCAGCAGCTTCGTGCCCACATAGCCGCAGGCAATCACTATTACGATCTTTCGGTACCGGCGGACGCGGCACGAGGGCGTTGGAAGACGAGCGGACTTGCGTCGTTGCAAGACGATGCGAATGCGAGCAATCGCATCCATGTACGAGTTGGACTGTCGCGACCGTTCGCAGGCAACCCGTGCTATTCGCAAGTGAACGGCCTATATTTCTTGTGAAAAATTCACTTGTGCGAACGTCTGGCGCGGCATCTGCGCTTTTTTTGGCGTACCGATGGAATGTGCACAGGAGGCTCAAATGACACACCGACGAGAGATTCTGACCATTGGGCACTCGACGCTGAGCTATGAGCAATTCCTTCACCTGTTGCGCCGCGCCGGGGTCACTGCCGTAGCGGATGTAAGGTCGGCCCCATATTCTCGGCACTTTCCACATTTTAACCGCGACGCGCTACGGCAGGAACTGCGCCAAGACAACATCGATTATCGATTTGTTGGTGAGAAGTTGGGGGGCCGGCCGGCAGACAAGACTTTTTTTTGCGAGGGAGTGGCCGACTACGAGAGAATGGCCATGGCACCCGCATTCAAGCAAGGACTGGAACTTGTGGTTGAAGGTGCCAAGAAACACCGCATTGCGATTATGTGCTCAGAACATGATCCGCTTGACTGCCACCGCTGCCTGCTAGTGAGTCGGGCATTGGCCGAGCGTGGGATGCTAATAAAACATATCCTGTCGGACGGAAGTATCGTTGGCCATAACGAAATCGTTGAGCGCCTGCTGAGGCTTGAGGGGAAATTGGGTGACGACCTCTTTCTTTCACAAAGTGAACGATTGGCAGCAGCCTACAGGAAAAGAGCACGAAAGGTAGCTTACGCAGAACGGCCGCCAAGCGACCCCGCAAATCAAGTTGCCGCGGAGTAATTGATGGGTAGAGTTGACGTTTCCACTATCGGATTCACGAAAACGAACGCTGAAGACTTTTTCGAACGTTTGCTCGCAGCAGGTGTGAAGAAGGTCGTCGACGTGCGCCTGCACAATACGTCTCAACTAGCGGGCTTCGCCAAGGCAGACGATCTAGCCTACTTTCTAAAAAAGATCGGCGGTATTCAGTACGTTCATGAGCCTTTGCTCGCTCCCACCGACGTAATCTTGAAGTCCTATAAAAAAGAGAAAGGCGACTGGGGTGTCTACGAAAGGCGCTTTTTGACTTTGATGGCAGAACGAAAGGTCGAGCAGCGCCTAAAGCCCGACATGTTGGACAGCACGTGTCTACTATGCTCGGAGGCAACCCCTCATCACTGCCACAGGCGCTTAGTCTGTGAGTACCTAAACGACAAGTGGGATGGCCGCCTGACGGTAAAGCACTTGTAGATTCAGATCATCCTGTCACAAGTTGCTCAATGCCGGGGTCGAGGAGACGAAGTTCGGCGTGTTCAGGATGTGACGATGAGCGCTATCGGCGACAGGATCCGCGTTCACACCGGCGACATCACCAAGCTCGCGGTCGACGCCATCGTCAATGCCGCCAACTCCTCACTGCTGGGCGGCGGCGGCGTCGACGGCGCCATCCACCGCGCCGCCGGGCCGGAGCTGCTCGCCGAATGCCGCACGCTTCATGGCTGCGAGACCGGCGATGCCAAACTGACCAAGGGCTATCACCTGCCGGCGCGCTACGTCATCCATACGGTCGGTCCGGTTTGGCAAGGCGGCGGCAATGGCGAGGCCGAGCTGCTCGCCTCCTGCTACCGGCGCTCGCTCGAGATCGCGCTCGGCCACAATTGCCGAACGGTGGCATTTCCGGCGATCTCGACCGGCATCTATGGCTATCCGAAAGACCAGGCGACGGAGATCGCCGTTGGTGCCGTAAGCACCTTCCTGAGGCAAAATGCGCTGCCGGATACGGTTACTTTCTGCTGCTTCGACGAGCAGACGGCGGAGTTATATCGGCAGGCCGTTGCGGCCATTGGGGAGAGCTGACCTTGGAGCAAAAGGCTCAGTACAGGCAAATTCAGATGAACAGCTGGAGAGGCTGGCGGGACAGCACCCCCCTCTGTCCTGCCGGACATCTCCCCCGCAAGGGGGGAGATCAGCAGCTTGGCCCTTCCGCGATCCTTCCGACGCTGGAGATTGGCGAAAGCCATCGCGACAGCCAATCTCCCCCCTTGCGGGGGAGATGTCCGGCAGGACAGAGGGGGGTGTCCAAGCGCCGTGCTTCTCCTTCGGTTCGGACCTTGCTCGCGGAGGCTCCATGTTCGGCAAGATCCTGATTGCCAATCGCGGCGAGATCGCCTGCCGCGTCATCCGAACCGCCCGCAGGCTCGGTGTGCGCACCGTCGCCGTCTATTCGGACGCGGATGCCCGCGCGCTCCATGTCGAGATGGCCGACGAGGCCGTGCATATCGGCCCCTCGCTCGTCGGCGAAAGCTATCTGCGCGGCGACAGGATCGTGGCGGCGGCGCTCGCCACCGGCGCCGAGGCCATCCATCCCGGCTACGGCTTCCTGTCGGAAAACCCCGATTTCGTCGATCAGGCGACGGCGGCAGGCCTTGTCTTTATCGGTCCTTCCGCCGCCTCGATCCGTGCCATGGGATTGAAGGACGCCGCCAAGCGGCTGATGGAAAAGGCCGGCGTGCCGGTGGTGCCGGGTTATCACGGCGAAGCGCAGGAAATCGTGCTGCTTGCGTCCAAGGCGCGCGAGATCGGCTACCCGGTGCTGATCAAGGCGCGCGCCGGCGGCGGCGGCAAGGGCATGCGGCGCGTCGACCACCCCGACGATTTCACGGAGGCGCTTTCCAGCGCGCGTCGCGAGGCAAAGGCGGCGTTCGGCGACGATCGCGTGCTGGTGGAAAAATATGTCGACAAGCCGCGCCACATCGAAGTGCAGGTGTTCGGCGACAATTTCGGCAACGCCGTGCATCTTTTCGAACGCGACTGCTCGGCGCAGCGCCGCCACCAGAAGGTGATCGAGGAAGCGCCCGCCCCCGGCATGACGCCGGCGCTGCGCAAGGCGATGACGGAGGCGGCCGTGAAGGCCGCCAAGGCGATCAATTATTCGGGCGCCGGCACGATCGAGTTCATCGTCGACGCCTCTCAGGGGCTCAAGGCGGACCGCTTCTGGTTCATGGAGATGAACACCCGACTGCAGGTCGAGCATCCCGTCACCGAGATGGTCACCGGCGTCGATCTCGTCGAATGGCAGCTTCGCGTCGCGTCCGGCGAAACGCTGCCGAAGACGCAGAATGAGATCGCTTTGTCCGGCCACGCTTTCGAGGCCCGCCTCTATGCCGAGGACGCAGCGAGAGGGTTCCTGCCGGCGACCGGCACGCTGCATCATCTCAAATTCCCCGACGCGGCGCCGGAAGGTGCCGCGATACGCATCGAGACCGGCGTGCGCGCCGGCGATGCGATCTCTCCCTTCTATGATCCGATGATCGCGAAGCTGGTAGCGCACGGCAAGGATCGGGCGTCGGCGCTCGGCACGCTGCGCGAGATGCTGGCGCGGACGGAAGTGGCTGGCTCGACCGTCAACACCGCCTTCCTGGCGGCGCTCGCTGCCGACGCCGACTTCGCTGCCGGCGATCTCGATACCGGGCTGATCGGCCGGCACCAGGCGGCGCTCACCGCCATTCCCCCGCCGAGCGACGAGACGATCGCCGCCGCGGCGCTTGCCGCGACGGATACCGGCGCGCCGGGACCCGCCGCCGACCCCTGGTCGACGCTTTCCAGCTATGCCCATTTCCACCCGCTCTCGCGCCGCACCCGCTTGCGCTATGGCGAGGAGAACATCCTGGCGCGGGTTTCGGCACGCTCCGACGGCCGCTTCCAGGTGGCGCTGGAGGCGCCGCACGACGCGGTGAACACGCATGATTTGAGGACCATGCCGCCTGCCGCCCGCTGGCCCGGCCATGTCACCGTCTTCGAGGGCGCGGTCGGTTATACGTTCACGGTCCCCGATCCGCTCGCCAACGCCGACGAGGCCGGAGCCGCTTCAAGCAGCCTGCGCGCGCCGATGCCGGGGCTGGTCAAGCTGGTGCGCGCCGCGGCGGGCGATGCAGTGATCAAGGGCCAGCCGCTTTTGATCCTCGAAGCGATGAAGATGGAGCACATGATCGCCGCCCCGCATGACGGCGTGATCGCCGAGATCGCGGCCGAGGGCGCGCAGGTCAGCGACGGCACGGTGCTGGTGCGGTTTGCGGAGAATGGGCAGGGCTGAAGCGCCACATCGTCTTGGATCGTCAACGGGACAAACTGGCTAGGACCGGCGGGACGTGGGGGCGTCGTAGAGCGCAGTCGTACTGGATAAGCAGAGCCAAAAAACGAAAATGGCCGGGGCGAGCCCGGCCATTTTCTCGATCGCAGAACCGATTACGGCTTGATCGGCGCGTATTTGCCGTCGTGCCACTGGTTGATGTCGTAGCTGGCGTTCTTCAGATCGCCCTTCTCGTCGAAGATGACGTCGCCGACCACGGTGCTGATCGGCTTGCCGTCCTTGAGCGCCTCGGCGACCTTGGCCGGATCGTCGGTGCCGGCCCGCTTGACGCCTTCGGCCACAGCCTGGATCACGGCATAGGAGAACAGCGTGAAGCCCTCGGGCGTGAAGCCGCCGGCCTTGATCTTGGCGACCGCGTCCTTCGCTTCAGGCTTGGCCTGCGGGTCCGACGGGAAGACGAACATGGTGCCTTCACCGGCCGGGCCGGCAACCTGCCAGAATTCCGGCGAAGCGATCGAGTCCGGCATGATCAGCTGGAACTTGACGTTCTGCTCGGCCGCCTGACGCAGGATCAGACCCGCCTCGGGGTGATAGCCGCCGAAATAGACGACGTCGGCCTTCAGTTCCTTCAGCTTGGTGACGAGGGCCGAATAGTCCTTCTCACCGGCATTGATGCCCTCGTAATCGACTTCCTTGAGACCGCCGGCATTCATCGTCGCCTTCACGGCGTCGGCAACGCCCTGGCCGTAGGCGCTCTTGTCGTGCAGGACGACAACGTTCTTGCCGGCGTATTTCTTGGCGATCCAGGGGCCGATGAAGGCGCCCTGCGCGTCGTCACGCGTGTAGAGGCGCATGATGGTCGGCCAGCCGGCCTTGGCGGCGGCGTCGGTCAGCACCGGGTTGGACGAGGCGGGGCTCATCATCAGCGTGCCGGCTTCGGCATAGACGGCCGAGGCCGGAATGCTGGAGCCCGAGCAGGCATGGCCGTCGACGAATTTGACGCCGTTGGCGACGATGCGGTTGGCGACCGAGACCGCCTGCTTCGGATCGCACTGGTCGTCTTCGATGTCGAGCTTGATCTGGGAGCCGTTGACGCCGCCAGCCGCATTGATCGCGTCGGCGGCGGCCTGCGCGCCCTGCTTGAACTGGTCACCGATGGTGGCGAGCTGGCCGGTCATGGGGCCGACCACCGAAATGGTGATGTCGTCGGCGAAGGCAACCGGGGCGCTCATCATCAGGCCAAAAGCGGCCGCGCTCAAAATACCCAATTTTTTCATGACTATAAGAACTCCTCCACTTGCGCGTGCCGATCCGGCCGCGCTTCTTCCACAGAGCCGGGACAATTTCACCCTTCGCCGAAACTGTCGAGAGGACAGTGAGGCCGGCTTTGGTTCATTCCGACGAGGATTTCTTGGGCCACGCGCCTGATTGCCAGGCGTAATGCAAAAAGCCGCGCCGACCTTGTTTCGGTCGGTCACGGCTTTTGCAGTCGAGCTCCCCAGACGCCCCCGCGCCTGAAACCCGCTCGCTTCCCTGTTTTTGCGTGGCTTCGGTTGTCTCAACCCGCCACGTTCTCGTTCTTCTTGGCCGGCCGTCTTTTCGCGGCCTTGTCCCGATGAGCTCTGAGCGCTGCGCGCTGAGGATCAGTGCATCGTCATCCATTCGCGGGCTTCGCGCAGCGCCGTGGCGATCTCGACTTTCGACATAGTGGCCGACAGTTCCGAGCGCAGCTCGGCGGCGCGGGCCGAGCCCTTGATCGCGGCGATGTTGAACCATTTGTGGGCGGCAACGACATCGGTCTCGCAATCGCGGCCCGTCGCATACATCATGCCCAGTTCGAAAAGAATGTCGGCCTGGGCAGTTGCCCCCATGGCGCCGAAGCCGTCCTCAAGCATTTCAAAGCGTGCCATTTCAATCCCCTGTCTGGCTCCCGAGAGCTGCCTCCTTTTCCCTTGGTATCCCTCGGGGCGAGCCGCTCTTTCGATGCTTTCGAGGATGACGGCTGGCCTTGAATCCGTCGTTAAATGGCTTGCTTAATTTGAGGAAAACAAAGCTAAAACAAGAGGTAAACGCGGAAAACCGTTAAGCATGGGAATCCAGCGTTTCAGCCATTTTGCGTCAAATTCGATGAAAATTGCCGGCGGCGGAATCAAGACTTCGCTAACCACGGAAACCGAAGCGTTTTTCGATCGCGTTTATTTTCAGTCGGCCGCGCGGCGAAAATCCTTGCAACCTTCCGTCGCGGCACCGCTTTCGTTTTGGCGGCGGCTGGATTAGCTTTACCTTTGCGTAAGGGGCAGGTAGGCGGACTGGAGCCCGCCGCAACCCTATAGGGAGGTGGACACGATGTTTCGAAAGCTGACTGTGGCCCTGGCGGCCACCTTGATCATGGCGGGCGCCGCATGCGCCGACCCGATCGAAGGCAACTGGAAGACGCAGGCCGGCGACACCGCGGCGATCGGCGGGAGCGGTTCTTTCTCGATCACGCTCAAGACCGGCAAATACGCCGGCAAGACGATCGGCTCGCTGAAGGCGGCCGGCGACAACAAATATGCCGGCAGCATCACCGACCCGGCAAACGACAAGACCTATTCCGGCAAGGCGACGCTCTCGGGCACCGCGCTCAAGATGAGCGGCTGCGTGCTCGGCGGCCTGATCTGCAAGAGCCAGACCTGGCACAAGCTCTAAGCGCCAAACTCCAGACCATACGAGACGGCCAAGGGGCGTTTCACCGTTTTTGCGGAACGGTGAAACGCCCTATTTCCTTGTCTGACGCAATCCCGGACGGAAAACCGCTCACACTTTTCCTGGAATTGCGTCTTTGTTTGACGCAATCCGAACGGAAAACCGCTCACACTTTTCCTGGAATTGCTCTACGCGGCCCCGTTTTCTATTGCAGCGACAGCGCTCCGCCGCGCTGTGGCACCGGCACCGTGCAAGACCCTCGTCAATCAATTTGAACCGCAGATGAATACCGGTCTCAGAACCGGTTCAGAGGCCGTCAGGCATTTTCTCCCGCATTGAAGGAGAGAGAAATGCTTGCCCGTCGCTTCACCATCGTCTGCCTGCTGATGAGCCTGTTCGGCATGCTCTTCGCCATCCTGGTGGCGGAGGCCGGTCATTCGGCACGCCCTTGGGAACGGCCGGTGCCCGCATTGTCGGCCTTGTGAACCAAATCGAGCGCTGAAACGACAAAGCTTAAAATCGACCAAGCTGGAAACCGGGATACCACCAAAATGAATCGCATCGCCGACAATGCAACAAAGATCCTCCGGCTGCTGCCGCGGGCGATGCTTATCCTGATGCTGCTGGCAGCCCCGGTGCTGGCGGTGCCGATGATGCGGGCCGATACAAGCCATAGGATCGAGGCGCCGCCGCACAAGAACACCAGCGTAGGCTTCGTGTTGCTGATCAGCCTGCAGCGGGGGTAGGTGTGACGATATTCAGGTGAGGCCGGCCTGCGAAACGCGGCTTCCTGCGCTTCCGGTGCTCACGTAGCTCAAGTACGCTCCGCTCCGGTTCTCGGAATCCACCTTTCTCGACTCGGCCTGACCTGAATCGCGTCACATCTTGAATCGGAGCGATAACAAAAAATCTCCAGCTGGGTTGCGGTTCCTGTCCGCTCACCCCTCCCAACAGCTCTTCCAAATCTCTATATTGGGCCATGGAAAAGCGAATCTACCCCCAAGCCATCGACTCGGTCGTCATGCCGGAGCCCTTCGGCAAGCAGGACTTCCACGACGCCAGAAAGGCCGTCGCGGCGCTGCAGGCGCTGTACGACCGCAACACCAAATTCCTGCGCGATTCTTTCTCGGCCCTTGCCGCGGGCGGAGATGAAAGCAAGCGCTACCGGGCCTTCTATCCGCAGATCGGCGTCACCACGACCTCGTTCAGCCAGGTCGACTCGCGCCAGGCCTATGGCCATATGCCGACGCCCGGCCATTTCGCCACCACGATCACGCAGCCGCAACTGTTCGAGAACTATCTCATCGAGCAGCTTCGGCTCATCATGCGCAATCACGGCGTGACGGTGACGGTCTCGGAATCGACGACACCCATCCCGCTGCATTTCGCCTTCCTGGAAGGCACCTATGTCGACGGCGCCGCCGCCGAGCGCATCAAGCGACCGATCCGCGACCTGTTCGACGTGCCCGATCTCGACGGCACCGACGACCAGATCGCCAACGGCACCTTCGAGGTGGCGTTCGGCGAGCCGCGGCCGCTGGCGCCTTTCACCGCGCAGCGCATCGATTATTCGCTGCACCGCATGACGCATTACACGGCGACCAGCCCGCAGCACTTCCAGAACTTCGTGCTGTTCACCAATTACCAGTTCTACATCGACGAATTCGTGGCGCGCGCCCGCGAGTTGATGGCCAATGGCGACAGCGGCTATGTCGAGTTCGTCGAACCCGGCAATGTCGTGACCAGGAACGGGGAGACGGTCCCGGAAGGAACGCCGCCGCACCGCCTGCCGCAGATGCCGGCCTACCACCTGAAGAAGCCGGGCCATGGCGGCATCAGCATGGTCAATATCGGCGTCGGCCCGTCCAACGCCAAGACCATCACCGACCACATAGCGGTGCTGAGGCCGCATGCCTGGGTGATGCTTGGCCACTGCGCCGGGCTGCGCAACACGCAGGCGTTGGGCGACTATGTGCTGGCGCATGCCTATGTGCGCGAGGACCATGTGCTCGACGACGACCTGCCGGTCTGGGTGCCGATCCCGCCGCTGGCCGAAATCCAGGTGGCGCTGCAGGAGGCGGTCGCTGAAGTGACCGGCCTGTCGGGCTACGACCTCAAGCGCATCATGCGCACCGGCACCGTCGCCACCATCGACAACCGCAACTGGGAGCTGCGCGACCAGCGTGGACCGGTGCAGCGCCTGTCGCAGTCCCGGGCCATCGCGCTCGACATGGAATCGGCCACCATCGCCGCCAACGGCTTCCGCTTCCGGGTGCCTTACGGGACGCTGCTGTGCGTTTCCGACAAGCCGCTGCATGGCGAGCTGAAGCTGCCCGGCATGGCGACCGAGTTCTACAAGCGGCAGGTGGCGCAGCATCTGACCATCGGCATCAAGGCGATGGAGAAGCTGGCCGAAATGCCGATGGAGCGGCTGCATTCGCGCAAGCTCAGAAGTTTTTCCGAAACGGCATTCCAATAACCGCACGCCTGCCAGCGACCGGCGAGGCAATCGGTCGTCTTGCTTGGGCCGCAATTTGGCCGATAACCGGTCCGAACGGAAGACTGGGGCTTCGGAGAAAATGACAACGGGCGGTGCGCGCTTGAGCATGATGGCTCAGCTGATAGTCTTGGCGATGATGGCATGCTCGGCTGCGCTCTTGGCCGGGTTCTTCGGCGCGCTGCATCCGGCCTTCGATTCCTTCTCTCATTTCCGCATGCATCTGAGCCTGCTGACGGCCTTGCTCGCGCTGGCCCTGCTGGCCGGTCCCTACCGGCTGCAGGCCGTCGCCGTGCTGGTCTTCGCCATCGCCTGCTTCGCTACGACGACGGGCGCACTGCCCAGATTGTCGGCGCAGCAGGCGGTCGCAAAGCCGGCCGACCGCATCACCTACAGCCTGTTGCAGATGAACCTGCGCTTCAACAACCCGACGCCGAAGAAGGTGCTGTCGCTGATCGGCAGGACCAACCCGGACGTCATCACGCTCGACGAAGTGTCCGGCATGTGGGCGAAGGAGCTCAGCTATATCGCCGGCGCCTACCCCTATCGTATCCTGTGCGACTACCCCAACGGCATTTTCGGCGTCGCGCTGCTCTCGCGCCGTCCCTTCGCCACCGGCACCGCGCCGCGTTGCGAGCCGCGCGGCGCGATGGCTACCGCCATGATCGATTTCGGCGGCATTCCGGTCAATGTCGCCGCGATCCATCTCAGCTGGCCGTGGCCGAAGGAGCAATCCTGGCAGATCGGCGAACTGGCGCAACCGCTGGCCGCGCTCGGCGAGACCGCCATCATGGCAGGCGACTGCAATGCCGTGCCGTGGAGCGCGGCGGTGCGGCGGGTGGCGCGAATGAGCGGCATGACGCTGATGCCGTCGGCCGGTCCGACCTGGATCCATCGGACGCTGCCCGACGTTCTGCGCCGCTATGCGGGCCTGCCGATCGACCAGGTGTTCAGCAAGGGCGGGGTGACGATCCTGTCATCGGCCCGGCTGGAGGATACCGGCTCCGACCATCTGCCGGTGCTGGTCGAATTCACGCTGCCGACCGACAGCAACGCGCCCGAGGACGAGCACAAATCGGCGCTGGCGGCGAACGACGCGCCGGACAAGCCGCGCAGCTGACGTCCGCTCGGTAGGCGAACGGGCTGGAGTTTCAGTTCTTCCCCATCAATGCATTGACCAGTTTCTCGACATGGCCGCCGTCGCGGTGCTCGCGCGCGTCGAAGGCAATCTGCCTGGCCTCGTAGTCGCCATAGATCGCGGCGATGCGGCGTCTGGCGTCCCAGCGAAGACCGGTGCAGAACCAGTTGTCCTGCCGCTCGAGCCCGGCAAGCGCCGTCTCGGTCGCCCGCATCATCTGCTTGGCGATGCGGCCGTGGGTATGCTCGTGCTGGCGCACGCCGGCCATGAAGCGATCCCAGCGCTTGCGCAGGACCGGACCGGATGGGGACGTGCGGCGCGGAAAGGTGTAGGTCAGGTCGATGGTGCCGGTGGCCTGACGCAGCCGGCAGATGCCGTTGTCCCGTTTCACGTCGAGGTTCCAATGCACGGTATAGCCGGTCTCGGCGATGGCGCGCGTGGCATGGCCGTGCCTCGGCCCGAGGCCATCCATCGCCTCGATCAGTTCAGCCCCGGTCCTGCCGGTGACGTCATAGCTGCGCACATGCACGGTCAGCTTGGTGCCGGCGGAGGCAGGCGCGCAAGAAAGCATGCCGGCAGCAGCTAAAATCGCCAGGCTGATGCGCCGCATGTCCGCCTCCTCGTTTGAAGGCCAAGCAGACCATACTCGGCGCCCGGCTTCAACGGTCTCTGCCGATAAGGCGCGGCTACCCGACCTTCGCCGGGCCTGTTGGAGCGGCGGTCGAGACGGCCCGGTCGGAGCGGATCACATGCCTTGGTAAACCGGGCCTTCGCCGCCTTGTGGCGGCACCCAGTTGATGTTCCGGTTCGGATCCTTGATGTCGCAGGTCTTGCAGTGGACGCAGTTCTGCGCGTTGATGACGAAGCGCACATCCTTGGCCGACGGGTCAGCTGCGGCGTTGCCGTCCTTGTCCACCCACTCATAAACGCCGGCCGGGCAATAGCGGGTCGAGGGACCGGCAAAGACATCGTGCTCGGAACGCTGCTGCAGCGCCATGTCGCCGACGATCAGGTGCACCGGCTCGTTTTCCTCGTGGTTGGTATTCGACAGGAACACCGAGGAGAGCCGGTCGAAGGTCAAGACGCCGTCCGGCTTCGGATAGGCGATCTTCTGATGCTTCGCCGCCGGCTCGAGCGTCGCATAGTCGGCCTTGCCGTGCTTCAGCGTACCGAAGGGCGAGAAGCCGAACAGCGTGTTCAGCCACATGTCGAGACCGCCGATGCCGACGCCGACAATGGTGCCGAAGCGCGACCACAGCGGCTTGACGTTGCGGACCTTCTTCAGGTCCTTGCCGATGTCGGTGCCGCGCCAGGCTTCCTCGTAGGAAGCGAGCTCGTCATTGGCGCGGCCGCCGGCAATCGCCCCGGCCACATGCTCGGCCGCCAGCATGCCGGAGAGCACCGCATTGTGCGAGCCCTTGATGCGCGGCACGTTGACGAAGCCTGCCGCGCAACCCATCAGCACGCCGCCGGGGAAGGAAAGCTTCGGCACCGACTGCCAGCCGCCCTCGGTGATGGCGCGTGCGCCGTAGCCGATGCGCTTAGCGCCCTCGAAGGTGCCGGCGATCGCCGGATGGGTCTTGAAGCGCTGGAATTCCTCAAAGGGCGACAGATAGGGGTTCTTGTAGTTCAGGTGGACGACGAAGCCGACCGCTACCTGGTTGTCCTCGAGATGGTAGAGGAAGGAGCCGCCACCGGTCTTCATGTCGAGCGGCCAGCCGAAGGAATGCTGCACGAGGCCCGGCTTGTGGTTCTCGGGCTTGACCTGCCAGAGCTCCTTGAGGCCGATGCCATATTTGCCGGGCTCGCGGCCTTCGGAAAGCTTGTATTTGGCGATGAGCTGCTTGGCCAAAGAGCCCCGCGCACCTTCGCCGATCAGCACATATTTGCCCATCAGCGCCATGCCCGGCGCGTAGGCCGGGCCATGCGTGCCGTCCTTCTCGACGCCCATGTCGCCGGTGATGACGCCGGTGACGGCGCCGGCCTCGTTGTAGACGAGGCTTGCCGCGGCAAAACCCGGATAGATCTCGACGCCCAGCGCCTCGGCCTTGGTCGCGAGCCAGCGGCAGACATTGCCCAGCGAGACGATGTAATTGCCGTGGTTGTTCATCAGCGGCGGCATCAGGAAGTTCGGCAGGCGGAAGGAACCGGCGGGCCCGAGCACCAGGAAATGGTCGTCCGTCACCGGTGTCTTGAACGGATGGCCCTCCTCTTCGCGCCAGCCGGGCAGCAGCCGGTCGATGCCGATCGGGTCGACGACGGCGCCGGAGAGGATATGGGCGCCAACCTCGCCGCCCTTCTCCAGGACGACGACGGAAAGATCCGGGTTGAGCTGCTTCAGACGGATCGCGGCGGCAAGGCCGGCGGGACCAGCGCCGACGATCACCACGTCGAATTCCATGCTCTCGCGTTCGATTTCGCTCATCGGCCCCTCACTGGCTCGCCATGTTCTCGCATTGTGCTGGCTCGTGCGCTGCATAGCGCATCAATTCGCGACGCGAAACCGGCGCTGACGTGACAATGCCGATTTCGACAAAAAGTCGCGGTTTTCCTTACGAAAAGGCAGCAGCGGAGACCATGGCCAAGCATAGGCCAGCGCCACTTGGTTGACAGGCCAGGCGGCGACGGCATGTTTTTAATTGTTCGACGGCTTGGTTATCGGCGATACTTCGCGTCATGCGCAGTCCAGAGCCAGCCGGCTTTTCATCGAAGCGCTTACTCTTCACGCCAGGCATGGCCTGGCGCGCGGTTCTTCCGCTCCTCTTTTTGACCCTTCCGGCGGAAGCCGATCCGGTGAAGGTCTGGGCGACCGGCGCTTATTCCTTCTCCGACGAGCTGGGTGGCTTCCGCATCACGGGGGCGTCTGGCATCGGCACCAAGGAAGACCCGCTGGTCATCAGGGAGGAATTGAACACGGCGACGCCGGTAACGCTGACGATCCGTGCGACCAAGCCGATCGAGCCCTTCGGCAAGGCCGGCCAGGTCGCCAACGGCGTGATGTACATGCGCATCGACGTGCTCAACAACAGCGCGCTGCCCTGGGTGGAGTTCCAGTTCGAGCTGCAGGAAATCCTCGACCAGCCGAGCGTGTTCGGCGACGGCTTGTCCTTCGACCAGCGCAACAAGACGCCCGACAACATCTGGTCGAGCAATTTCGCCGATTTCGACCGCCGGTTCGAACCCTATGACCGGCTGCTGTTCCGCAACGGCAAGATCGACCCGCTGAAGACGGCGACCTTCGATTTCCTGGTCACCGATTATACGCCGCGCTGGACGTTTTACATCGTGCAGGATCCCCGCATACCCACTGGGTGAAAGCATATCGATATTCAGGTGATGCCGGCCTGCAAATGGCGGTTTCCTGCGCTTCCGGTGCTCACGTACGAAAAGTACGCTCCGCTCCGGTTCTCGGAAACCACCATTTTCGACTCGGCCTGACCTGAATCTCGACATGCTCCAATACAGGCGAACGTGGCTTAACCTTGCAAATCGGCGCCGCGCGGACAATGGTGGCACCATGACTGCCGCCTCCCCCAGCACACCTGCCGAGATCGCCGAACTGCTCGCCTTCTATGCCAGCGCCGGCGTCGACGACGCGCTGGAAGACGCGCCGATCAACCGATTTGCCGAAGCGGCGGCGAAGTCGGCCGAACGCAGGCCTGCCGAGCGGGCGCCGGCTGCGCCGCCTCGCGACCCAAGACCCGAGAGCCGCCCGGCATCCGGGCAGGTCCCGGAGCGGCCCCAGGCGCCCGTGCCGGCAACGCCATCATCCGGTCTCGACGCGCGCAATATTCCGGACGCTCCGGCGCGGATGCCGGCCGCCACCGTCCCCGCCGAGGCGCAGGCGCTGCTTGCCCGGCAACTGGCCGCAAGCGCCTCGACGCTCGAGGAACTGCGCCAGCACATGGCTGCCTTCGACGGCTGCAATCTCAAATTCACGGCCAAGAACCTGGTCTTCGCCGACGGCAATCCGAACGCCGAGCTGATGCTGGTCGGCGAGGCGCCGGGCAGAGACGAGGATCTTGAGGGGTTGCCTTTCGTGGGCCGCTCCGGCCGGCTGCTCGACCGCATGCTGGCCGCGATCGGCCTCGACCGCGGTTCGGCCTATATCGCCAACGTCATTCCGTGGCGGCCGCCGGGCAACCGCACGCCGACGCCGCACGAGACCGAAATCTGCCGGCCCTTCATCGAAAGGCAGATCGAGTTGGTCAATCCCAAGGTGCTGATCAATCTTGGCGGTCCGTCGGCCAAGACGCTGCTCAACACGACCGAGGGCATCCTGCGCCTGCGCGGCAATTGGCGTGTGCATACGACCGCTTCCGGGGTTGCCATCCCGGCGATGCCGACGCTGCACCCGGCCTATCTGCTCAGGACGCCGGCGCACAAGAAGCTGGCGTGGCGGGATTTTCTCGAGGTCAAGGCGAAGTTGAAGGGGTTGGCGTGAGCACTTTTTCCTTCTCCCCTTGTGGGAGAAGGTGCCCGAAGGGCGGATGAGGGGTGCTCCAGGGAATGCCAGCGTCTCAGTCCGCTGGAACACCCCTCATCCGTCTCGGCGCTGCGCGCCGATCCACCTTCTCCCACAAGGGGAGAAGGCGGAGCTATGACCTCAAAGGTAATTGAACTGCGTCCCTCGCCACCCTACTCCTCTCCCATGACCACATCCGAACCTTCCGCCGGCAGCCTGATCCGCGAATGGCGCACGCGGCGGCGCATGAGCCAACTCGACCTCGCCATGGAGGCCGATATCTCGCAGCGGCATCTCTCCTTCGTCGAAAGCGGCCGGGCCCAGCCCTCGCGCGACATGGTTCTGCATTTGGCCGAGCAGCTGTCGATTCCACTACGCCAACGCAATCAACTGTTGCTTGCCGCCGGCTTCGCGCCGAGCTTCAGCGAAAAGCCGCTGACCGATGCAACGCTGGCGCCGGCGCTTGCCGCGGTCGAGACCGTGCTCAAGGGCCACGAGCCCTTTCCGGCACTGGCGGTGGACCGGCACTGGAACCTTATTTCCGCCAATGGCGCGATCGCCCCGTTCCTTGCCGATATTTCCGAGCCGTCCCTGCTTACGCCGCCGGTCAACGTGCTGAGGCTCAGCCTGCACCCGGAGGGCGTGGCACCGCGCATCGTCAATCTGGCGGAGTGGCGCGCGCATCTGCTGGAGCGGCTCAAGCACCAGAACGACGCCACCGGCGACCCGGTGCTGATTGAGCTGGAGCGAGAGTTGCGCGCCTATCCGTCGGGCCTGAGAAGCAGCCGGCCCGCACCCGTCGAGCCGAGCGGCATCGTCCATCCGCTCAAGCTCGCGCATGGCGACGCCGTGCTGTCCTTCATCAGCACGATCACCGTCTTCGGCACGCCGCTCGACGTCACGCTGTCGGAGCTGGCGATCGAGTCCTTCTTCCCTGCGGATGAGCAGACCCGGGCGGTGCTGGTGCGGCTGGCGAAGGAGCGGAGCTCTCAATAGCTCAAAATTAGAAAGGCCGAGGGACAGCACCCCCCTCTGTCCTGCCGGACATCTCCCCCGAAAGGGGGGAGATCAGCTGTCGCGGCCGCTTTCGCCAATCATCAACATGGCGGGTAGTGCGCCGCCGAGGGAACTGCCAATCTCCCCCCTTGCGGGGGAGATGGCCGGCAGGCCAGAGGGGGGTGTGAAGGAACTCGGCCTTTGAAGCTACTCTTTGAAACAGTTCACCCCTGCGGCGGCGCGGCCGTCCTGGTGCGCGTGCGCTCCAGGCCGAGCTGCCGCTCGCGCCATATGATGAAGATGCCGGCGGCGACCACGATCACGCCGCCGATCAGCGTGTTGAGCGAGGTGACGTCGCCGAAGGCGAAATAGCCGACGACGACGCCGAGGATCATCGAGGTGTATTCGAACGGCGCCACGACCGAGGCTTCGGCGTGGCGGTAGGCCGCCGTCATCAGGATCTGGCCGAGCCCGCCGCCGAAGCCCGCGACGACGAGCAGCGCGGCCTGCATCGGCGTCAGGGCCTGCCAGCCGAAGGGCAGCGTGAAGAGCGACAACACCGAAGCCGTCGAGGAGAACCACAGCACGATGGTCGCCGTCTTCTCCGTCTGCACGAGATTGCGCACCAGAAGCATGGCGACCGCCGAAATCGCGGCGGCGATCAGCGCGGCCATGACGCCCAGCAGCTCCTGGTCGTCGAGGCCTTCACCGGAATTGAGCAGCGTCAGCTCGGGCCAGGAGATGATCAGCACGCCGGCAAGACCGACCGCCACCGCGCTCCAGCGGTAGACGCGGATCATCTCGCCCAGGAAGACAGAGGAGAACACCACGACCAGCAGCGGCTGGGCGTAATTTAGCGTGATAGCCTCCGGCAGCGGCAGCCTGGTCAGCGCGAAGAAGCCGAGCCCCATGGCGCCGACGCCGACGACGCCACGCGCGATATGGTTGAACGGCCGCCTGGTCGTGAACGCGGTGGCGAGCTCACCCTTGAAGGCCAGGAAAGCGACGATCGGGAAGATGGCGAAGAAGGAGCGGAAGAAGACGATCTGTCCGGCAGGCACGTCGCCGGCCGCCTTGATGCAGGTCTGCATGCCAACGAAGACCGTCACCGAGACGATCTTCAGCATAATGCCGCGCAGCGTGTTGTGGCCGACGGCATGATCGACGCTCATCTTGCCTCATAAGGATGGTCGGGAAACGAAGCCGCGAAATAGGCCAAGAGCAATTCCAGGAAAAGGGTGTAACGGTTTTCCGTCCGGAATTGCGAAACACAACCTATGCCGCAGTTTTGTCGAGTGGCCGTTTCGTGTAAAGAGCGCGCACCCTCAAAATTCTTGGACCAGCCAGGCCGGCTGGCCGCCTCGACAGGAAAAGCTCAAGGAATGCGCACAGATACCGGCCATGTCTTCAAGCTCGAAGATTATCGCCCCTGCGACTATCTCATCCCGAGGACCAGCCTCGACTTTCGCCTGTCACCGGACGCGACCCATGTGACCGCGCTGCTCACCATCGAGCGACGCGAGGGCGTCGCCGCCTCGGCGCCGCTGGTGCTCGACGGCGACGGGCTGACGCTGCTCGGCGTCGCCATCGATGGGCACGCGCTCGCAGCCGGCGACTATGAGGCGACGCCGGACCGGCTGACGATTCTGAAGCCGCCGGCGGCTCAGCGTTTCGAGCTCCGCCTGGAGACGGAGATCGCGCCTTCGCGCAACGAGGCGCTTATGGGCTTGTACCGCTCCAGCAACGTCTATTGCACGCAATGCGAGGCCGAAGGCTTTCGCCGCATCACCTATTTTCTCGACCGTCCCGATATCCTGTCGGTCTACACTGTGCGCATCGAAGCGCCGCACAACGAGGCGCCGCTTTTGCTTTCAAACGGCAATCCCGTCGAACGCGGCGCGCTCGCCGACGGACGCCATTATGCGGTCTGGCACGACCCCTTCCCCAAACCCTCCTACCTTTTTGCACTGGTGGCGGGCGCGCTTGGCAAGGTGGCTGGCAGCTTCACCACCATGTCCGGCCGCGAGGTCGAGCTCGGCATCTATGTCGAACCTGGCAAGGAACGGCTTGCCGGCTACGCGATGGACGCGCTGAAACGCTCGATGAAATGGGACGAGGAAGCCTTCGGCCGCGAATACGACCTCGACGTCTTCAACATCGTCGCCGTATCCGACTTCAACATGGGCGCCATGGAGAACAAGGGCCTCAACGTCTTCAACGACAAATATGTGCTGGCCGACGAGGAGACTGCGACTGATGCCGACTTCGCCAATATCGAGGCGATCATCGCGCATGAGTATTTCCACAATTGGACCGGCAACAGAATCACTTGCCGCGACTGGTTCCAGCTCTGCCTGAAGGAAGGGCTGACGGTTTACCGCGACCACGAATTCTCCGCCGACCAGCGCTCGCGGGCGGTGAAGCGCATCGCCGAGGTGCGCACGCTGCGCGCGCACCAGTTCCCGGAAGACCAGGGGCCGCTCGCGCATCCGGTCAGGCCGCGCCGCTACCGCGAGATCAACAACTTCTACACGGCGACCGTCTACGAGAAGGGCTCGGAAGTGGTGCGCATGATCCGCACCATCCTCGGCGCGGAGACCTTCCGTGCCGGCATGGACCTCTATTTCGAGCGGCATGACGGCGAGGCGGCGACCATCGAGGATTTCCTCAAAGTGTTCGAGGACGTCTCCGGCAGAGACCTTGGGCAATTCGCGCTCTGGTACCACCAGGCCGGCACCCCGAACCTGACGGTGAGTTCCACGCACAATGCGGCGGCGAAGGAGTTCACCCTGGAGATCGAGCAGTCGGTGCCGCCGACGCCGTCGGAAAGCCGCAAGCGGCTGATGCATATCCCTTTGGCCTTCGGCCTGGTCGGCGCCAATGGCAAGCCCGTCACCTGGACGGCCGTCGAGGGCGCAACGGTGGATGACGGTGTCATCCATATCCGCAAGCGCCGGCACACGGTGCGCTTCTCGGGTATTTCGCAACGGCCTTCGGTGTCGCTCAACCGCGGCTTCTCGGCGCCGATCACGCTTTCCGTGCAGCAGAAGGCCGACGACCAGTTCTTCCTTGCGGCGCATGACAGCGATGCCTTCGCGCGCTGGCAGGCGTTCAACACGCTGCTGACCGACGCGCTGATCGTCGCCTTCCGCCAGATCCTCGGCGGCAGGGAGCCGGCCTTCGCGGCACGGCTAGCCGAGCTTGCCGGCAGGATCGCCGGCGACGAGGCGCTGGAGCCGGCCTACCGGGCACTGGCGCTGTCGCTGCCCGGCGAAGCCGACATCGCCCGCGACATCGGCAAGGGCATCGATCCAGACGCCATCTTCGCCGCGCGCGAGGCGCTGGCGCGGGCGATCGCCGAGGCAAACGGCGAGACCTTCGCGGCGCTCCATGACCGGCTTGCCGACAACGGGCCTTTCAGTCCGGACGCGGCGAGCGCCGGACGCCGGGCCCTGCGCAACACCCTGCTCGACTATCTGTCGCTGCTGCCGGGCGGCGCGGGCCTCGCCGCGCGACACTTCACCGCCGCCACCAATATGACCGACCGCGCCGCGGCGCTCGCCGTGCTGGCGCATCGCCATTCAGGCACGGTCGAGGCCGAAGAAGCGCTGGCCGCTTTCGAGGTCCGCTATCGCGGCGACGCGTTGGTGCTCGACAAATGGTTCCAGATCCAGGCTGGCGTGCCCGGCGCGAAGACTGTCGAGAAGGTGCGCGAGCTGATGCGACATCCGGCTTTCTCGATCGCCAACCCCAACCGGGTGCGTTCTCTGATCGGCACCTTCTCCAGCGCCAACCAGACCGGCTTCCACCGCCCCGACGGCGAAGGTTACCGTTTCTTCGCCGAGACGGTGCTGGACGTGGAGAAGCGCAACCCGCAAGTGGCGGCGCGGCTGGCCACGGCGCTACGCTCCTGGCGCTCGCTGGAGCCTGTACGTCAAGCCAAGGCCAGGCAGGCGCTGCTCGACATGGCGAAGGTTGAGAACCTGTCGGCGGATCTGCGCGATATCGTCGAGCGAACGCTGGCGTGATTAGCAATCTCCCCCACGAGGGGGGAGATCAGCAGTTGCGAAGAATTTCAATCAACTTTTAATCTTTTTCGCCCGCGCCTCTGGACAAGGCGAATCGGCTTTGATTCTTTAATGGCGATTCGGGGCGTGCGGCGTAGCCGGATCATCCAAGTATGCGGCAAATCGGGGAGTGCCATTTATGGCCAAGGCGGACGCGTGGGGCGCGCCCGGAGGGAAGGCTTTTGCGCGTCGCAAGGCAAGGAGCGACGGACTTGCCGGCAATGCGCGCCTGATCGCCGAACCCACCTATCAGCGGCTCCTGGCCGCCGAGCCGCTGCTGCGCCGGTCGATCCCGGCGCTGATCGTCGTTTTTCTCATCGTCATCGCGGCATTGCGCTTCCTGTCGCTGATGAACGAGCATGACGAGATCGAGCGCGACGCCAAGGCAGTGCTGGCGCTCGCCGCCGGCCAGATGGCGCAGGCGATCACCGCGGACCCCAGCGCGGCCGGCGTCAATGCCACAAGCCTGCTGGAGAACATCAGCCGCCGGGGCGCCATGAGCCGCGCCCATGTGCTCGCCGTCACCGACGCCAACTTCAAGGTCATCGCCGTTTCGCCGCTATCGACGGGCTGGCAGGGCCGCATGCTCGACAGTTTGGTCCTTGGCGGCCAGCCGCTTTTCATGTTCGGCGACCGAGCCGGCGTGATGGATGTCAGCACCGGCGGACAGGACTGGTTTGCCGCCGTCAGCCTCAGCGGCGACCGCAAACACGCAGCCGCCGTCCTGGTGCCGCAGGAAGCAGTGTTCGACAGCTGGCGCAAGTCTATGTCGCTCAACGTCACGCTGTTCGTGCTGACGGCGGGCGTGCTGATCGTCATCCTCTACGCCTATTTCGGCCAGGCGGCGCGCGCCCAGGCGGCGGACCGCATCTATCTCGAAGCGCATCAGCGCATCGACATGGCGCTGGTGCGCGGCCGCTGCGGGTTGTGGGACTGGGACATGGTGCGCGGCAAGATGTACTGGTCGCGCTCGATGTACGACATGCTGGGCTATGAGCCCTGCGACACGATGCTCTCCTTCGGCGAGGTCGACGAGATCGTCCACCCGGAAGACGGCGACCTGTTCGAGCTCGCCAACCGCATCATCGAACGCGAGATCGACCATATCGACCAGGTCTTTCGCATGCGCCACGCCGACGGACAATGGGTATGGATGCGAGCCCGCGCCCAGGTGATCGACCCGGAGGCGCCGGAGATCCAGCTGATCGGCATCGCCGTCGACGTCACCGAGCAGCGGCATCTGGCGCTGCGTTCGGAAGCGGCCGACATGCGGCTCAGGACAGCGATCGAGAACATCAACGAATCCTTCGTTCTGTGGGATGCCGCCGAACGGCTGATCATGTGCAATTCGAAGTTCCAGAAGGACAATGGGCTGTCGGATCGCGACGTGGTGCCGGGCGCGACGCGCGATATGCTGGAGCAGCGCATGCTGGCCTTCGCCTCGGAGCGCAGGTTGGCCAATGCCAACGGGCCGCATGGCGGCATCACACTCGAGCGCCAGCTCGCCGACGGCCGCTGGCTGCAGGTCAACGAGCTCAGGACCCGCGACGGCGGCGTCGTCTCGGTCGGCTCCGACATCACCCAGATCAAGCTGCATCAGGAAAAGCTGGTCGACAGCGAGCGCCGGCTGATGGCGACGATCCACGATCTCAGCCTCGCGCGGCGCGCCGAGGAGGAACGCGCCAGCGAACTGGTCGAGCTCAACCGCAAATACATGAAGGAAACCGAGCGCGCCGAGGCGGCCAATCGCGCCAAGTCGGAATTCCTCGCCAACATGTCGCATGAATTGCGCACGCCGCTCAACGCCATCATCGGCTTCTCCGAATTGATGCAGCAGGGCCTGTTCGGACCGCTCGGCTCGGAGCGCTATGAGGAATACGCGACCGACATCAACGGCAGCGGCAAATACCTGCTCGGCGTCATCAACGACATCCTCGATATGTCGAAGATCGAAGCGGGCCAGTTCTCGCTCGACCACGAGGAGATCGACCTCTGCCCGCTGATCAAGGAAACGGTGCGGGTGATCTCGCTGCAGGCAGCGGAGAAGTCGATCAATGTCGAGACGCGCATCGCCGATACGATGCGGCTCTATGCCGACCGCCGCGCGATCAAGCAGATCGCCATCAACCTGCTCTCCAACGCGGTGAAGTTCACCGGACAGGGCGGCAAGATCACGGTCAGGGCGCGCAACACGTCGGGCGCCCTGCTGCTCACCATCGAGGACAATGGCTGCGGCATTCCCAAGCAGGCGCTGAGCAAGCTCGGCCGGCCGTTCGAGCAGGTGCAGAACCAGTTTTCCAAGAACCACACCGGCTCAGGCCTCGGGCTCGCCATCTCGCGCTCGCTGGCCGAATTGCAGGGTGGCGCGCTGAAGATCCGTTCGACCGAGGGTGTCGGCACTATCGTGTCGGTACGCATTCCGCTGAAGAAGGCGCCGTCCGCGGTGAAGGCGGCGGCTTAGAGCGTTTCACCGCTTCATGGAAACGGCGAACCGCTCTAGCTCTTTGTTTTTACGCAATTCCGAACGGAAAACCGCACACACTTTTCCTGGAATTGCTCTAGTTCGGAATGCGGAATTTCCAAAAGCTCCGGCGGACAGCGCCCCCTCCGTCCTGCTGAACATCTCACTTCCGGCTTGCCCCGGGCCGGTCAGGGCGGCAGTCAGTCACCCAACGTACAGTCGGGTCGCTAAACTGGACCGGTAAGATTTAAATCATTTGCTGCTGTAGATGCGGGACTTGCATCGGCGCCTTTCGATGCCCGTCTATAGATCAAGCTGATGACCAGACCGATATATCCGACCTGCAGAATGATCATGGCCAGGATTGCCCATCCAAGCACCGCCCAGACAGAACCAGTTTCGTTGTAAGCCCAGATCGCCACGATGAATGACGTCGTGAACATGCCTACCAAAAATTTCGGAAAATCCATAATTGCCCAGCGCCCCAAAGCATGGCGATTTAGGCGGCTTTCAAATCAGCCGTTAAGAACCCGCCGCTCCATTTGCGAAGCGGCGGGGCCCCCCATCGTCGGGGTGATGGTTGACCCCGGCATTGCTGATAGTTGCAATTGCGGTGCCAGACCTATTGACCCATTACGGGACACCTCTGCCAATGGCGCAAGACCGGATCGCCGATTAATATTAACTGTGGCTAATGTGCCACCCGGGGAATCTCATGGCAACGATGCGGTTGATGGCGACGCTCCCGCACGAAGCAGACGGTCGAAATCTCTCCTGACCTTCCGCGACATCTCCTTGAGATGTGCTTCCAGCACACCGAAATCCGGCAGGTCGGTGACCGCGAGCAGCAGATCCGAAAGCCCCGGCGGGACATCGTCGCGCTGGAACTCGCCGGTGAGGCAAAGCCTGATCATCTGGGTCAGCGCCAGATAAAGCCGATAGGCCTCGCCAAGCTCTTCACGCATATCGGCTGAGGCGAAATCCGGAGAAAGCCGGGCCAGAATGTCGGCGGTCGCCGTGACCCGGCGGCCAGGTTCGACTTTGCCGATGATGACCGCGACCTGGGCGATGAATTCCAGGTCGATGAGCCCGCCCGGGATCAGCTTGATGTCCCAGAGATCGCGCGGCGCCTTCTCCTTCTCGATCAGCGCACGCATGTCCGAGGCCTCGGCTTTGACCTTGGCCGCATCGCGCGGCTGTGCCAGTACCACCGCCACTTCCGTATCGAGCTCGGCGCAGAGCTCGGCATCGCCGCCGACGGCGCGGGCCCGTGCCAGCGCCATGTGTTCCCAGGTCCAGGCGTCCTGGCGCTGATATTTCTTGAACGCGTCGATATGGGTGGCGACCGGCCCCTTGTTGCCTGATGGACGCAGGCGCAGATCCAGCTCGTAGAGCACACCTTCGGCCGTCGGCGCCGAGACGGCCGCGATCAGGCGCTGCGTCATGCGGGTATAGTAATGCGAAGGCGCCAGCGGCTTCTCGCCGTCGGAGTCCTCGGCGTCGGTGTCGTGGTCATAGAGCAGGATGAGATCGACATCCGAACCCGCCGTGAGCTCGCGGCTGCCCAGCTTGCCCATGCCGAGCAACGCCACCCTGCCGCCTGCGATGCTGCCGTGGCGCAGCGCGAATTCGGCGATCACCGCTTGAAGCGCCGCCTCGATGGTGAGATCGGCGAGATCCGAGAAGGCGCGCCCCGCCCGCGCCGGATCGATAGAGCCGGCAAGCAGGCGAACACCAATCAGGAATTTCTGCTCGGAAGCGAAGATGCGCAGCCGGTCGAGCACATCCTCATAGGCGCGGTCGCCTTCGATAAAGGCGGCAAGCCGGGCCGAAAGATAGGCGCGATCCGGCAGTTCGGTGAGCAATGCCGGGTCGAGCAGGCCGTCGAAGACATGCGGACGACGCGTGATGATCCCCGCCAGCCGAGGCGCGGCACCCATGATGGTCGCCATCAGCTTGAGCAGCGCCGGGTTCGACTGCAGCAGCGAGAAAAGCTGGATACCGGCCGGCAGGCCGGCGAGGAACTCGTCGAAGCGCATCAGCGCCTCGTCGGCGCGCCGCGTCTGGCCGAAGGCTTTGAGCAGTGCCGGCGTCAATTCGGTCAGCCGCTCGCGCGCCTCGGCCGACTGGGTGACGCGGTAGCGGCCGAAATGCCAGCCGCGGATGACACGGCAGATGTCACTAGGCCGCTGGAAGCCCAGGCGATCGAGCGTCTGCAGCGTGTCGGGATCGTCGACATCGCCGGTGAAGACCAGATTGCCGACGCCGGCCGAAAGCTCGGGAGCAGTTTCGAACAACGCCGCATAATGGCGCTCGACCTGCTGCAGCGAGGCGCGGAAGGCCTGGGTGAATTCCGCCTCGCCGGCAAAACCCAGCATCAGCGCGATGCGCTTCAGCTCCTCGTCTTCTTCCGGCAGGATATGCGTCTGCTCGTCCGCCACCATCTGGATGGCATGCTCGACGCGGCGCAGGAACCAGTATTGTCGCGTGAGCGCGTCGCGCGCGTCGGCGGTGATCCAGCCGCGCGCGGCGAGCGCTGCGAGCATCGGCACGGTTTCGCGGCCGCGCAGCTCCGGGAAGCGGCCGCCGGCGATGAGCTGCTGGGTCTGGACGAAGAACTCGATCTCGCGGATGCCGCCGCGGCCGAGCTTGACGTTATGGCCCTTCACCGCGATCTCGCCATGGCCCTTGTGGGCATGAATCTGGCGCTTGATCGAATGGACGTCGGCGATCGCCGCATAGTCCATGTATTTGCGCCAGACATAGGGCTGCAATTCCTTGAGGAAGGCCGCGCCCGCGGCAAGGTCGCCGGCAACCGGCCGCGCCTTGATCATGGCCGCCCGCTCCCAGTTCTGGCCGCGCGCCTCGTAATAGCGAAGTGCGGCCTCGACGGGGATCGCCAGCGGTGTCGAGCCGGGATCGGGGCGGAGCCTCAGATCGGTGCGGAAGACATAGCCGTGCTCGGTACGGTCCTGCAGGATGCGCACGAGCCGGCGGGTGAGGCGTGAGAACAGCTCGGTGGCGTCGAGCGGATCGATGACGGCCGGCGCCTCCGGATCGAAGAAGACGACGAGATCGATGTCGGAGGAAAAATTCAGCTCATGCGCGCCGAGCTTGCCCATGCCGAGCAGGATCCAGCCCGAATCCTTCGCCTGTTCGGCCCGATCCGGCAGCTTGAGCTTGCCTTGCCGTTGCGCGTCGAGCAGCAGGAAATCGACAGCGGCTTTTGTGCAGGCATCTGCGAGATCGCTGAGACGGCGCACCGTCACCGAGGTCTCCGCCTCGCCCGAAAGGTCGGCCAGCGCGATCAGGAAATGCGCTTCGGTCTTGCATTGTCGCAACGCCATCATCAGGCTCGACTCCGAGGCGTCATCCACCCTGGCCGCGCCGCCTATTGCTTCGCCGATGGCGCCGAGCCGCGCTTCGACCGTCCGGTCGAACAGCGTGTCGAGAACGGATGGCCGGCGGCGCGCCACATCGCGCAGGAAGGGCGAGAGGTCGAAGACGGCCGCCAGCAGCTCCTGCACTGGCCCCTCGCCCGCCAGGAACGCGGCGAGGCGCGAAAGCCCCTCTTCCTCGGCGGCATCGGCGATTTCCGACAATTCACACCGGGCATGCTCCGCATCAAGGGGGCGGAGCGCCACTGTCGGGCTAAGCCGGAACTCGGATTCGATTTTCTTCTTCGCCATTTGTCCGCGCTGTCAATGCGTCTCCCGCAACGGGAAACTCATGACCACGGACAATCCGGGATTGGCGGGCAAAAGATCAAGCCTGCCGTTGTGGAAAGTCATGATTGCCTTGGCGAGGCTGAGGCCGAGGCCCGAGCCCGGTTGCGAGCGGCTCTTTTCCAGGCGCACGAAGCGCTCGGTGGCGCGGGCGCGATCGGCGTCGTCCGGGATGCCGTGGCCATTGTCGGTGACGGCAAGCTTGATCTCGTTGCCAGCGCGCTCCAGGACCACCCGTACTTTCGGCGCCTCGGCAGCGTCGGTCGAGTATTTGATGGCGTTGTCGACGATGTTGGACAACGCCTGGCCGATCAGCTCGCGATTGCCGTTGATCGTGAAGGCCTCGGACACGATCGTTTCCAGCGCAACCCCCGCCTCCTCCGCCACCGGCTCGTAAAGCTCGACGACATCGCTCACCGTGGCGGCGAGATCGACGGGACCGGTCTGTTCCGAGGAGTAGCCGGCCTCCAGGCGCGAGATCATCAGGATGGCGTTGAACGTCTTGATGAGCTGGTCGGACTCCGCGATCGTGCCTTCAAGCGCCTGGCGGTACTCCTCCGTCTTGTGCCTGCCGGCGAGCGTCGCCTCGGCGCGGTTGCGCAGCCTGGTCAGCGGCGTCTTCAGATCATGGGCGATGTTGTCGGAGACCTGCTTCAGCCCCTCGTTCAACATGGCGATCCTGGCCAGCATCGAATTGAGGTTTTCGGACAGGCGGTCGAATTCGTCGCCGGCGCCGGTGACCGGCAGCCGTCCGGACAAATCGCCGCCCATGATGCGGCGGCTGGCGTCCGAGACGCTGTCGATGCGCTTTAGCGCGGCGCGCCCGACGAAGAACCAGATCAGGATGCCGCCCAAACCCATCATGCCAAGCGCCAGGGTCAACGCGCGGCTGATGACGGCGCGGAAGCGCTCGGGCTCGCCGAGGTCGCGGCCGACCAGCATGATCATCTGGTTGGGCAGTCTCAGCACCAGCGCGATGGCGTTGTGCCCCTTCTCACCTGTCGATTGTGGAGTGTTGCCCTCGTTGGCCGGAGGCGTGGCCTGGTCCGAACCGCCGCTGCGCAGCCGATCGAGCTCGCCTTCGCCGAAGCGCTGGTAGGAAAACGGGTCCGTCGTCCAGCCCTCGGTCTCGATGACCCCGGGCTCCAGGCTCTGCACATTGCCGGTCAAGATCTGGCCGTTGGCGTCGGCGATCAGATAGAGATTGGCGCCGGGCTGGCGCGAGCGGGCCTCGACGACGCGCACCAGCACCGGCAGGCCGCCGCGCTGATAGGCGCGGGCCAGGCCCAGCACCTCGTCGTTAATGGTCTCCTGCGTCTGCGCGGTCAGCATGCGCGCCGACAGCGACGTCATGTAGAGGACGAGCAGCACCGCGCAGAGCGCGAAAAGCAGAAGATAAAGCGCCGAAAGCCGGGCCGCCGTCGTCTTCATGATGGCCGGCAGGGATAACGCCATAATGGGCTCTAGCCGCCCTTCAGCATGTAGCCGGCGCCGCGGATCGTGTGCAGGATCGGCTTGTCGAAGCCCTTTTCGATCTTGCCGCGTAGGCGCGAGACGTGGACGTCGATGACGTTGGTCTGCGGGTCGAAATGATAGTCCCAGACATTTTCCAGGAGCATGGTGCGCGTCACCACCTGGCCGGCATGGCGCATCAGATATTCGAGCAGGCGGAACTCGCGCGGCTGCAGCGTGATCTCGCGGCCGGCGCGCTTGACCGAATGCGACAGCCGGTCGAGCTCGAGGTCGCCAACGCGGTAGACCGTCTCGGACTCGCGCGCGCTGGCGCGGCGGTTCAGCACCTCGACGCGGGCGAGCAATTCGGAAAAGGCGTAGGGCTTGGTGAGGTAATCGTCGCCGCCGGCGCGCAATCCGGTGACCCGGTCGTCGACCTCGCCCAGCGCCGAAAGGATCAGCACCGGCGTGGTGTTGCCGCGCGAGCGAAGCGCGGCGATCACCGACAGGCCGTCACGGCGCGGCATCAGGCGGTCGACCACCATCACGTCATAGTCGCCGGCATCGGCGAGCGCGAAGCCGGTCTCGCCGTCGCCGGCGACATGGGCGGTGTGGCCCGCCTCGGCGAAGGCTTTCTGCAAGTAGTCCGCCGCCTCGCGATCGTCTTCCATGACGAGAATCTTCATGGAGCCGTTATACGCGATTTCATTGGAAGGTTGAGGGGCAGTCATATCGTCTTGCCTTCAAGTTAAAACGGCAGCGGGTGATGGGAAACCCGCTGCCGTCAGGAGCGAAACACGGTGACTGACTTACGTGCTCGGCCCCATGTTTCCCCACGGCGGCTCGGGGGTGTTGATACCGCCACGGGGAAGCTGAAAGTCGATGTCAGCCCTTGCCGACCGGCAGCGCCACGAAGCGATTCGAGTCGTCGCGGGTGATCTGCATCAGCACGGCCTTGCGGCCGGCCTTGGCGGCATCCGTCATCGCCTTGGACACGTCGTCGGTGGTGTTCACGTCGTTCGAATTGATCGAGGTGATGACGTCGCCGGGCTGGATGCCGCGGTCGGCCGCGTCGCTGTCGGGATCGACGTCGGTGACCACGAGGCCCTTGCCTTTTTCCGCCTTGGTGACGGTCAGGCCGAGATCGGCAAGCGTGTCGGCCTTGGCCGCCGGCGCCGACTGCTTGTTGCTGTCGTCGTTCGAGGCCTGCTTGTCGCTTGCCGGCAGCGTGCCGAGATCGACCTTGACCGTCTCGTCCTTGCCGTTGCGCCAGACGGTGACATCGACCGGTTTGCCCGGCGCGAATGCACCGATCATCCGGGCGAGCTCCTTCGGCGAGGCGACATCCTTGCCGTCGACCTTGGTGATCACGTCGCCCGCGACGATACCCGCCTTCTTGCCCGGCCCGCCATCCTGGGCGCTCGAGACCAGCGCGCCCTTGTCCGACTTCAGGCCGAGCGACTCGGCGATATCGGAGGTGACCGGCTGGATCTCGACGCCGAGCCAGCCGCGCTGGACCGAGCCGCTCTTCATCAGGTCCTGGACCACCTGCTTGGCGGTGGAGGCCGGGATATCGAAGGCAATGCCGACGCTGCCGCCCGACGGCGAGAAGATGGCGGTGTTGATGCCGATCACCTGGCCGTTGAGGTTGAAGGTCGGACCGCCCGAATTGCCGCGGTTGACCGAAGCGTCGATCTGGATGAAGTCGTCATAAGGGCCGGCGCCGATGTCGCGGCCGCGGGCCGAGACGATGCCCGCGGTGACAGTGCCGCCCAGGCCGAACGGATTGCCGACGGCGACCACCCAGTCGCCGATGCGGACCTTGGAATCGTCGGCGAAGTCGACATAGGTGAATTTGTTGCCGCCGCCATCGACCTTGAGCACGGCGAGATCGGTGCGCGGATCGGTGCCGATCAGCTTGGCGTCGAGCTCCTTGCCGTCATTGGTGACGACGCTGAAATCCGAGCCTTCCGACACGACGTGGTTGTTGGTGACGAGATAGCCGTCCTCGGAGATGAAGAAGCCCGAGCCCTGAGCGATCGGACGCGGCTGGCCATTGCCATGGTCGCGGTGGTCGAAGCGGCGCATACCGAACTGGCCACCCTGGTCACCGAAGCCACGGAATTCCTTGAAGAAGCGGCGCAGCTGCGGATTGTCGGGCAGGTTGTCGAAACCGTCCTGGTCGTCGGAACCATCGTCGGCCGTGGGCTGGATCTTGGCCTTGACCTTAACGCTGACGACCGCCGGCGAGACATGCTCAACGACATCGGCGAAGCTCGGCACCTGCGGGGCTTCGACTCGCACGGCATCGGCCAGCACGGGGGCGGTGCCGGTGGCAAGCGCGCCCGCGCCGACCGCACCGATAACGGCCAGGGACGCTGCAGCCGCCATCAGGCGCTTTCGGGTGGAGGCAAATGAATTGGGGGCATTATTCATGGGGTTTCCTATCCTCTATCGACGTGGATGCACTCAGGCGAAGCATCCTCGGGCAAGAGGATTAGAGAGCCGCACATTACGGCGCCATTTCCGGTACATGAAAGTTTTGTAATGTTGAGGATTGGCGACGATGACATGCCGCGCTTGGAGGGCTTGCGGAAGCACCCGAGACTTCGTCATTCCAGGGCGAAGCAGGAGCGAAGCTCCGTCGCGGAGATCCTGGAATCCATGCCGTTACCTCGCGCGAGGGTTGCAGCAGAGCAGAAATTCTGGACGGCCGCGACGCTTCGAAGTCACGGAATGGATCCTCGGGTCTGCGCGCGTCGCTTCGCTCCTTGCTTCGCCCGTGGATGACGACGACACAGGGGTCTCGGCCAACCTCCGAGGTCCGCAATTCATGTTAGTCGCTTAGCATCTTATCCAGCGCCGCCTGTTCCTCGGCGCTCAGGGTGCTGTCCGGCACAGTTCGGCGCGAGCGGGCGCTGAGCGCGATGAACAGGCCCCCGGCCAGAAGCAGAAACACCGGCGTGCCCCACAAAAGCGCGTTGCGCAGGCTGAAGCGCGGCTTCAAGAGCACGAACTCGCCATAGCGCGAGACGATATAGTCCATCACCTGCTGGTCGGTGTCGCCGGCGACGAGGCGCTGGCGCACGAGGATGCGCAGGTCGCGAGCAAGATCGGCGTCGGATTCGTCGATCGACTGGTTCTGGCAGACCATGCAGCGCAGGCCTTCGGACAGCGCACGCGCCCTCGCCTCCAGCGCCGGGTCTTTCAGCACCTCGTCAGGCTTCACCGCCTGTGCGGCGCCGCCGAAGAACAGCGCCAGCAGCAGGACCAGCGAGGCGAGCGAAAATCTTGCCTTCATGGCGAGGCCGCTGCCGCTATCGCAGGCTTGCGCCGCTTTGCCGGCGCGCCGACGCGCAGGCGGCGGTCGAGCAGCGACATGGCCGCGCCCGCCATCATCACCAGCCCGCCGCCCCAGATCAGCGTCACCAGCGGCTTCCACCAGAGGCGCACGACGACGGAGCCGTCATTGTTCTCGTCGCCGAGCGACAGATAAAGCTGGCTCAAGCCCAGCGTCCTGATGCCGGACTCCGTCGTCACCGTCTGGCGCACCGGATAGAAGCGTTTTGCGGAGGTAATCACGCCATCGGCGTTGCCGTCGGCGCCCATCAGCAGGAAGCGGCCGCGATCCTCGGTGAAATTCGGGCCTTTCTGCGGGGAGAGCCCTTCGAAGCGCAGCGTGTGGCCGGAGAGCTCCACCGTTTCGCCAGGGCGCATGGAGAGGATCTTCTCGGTGCCGAAGCAGAGCGTGCCGACGATGCCGAGCAAAGTCAGCCCGAGGCCGAGATGGGCCAATGCCGTGCCGAAGACGGAGCGCGGCAGGCCGGCGAAGCGGCGAAGCATGACGGCCGGCGCCACAGAGCCGAAGCCGGATTTGACGGCAAGGTCGGTCAGCGCGCCGACGACCAGCCACACGGCAAGACCGACGCCGAGCGCTGCGAAGACCGAGGCGCCGTCGATGAACAGGCCGGTGACGAGCATCGCGGTGATCGCCAAAGCGAAGGCCGCCATCAGACGCTGCGAGGCGGCAATGACGTCGCCACGCTTCCAGGCGAGCAAGGGGCCGAACGGCACGATCGCCAATAGCGGCAGCATCAGCGGGCCGAAGGTCAGATCGAAGAACGGTGCGCCGACCGAGATCTTGCCTCCGGTCAGCGCCTCCAGCGCCAGCGGGTAGAGCGTGCCGACCAGCACCGTTGCCGTGGCGGTGGTGAGAAAGAGATTGTTCAGCACCAGCGCGCCTTCGCGCGAGATCGGATGGAACAGGCCGCCCGCCGTCAGCCGCGAGGCGCGCAGCGCAAACAGCGCCAGCGAGCCGCCGATGAACAAGGTCAGGATGCACAGGATGAAGACGCCGCGCGCCGGATCGGTGGCGAAGGCGTGCACGGAGGTCAGCACGCCGGAACGTACCAGGAAAGTGCCGAGCAGCGACAGCGAGAAGGTCAGGATGGCCAAGAGCAGTGTCCAGATCTTCAGCGCCGAACGCTTTTCCATGACGATGGCCGAATGGAGCAGAGCGGTGCCGGCGAGCCAGGGCATGAAGGAAGCGTTCTCGACCGGGTCCCAGAACCAGAAGCCGCCCCAGCCGAGCTCGTAATAGGCCCAGTAGGAACCCATGGCGATGCCGCCGGTCAAAAACATCCAGGCGACCAGCGTCCAGGGCCGCACCCAGCGTGCCCAGGAGGCGTCGATGCGCCCCTCGATCAGCGCCGCGACCGAGAAAGAGAAGCAGATCGAGAAGCCGACATAGCCGAGGTAAAGCATCGGCGGGTGGATGGCGAGGCCGAGGTCCTGCAGGATCGGATT
Organism: Mesorhizobium sp. ESP-6-4; assembly: GCF_020164735.1. Taxonomy (NCBI): domain Bacteria; kingdom Pseudomonadati; phylum Pseudomonadota; class Alphaproteobacteria; order Hyphomicrobiales; family Phyllobacteriaceae; genus Mesorhizobium; species Mesorhizobium sp. ESP-6-4. The sequence goes on from NZ_JAIUGS010000012.1 coordinate 46,595, forward strand.
GAGGTCGCGGCCCTCGATCGGCGCCGGATTGAGGCGGATGAACGGGTTGGACGTCGCCAGGATAAACAGGAAGAACGCGGCGCCGATCATGCCTTGCACGGCCAGCACATTGGCTTTGAGCGTCGCCGGCAGATTGTTGCCGAAGACGGCGACCAGCGCGCCGAAGAAGGTCAAGATCAGCACCCAAAGCAGCATCGAGCCTTCGTGATTCCCCCAGGTGCCGGTGATCTTGTAGATCATCGGCTGCAGCGAATGGGAGTTCTCCCAAACGCTCGCCACCGAGAAATCCGAGCCGGCATAGGCGCTGGCAAGGGCGGCGAAGGACAACGCGGTCAACGCAAAGCCGGTGACCGTGACCGGACCACCGACCGCCATCAGCCGCTGGTTGCCGGTGCGGGCGCCGACCAGCGGCACCAGCATTTGCACCAGGGACAGCGCGAAGGCGAGCACAAGCGCGAAATGTCCGGTCTCGACCATTGGTTACCTGTTCTCTCGCAGGTTCTGATCGCAAAACCGCATGGCACTTTTACGGAACCAGCTCATCAGTTCGTGCTTTCCTGCCAAACACCCTTGGCCTTCAGGCCGTCGGCGACTTCCTTGGGCATGTAGCGCTCGTCGTGCTTGGCCAGCACGCTGTCGGCGACGAAGACGCCGTCCGGGCCGAAAGCGCCCTCGGTGATGACGCCCTGCTCCTCACGGAACAGATCGGGCAGGATGCCGGTATAGGTGACCTTGACTGATTTCTGCTTGTCGGTGACCGAGAAGGCGACGGTGGCGCCCTGCCCGCGCATGATGGTGCCCTTCTCGACGAGACCGCCGAGCCGGATGCGCTGGCCGGGCGGCACGCTTGCCGTGGCGAGATCGGCCGGCATGTAGAAATAGGAGGCCTTCTGTCCCAGCGCATAGAAGGTGAGGCCGGCGGCGGCGCCGAGGAAGGCCAGCCCCGCCAGGATCACCGACATCCGCTTCTGCTTGCGCGTCATTGCCTTACTCCGTCGCCGTCACGCCGAGCGACGCGGCGAAGGCGGTGAATTTCTTGGCCTGTTCACTGTCGGCACCAAAGGCGGCGACAGCGCGGCCGAGCGCGTCGCGCGCCTGGTCGGCCTTGCCAAGTACGACATAGGAACGGATGAGCCGTATCCATCCTTCCTCGTCGCGGGGATTCTGCTTCAATTTGTCGTCGAGACCGGCGACCATGGTCTCGATCATCGCCTGCCGGTCCTGCGGCGACATCTGTTGCGCGGCTTCCGCCTGTTGCGCGTCGGGGCCGTTGGCCGATGCGGCATCGGCGACAGCAGGCTCCCCGGCCTCGGCAAGCGCCTGCCGGACGGCGCTGCGCCAGGGCGAATCCGGCGCGAGCTGGCCGAGCATCTTTTGCCAGGCGGCAACGGCATCGGCCTTCTTGCCTTCCTGCGCCAGGCCCACCGCCAGATAGAAATTCGCCTTGGCGTTGGCCGGATCGAGCTTCAGGGCCGCCTCGAAGGCTTTTTGGGCGTCTGCCGAAACAATGCCGCCGGCAGCGCTCGCGATCGCTTCGCCGAGACCCGACTGGCGCACGGCGCTGTCGCCGTCGAGGCGTATGGCGTTGCGATAGGCGGTCACGGCGTCGGGAAAGCGCTGCAGTCGAAGATAGATCGGAGCCAGCACGTCCCAGCCCTTGCCGTCCGACGGATTGGCGGCGAGATGGGCTTCGGCGCGGGCGACCAGCTCGTCGACCGAGGCATCGGCCGGGTTCTTGGCCAGACGTTCGGCCAGCGGCTGCGAAGGCAGATCGGGAGAGCCGAGCATTCCGTAGAGCCCCCAGCTCAGCAGGGGAACCGCAAGCACGGCTATGCTGGCGACCCACTTGGCGCTGCGCGCAGGCTTGAGTATTGCCGCGTCCGGCTGCACGGCCGCGCCCAGACGCAGGATGCGGCGGCCGATCTCGGCACGCGCCTCGTCGGCCTCCCCGGGCTGGATCAGGCCGCGCGCCATGTCGCGGTCGAGCTCGGAAAGCTGGTCGCGATAGACTTCGAGATCGTGATCGCCGGCCGACGACGCGACTTTCATGCCGCCGGTAAGCGGCAACAGCACGGCCAGGCTGGCGCCCAGCGTGAGGATTGCGGCTATGACCCAGAACAGCATGGTCCTTCCAATAAAGGCAGAGCCCTGCCCTGCCAACACGGACGTACTGCGACGCTTTGACGGCAGACGCGCCGTCCGACCTTGATCGAGGTCAATCCGACCGAATAACGGGTCCGGCCGGGTTTCTTTCTAGGTCAGCGGCGTCCAGCTGCCGTCGGCATTGCGGCAGGCGGTGCCGCGTGCGGTGACACCCGCGCCGCTCGTATAGATGGTGTGGGTGTACTGGCGGCAATCCTGCGAGCCGACCCTGTAAGGCTGGGCGGCGACGACCTCGCCATAATGCGAGGAGTTGTCGCTCTTCCACGTCACCTTCTGGCCGCTGGTGTTGTATTCCAGCGCCTTGTATTCCGCTTCCAGGCCCTTGCGCTTTTCGGCATCGCTGAGGCCCGAACCGATCGACCCGCCGATAAGCCCGCCATTCATGGCCGAAACGATGCCGGTCGACACCTTGCCGCCGGTCGGCGGCGTGGAAACAGGCGTGACGGGAGAGGTCGGACCACCCTTGCCCAGAGTCGTGCAGCCGGAAACGGCGAGCAGGGCGGAAACGAGCGCGACGCGAATCTTCATGCCGACAACCGGTTCTCTTCAGCGGGATGGAACTGGATGGACTGGGGGCGCGCCATCAGGACGTTTTCATCGCCATAGTGTTGATATTTGTCGGAAATTTGGCCGTCGGCCGCTGCTCGCAAATCGATAAAAAACATCATTGAAGGCTCCGCAATCCCACAACCGCCCTCAAGCCGCCCATGCCGGACCGTTCCAGCGCCAGCGAGCCTCCATACTCGTTGACGAGGTCGGCGACAATGGCCAGCCCGAGCCCTGTTCCCGGCTTCGTCTCGTCGAGTCTCTTGCCACGTTTCAAAACTTCCCGCGCGCTGTCCTCGGGAATGCCCGGGCCATCATCCTCTATAACGATTTCGAACACGTTGCTCATTCCCGGTGCAAGCGCGACCGAAACGGCAACGGCGCTCTTTGCCCATTTCATCGCATTGTCGAGCAGGTTGCCGAGCAATTCCTCCAGATCCTCGCGCTCGCCGGCAAAGACGATCTCCGCCGGCGGCAGCGACAGCGTCAGCCTGGTTTGCGGATTGAGTTTCCGCAATACGCGCACCATGCGCTCGACCAGCGGCGAAACCGGCGTGCGGAAAACGACGCTGTCGCGCTGCGCGGCGACGCGGGCGCGCTGCAGATAGTGGTCGACCTGTTTCTGCATGGAAGTGGCCTGCTCGACGATCAACTGGCCCTTGGCGCCGCCGAGCGCGCGGCCCTCATTGATCAGCACGGCTAAGGGCGTCTTCAGCGAATGGGCAAGGTTGCCGACCTGGGTGCGCGAGCGCTCGACGATGCGCCGGTTGTTCTCGATCAGCGCATTGGTCTCGCTGGCCAGCGGCTCGATCTCGGCCGGGAAGCTGCCGTCGAGCCGCTGCGCGGTGCCCTCGCGCACCATGGCGAGCGCATTGCGGACCCGGCGCAAAGGCTGGAGACCCAGCAGGATGGCGATGGCATTGATGGCGATCATGCCGACGCCGAACAGCGAGAGATAGGTGAGCAGGCGACGCTGGAAGCTCGCAATCTCCTGCTCGAGCTCGCTGTGGTTGCCCATGACACGGAAGCGCGCGGCGCGGTTCTTGGCGTCGAGCACGAACTCGCTCTCGAACACTTCGAGCCGCTCGCCCTTGATGCCCTCCATCGAGTAGCTGCGCTGGAAGTTCGCATTGAACGGGACCTCCGCGACGCTCGGCGACAGGAGCGAGGTCGTCATCGAGGAGGAATGGATTTCGCCATGCACGCCTTCGGAGGCAGGCTCCACCGACCAGTACCAGCCGGAATTCGGCTCGGAAAAGCGCAGGTCGCCGAGGTCAGGCGAGCCGGTCAGCGCGCCGTTGTCGGAAATGCCGACGGAGCCGATCAGGTTGAACAAATGCGCCGAAAGCAGGCTGTCGAAGCCGCGCTCGCTGGCCTGGCGGTAAAGCGTGGTGATGAGGGTGAAGATGACGACCAGAGTCAGGATCGCCCAGATGGTGGAAAAGGCGATGACGCGGAAGGTCAGCGAGCGCGGCCAGAGCCGCAGCTTCGAAAGCCGCGTTTCCATGGTTGGCTTCAGCGGTTCCGCGTCACGCCTCCGGCTCACGCATGCGATAGCCCATGCCACGCACGGTTTCGATCATGTCGATGCCCATCTTCTTGCGAAGCCGGCCGACAAACACTTCTATCGTGTTGGAATCGCGATCGAAATCCTGATCGTAGAGATGCTCGACCAGCTCGGTGCGCGACACCACCTCACCCATATGGTGCATCAGATAGGCGAGCAGCCGGAACTCGTGCGAGGTGAGCTTGAGCGGCACGCCATTGACGTCGGCCTTGGACGCCTTGGTGTCCAGGCGCAACGGCCCGCAGGTGAGTTCCGACGAGGCATGGCCGGCCGCGCGGCGGATCAGCGCCCGCACTCGCGCCAGCACCTCCTCGATGTGGAAGGGTTTGGTCACATAATCGTCGGCGCCGGCGTCGATGCCGGCCACCTTGTCGCTCCAGCGGTCGCGCGCGGTCAGGATCAGCACCGGCATCTTGCGGCCGCCGCGGCGCCAGTGCTCGACGACGCTGATGCCGTCCATCTGCGGCAGGCCGATATCGAGGACAACGGCATCGTAAGGCTCGGTGTCGCCGAGGAAGTGCCCCTCCTCGCCGTCATAGGCGCGGTCGACCACATAGCCGGCATCGACCAGCGCGTCGGCCAGTTGCCGGTTGAGATCCTTGTCATCCTCGACGACGAGCACGCGCATGGGGTTGAAGCCTGTTGTTGGGTAGACCTATAGGCCGATTCCGCCAGCCTGGGAAACGACAGGGTCAGCCCATCGGAACGACGATTTCCGAGCGGCGGGGACGCTGGCCTTCCTTGCCGGGAACCAGAACGACAATCACGCAGACCTGCTGGCCGCCCCGCGTCGCCTGCGAGGCCTTGGCCAGCGTGCCGCCATTCTGCGCGGCGACCTGCTGGCCGATGGCGTAGCAATCGCTGGCGGCGAGCACCACCGGCCGATCGACCGACGGCTCGGTGACCGGCAGGGCAATCGCCTGCGACGCAAAGAGGCCGGCTGCGGCAAGCGCCAGCACTGCTTTGCGGAGATGAGGGCCAAACTTTTTCATGATCACGGTTCTAACGCATATGGGCTGAACGTGAAATGAACGGTGAACGATCGAAAATCCATGCCCGCCATGCCCCCTATGGACGCCAACGCTCCCTCAAGCCCGGGTGCAAATTCATAGCCGGAAAATAAGTCGGTCCGCTACGCTTTTCGGCCTGCCGATTCCGTGCCCCGCGCTACCTAGTGTAGAAACGCCGGACGGCCATGGGAGGATGCGATGACGCGTGAGGATATTGCCCATCTCTACCGGGGCTACATCGCCTGCCTTAACGAGCAGGACTGGGGCAATCTCGGCCGGTTCGTCGGCGAGGAGGTGCAGTATAATGGCGAGACGATCGGGCTGTCGGGGTATCGGCGCATGCTGGAAGGCGATTTCGAGGCCATTCCCGACCTGCGTTTCAACATCGAGCTTCTTATCTCGGAGCCGCCGCGCGTGGCGGCGCGCCTGCATTTCGACTGCCATCCCAAAGGCGTGCTGTTCGGCCTGCCGGTCCACGGCAGGCGGGTTTCATTCGCCGAGAACGTGTTCTACGAATTCCACGACAGCCGCATAAGGGAGGTCTGGTCGGTCATCGACAAGGCCGCGATCCAGGCGCAGCTTTAGGGTGTGTTGATGTTCAGGTGAGGCTGGCCTGCAAATGCCGGCTTCCTGCGCTCCGGTGCTCACGTACTTTAAGTACGCTCCGCGCCGGCCTTCGCCGGCCGAAGCCCTCATAAGTGTATGCGCTCTATGAAGGCTACGGCCGGCGTAGGCCGGTTCTCGGAAGCCACCCAGTTTGGTCGCTTCGCGCCCGTCTTCGACTCCGACTCGGCCTGACCTGAATCTCGACACACCCTATGCACTTTCCTGGGTCAGCGCGCGGAAGCGCAGCAATCCATGATAGACTGCAAGATCCTCGTCATAGCGCGCCTCGGCGAATTCCAGGGACAGGCGCGTCTGGCCGCGCGGGCCAATGGACAGCGCCGCGCCATCGAGGCTCGCCTTGATGCTGTCCATGATGAGGCGTGTCTCGGCCTCGCCCTGGGCTTTCGACCAGACGTGCAAGGTGACCAGCTGGTCATTGTCGTTGTCGACGCCGGTCTCGAGGTCGAAGGCGCTGGTGCGGCCGTATGTGACGTGCGGAAAGGCGGCCTTGTCGCTCGCCTGCTCGAGCAGGCCCGCGCCACCGAGCAGCGCCGACAGCGACTCATCGGTCTTCAGCCTCAGGAACAAGGCTTGCATCAAATCGCCAGGCGCCGTCATCTACCGTCCATCGCCAACACATGTCTCCGTGCCGCAGCCAATTCCGGCAGCGTAGCCGCGCTCGCGATCCGATGCCAGATCGCAAATCGATTTGAGTATAGCGTGAAGGGCGAAGGTCTAGAATTTACTATGTTTTCGTCAAATCATGAGACCGGAGCCGCGCCGCCTTCTTCGGTGCGCCTGGCAATGAACTCGTCGAGCACTCCCGCGGCGGCGGCAGCGGTGGCCGGCGGCTGGAAGTCGGCGACAATCCGCTTCCAGATGCCGGTCGCGCGCTCCGTGGCTGTCTTGCCGCCAGCCTGCGTCCAGTTGCCGAAGTTCGACCAGTCGGCCACCAGCGGCTCGTAGAAGGCGCTGCGGTAGCGCGTCATGGTGTGGGTGGCCGAGAAGAAATGACCTCCGGGCTGCACTTCGGCAATCGCTTCGAAGCCAATTGCATCCTCGTCGCCCGGCGTCGTGGCGCAAAGCTCGGCGACCGTCTGCAGCGCCTCGACGTCGGTGATCAGCTTCTCCAGCGAGACGCTGAGACCGCCTTCCAGCCAGCCGGCGGCGTGGATGCAGACGGTGGCGCCGGCCAGCACCGAGCCCCACAGCGCGAACTGGGTCTCGTGCGCGGCCTGCGCGTCGGAGACATTGGCGGCGCTGCCGCCGCCGGAGCGCCAGGGCAGGCCGATGTGGCGAGCTAGCTGCCCCGCCCCAAGCGTCGCCTTGACGTGCTCCGGCGTGCCGAAGGCCGGAGCGCCGGACTTCATGTCGACATTGGACGAGAAGGAGCCATAGACCACCGGCGCGCCAGGCCGCACGATCTGGGCCAGCGTCAATCCGGCGAGCGCCTCGGCATGCTGCAAGGTCAGCGCGCCGGCGACCGTGATCGGCGCCATAGCGCCCGCCAGGCAGAAAGGCGTGATGACCAGGACCTGACCGGCCTTGGCGAAGTCGATGATGCCTTGCGCCATTGGAATATCCAACTGGCGCGGCGAGTTGGTGTTGATGACGGTGTAGCAATGGGCGCCGGCGCGGAACTCGTCCTGTGAGAGGCCGCGCGCTAGGCGGATCATCTCGAAGCCGTCCTCGACCTGCGGCGTGCCACGCGCGAAGACGAAGGGGAACTTGTCCGACAGCGTCAGCTGCGCCCGGTTGACGGCATAGTGGCGGAAGCGGTTGTCGAGTTCCTGCGGCTCGACGCAAGGCCCGAGCATATGCAGCACGTCGAAATGCTGGATCAGCTTGATGAATTCCTCGAAGGCCTGGAGCGTGCCCGGCCGGCGGCCGCGCTGGAGATCGGTGACATTGGGGGCGCCGGAGCCGGCCAGGAAGGCCATCGAGCCGAACTCGAGCGTCAGGTCGCGGGCGCGATCGCCGCCAAGAGCCGGAATGGAGCGCGGCGCCGAGGCAAGTGCTGCCTCGACCAGGTCGCGGCCGATCCTGACCATCTGGCTGTCTTCGTCGACCAGTGCACCGGCCTTGGCGTAGATGGCGCGGGCCTCGGGCAGCAGCACCTTGATGCCTAGCTCCTCCAGCACGCGCAGCGCGGTAGCGTGGATGGCCGCGACCTGGTCGTCGGAAAAGATCGGCTGTGGCAGGAACGGATTCTTCAGCGACCAGTAATTCGGATGGCGGCTCGACTCGCTGCCGGCCTCCCCGGTCCGTCCCCGGCGGCGCTCGCGCCTGAGATCGCGTGCGGCTTCTTCAATCATGGCGGTTTCTCCTCATTGCCGCATCGCCTTGGCTTCGGCGTCGCAGGGCGAGGCCGCGATGACGCGCGCCGGCCGTTCGACCCCGACAATGTGTACGGAAAGCTCGGTCCCCTCCCCGGCGAAACCGTCATCGAGCAACGCCAGGGCGACGCTCTTGGCGACCCTGTAGCAACGCACCCTGCCGGCGCGGAGGTTCCCATCTGTTCGTTCAAGCCGACGACCGTTGGACACCCACGTCTCGCGACCTTCCGAAGAATCGGATGCATTTTGGAACAATTAAAGATTGTTTCAGTTCAAGGTCCGTCACAAAGCCGCGTCATTTCAAGGCAGCGAGTTGACGGCATCCAATGACGACGGGCGAGGACAAAACCAGCGATCAAACCCTGCAATGCCTCACGACCGAACATTTCGTGTTGCAGACGGCGCGGTCGGCCACCATCCAGGAAGCCAATTCGCGCGCAGACCTTTTCCTGACCGCCGTTTCCAGCGCGACCGTCGCGCTGGCATTCGTCGCTCAAGTAACGCGCATGGGGCAGCCATTCGTTTTTTTCAGTCTGATCCTGCTTCCCTGCCTGTATTTCATCGGTATCGTCACCTTCGTTCGGGCGGTCCAAGTCGCAATCGAGGACATGGTCCTCGCACGTGGCATGGCTCGCATCCGGCACTATTTCGTGGAGACGGCTCCAGGCGTGGAGAAATACTTGATCCACTCCCGTCATGACGACGACGAGGCATTGCTCGTCAGCAAAGCCCTTCGCTCCTCGCACTGGCAGTCATTCATGAGCACAGCGGGGATGGTGAGCGTCGTCGCCAGTGTCATCGCAGGTGCTTTCGCCGGCGTGCTGGCGAAAGCCGTCGCAGTCCTGGGTATCGTTCCGGCAACCGGAATTGGCATGTTGGTATTCGCCGTCAGCGTCTTCGCCCTTCGTCGGTACCAAGAGGCTAGATGGAATGCTGTCGAACATATGCTGGACGTGCGGTTTCCAAGCACCACAGCTGCCTCCCGTGGCGCCGGCCGTTCAGATGAACGGGTCGAGAGCACCCCGGAGCATAATCGTGCAAGTCTATGAATTCGCGCGGCAAGAATGGGCCAACCTCGCGTGACAGACGCCTCGATGCCGCAAGGCGCGCGTCAGCCATCTCGCCGCCCATCAGCGCTCCTTCATCGGCCAGGAACCGACCGAGGCGGATGCGGTGCATCGTATGCGATTCATCGCAGCGCGGTGATTTCGATCGGCCGTTGACGGCCAGCACACCTCCGATCAACAAAGCTGGTGCTGTGGCTTCGCTGCCCTTGTGAGCGGTGATAAAATGGTCGAATAGTTTGACAGGGTGCCACCCTGAAACTGCCCGCATGCTGTTTTCGGGCGAAAGGGCGTTGGGGCGGAAGTCGGAATGGCAAGTCCTTCGAAACCACGCAAGAGGAGAAGAGGCCGCATCGCTTCGGCGCTGCTCGGCGTCGACGCTTGGTTCGATAGCTCGCTCTACGAGATCGGCTTCAAGGCCCGCGAATTCTGGGAAGCGGCGACCATCTTTTCCCGCCGTTTCCGGGTGCATGGCTGGCGCCGCACGGTCATCGAGGTGCTGAGCGAAGGGTTCACCATGGGCGCCGGCGGCTTCGTGGTGCTGCTCGCGCTCGCCATGCCCGCCTTCGACATCACCACCGGCGACTGGCGCAGCCAGGGCGACTTCGCCGTGACCTTCCTGGATCGCTACGGCAACGAGATCGGCCAGCGCGGTATCATCCAGCGCGATTCCGTGCCGGTCGACGAGATGCCCGACATCGTCATCAAGGCGGTGCTGGCGACCGAGGACCGGCGTTTCTTCGACCATTACGGCATCGATGTCCTCGGCCTGTCGCGCGCGATCTTCGAGAATGTGCGCGCCAACTCCGTGGTCCAGGGCGGCTCCAGCATCACGCAGCAGCTCGCCAAGAACCTGTTTCTCTCCAACGAGCGCACATTGGAGCGCAAGATCAAGGAAGCCTTCCTGTCGCTATGGCTGGAAGCGAACCTGTCCAAGAAAGAGATTCTGCAGCTCTATCTCGACCGCGCCTATATGGGCGGCGGCACGTTCGGCATCGAGGCGGCGGCGGATTTCTATTTCGGCAAGAGCGTGAAGGATTTGAGCCTCGCCGAAGCGGCGATGCTGGCCGGCCTGTTCAAGGCGCCGACCAAATACGCCCCGCACATCAACCTGCCGGCGGCCCGTGCCCGCGCCAATGTGGTGCTATCAAACCTGGTCGATGCGGGTTTCATGACCGAGGGCCAGGTGCTGCAGGCGCGCTTGCATCCGGCCGACGTCGTCGATCGCGGCGAGCAGAAGAGCCCGGATTATTTCCTCGACTGGGCCTTCGACGAGGTCAAGAAGATCGCCAAGCCCGGCCAGCACTCGCTGGTCGCCCACACCACTTTCGACGCCAACATCCAGAAGGCGGCCGAGGAGTCGGTCGAGTTCCATCTTCGCCAGTTCGGCAAGGAATACAATGTCACCGAAGGCGCGGTGGTGGTGATCGAGACCAACGGCGCGGTGCGCGCCATCGTCGGCGGCCGGGATTATGGCGCCAGCCAGTTCAACCGCGCCACCAAGGCTCTGCGCCAGACCGGTTCATCCTTCAAACCGTATGTCTACGCCACAGCGATGGAGCACGGGTTCACGCCGGACTCGGTGGTTTCCGGCGGCGCGATCAGCTGGGGCAGCTGGTCGCCGCACAATTACAGCGGCGGATCGGCCGGCAACGTGACGCTGCTCACGGCGATCGCCAAGTCGATCAACACGGTGCCGGTGCGGCTCGCCAAGGATTACCTCGGCATCGGCCCGATCAAGGCGATGGCCGAATCGATGGGCGTGGAATCGCCACTGGAAGCGCACAAGACCATGGTGCTCGGCACATCCGGCATGACGGTGATGGACCAGGCGACGGGCTACAGCGTCTTTGCGCAGAACGGTTTCGTCGGCTCGCGCCACGGCATCACCCAGCTCGTCACCCGCACCGGCGACGTGGTCTATGACTGGGCCAAGGACGCGCCGCCACCGCACCGCGTGCTGTCGGAAAAGGCGCTGAAATACATGAACACCATGCTGGCGGCGGTGCCGGTTATCGGCACCGCGAGACGCGCCCAGCTTCCGAACATCGTCGTTGCCGGCAAAACCGGGACGACGCAATCCTACCGCGACGCCTGGTTCGTCGGCTTCACCGGCAATTACACAGCCGCCGTCTGGCTCGGCAATGACGACTTCACGGCGACCAACAAGATGACAGGCGGCTCCCTGCCGGCGATGGTCTGGCAGCGGCTGATGGTCTACGCGCATCAGAACATTGATCTGAAGCCGATCCCCGGTCTCGACAATCCTTGGGTCGATCCGGAGGTCGCGGCCAAGGCCGAGGAAGCGGCCAAGAAGGAAGCCGACGCAGCGGCGGCGCAAGCCGAGGCCGAGCGCCCGCCGGTGCTTTCCAGCCGCACAAGCCAAACGTTACGGGACATGACCAAGGCGTTCCAGGCCGCGCCGGCGCTCGTTGCGCCCACCATGCCGGAGACGCTTTCGGCGCTTTAGGGCGGCCGTCGCGTGAAGCCGGCTTGCCACGGCACCCCGCGCCGCGATATCCCGGGCAACCTCCTCTGTTGCGGCTCTCATGCTCAAGAACGCCATCCTGACGCTGCTTTCGCTTGCCATAGCCATCGGGCTTGGCGGCTACAGCGTCTGGTATGCGCTCAACGCGCAGGACGGCGTGGGCGCGATCCGCATCGGCCAATGGACCGCTTTCCCGGAAGTCGGGACACTGGCCGCCGACCCTTATTCCAAGGCGCGCGTGGCACGCGAGGGCGTGCTGGCGCTCGGCCAGGCCGAGGGACTTGCCTTCGTCGCTGAGCGCGACGATGCCGGCGAGCCGCTGAAACGCGAATGCACCTATACGATCGAAGGCGGTTATCCGACCGCCCGCTTCTGGACGCTCTACGCCGCCGACCAGTCGCTTGGCGTGATCGACACAGGCAAGCCGAGGCAGTCGGCGCTGCAATCCTACGAAGTGCTGCGCCAGCCCGACAATTCCGTCGTCATCTCCGTCGGCAGCCGGCCGGCGCCCGGAAACTGGCTGCTGACCGGCGGCTCCGGCAAGATGTATTTCGTGCTGACCTTCTACGACACGCCGATCGCCTCGAGCACCGGCCTCTCGGACGTGACACTGCCGCGCATCCTGAAGGCGGGCTGCAATGCGTAGACTGCTGCATGCCCTGATCCTCGGCCTGCTCGGCGCCGGCATCGTGCACATCGTCGTGCTGTTCCTGGTGCCGGAATTTTCCGAACGCGATGCCTGGTCGCGCCTGGCGATGGCATCCGATTTCTACAAGATGACGCGGCTAGACGCTGAGGCCGGCGGCGCGCCGGTGGTGAAATCGGTGGATCCATTGTTTTATGCGGCCGCCTGCCGCTTCAACCTTGCCGACGGGCTGGTCAGGATCAGGGCGCCGGGCGACGTGCCGTTCTGGTCGGCCTCGGTCTACGACCGCAACGGCCACAACATCTATTCCTTCAACGACCACAACGCCAATGGCGAGAAGCTCGACGCGGTGGTGTTGACGCCGGCGCAGATGATCGACGTGCGGCGCGACCTTCCGGAGGATCTGCAGGGCGCGATCTTCGTCGAGGCGCCGATCGAGGAAGGCATTTTCGTCGTCCGCGCCTTTGTGCCGGACGGTAGCTGGAAGCCGATCGTGTCACGCTTCCTCGATCAGGGCGCCTGCGAATTGCAGGACTACTGAGAAAGGCGCCCGATCAGTGATGCGGCTTGGCAGGAGGCGGAGAGCCCGGCCTGTCGGAGCTGCTGTCGCCGGGCCGTGCCTCACCGGCCTGCGGATGCAACTCGTAACGGACGCCGGGGAAAATGATGACCGCCGCCGCCGTCGTGGTGTCGTGACTTGCTCGATTTACTGGTGCCGCTCGCGGCACAAAAGACAGGACCATGCCCATGGTTCGCGCATTCCTCTCGGTTTGACCGGAGCACAACGCAACGCCTCCAAAGTTGATTAAGGGGCTTAGAGGGTTAACGGAGCGCTAACGGATCGCGGCTAATTTGACGTTTGTTTTCCTGAAGGTGCGAAACCGGCCCGGCCGGATTGCGCGGTTCGGGATTGTGTCGAGTATCGGGCGTATCCTCCGTGTCATCTTCCGATTTCAGGCAAATCGCTATCCGGACCGAAGCGGGAAAGGCCGAAAGGCTGTTCCGCGCCGCCGTGTCGGCCTTCTGCTCGCTGACGCGTCCCTCGCGCCGCGAGATCGCCCAGCTCGAAGACCTGACGCTGCCGCTGTTCGACGAAGTCTCGGTCGAGTCGCGCCGCTACGTCGCTGCCGCCCTTTCCGAATGCGACTACGCGCCGGCCGCGCTGGTGCGGCGGCTGGCTGAAGAGCCGGTCGAGATCGCAGCCCCCTTGCTCACCCGCTCCAACGCGCTGAGCGACATCGACCTCATCGCGCTGATCGGCCGGCACGGCCTGCCGCATGCGCGCGCCATTGCGCGCCGCAAGGAGCTCAACCCGACGATCGCTGACCTGATCCGCGTGCTGGAAAGGCCGACGCTGGTCAAGGCACGGCCGCCCGAGACGGTCACCAGGCTTGCGCCGAAACCCGAGCCGGTGGCCAAGGCGGATACCGACCGTCCCGCGCCAGGCGAAGCCGCGGAGCACGCGCGGCGCCGCCTGCGGGCGATGATGCGCCCGACCGGCGACGCTGCCGACGTCAACACCTTCCTTGGCCAGCCGACCTATGTGAAGTTGCGCGAGACGGCGCTGACGGGGAACCTGGCATTCTTCCAGACCGCGCTGGCCGATGCGCTGGAGATCGACTTCGCGACGGCCCGCTCGGTGACCGGGCAATCGGGCTATGTCGCGCTGCTTGCGGCGCTGCGTGCCCTCGACCTCAGCGAAGACAGGGCCTTCCTGATCGCAGTCGCGGTCTATCCCGGCGAGTTCCCGCATCCGCAGGCGATCCGCCTGTTCCTCGACAGCTATCGGCTGCTGCACCGCGAGACGGCGCTGGACAAGGTACGTGCCTGGAAGGCCGAGACGCTTTCGCGGGCGATCCGCGGCAGTGCTTCCGATGCGGTTGACATCGAGAGCCGCGCAGCCTCGAACAGCGACGCGGCGAGTGCCAGCGTCAAGGCATCCTGATCGGTTTAAAGCGCCTCGCGCTGAAGGAACCCGGTGGCGACGCGCTTCAAGCGTTTGTTTTTTATTTTAAAATCAACGAGCCGATGTTCGTCGCGAGACCGGGCATTTCCGCGACACGACAAAGTGACAACGCCTCTTGACTTAGAGTGCGTTCTAACTCGTAGCTTTCTGGGCGTCGTGACGAAAGAATGGCATTGATGAAGATTGGCGAGCTGGCGAAGCGTTCGGGACTGTCTGCCTACACAATCCGTTACTATGAGCGGATCGGGCTGCTTCCCCATGCCGAGAGGGACCAATCGGGCCAACGTGACTACGACGCATCAATCCTGACCTGGATAGAATTTCTCGACCGGCTCAAAACGACCGGGATGCCTATTCGGGAAATGCTGCGTTACGCGGCCTTGCGGGAGCGCGGCGCCGACACGGAAGCGGAGCGCGGCGCGCTGCTCAAGCAGCACCGTGAGCGTGTCCGTGCGCATGTGGCCAAACTGCAAGCCTGCCTTCTCGTCCTCGACACCAAGATCGCCGGATATGCCGGCGTGAAACAGAGGATGAAGGACTATGACGCATCAATCCACGAACATCGGCGAAAGCCGGCTGGAACGCGGCAAGCGGGCGCTCGCTGAAATCGACGGCGAAGCCGGCCACAAAGTCATTGCCGCTCTTGCTGACATTGCCCCCGACTTCGCGAACTACGTGTTCGAGTTCTCGTTTGGCGACATCTACAGCCGCCCCGGTCTCGATCTGCGCGCCCGTGAGATCGCGACCATCGCGGCGCTGACAGCGATGGGAACCGCTACCCCCCAACTGAAAGTCCATATCGAGGCGGGGCTCAATGTCGGGCTGACCAAGGACGAAATCGTCGAAACCATCATCCAAATGACGGTCTATGCCGGCTTTCCCGCGGCGCTCAACGGGTTGTTTGCGGCCAAAGAAGTCTTCGCCGCACGGTTTCCCGCCCAGAACGGGGAAGCGGCGTGATGAACCTTCTGCGCTTCCTTAGCCCGCGGCCGGCGCTCTTGCTCTCATGGTGATTCCCGTAGACGGTAAAACGCCCTAGTCGGCCTTCACCGAAAGAAGCTCCTCGACGGGAACGGTCCCGCCCTCGATCTCGACCACCCAAATGTCGGGATCGAATTTCTTCTCCCGCTCCAGCCGCGCATCGAAGGCCGAGCTGTCGTCACTCGTCCCGAGCACAGCGAAAAAGCGCTCATCGGGCTTGGCCGAATCGTAGCTGGTCTGCGGCGCCGGCCCGTAGAAGGTCACCTCCCCCAGACGCCCGCGCGACAAGACGAAGACGGCGCCAGCCTCGGTCGCGCCGCGCTTGACGACGGCGGCGAAGCCGCCGGCGCCGAACACGCGGCGCACAAGGGCCGATACCCAGAGATCGGTGGTCACGCGCACGGGAAGGTCCTGGATGTCATGCGCGGTTTCTTACAGCAAGGATCAAAGAACCGAAACGATCGCTGCCGCTCAGTTCGTCAGGCCGATCTCGCGCATTTTGACATAAACGGCCTCGTCCGGCTCGCCGGTCTCGGGCAGCCCGAACAAGGCCTGGAATTCCTTGATCGCGGCCTTGGTGCGGGCACCGACCTTGCCGTCGAGCTGCATGTCGCCATTGCCGAACGCCTTGAGGCCGGCCTGGATCTTGACGATGCGGGCGTCGGGCGGCTGCGTGGCGCCATCGGCCGGAGCGGAGACCTGGATCACCTGCGGTTTGGCAGACGCGGCGACTGCGCCATCGGCCGGCCGCGGCATCGGGTGGGGAATGGCCGCCGTCGTCTGGCGGGCGCCAAGCTGGTCGAGCAGCGCGCCGTCAATCTCGCCCGACCCCGGCAGCCCCACTTTCAGCTGATAGGTCTGGATGGCCTTGCGCGTGGCCGGTCCGCTGAGGCCGTCGACCGTGCCGTCGTAGAAGTTGAGGTCCTTCAGAATGCCCTGCACCTGCTGGACGACCGGATCCGGCTTGGCCGCGGGCTGGGCCGGCGCCTGGCGCACGATGTTGATGGTGGTCTCCGGCTCGTCGGAGACCGTATGCGGGAAGTTCTCGATGCTTCGGGTGGCGAAGAACGCGCCGGTATGCGGAAAGGGCTGATACCAGAGCGCGTTGGCCGAGACGTAGAACAGCGTCACCAGGAAAGCGGTCGAGCCGCCGACCAGAACCGGGTTGCTGGCGATCAGTTGACCGACGGCAACCGCGCCCTCGGCAAGAACGCCGCGCTCGGGTTCGACCACCTTAGGCCGTTTTGCGGAGCGAGCCATTCCTCTCCCCATTTGCGTCCCCCTTCGGCTTGGCCGCCGGCATGGCCAGCACGCCGGATGGCGCACCGGATCGCCGCTTCGGCCCGTTCACCGGCAGGCCGATCGTCACCGTGGTGCCCTCACCCGGCGCGCTCTCGATCGACATCGTACCTTCGTGCAGCGCCACCAGGCCCTTGACCAGCGACAGGCCGAGTCCGGTTCCCTCGAAACGACGCGTGTAGTCGTTCTGGATCTGCATGAACGGCTTGCCAAGATTGGCCATGTCCTCCTCGGCGATGCCGATACCGGTGTCGCTCACCCAGAAATGCAGGTGCGAGCCGACGCGCTTGGCGCCGATCACCACGCTGCCGCCATCGGGCGTGAACTTCACCGCGTTCGAGGCGAGATTAATCAGAATCTGCTGGACCGCCCGGCGGTCGGCATTGATCTCGCCCGCATCCGGGGCAATCTGCGTGGCAAGAACTATGCTCTTGGCGTCGGCCAGCGGTCGCATCATCGAGCGGCACATGTCGACGGCCTCGACAAAGCGGAACGGCTCCAGCTCGGTCGCATAGGCGCCCGCCTCGATGCGCGAAACATCGAGGATCGAGGTGACGACGGACAGCAGATGCTGGCCGGACTCCCTGACCAGGCCGACATATTCCTTCTGACGCGGATCCTTGAAGGGCCCGAACATCTCATGCAGGAGCATGTCGGAAAAGCCGAGGATCGCATTGAGCGGCGTGCGCAGCTCGTGGCTGACCACGGCCAGGAAGCGGCCCTTGGCCACTTCGGCAGCCGCAGCGGCTTCCCTCGCCTGCGCAAGCTCCTCGCGAAGTGCTGCGACATCGTCATTTTCGCGCAGAACCAGGGTGAAGACGTCGCAGTCGACTGCGCCGCGCAGCAGCTCGAGGCTGAACGGGCGGAAATTGTCGACCGCGCCAGAACCCTCGCGCGGCAAGCGGATGCGCAGATCAAGCCGGCGCTTCGGCGCGCCCTCGCGCATGTCGGCCAGAGCGGTGAGATAAGCGACGCGGTCGGAAAGATGGATGCGGTCGAACAGGCCGGTGCCGAGCAGAAGCTCGGGCGCCAATTTCAGGATCGAACGCGTCTTGGCGGACGCGTCGACCACTTCGCCCTGGCGCCCGAGGCGGAGCACGACGGCGTCGATGACGTCCTCGAGACGATCGCCGGCAGGCTCCGCCGACCGCAAGCCGGCCGGGCTGACGAAGGCGGCGGCCCGCGGCAACAGCGTCAGCGCCCAGGCGAGCGGCAGCAGCCAATGCCAGGCGGCGGTCTCGCCGAGCGGCAGCAACTGCCCGGCAAAGGGCTGCAGCACGATAGCGGCAAGCGCCGCCAGCGCGCCCGTCAGCGCGGCGCGCCGCGGCCCTGAGACCCACCAGCTTTCGACCGGCAATGCGACAGCAAGGAGTGCCGCCGGCGAGGCCAATCCGCCCGCCGCAGCGATAGCGCCGGCTAGGGCAAGCCCACCCAACACGACCGCCATGCGGCCGGCAAGCGCCATATGGCCGGTGGCCGCCACCAGAAGCGCCGCGAACCAGCACAGGCCGAAAGCGGCAAAGATCGCGGCTATCGTGACGGCAGCGCCGAGACTTGAAGTGACCAGCGTGACCGCGGCGCCCGCGGCAAGGAAGGGCGCGGCGAGCATGACGCCGATGAAGCGGCGCTGGCGCAGGCGTTCCGCCTCACCCGTCACGGTCGGGTGAACCATGCGTTCGCAGCCGGCGGAAACCGCGCCAGGCAATTGAACGTATCTGGCTGAAATAGAACTCAACGCACGCGTACCCGGTCGTGAAAAACGCCTGCCTGGCAGGTGACTCATCAATTGGCTTGAAACTCGCATCCAGCGTTTAAGGAATGGATAAGGCTGGCGAAGCCGGCGACCGCGCCAAGGCAAATATTGTGATGCTAGCCCGGCAAAGCATGCCGAGTTGGCGCCATGGTAAACGGCGGGTTAGCCGCAAGGCCTGTGCCAAAACGGGCCGAAACTTGAACCGGCTAAGTTCTTCCTGGAACAAAATCGTTTGATAACAACGCGATATATGGTTATCATGAAGTTAACGGTGTCGATGAGATTCAACACAAGCCCATGTCAAAACCGATCCTTTCGAATTTGCCTAAAATTTGAGGAAAATTCGCGGCTTCGGTGCAAGCCGTCCTTTGCGTGACCGTGCCACTATCGTGCCCATAAAAGAGGTCATGCCGATGGATGCGTGATCCGTCACGGATGGATGCATCATTCCATCCCGGATGAGAGGCAAGTAAGATGGGCTTTCTGATCAGGATGGCTTTCTGGTTTTCGCTGGTGCTGCTGGCGCTGCCGCTCGGCGTCGGCCCGGGCGAGAACGGCCAGCAGAGCGTCGGACCGATCCAGGCGCTGTTTGCGGCGCGCGAGGCGGTCGGCGACATTGCAGGGCTCTGCGAGCGCAAGCCCGATGTCTGCGAGACCGGCAAATCGGCCATGTACACCATCACCGTTCGCGCCAAGGAAACGGCCAAGATCGCCGCGGCCATGATCGACGACCAGCAGTCCGGGCCGGCAGGCACGCCCGAAACGAAGGTCGCGGATGGCTCCGTCACGACCACCGGCAGCGTCGCCGAGGACATCGTGTTGCCGACCAAGGTCAACATTCCGGTGATGTTGACGGCCAAGAACTGAATTCTTTCCGGCCGTTCGCCCGGCACTTCAATTTTAGTGCATTCCTGGCGCAAAACCGCCTACGCACGTTTCCCAGAATTGCTCTAACGCCGCGGGCCCCGTCCGACCTCTCGACGCCCGCGGCGTCTTTCTTTTTCCGTGACGCGGCCGTGTCGGGCCACTATATGCGGGCAATGGCCACCTCGATTCAGACCATCCGCGACGACTTTTCCCTGCTCGACGAGTGGGAGGACCGTTATCGCTATGTGATCGAGCTCGGCGAGAGCCTGCCGCCTTTCCCTGAGGAGGAGCGCACGGCTGCGAACAAGGTGCCTGGCTGTGTGAGCCAGGTGTGGCTCACCACCAAGCAGGGAGCGGGCGCCGATCCGGTGATCGGCTTCCAGGGCGATTCGGACGCCCATATCGTGCGCGGCCTCGTCGCCATCATGCTGGCGCTGTTTTCGGGCCGGCGGGCAAGCGAAATCCAGAACACGGACGCCGAAGCGACCCTGAAGGAGCTCGGCCTTGACGAACATCTGTCGCCGCAGCGCGCCAACGGCCTCCGTTCGATGGTCAAGCGCATCAAGCGCGATGCGGAAGCGGCGCTGAAGCAGACGGCCTGATCCGGCCGATATCGCTCCCATCAGGAAAGCAAAACGGCGCCGCAAGGGCGCCGTCGAACTGCTTGACGAGCTGAGACCTATCAACGGCCCTTGCGCTTGCGGCCCAGACCCATCTTCTTGGCGAGCTGCGAGCGGGCGGCAGCATAATTTGGGGCGACCATCGGATAGTTGGCGTCCAGGCCCCACTTCTCACGATACTCTTCCGGCGTGAGATTGTAGTGGGTCATCAGATGCCGCTTCAGCGACTTGAACTTCTTGCCGTCCTCGAGACAGACGATGTAGTCGTCATGGACCGAGCGCTTCGGATTGACGGCCGGCTTCTGCTTCTCAGCCGACGGCTGCTCCGACGAGCCACCGACGCGGCCCAACGCGGCATGGACGTCGGCGATAAGGTTCGGCAGTTCCCCAACCGGCACCGGATTGTTGCTGACATAGGCGGCGACGACATCGGCGGTCAGCTCGATCAGCGCGTCACCGTTTTTCGAAGGTGTTTCGACGATTTCCATAGTGCTAAGGCCCCAACGAGAGTTGTTTCTAAAACTGCGCCCTTTTTTATGGATCGGGCATCGCGCGGATTTCGTTCAGGAAAGGCTCTGAGATTCGCGTCGGTTATCTTAATGACGCCGCATTGAAAGTAAGTCAATTCGCATATTGACTTATATTGGTCGATATTCATCAACTATTGCCGATTCAGCTTCAAAAATTCGTGCGCCGTGTAACTTCGCGAGATTTTTCTGGTCAGACCAGCATGGCATGACGTTGCGTCATCCGCATGTTAGACATCCGATCGCCACTCGACACCACGTTCAATGCTTGGCTAATGCTTGGGTGCCCTTTCGCCTGCACAACGAATCCTGCGGCACAGCGAAGCGCAAGGATACCGCCTTGGCGGCTGGACCCGACAAGGCGACGCGACGGGATTCATCAGTAAGGCGCGATGTATTTGCCGTAGACCCAGCCGGTGACGAAATGACCATTCTGCGCCGGATCGTGCCAGATCTCGCACCAGCGATAGCGGATCGCCTGGCGCTGCTTCCATTGTGGCTGCCGGCCGATATCGAGCAGGTTTACACCTCCGGTGCAGCGGCCGGTCATCTGCAGCACGGTGCCGTTCGGATAGGCGGCCTGTTTCTGCGATGTATTGGACGGATATTTTCGAGCATTGAGCGTATCACCGAACGGCACGCCCGCCACTTGCCAGGCGGCAAAGACGGTTGCATGAGACTGGCTGGAAAAAGCCAGACCTGCCGCTACGACGGCAACTGACATTGCGGTAGAAACACAGGATTTCATCTTTCCCCCTTCGACTTAGCTTCTGTACCACCTTGAACCGCGCCCGTTGAACCGCCGCTGAGCGGCGTGTTCATTCGTCATTCAAGCAAATTCCGCAGCGAGACGTAATGACCAGAGCTTCCGCCTTGACTTCCGCCTTCCCGGCCGCCAGCCCGCCGACCCCTGAGAAACACCCGGTTTCGGACACGCATCACGGCATCACCCGCAGCGACGACTATGCCTGGATGCGGGCCGACAACTGGCAGGCCGTGTTCCGCGACCCTTCCCTGCTCGACGGCCGCATCCGCGCCCATCTCAATGCCGAGAACGCCTATCAGGCCGCGCTCATGGCCGGCACCGCGGACCTGCGCGCCAGGCTGTTTGCCGAGATGAAGGGGCGCATCAAGGAGGATGACTCGACGGTGCCCATGAAGGACGGCCGCTATGCCTACGGATCGTCGTTCCGGCAGGGCGGCGAGCAGCCGCGCTATTTCCGCACGCCGCGCGACGGCGGCACTGAGGAGATCCTGCTCGACGGCGACGCGGAAGCCGAGGGCAAGCCCTATTTCCGGCTTGGCGGCGTCGACCATTCGGCCGACCACGGGAAGCTGCTGTGGGGCTTCGACGACAAGGGTTCGGAGTTCTTCACGCTGCGCGTGCGCGATCTTGCGAGCGGCAAAGAACTTGCCGACCAGATCCCGGATACGGGCGGCGGCGGGGTCTGGGACGCCGGCGACGGCGGCTTCTTCTATACTCGTCTCGACGACAACCATCGTCCGTCGAAAGTGTTCTTCCACGCGCTGGGCGACAGGTCTGAAAACGACCGGTTGATCTATGAGGAGACCGATCCGGGCTTCTTCATGGATGTCGGCGGCACGCGCGCCAACGACTGGATCATGATCGGCATCAACGATCATGAAACGTCGGAATACCGCCTGCTGCCCGCCAATGATCCAACCGCAGAGCCGAAGCTTGTGGCGGTGCGCGAGACCGGCCTGCAATACGATCTGGAAGAAGGCGGCGACGTCTTCTTCGTCCTCACCAATGCCGACGGCGCCAAGGACTTCAAGATCATGACCGCGCCGGTCGACAATCCCGGGCGCGCCAACTGGCAGGAACTGGTGCCGCACGAGCCCGGCCGGCTGATCCTGTCGGTGCTCGGCTTCAAGCATCACATGGTCCGGCTCGAGCGCAAGGAAGGCCTGCCGCGCATCGTCGTGCGCGAGCGCGCCAGCGGCGAGGAGCATTTCATCTCTTTCGACGAGGAAGCTTTTTCGCTCGGTCTCTCCGGCTCCTACGAATACGACACCGAAGTGATGCGCTTCACCTATTCGTCGATGACGACGCCGGCGCAGGTGTTCGACTACAACATGCGCAGCCGCGAACGCGTGCTTTTGAAGACGCAGGAAGTGCCCTCCGGCCACGATCCTGCGCACTATGTCACGCGCCGGCTGATGGCGCCCGCCGCCGATGGCGAGCTGGTGCCGATCTCGCTGCTATATCATCGCGACACGCCCCTCGACGGCTCGGCGCCCTGCCTGCTTTACGGCTACGGCTCCTATGGCATCACCGTTCCTTCCGCCTTCAATACCAATTGCCTGTCGCTGGTCGACCGCGGCTTTGTCTATGCCATCGCGCATGTGCGCGGCGGCAAGGACAAGGGGTACGGTTGGTACGAGGACGGCAAGCGGGCAAGGAAGATGAACACCTTCACCGATTTCATCGCCTGCGCCCGCCATCTCGTTTCCGAGCGCTACACACAGCACGACCGCATCGTGGCGCAGGGAGGCTCCGCCGGCGGCATGCTGATGGGGGCGATCGCCAACTTGGCCCCGGAAAGCTTCGGCGGCATCGTCGCCGAGGTGCCGTTCGTAGACGTGCTCACCACCATGCTCGACGCCAGCTTGCCGCTGACGCCGCCGGAATGGCCGGAATGGGGCAATCCGATCGCGTCCGCCGCCGACTACCAGACGATCGCGGCCTATTCGCCCTATGACAATGTGGCGGCGCTCGACTACCCGCCGATCCTGGCGCTGGCGGGCCTGACCGATCCGCGCGTCACCTATTGGGAGCCGGCGAAATGGGTGGCGCGGCTTCGCGAACGCAAGGCAGGCGGCAACCCGGTCCTGTTCAAGATTAACATGGAGTCCGGCCATGCCGGCGCTTCGGGTCGCTTCTCGCGGCTAGAGGAGATCGCCTATATTTACGCCTTTGCCTTGAAAGTGACAGGCAAGGCCTGATTTTCTACTCGCAATCGCACGGCTCGCGCGCTAGGCAATGCGCCGTCGTTTTCGGTTGTGGCCATTTCGGGGCCGCGTCCAGATACATTCGCAAGGTTCGCTATGCTGCTCGTCGACGTCTATCTCGACAAATCGCCCATCCAGGGCATCGGCGTCTTCGCCAAACACCGCATTGCGCGGGGCACATTGATCTGGAAGCTCGATCCAAGGTTCGATCGACGCATTCCCGTGGAGACCTATGAGGGCGAATCCGGCCCGGTGAAGTCCTATCTCGACCGCTATTCCTATCCGGACCGGCGCGATCCCAACTTCATCGTCTTCGAGGCGGACGACGCCCGCTATATGAACCACGCAGACGACCCGAACTGCGATATCTCCTCTCCGGAAGAGGCCTATGCGTTGCGCGACATCGCGCCCGGCGAGGAACTGACCTGCGACTACAACCACTTTTTCGAGAACGGCTTCGACTTCCTGGGCGACCGCCACCCGTAGAGCATGATGCCGAAAAGTGTGGAGCGGTTTTCGGACGACGTCATGCTCCATCACTTTGATTTAGAGCGGCACGAGCGTGGATCAGGCGGAGAGCAATTCCGGCTGGCGTCCCAGGGCCAATCTGCCACGCAGGTTTCGGATGCCTGCCAAGGCCTTGCCGGAAACGATGCCTAAGGCAATGCCACCGACGATCGCGAGCAGCTGGAAGATCGGAACCGGCAGCTTGCCCGCGGCGGGCGCCATCAATATTTCCGGGACGAAACGGTGGAAAAGGTAGATCGGAAACGCCGCGACAGCGACCTGGGCAACCAGCCGCCCTATCCCGGCCGGCAGGCGAACGCGCGGCAGGTAAAGAAGGACCAAAAGCGCCGCGAAGATCATCAGATATTTGACCGTCGTCCCGAACCAGACCGACTCCCAGAAGGCCAAATAACCCAGCACAGCGGCGGCAAGCGCGGTCAGAGTCAGCTTTCTCGCCGGAGTGTCGGCGAAACAGGCACACCAACCGAATACGGCCAAATGGAAAACCCAATAGGTCGTGAATATCTGGCGGTTGCCTAAGTCGACGAGCGATGGGGACGAAAAGCGCGCGACAGCGGCAACCCCCAAAAGGCCGAGCGAGAAAACGAAGGGGTGAGCCCGGGCAAGCTTGCGGACTGCAGGAATGGCAAAGATTAGAGCGAAGAGCAGTAGCGTCTGCGAATAGGCCTCGATGAACCAGTAAAGGTACGGAATCATCTCGTGACGCTCCGGTTCGGCATAGCCGAAATTCCCAGTAAGCGTCATCGAAGCCCAGGGGATCGTCCGCCAGGCTGCAGCGTAAGCGGCGACAATGAGAAAATACGGGATCAGGACGTCGATCGCTGGTTTGAGCGCGTGCCCAATTCGACCGGCAAGGAAATGGGCCGACTGGAAACGAGCAAGGCTGTAGCCGGCCAGCAGCATCATGACGCCGGAGCCGCCGGGGATGGGCCACAGCGTTTCGTGATGCACGACCACCAGCAGGATCCCGATAACCCTCAGCACTAAATCGGTCGGCATCTCGCTTGCGTGCCGGTGTTCGGGAAGTCCCGCCGCCTGGCGGTTTGCCAGCTCGGCAATGCTCAAGCGTTCCCATCCGTCCGGCAGGTTCATGCCGAGACGCTCGAGTTCCAGAGCCAATTGCAGGAATCGAAGGGAGTCCCCGCCAAGAGAGACAAAGCTGTCATTGCGGCCGACCGCGAGGGGATAGAATACGCGGGCGTAGGCACCGAGCAGGCCACCCCGCCCACAGCGGATTTCCGTCCGCCCTTCCAACATCTCCTGCTGGAGGCAGGCATAATCGATCTTGCCAGAGGCAAGTCTGGGAAAATCCTCGCGCGTCGCAACCCGAACCAGATTGGCTGGCAGGTGGCTGATCTCGGCAAGAATGCGCCGTGCTCTCCCGGTAGGGTCGGCGCCTATCACGTAGGCCTGCAATCCCCGATCGTCGCCAACCACCGCGGCGGCAATGCCGGCGCGCTCCAGCGCCTGCTCTATCGTATCGAAGCCGATCCTGAGGCCTGCGATCTTGGCGAAGCGGCTTCTGCGCCCGACGATGCGGAAGAAACCATGTTGGTCCCGTACGGCAATGTCGCCAGTGTTCAGGGTCTCGAGCTCTGCGCCGCGCGCGAGGTCGAGGCGCCGCGTGCCGTAACCCATCATTACGTTCGGACCGCGATAGACGAGCTCTCCGGGAATGCCTGGTTGGCTGATCGGCTCGCCTGCAGCGTCGACGATACCGAGGCTGCCGCCCGGAATCGCCACGCCGATCCGATCCTCCTTGTCGGAAAGGCTCTCCGGCGGCACGAAAGCCATGCGTGCCGTCGCCTCGGTCTGGCCATACATGACGAAGAAGCGGCCGCCCCTGGCGACCATGTGGTTCCGATAAAGGCGGATGAGGTCCGGGCCAAGCGCTCCGCCCGCCACCGTCATCATGCGCAACGCCTTGAGCTCAGCGTCGCGGAAACGCACCCGTTCCAGAAGCTCGTAAGAATACGGGACACCAGACAGATTCGTGCAGCCGCCGTGGTCTATCGTGCTGACGAAGTCGCTGTCCATGACTGACATGCCGGTGAAGAGGACGCTAGCGCCCGCAATCAGATGCGAATTGAGGACCGACAGCCCATAGGAATAGTGGAGAGGCAGCACGAGAGCGGCCCGGTCGAAGGAAGAGAGCTCGAGATAGGCCGCGATCGAGCGCGCATTGGATTCGAGATTGCCGTAGGAAAGCCTGACCGCCTTGGCAGCGCCCGAGCTGCCGGATGTCATCAGCAGCAGCGCGAGATCGGGATGCAGCGGCTCCGCATCTCCAGCGGATCGAGCTTCCTCAACGAGACGCCAGCGGCCGTCAATTGGCCTGTAGGTGAAATCCGGCTGGAAGGCTGCCTGGAAATTGTCCCAAAGCCTATTGTCGCACGGCGGCAGCATGGCCGCTGCGTGCCCAGCCTGCAGGGCTCCGATATAGGCGGCGACTGCGTGCTCGGAAGCTTCCGCCGCAATCGCCACGAGCCGCTTTTGTGTTTGTCCCAACTGCGACGCGAAGTCTAGCGCAAGACCGCCGAGTTCCCTGTAGGACAGCATGCGTCCGCCGGCGAGGACAAGCGCCACGCGCTGCTCGTCATGGGTGAATTCGGAAACAAGGTCGATGGAGGGCGTGGGCAAGCTTCGGTCCTCGGGGAATTGGCCCGAAGCGCCTATAATACATGAGTATTCAAGTCAACTAATTCGCCACCGATTGGGCAAACCAAATCGCTTTACGCCATCATGTATGGTCGCGGGTTTGACGTCGCGTGCGCAGGTTAACTCGCCGGCTTGCGCGCCGGATAGCCGTTGGGGTGCGGCGGGACGGCCTTGAGGTAGGCGGCAATCGCCGCGCGGTCGTCGGCGGTCAGTTGCGCGATGTTGCGCTGCACGTCGACCATGGAGCCGCCGACCGAATCGAAATCGGGTGTGAAGCCGGTTTCGAGGTAATTGGCGATGTCGGCCTCGGACCAGTCCTTGGTGCCGCCCTGCGGGGTGATATTGGGCACAACGCCCGAGCCTTCGGCGGCCACGGCGCCCGCCAGCCACTCGGCCTTCTTGACGCCGCCGGCGAAATCGCGCGGCGTGTGGCATTCGCCGCAATGGCCCGGACCCTCGACCAGGTAGCGGCCGGCGAGAACCTTGTCCGGCGCGCCCTCTGGCAGCGCGATCACCGGTTCGGGGCTGAGATAGACAAGCTTCCAGAGGCCAATGCCGCGACGGATGGTGAAGGGGAAGGAAAGCCTGTGATCCGGCGCCTTGCCGGCAATCGCCGGCAGCGTCTTCATGAAGGCGTAGAGATCGGCGATGTCGGCCGGCTTCATGCGCGCGTAGGAGGCATAGGGAAAGGCCGGATAGAAATGCTCGCCGGAAGGAGAGACGCCTTTCAGCATGGCATTGGCGAAGTCCGCCTCGCTCCAGGCGCCGATGCCGTCCTTCCGGTCCTGCGAGATGTTGGGTGGGACGAAGGTGCCGAACGGCGTCTTGAGTTCCAGACCGCCGACGAGCTCGAGGCGGACGTCGCCCTGGGCGCCAGGTCTGGCGTGGCAGGAGGTGCAGCCCCCGGCGTAGAAGATCCGCTTTCCCCTGGCGGCGTCGCCAGGGCCAAGGTCAGCGACGGTGCCGGCGTCCAGCCTGACCGGCGCCGACAGAACCCAGCTGGCGCCAGCCGCGGCGGCGCCAAGCACGATGACGGCGCCGACAAGCTTCTTCAGCCAGGCCATCGTCAAGCGATCAGCTCTTCTTGATCCGGTAGGTCTGATGGCAGGTGCCGCAATCGCCGCCCAGCGTGTTGAGCTGCGCCTTCAGCGCGTCGACATCGGCCGGCGGCGAAGCGACCGCGGCCTTGGTATCGGCCAGGAACTTGTCCTCGGCCGCCTTGAAGCCCGCCATGTCTTCCCAGATCTTCGGCGCGGCCGTGGTGTCGCCCTTGTCGGAGCCGGCAGGGAACAGCGTGTCGACATCGAACTTCTCTGCATTGGCTTGCAGTGCCTTCAGCGCGTCCAGCACGGCGGCGGCATCGAAAGGCGTCTCGCCCTTGACCACCTTCGAGATCTGCCCGGCGAGCTTGCCGCGTTCCTTCATCAGGGCCTGGCGACCCTGGATCGGGTCGGCATAGGCCGAGCCGGCAAAGGCAAGCATAGAGATGGCGATGACAAGCTTTCTCATTCAATTGGCTCCGTGGATGAAGAGAGTTCGCTGGCGCAATTCCGGACGGAAAACCGTTCAACACTTTTCCTGGAACTGCTCTGACGTTAACGGGCGTGATGGCGGGATTATTCCCCGGCGCCGCGACGATTTTGCCGGGTTTCTCCTGAAAAAGAAAAGCCCCGGCGAACCGGGGCTTTTCGTCAAAATCACTCAGGCTTTGGCCTTCTCGTAAAGCTCCAGGACGTAGTCCCAGTTGATCAGGCTGTCGACAAAGGCCTCGAGGTATTTCGGCCGCGCGTTGCGGTAGTCGATGTAATAGGAGTGCTCCCATACGTCGACGCCGAGGATCGGCGAGCCGCCATGGACCAGCGGGTTCTCGCCGTTCGGGGTCTTGGAGATTTCCAGCTTGCCGTTCTTGACCGAGACCCAGGCCCAGCCGGAGCCGAACTGGGTGGTGCCGGCGGCGATGAAATCCGCCTTGAACTTGTCGTAGCCGCCGAGGTCGCTGTCGAAGGCCTTCTGCAGCGCGCCCGGTAGCTTGTTGCCGCCGCCACCCTTCTTCATCCATTTCCAGAAATGGATGTGGTTATAGTGCTGGGCGGCGTTGTTGAAGAGCCCGGCATTCTTGCCGAAGGACTGCTTCACGGCCTCTTCGACCGACAAGTCGCCCATTCCGGCCTCGGCCGCCAGCTTGTTGCCGTTGTCGACATAGGCCTTGTGGTGCTTGTCGTGGTGATACTCCAGCGTCTCCTTCGACATGTAAGGCTGCAAGGCCTCGTAGTCATAGGGCAAGGCGGGCAACTCAAAAGCCATGGATGGTACTCCCTCGAGGAAAAAAGTCCGGTGATATTACCGGGCTAAGATAGGTCTGGAATGGATCGGGGCAACTCCGGAATGGAGCGCCGAGCGACTTTTTAGAGCAATTCCAGGAAAAGTGCGAAGCGGTTTTCCGTGCGGAATTGCGCAAAACAGGAAGATGGAGCGTGTCGCCGTTTCCCTGGAAACGGTGAAACGCTCCAGCGGGTCAGGCGGCGGACGTCGAATGCGCCCATTCCCAATAGAGCTCGCGCGCCTTCTTGGCCACCGGACCGGGCTGCAGATCGCGGTTTTCGATGCGCGTGACGGGCACCACTTTCGAGTGGTTGCCGGTCGAGAATATCTCGTCGGCTTCGAGGAAATCGCGGACCGACAGCGTCTTCTCGGTGGTCCTGAAACCGTAGTCGCCGAGCAGGCTAATGGTGCGCGAGCGGGTGATGCCCGACAGAAACGTGCCGTTCGGGGCCGGAGTCATCACATGACCGTCCTTGACCAGGAAGATGTTAGAGGTCCCGGTCTCGGCGACATTGCCCAGCATGTCGAGCACCAAAGCGTTGTCGAAGCCGCGGTTCTTGGCCTCCAGAATGGCACGGCCATTGTTGGGGTAGAGGCAGCCGGCCTTGGCGTTGGTGGGCATGGTCTCGATGGTCGGGCGCCGGAACGGCGAGACGCCGATCGAAAAGCCGGATGGCGGGATCATCGGCGATTCATAGAGGCAGAGGCAGAACCGGGTCGAGGCCGGGTCGGCCGGCACGCCCATATAGCCGCCATGCTCGGCCCAATACATCGGCCTTACATATACCGCCGTCTTGCCGTCGAATTTCTTCAAACCGTCCCAAGTCAGGCCGACGATCTCTTCCGTCGTCATCGAAGGCTTCAGGCCAAGCGCGATCGCGGAGGCGTTGACGCGAGCGGAGTGCAGCTCGAGATCGGGCGCGACGCCCTCGAACCAGCGGCCGCCGTCAAAGACGCTGGTGCCGAGCCACATGGCGTGGCTGCGCGGCCCGAGAATGGCGACGTTGCCCTCGTACCAGTCGCCGTCCACATAGGTCCAAGTCGCGGTTTGCGCCGCCGCCGCCAGTGTCATGGTC
This sequence comes from Mesorhizobium sp. ESP-6-4, assembly GCF_020164735.1. Lineage (NCBI taxonomy): Bacteria > Pseudomonadati > Pseudomonadota > Alphaproteobacteria > Hyphomicrobiales > Phyllobacteriaceae > Mesorhizobium > Mesorhizobium sp. ESP-6-4. The sequence continues at coordinate 76,591 of NZ_JAIUGS010000012.1, forward strand.
GCCGTCCAATTGAGTGATTTCAGTCCGCCATAGGACGATGCTTTGACGGTTGGCGTCAATTGACATCGGGAAAAATCGTTGGGGCCAGAGGCACTTGGCCGCAATCAATGCTTGCGCGGCAAGCCTGCGCGCCGCAAAACTTGAGACATGCATCATGCTGCCTATGTCTTCGACGCCTATGGCACGTTGTTCGACGTGCATGCCGCCGTGCGCCGTCATGCCGGCGAGATCGGCCCGGACGGCCAGCTTCTCTCCGAAATCTGGCGCGCCAAGCAGCTCGAATATTCCTGGGTGCGGACATTGATGGGGGGTGCGTACGCCGACTTCTGGCAACTGACCGAGCAGGCGCTGGATTTCGCTTTGTGCAAAGTGCCCTCGGCCGATCCGGCGCTGCGGACGAAATTGCTCGAAGCTTATTGGCGGCTCGATTGCTACCCCGAGGTGCCTGCCGTGCTGAAGGCGCTCAAAGCGTCGGGCGCGAAGCTTGCGATCCTCTCCAACGGCTCGCCGGAAATGCTCGACGCGGCGGTCAAATCCGCGGCGCTCGATCAGATCCTCGACGACGTGTTTTCGGTCGACCAGGTCAAACGCTTCAAGACCGACCCGTCGGTGTACGACATGGTGGTCACCGGCTGGCGGCTTTACCCCGGCGCGGTCTCGTTCCAGTCGTCGAACCGCTGGGACATCGCCGGCGCGACGAGATTCGGTTTTCGCACGGTCTGGATCAACCGGACCAACCAGCCGGACGAGTATCGCGACCTCCCGCCGGGGCTGATCTTGCCTTCGCTCGAAGGTCTCCTGGCGGAGGTCTGACGCCGCTGTTGCTGCAGGGCAACAGCTGTGGCGCGGTCACAGCTTCGCCTTTTTCTGTCCACCCTCAGGCCAGAATTGGAACCGCCTATCGCCGCCGACTGTTATGAATGCCGCCGCGACGTGCCCGCGGGTTCATGCTTTCTTGCGAATTAAGACCTAGAAAAGGCAACCATGTCAGACGCTTCCTTCCGCATCAGCCGCCGTGGCTTCCTCAATTTCACAGCCCTCGGCGCTGCCTCGGCCGCCGTGTCCGCCTGCACCACCACCGGTCCTGCACCAGCCCCCGTCCAGCCGCCGCCGCCCGCCTATGTCGAGCCGCCGCTCGGCGATTACGAGACGATGTATGGCGCGATGTCGGACAATGGCTTCGACCTGCCGGCCATCCCGGTCAACAAGATCGATCACAGATTCTTGCGCCAGATCGTCCCCGATCCGACCGGACAGCGTCCGGGCACCATCGTCGTCGATACCACCGGCCACTTCCTCTATCTGGTGCGCGAGGGCGGCCAGGCGATCCGCTACGGCGTCGGCCTCGGCCGCGCCGGCTTCGAATGGTCGGGCGACGCGGTCGTGCAGTGGAAGCAGAAATGGCCGAAATGGACGCCGCCGGACGAGATGGTGGCCCGCCAGCCGGAACTGACGCAATTCAGCGCCAAGAATGGCGGCATGCCAGGCGGCCTGAAGAACCCGCTCGGGGCGCGCGCGCTCTATCTCTTCCAGGGCAATCAGGACACGCTCTACCGCTTGCACGGCTCGCCCGAATGGTGGTCGATCGGCAAGTCGGTGTCGTCGGGCTGCGTGCGTCTGATCAACCAGGACATCATCGACCTCTACGACCGCGTGCCGACCAAGACGCCGGTCATCGTGACGGCCAATATCGGCGCGCCTGAAGAGGACATGCCGGAGCGCAAGGCGATCCCGATCGACAATGGCGTGCCGACGGGCTCGATCCTGCTCGGCCCGGTGAAGCGGCTCACCAACGAGATTTTCTGACCCTGCGCCTAGGCCAGCGGTGCTTGGCCAAATATAGCCAGCACCGCCACCGGGGCTGCGGTGAAATCGATCATCCCGGCAGCCCGGATCGGCACGCCATGCCGTGCGGCTGGACCATACAAACTTTCAACGGCGGATGTTCTAAGCTGGCCGGACTTCAGGCATTTTATGCTGCAAGGAGTTTTCGCCATGTACATCCCGCCTGCCTTCCGCGACGACGATCAAGAGAGCCTAATGGCTACGATCCGTGCGGCGCGTCTGGCGACGCTGATCACCGCCACGGCGGAAGGTCCGTTGGCGACGCCGTTGCCGCTTTTGCTCGACGAGAACGAGGGTGAGCATGGGGTGATCTACGGGCACGTCGCAAAGGCAAACCCGCACTGGCGCGTGCCGCCGCTGGGCGACGGCCTGGCGATCTTCATGGGGCCGGACGCCTATGTGACGCCGGCCTGGTACCAGACCAAGCGGGAGACCGGGAAGGTCGTCCCGACCTGGAACTATGTCGCCGTCCACGCCCATGGGCCGATCGAATTCTTCGAGGACGCCGACAGGCTGCTCGAGGTCGTGACCCGCCTGACCAACCTGCATGAAGGCGAGCGCGCCGCGCCCTGGGCGGTGCCGGACGCGCCGGCGGATTTCATCCAATCGCAGCTGAAGGGCATTGTCGGCCTGCGCATGCCGATCACAAAGCTCGAAGGCAAGCGCAAGATGAGCCAGAACCGCAACGCCGCCGATCGCGCCGGTGTCGTGTCCGGCCTCTCATCCAGCGACCGGCCTTCAGACCGCGAGGTCGCGCCACTCATTCCAGTGTGAACGGCGCGATATCGGCCAACCGCCTTGGCTGCTTGAGTTCCGCAGCAAGTCAGGTGCAGACCCACTCGCGGATCTTGCACTCCTTGCTCTCGCCTCCGCACTGGGCTGTCGCCTTCTCCTCGGCTTCGCGGCGGGTCGCGGCTGATGCTGCACTCCAGAACGGCGTCGCCTCGCCACGGCTCTTGCCTACCGAAAGCGCCGCGCAGTGCTCATAGGGAAAGCCGGTGCCGTCATCATCGTCCCAATGGCGATGGTTGCGGAACACCTCGACCACCCGGCAGCCCTTGCCATCTGCATTCTCGCAATGCTTGAGCGCAATGTCTTCCGCTTCTTGCCGCTTGTCGGCGCCCCAGAAAAAGCCGTGACGGCCGTCGCCCGGCGAGTAGGCGATCGCGCCCCAGATGCCCTTTTCCTCGCCGGTCTGCGCCGGCGGTGACGGGGCGATCAGGTCAGCCGCGTTGCTCGCAATCGTAAGCCCGGCGAGCGCCGCAAGCAGCGGGATCGAAAGGCGGGGATTGATCAGCATCTTCGTGCTCCAGTTGCAGCTATTCAGCAATCGACTGTCATGCCCGGCTCTAGCCGCCCATGCGCGCGACCGAGACGACGATGCAAGTGTTGCCGGTTGGGACCAGCAGCGCCTGGCCGGCATTGTCGGCCAGGTTGAAAAGCATCGTGTTCGAAAGATTGTCCGCCAACAGGCTGCCCTTCGGGAGCGTTCCGGCGACTTCCTGGCAAGAGCGCGGGAATGGCGCCACGCGCATGAAGCCACCCTCGCAGCTCTGGCCGACAGGCGAGGCGAAAACGACGCCCGCGGCCTGCGTCTTGTAGTCCGGCAGGTTGTAGCTCATCCCGGCGACGGCCTGCACGGCATGGGTGTCGGGTGAGGTTTTGTCCCATTGCGTCTGGATCGCATAGGTCGACCCGGCAGTCAGAGCCTGCCCCATCGCGGCAAAGAGATTGGCGCAGGTGCGGACACCTGCCTGCGCGACATGCGCCTGAAACGGATTCTTGTTTGCCGAGGCGTCGGCCGGCGCGGGCACGGCTTCGGCCGGCTTGCCCTGGATGGGCGCCTGCGCCTGCGCGGAGGCCGTGCCGGCGACGAATGTCCCAAGCGCGGGATAGAGACGGAACGACAGGACCACCGCCGCCGCGACCAAGACCGCGAACGCGCCGAGCAGCGCCGTGTTTCGCGCCAGGCGCCAGCCTGGCGAACGCTGTGGCGGCGGACTTGCCGGCGGCTCCGGCAGCGCGACCGGCTGCGTCAGGATTCTGTCCTCGATGGATTGGCGTGTCATCTCGAAGTCTTTCTAGTTGATGGCCGACAGCGCGGTCTTGAGTCCCTTGAACGGGGCATCAAGGTTGACGGTCGCCCCCGACGGCAGGGAATAGGAAACCTGGACCGTGGTCTCTTTGCCGATCTGCTCGCGAAGCACCGGGCCAACGGGCACATAGCCGACGCAAACCGACGCATCGCAACCCTGCAGTTGAACGTCGACCGGCTGTTTGCGGCCGGCAAGTCTCAGCGAAAGCTTGCTGGCCTTACCTGCCGCGCTTGGAGTCCGCAATATCATGAAGGGTTTGCCTTTCTCGTCGGCCGCGAGCGACCAGCTGAAGACCAACGCCTGGCTTTGATCGATGAAAGACTGGCCGATGTTGCAGACCTTCTTCCTGGCCTGCAGGTTCTCGTCGCAAATCAGCGTCCAGTTCTCGAACGGACGGGTGGTGCGCTGATAGTCGCCAAGCTTCACGCCCGCGGGCACCGCGACGTCGGAAGGTTTTATCCGATAGGCAGGCTGGGCCGCCTGCTGCCCGGCCGCGTGCGCGCCGGACAGAAGGAGGCAAGTCCCGGATATCACGGCAAGGGCCGTCTGCCTGGTCATCAATGGACTCAGTTCAGGGTAAAGCTGACGCCCGCGCCGACACCCCAGTGCCCGCCGGCCGTCGTACCCGAAACGTTTGCTCTCGCCCGGCCGTCCTCGCTGGTGTAACCGGCGCCGAACGCCACGGCGCCTTCGCCGCGCCAGTAGCCGCCGCCGGCCGCCACGCTCAACTTGCCCGGACGGTCGTCGTAGCGCAGCGAGGCGGCCGCAAGGCCGATCGCGGCGGCCTGACGCGCCTCGCCCCGAGCCTCGCCCATATCCATGTTGAGCTGGCTGAGCTTGGAGTCGGTGTAGGCATTGGCTTGCTGCAGCGTGGTGGCCGCCACCTGGTTGGTGTAGGCCTTGGAGTTGTCGAACGTTGTCGCCAGCCCGTTATTGAACTGTAGGACGTTGACCGCGTCGGTGTCGGCGGTACCGGCACCGACATTGTGGATGACGACGGGCGCATTCACGTCGCCACCGACGAGCGTCAGCGAATTGGACTTGGTGCCGTCCGGGTTCTTGTCATACTGGACGGCGAACTCATTCAGATTGCCGACACTTCCCTGCACTGCTTCGACAGCCTGGTTGGTCGCGTAGAGCTGGCTGCCGTTGATGGCGTCGGTGGAGGAGGCACTGATCCGCCCCGCCGCCACATTGGTGACGGTGCGCTCGTTGCCGACGCTGCCGACGCTAACCGTGCTCGTCGGAGCGGTTCCGGCGAAGGTGTAGTTGACGCCGTTGATTGTCGTGCCGGTGGTGGCGACTGCCGCGGCGGTCGTCGAGCCGGCGCCGAGCGCGACGCTGCCCGGCTCATTGGCCGTGGCGCCGGCGCCGAGCGCCATGGACTGGGCGCCGTTGGCGGTCGAGTTGGTGCCAAAGGCGATGCTGTCAGCCTGGTTGGAGGTCGCGTTCTGGCCGATCGCGATACCGCCCGGCGCCGTCTGTTGGACGATGGCGCCGTTGCCCATGCCGATACCGTTGTCGCCGTTGACGGTGGTGCGCGGACCGATCGCGACTGACTCGGCGCCGACCGCCAGCGAGTCCGGGGCGGACGAATTGGCGTGGAAGTACATGGTCCCCGTCACCGCGAAGGAGCTCAGCGCGCCCTTCAACTGGCGGAGCGTGACCGCGTCTTGGTCCTGAGTGCCGTCGGCCACGTTGATGATCTGGCGATAAGCGGTGGAGGTTCCCACCGAGACGGCGCCGAGCAGGGTCATGTCCGCGGTGTTGTAGGGAATGAGGCCGGTGCCGGAGAGGATCGATCCCGACACGGGCGCGACCGCGCGATCCGAGACCGAGCCGGAGCCAAGCGCCACGCCGTCGGCGATGGTGACCGCTGTGCCGCGGCCGAGAGCCAGCGAATTGGCGGCGGATGCGGTCGCCTGATAGCCGAGCGCCGAGGAGCCAACCCCTTGCGCGAAGGCGTCGGTAATCGGCAGCGTGGTGTCGTTGGTGCGCACGTAGCGGATGCCGTCGCCATTGGCGTCCGTGTATGCAGTCGAGGTGTCGCCGGCAAAATTGTTGATCGTGTTGCCGAGCGTGGTGATGTCGGCGGTGTTGGCGGCGATATCGGTCGTATTCTGCGTCACCTGCTGGTTGGTCGCGAAGAGCTGCGAGCCGTTGACCGCATCGGTCGAGGAGTTGCTCAACTGCCCGGCCGCGACGTTCTGGATCTGGCGCTCCGCGCCCACCGAACCGACCGAGAACGCGCCGGCCGGGGTTCCGCCGGCGAAGGTGTAGTTGACGCCGCCGATCGTCGTGCCGCCGACATTGGTCGTGGTTCCGGAAACCGAATTCAGGCCGATCGCCACGTCGCCGGCATTGTTGGCGACGGCATTCGGGCCAATCGCGACCGAATCCGTCCCCAGAGCCTGGGAATCGGCAAGCGTCGAATTGGCGTGGAAATATTTGATGCCGCCGCCGGTGTTGATGTTGTTGATCGTGTTGCCGAGAGTGGTGATGTCGGCGGTGTTGGCGGCGATGTCGGTAGTGTTCTGCGTCACCTGCTGGTTAGTGGCGAAGAGCTGCGAGCCATTGACCGCGTCGGTCGAGGAGTTGCTCAACCGCCCGGCCGCGACGTTCTGGATCTGGCGCTCCGCGCCCACCGAGCCGACCGAGAATGCGCCCGCCGGGGTTCCCCCGGCGAAGGCGTAGTTCACACCGCCGATCGTCGTGCCGCCGACCACGGTCGTGGTGCCGGATACCGAGTTCAGGCCGATTGCCACGTCGCCGGCGTTGTTGGCCACGGCATTGGGGCCAATCGCGACCGAATCCGTCCCCAGAGCCTGGGAGTCGGGCAGCGTCGAATTGGCGTGGAAATACTTGATGCCGGCACCGGTGTTGATGTTGGTGATCGTATTCCCGATGTTGGCGATATCGGTCGTGTTCTGCGTCACCTGCTGATTGGTGGCGAAAAGCTGCGAACCGTTGATGGCGTCGGTCGAGGCGTTGCTGAGCCGGCCCGCGGCGAGATTGGTGAGGGTCCGCTCCGCGCCTGGAGCGCCGATGCTGACGGTCGAGGTCGGCGTCGTGCCGGCGAAGGCGTAGGTCGTGGTGCCGATCGTCGTGCCGCTGGTGCCGACTGCTGCGGCGGTTACCGAGCCGGAGCCGAGCGCCACGTCGCCGGAGCTTGCCGCCGCAGTAGCGCCGTCGCCCAGGGCGACATTGCCGGCGAGACCGGCGGCGCCCGCGGTAGAGCCGTTGCCCAGCGCCACGGAGCCTTGCCCGATCGCCTTGTTGCTGTTGCCGATGGCAACGGCGCCGTTGGCCATATTGGCGGCGGTAGCGGTCGCCGTGCCGTCGCTGTTGGCGATGTTATTGGCGCCGCCGGTGAAGGCGCCGGTACCGCTGGCGTAGCTCGGATCGCCGATGGCCACCGCGCCGTCGCCATAGGCGGTGTTGCCGGCGCCGATGGCCACGGCCTTGCCGCCATCGGTAGTCGCGCCCGTTCCGATGGCGATGGAGTCGGCGGAGAGCGCAGCGGACTGCAGACCGACCGCGACGGCGTTGGCTGCAGTCGCCTGGCTCTCGCGTCCCATCGCAAGGGCGTCGCCCGCAGATGCCGTCACGTCCGTGCCGATGCCGATGGCGTTGTCTCCACTGGCGCTCGTTGCAAAAGTGCTCGAGCCGACATAGACGGCGCCTATCCCGGACGCCCTCGTCCCTGCGCCGAGAGAGATGGAGTTCACGGCGCTGCTTTGGGCGCCGCGGCCGAGCGCGGTACTGTTGAGTCCAGTGGCGCGGGTGTCACGTCCGACGGCGGTGGAATTGTCGGCGCTGGCTACGGTCCCGATGCCGAGTGCCACGGACTGTGCGCCAGCCGCGTTGGCGCTCACGCCGGCAGCAAGCGAATTGTCTCCCGTCGCATTCGCTCCGGACCCAAACGAGGACGCGTTTTGGCCGCTGGCAACGGCGGTGTTGCCAACCGCCGTGCTGGCGGAGCCGCTCGCAATTGAAGTAGCACCCATGGCCGTGGCGAAAGCGCCCGAAGAGAGCGAATTGGTGCCGATCGCGATGCTGTTGGGCAGGGCCGTATTGGCCTGAACGCCCGCCTGCGCTCCCAAGCCGAGCGCGATAGACTGGTTGCCCCAGGCGCTGGCTGTGTTGCCCATAGCCGTGGCGCTCGTTCCCGTTGCCTTGGTCAGGATGCCTATGGCAACGGTGTTTTGCTGAGACGCCGTCACATCGGTGCCAAGAGCGATGGCGCCCTGCGCAGTAGCGCCCGCTCCCGCAAGAGTGCGCCCGCCGATATTGATGGAGTTGATCTGTGTAGCGACCGACTGGAAGCCGATCGCGATGGCATTCTGGTTGCTTGCGGTGGCGGAAGTACCTTGAGCAAAGGCATCTATTCCCGACGCAACAGATGAATTGCCAATCGCGGTACTGCGCAGCCCGGTGGCTTGGGTCCCCCAGCCCCCGGCGAAGGAGGTGGCGCCGCTGGCCAAGGAACTGACGCCGACGGCTGTGGCGTTGCCACCCGAAGCAACGGAGAAGGTTCCCAGGGCGCTGGCGCCTGCGGCGGTTGCACTGGAGCTGACGCCGATCGCTACCGTATTGACGTTGTTCGAAATTGTGCCGGAGCCCAGCGCCACCGCGCCGCCGGGGCCGGTGGCCGACGCGGTTCGGCCGATAGCGACAGAGTATTGCGCTGTCGATTGAGCCTGGAAGCCGAGCGCTATGGCCCAGTTGAGGCTGGCGGTTGAGCCATTTCCGATCGCTATGGTCTCGGGAGCGGTCGCGGACCCGCCGCCAGCGGCATATTGCGCTTGCGCCGGCGCCGCCAACAGGAACAAAGCGGCGGCCGATGCAATATACCCAAGGCTTGCGCCGACGCCGAGCTTGCCGAGCCCACGTCCCTTGCCTCGCATGCCGAGCACGCGATGCGCGTTGCGCAGCGTCGCCATCAGGCGGCGGCGCAGCGAACGGCTCTCGGGAGCGCCGGAGACCCAGTTTCCAGCAAATCGGGCCGACCCGCGCCGAGCGATACGTTCTTGCCTGAAGTTCATTGCGAGAATGCCTCCTTTGGTGGGTCGCGCTCGATAACGGCAGGTTCCGCCGACCCTGCCGCCAAAGCGTGTCTGCTCGAAAATGGGACGATCACATCGGCGCCGCGCGCGAGCAGCGCGTGGCCCTGTTTTTCCCCGATCGCCTCGACGCGATCGAGCGTGTTTTCAAGCCAGGCGTCACCCGCCTCGGGCACAGCCTGAAGCGCCGCGGCAACCCGCTCGGTTGGGATCAGCCGCTCGAGATAGGACCGCACCGCCGCCAGATGGACGGCAGGTGCGTCATGCGCGTGAACGACGGTCGTGAGGCCGTAGAGATAATGGGCCAGCAGCATGTCCTGCTTGGCCAGGGGCACGCCATCTCCATAGCGCTTCTCAAGCGTCCTCGATGCCGACTCCAGCCAGTAACCGATCTCCTCGGAAAGGCTCCGGCGAACCGCCGTGTCGTCGCTCATGTCCCCTCGGCCAGCTTAGAATCCGAATACCGGATTTGCTGCAGAAAGACAGGTTTTCCGGGGCTCGTATTCCAACAAATTGCTGTTTATCTGAAAATATACCGTAGGTCTTCCATGGGTTAACGCAAAATTACTTTAGTAATACCTTTTATAAGCCGATCCATAGATAACTGCGCGGGAATTAGCCCTGCCTGCCGGCCCCCGATTGAACCAGCCTCTCTCGCACCTGCATTGGAGTTACGTCGCGGTATTTCTTCATCGTGGTGGTGAGATGGCTCTGGCTCGAGAAGCCGCTCAGATAGGCGATGTCCGTGATCGACATGCGCCTGTCGGCCAGCAGCTTCTCGGCAAAGTCAAGGCGAAGGGCAAGAACATATTGATGCGGCGTCACGCCGAACGTCTTGGAGAAAGCACGGGCGAAATGGTAAGGCGACAGCCCGCACACAGCGGCCATTTCGGCGAGCGAAAGCTTGCGCGAAAAGTTTTCGCTCAGGAATTGCGCCACGAGGCGAGCGTGGCCGAGCGACAGCCCACCTTTCGCGTTCAGCAGCGGCCGCCTTTCAGGAGGAATTTCCGAATACCAAGCTTGCAGATCGTCATCGCGCCGCAACTTGGACTCCTGATGCTCAGCCCTCCGCAGTCTTGGCCCAACCTTAGCGGGCGCTTTCGGTTCCCTGGCCACAATAATTCGTGATCGCACGTGCTGTCGGCGCTATCCAGTTTGCCCCCCGGCAACAGCACGTCAAAGGCCATGATTTGGCGCGTCCGGTATTTCATGAAATTGCGGTTCTGCTGGGAAAAGTTCCCTTGCGAAAAGTTTTAGCTGCCGCTGATGCGGCTTACCCGTCGGCAGGTAAGATTTGATCGTCGCGAGGTAACGAGGGCAGCTTTCCGGGGCGGCGCATTTCCGCGACGGATTCGCGCGACGGCAAGCGGGTTTCGCCCGACGTCAAAACTTACAGGCGTGATTCGCGTCGCGCTCCGCGCGGTACCGTCTCTTTGCTTCAGCGGCCTCGCGCCAGGCTTCCCAAAATTCCGCGCACGATAGCGCGGCCGACGGACGAGCCGACCGAGCGCACCACCGACTTGATGGCGGCTTCGGCCACGGTCTGGCGGTTGGAAGACCGCCGGTTGCCTGTCCCCAGGACATCGTCGAAGCCCGGAATGGTCCAGCGCGAACCGCCGCTGTTCTGCTGTTGTGCCTGAGCCTCGGCGTCCTGCGCCTCCTTGGCCTTTTTCTGCAGCATTTCGAAGGCCGATTCGCGATCGACGGCCTCGTCGTACTGGCCGGCGACCGGGCTCTCGGCGATGATCTTGCGGCGCTCTTCGGGCGTGATCGGGCCGAGCCGCGATGACGGCGGCCGGATCAGCGTGCGCTGGACCATGGCCGGCACGCCCTTGTCCTCCAGCATCGAGACCAGCGCCTCGCCGGTGGCAAGCTGGGTGATGGCGGTGGCGCAGTCGAAATCGGGATTGGGCCGGAAGGTTTCGGCGGCCGAGCGCACCGCCTGCTGCTCGCGCGGCGTATAGGCGCGCAGCGCATGCTGGACGCGGTTGCCGAGCTGGGCCAGCACCTTTTCCGGAATGTCCAGCGGGTTCTGGGTGACGAAATAGACGCCGACGCCCTTGGAGCGGATCAGCCGCACCACCTGCTCGACGCGGTCGATCAGCACCTTCGGCGCGTCCTCGAACAGAAGATGCGCCTCGTCGAAGAAGAACACCAGCTTTGGCCGGTCGAGATCACCGACCTCGGGCAATTCCTCGAACAGCTCCGACATCAGCCAAAGCAGGAAGGTGGCGTAGAGCCTGGGATTCATCATCAATTTGTCGGCCGCCAGAACGCTGATCGCGCCGCGCCCGTCACGGGTGGTGCGCATGATGTCGGCGATGCGCAGCGCCGGCTCGCCGAAGAAGTTCGCCGCGCCTTGGCTCTCCAGCACGAGCAGCGTGCGCTGGATGGCGCCGACCGACGGCTTGGTGACATTGCCGTAGCGCGCGCTGAGCTGGTCGGCGCGATCGGCCATGTTGGCGAGCAGCGCCTGCAGGTCCTTGAGATCGAGCAGCAGCAGGCCTTCCTCGTCGGCGATGCGGAAGGCGATGTTCATGACGCCCTCCTGCGCTTCCGTGAGGTTCATCAGCCGCGACAAAAGCAGCGGGCCCATCTCGGAAATGGTGGCGCGGATCGGATGGCCCTGCTCCCCGAACAGGTCCCAGAAGATGACCGGCAATTCCTGGAACTGGTAGGGATCGAGCTTTACCTGCTCGGCGCGCTTGACGAGGAAATCCTTGGCCTCGCCCATCATGGCTATGCCGGAAAGGTCGCCCTTGATATCGGCGCAGAAGACAGGCACGCCGGCATTCGAAAAGCCCTCGGCCAGGATCTGCAGGCTGACGGTCTTGCCGGTGCCCGTGGCCCCGGTGACAAGGCCGTGGCGGTTGCCGTAGCGCAGCAGCAGCTCTTCGGCGCGCTGATAAGAATCGTCGGGCTTGCGGCTGGCGCCGATGAAGATGCTGGTCTCGTCAACCATGTCCGGTCTCCGCAATCTGTTCCGCTCAAAGGCCTCACCCGAGGTATAGTAACGCCGGTCGCATGCGGCAATGCCCAGTCTCGATTTTGGGGAGCAGCGAATTTGGCCTTTGGCGCTTGCGGATTCGGTGCATGTTTGGCAATCGATTGGCTGGCCGAGAGAACCCGGCCGGATGATGCATTGTGATATCCGGTTCCTGACCTTAGATTGGCTTGACCGGCTGATGCGACCGAGAAGCGAGGAGAGCGATGGGCGCCGGCGCCTTGACCAGGGATGTCGACCTTCCGAACCCGGACGCCAAGCGTTGGCAGGCGCTGGCGGAAAAGGCGCTTGCCGGCGGTTCCTTCGAGGAAAAGCTCGTCTCCCACACCGATGACGGCATCCGCATCGAGCCGCTCAGCCAACGCTCGACGACCGCCGAGCCGTTGCCGCGTACAAATCCGACCGCGCCCTGGATCGTCAGTCAGCGCGTCGACGACCCGGATGTCGCCCGGGCCAGCGCGCAAGCCCTGGAAGACATCGCCCAAGGTGCCACTGGCCTGTCGCTTGTCTTCGAAGGTGCGCCGAATGCCTTCGGCTACGGCTTGCCGCGCACCGCGGAGGCGCTGGAAAGGGTGCTCGACGGCGTGCCGCTCAACCGCGTTCAGGTGCGCATCGACGCGCACCCCTGGAGTCGCGCCGTGGCCGACTGGCTGCTGGCTTTCCTGAGCCGCCGCCGCTCCGATCCGGCCAAGCTCAACCTTTCCTTCGGCATCGACCCGGCAGCGATCTTCGCCGGAACCGGGCGGCTGCGCACCTCGATCGAGGCGCTGCAGGAATCGATGCCGCAGTCGCTGGCGCATTTCTTCTCGATGGGCGTGCCGGGCGTGCTGCTCGAGGCCGACGGCCGCGTCTTCCACAATGCCGGCGCCACCGAGGCGCAGGAGCTTGGCACGATGATGGCATCGGTCGTGTCCTATCTCAGAATGTTCGACAAGGCGCGCCAGCCGCTGGTCTATGCGGCGCCCTATATCGGCTTCGCGCTCAGCGTGGACCAGGACCAGTTCCTGTCGATGGCCAAGGTGCGGGCGTTGCGCAAGCTCTGGGCGCGCGTCCAGGAAGCCTGCTCTATCCCGGCCTCGACCGCCAGCATCCATGCCGAGACCTCCTATCGCATGATGACGATGGCCGACCCGGAGACCAACATCTTGCGTACGGCGATCGCGGCCTTCGCGGCGGCAACCGGCGGCGCAGATTCGATCTCGATCCTGCCGCATACCATCACGCATGGGCTGCCGGCCGGCTTTGCCCGCCGCGTCGCCCGCAACGCGCAGCTGATCATGGCCGAGGAAAGCCACATCGGCCGTGTCGCCGATCCGGCCTGCGGCTCCGGTTCGGTCGAGGCGCTGACCAACGATCTCTGCGCCGCGGCCTGGGAAGAATTCCAGCGCATCGAGGCCGAGGGCGGCGTGCTCGCCAGCCTGCAGCAGGGCTATATCCAGAACCGAGTGCAGACGGCCGCCGCCAAGCGCAACGGCGCCTACCGATCGGGCGAGCGCGGCATTGTCGGCACGACGCTTTACCGCGCGCCGGTGGAGCGTCCGGTCGAGACGCTGCCGCGGGAACGGCGTCCAGCGCTGACCGAAGGCGTGGCGACCTGCGAGCCGCTGTTTCCGGTGCGCATCGATCAGTCGATCGGAGCCGGATCATGATCCCGGATTTCAGCCAGATCGGCTGGTCGGAGCCGCGTCGCGCGCCGGTCGAGATCAAGGGCCAGCGGATGACGCCGGAAGGCATCGCCGTAAAACATCTCTACACGGAAGGCGACCTCAAGGGGCTTGCCAATCTCGACACCTATCCAGGCCTGCCGCCCTTCATGCGCGGCCCCTACCCGACCATGTATGTCCAGCAGCCCTGGACGATCCGTCAATATGCCGGCTTCTCGACGGCCGAGGAATCCAACGCCTTCTACCGGCGCAACCTTGCGGCCGGCCAGAAAGGCTTGTCGGTCGCCTTCGATCTCGCCACGCATCGCGGCTATGACAGCGACCATCCGCGCGTCGCCGGCGATGTCGGCATGGCGGGCGTGGCGATCGATTCCATCCTCGACATGCGCCAGCTGTTCGACGGCATTCCGCTCAACGAGATGACGGTCTCGATGACCATGAACGGCGCCGTGCTGCCGATCATGGCGCTGTACATCGTGGCGGCGGAGGAACAGGGCGTCGCCCAGAACGATCTCGCCGGGACCATTCAGAACGACATTCTGAAGGAGTTCATGGTCCGCAACACCTACATCTATCCGCCGAAACCTTCGATGCGGATCGTGTCGGACATCTTCGCCTACACCTCCAGGCATATGCCGAAGTTCAACTCGATCTCGATTTCCGGCTACCACATGCAGGAAGCCGGCGCGACGGCCGATCTGGAGCTTGCCTACACCATCGCCGACGGCATCGAATATGCCCGCGCCGGCGTCGCCGCCGGCCTCGACATCGACCGTTTCGCGCCGCGCCTGTCCTTCTTCTGGGCGATCGGCATGAACTTCTTCATGGAGGTCGCCAAGCTCAGGGCCGCAAGGCTGCTGTGGTCGAACCTGATGAAGAAGAATTTTGCGCCAAAGGACGAGCGCTCGCTGTCGCTGCGCACCCATTGCCAGACCTCGGGCTGGTCGCTGACGGCGCAGGATCCCTACAACAACATCACCCGCACGATGATCGAGGCGATGGCGGCGACGCAGGGGCACACCCAGTCGCTGCACACCAATTCCTTCGACGAAGCAATGGCGCTGCCGACCGACCATTCGGCGCGGATCGCGCGCAACACGCAGCTCATCCTGCAGAAGGAATCCGGCACCACGCGCATGATCGATCCTTGGGGCGGCTCGGCCTATGTCGAGCGGCTGACGCATGATCTGGCGGAGCGCGCGCTCGCCCATATCGAGGAGGTGGAAAGCCTCGGCGGCATGGCGGCGGCGATCGAGAAAGGCATCCCGAAGCTGCGCATCGAGGAGGCGGCGGCGCGCACGCAGGCGCGCATCGATTCCGGCGAACAGGTGCTGGTCGGCGTCAACGCGCACCGGCCGCAGACGGATATCGAAGTGGATGTGCTGAAGATCGACAATGCCGAGGTGAAGGCCAGGCAATTGGCGAAGCTGCAGCGGCTGAAAGGCACACGCGACGTCGCGGCGCTGGAGGATGCGCTGGCGGCGCTGACCCGTGCCGCCGAGGGCGACGAGAACCTGCTCGAATTCGCGGTCCGCGCGGCCCGCGCCAACGCTACCGTCGGCGAGATTTCGCTGGCGCTGGAGAAAGTATTCGGCCGCCACACGGCGGCGGTGCAGACGATCTCCGGCGTCTATCGCGAGGCGCTCGGCGACAACCCGGCGCTTGAGCGGCTGCAGGATAAGATCCAGGCGTTCGAAAAGAAATCCGGCAGCAAGCCGCGTATCCTGGTCGCCAAGATGGGCCAGGACGGTCATGACCGCGGCCAGAAGGTGATCGCCAGCGCATTCGCCGATCTGGGCTTCGACGTGACCGTCGGGCCGATGTTCCAGACGCCGGACGAGATCGCGAAGCTCGCGGTGCAGCACGATGTCGACATTATCGGCGCCTCCTCCTTAGCCGCCGGGCACCTGACGCTGATCCCAGAACTCAAGGATGCGCTGAAGAAACTCGGCCATGGCGACATGCTGATCGTCGCCGGCGGCGTCATCCCGCCGCAAGACTACGACGCGGTGCTGGCGGCGGGCGCGGCGGAGATCTTCCCGCCGGGAACCGTCATACCGGAGGCGGCCAACCGGCTGATGGATCGGTTGCTCCGATCAGTGAACGCTTGCTGATTTGGCCAAAAGGTTGTTCTATGGAAATAGATGCAACCATGGCGCGATGATGTTCAGACAGTCATCCACAGGCTTGAGGACGGATCGGGGGCCTTGCTACTGCCACGCGAAATGCTTGACAGCTTGAACCTCCAAGGTCGGCGATGAGCTCCAGATCGTCGAAACCGACGACGGCGTCATTCTAAGGCCAATCCGCCACGACAACTACAAACGGGAAATGAACGCTGCTCGCGATGTCGTGGACAAATACGAAGCTGGGTTGTTACAGCAGCTGGCAATTAGGCTTGGCTGCTAGTTCTCGACCTTGTCCGAGAGCTTGACGATTTCCCATTCCTTGCCGTTGACGGTCACGACCTCGCCGATCTTCTTGCCGAACAGAGCCACGGCCATCGGCGAGACATGGGAAATGCTGCCCTTCGACGGATTGGCCTCGTCCTCGCCGACGATGCGCCAATGCACCTTCCTGCCGTCATCGCCTTCCAGGGTGACACCCATGCCGAAGCGCACCACATCGCTGCCCGGCTCCGGCACGGAAAGCTCCGCGCTTTCGCGCCGCGCGGTCCAGTAGCGCAGGTCGCGCGATACGACAGCGAGGCGCTCGCGGTCGCCGCGCCTTTCAGCCTTGGCCATCAAGTCGCGCAGCTCGGCGAGATTGTCCTCGATCATCGCCAGGCCGCGCTCCGTCACCAGGTTGCGGTGCGTGCTGACCGGCCGTTCGCCGACGCCGGCAATGGCGTTCTCGCTGTCTTCTTCGCGCGTGAAAGCTCTGCTCATGCGGTGAACTTAGGCTTGGCGAGGCGACTGCACAAGCGGTTTGCCGATGAGCCCGCCTTGGCACGATTCCTGCGACAGACAGGGCGAAACGCCAGGACCTGTGCCGATGTTGAACAGACGAACGCTGCTTGCCCGGACCGCCGGCTTCGCCGTTGCCGGCGTCTTTGCCGGCAAGGCATCGGCCAAGTCGCTGCCGGGCATCGAGATGGCCGCGATGCGCGGCTCGATCAACGCCACGGAGATCGGCGTGCAGCCGGGCGCGGTCGACGACCAGAGCAAGGTTTTTGCCAGGATGCTGGCCGAGGCCAGCGACCGCGACCAGCCGGTATTCCTGCCGCCGGGCAGCTATCTCGTCTCAAACCTGAAGCTGCCCGAGCGCGTGCGCCTGTCGGGTGTGCCAGGCGCGACGCGCATCGTCTATGGCGGCAACGGCCATCTGATGATGGCCGAACAAGCCGAGCATATCGAGCTCAGCGGGCTGGTGCTCGACGGCGCCAACCGCTGGCTAGCCGACTACACGCAGGGGCTGCTCGACTTGCGCCGTGTCGCCCATCTCGTCATCGACAATTGCCAGGTGACCGGCAGCGGCAAGAACGGGCTGGCGCTCGAGCATGCCGTCGGTCGCGTCGGTCGCTCGGATATTTCGGGTGCTGCAGATGCCGGCATCTATTCAGTCGAGGCCGGCGGGCTGGAGATTTCGGGCAATAACATTTCGGACTGCGCTAATGGCGGCATACTGGTGCATCGCTGGCAGGCTGCGGAAGACGGCACCATCGTCAGCGGCAACCGAGTGCAGAGGATCGGCGCGCGCAGCGGCGGCACCGGGCAGAACGGCAACGGCATCAATGCCTTCCGCGCCGACAACGTCATCATCTCCGGCAACGTCGTCTCCGACTGTGCTTTCACCGCGATCCGCGCCAACAGCTCAAGCAATTTGCAGATCACCGGCAACACCTGCTCGCGCTCGGGCGAAACCGGGATCTATTCGGAATTCTCCTTCGAAGGCGCAATCATCAGCAACAATCTGGTCGACGGCGCCGCCAACGGCATCTCGATCGTCAATTTCAACGAAGGCGGGCGGATGGCCGTCTGCTCGAACAATATCGTGCGCAACCTCTCGACCATCGGCCCCTACACCGCCGATCCGCCCGGCTTCGGCGTCGGCATCAGCGCCGAGGCCGACACGACGGTGTCCGGCAACGTCGTCGAGAACGCGCCGCTCTATGGCATGCAGCTCGGCTGGGGTCCTTATCTGCGCAATGTCGTGGCGACAGGCAACATCATCCGCAAGGCGGGCACCGGCATCGTCGCTTCGGTCGTCGAAGGTTCAGGCAGCGCCGTTATCTCGGACAATGTCATCGACGGCGCGAAAAACGGCGCCATTGTCGGCCAGCGCTGGGCCGATCCAGTGACCGGGGACCTCACGCAGTCAACCGATACGGGCTACGCGCATCTCACCGTGGAGCGCAACAAGGTGAGTTAGGCCACGGCCACGATGATATGCGCCTGGATCTTGGCGGCAATTTCGCCGCTACCATGTCTGTCGGCTATTGCGGCTTCGGCGTAGTCAGTTGCCGACTCCAATCTTCCGGCCTCCCTGGCCTCGATCTCATTGCGAAGCACGGTGCCCTGACAGTAGGCGATGGCGGGAACGCGTGGCGAGGATGCGCGGCTCTGCTCGGCCCTGGTGTCGATCGTCACATCGGAGAATCCCGCGGCTTCGAGGTCGCTGCGGATCAGGTCCTTGTCGTGGTAACCATGCGGCGTGCGCGCCAGGAAGCGCGGCGGATCATGCGGAAATATCCTGGCGAGAGCATTCGTCACGTCATCGGCGAATATATTCTCCTCGATGCGATCCCAAACGCTGAAGAGGAAATGTCCGCCGGGCTTCAGCACACGCTTTGCCTCGCGATAGGCAGCGGAACGGTCGGGAAAGAACATGGCGCCGAACTGACAACAGACGAGGTCGAAGGCCGCATCCTCGAAAGGCAGCTTCAGGGCATCTGCCTGGCGCCAGGTAATGCGGCTGTCAGGCCCCTGGCGCGAAGCCGCATAATCGAGCATCGGCTGATTGAGGTCGGTTACGATGTAGCTGGCACCAGGAGAGAGTTTCGGCGCCAAGGCACGGGTGACGGCTCCGGTGCCCGCGGCGGTCTCCAAAACGGCCAAGGGTGAGAAAGACGCCGCCCGCCGCGCGGTCTCCGCGGCATAGGCCTCGAAAATCAGCGGCACCATATGACGATCGTAATTTTCCGGGATCGACCCGGCAAACACCTTGTCCGATTCCAGCATAGCCAGCGCCCAGCATCGATTGATGGTTAGGGAGACTAGCAGAAACATGAACTCGCTGCTGTTCGGTTTTGCGTAGAACCGGCGCAGTCCAGGTCGCCAGCAATGAAATTGGCAATCTCAGATTTAGATACACATTGTGTATGCAAAAATGCTATATCGGTGATGGAAGGATACTTCGCCATGGTCACCAAAAACCAGGACACTCACGCCAAGCCCGTCAATCTGCGCATCCGCGAGGATATTCGCATCCTGATCGACCGCGCCGCGAAGATACGGGGGAAGACCCGCTCCGACTTCATGATCGACGCTGCCTACCGCGCAGCCGAAGACACGCTGCTCGACCAGACGCTCGTCAAGGTCGATGCCGAAAGCTATCGACACTATCTCGATATCCTCGACCAGCCGCCGAGCGGCGAGGGATTCGCCCGCCTGATGAATGCGCCCAAGCCTTGGCAGGACTGATGCTTTCGGCGCCAGCTCTTTTAGCCGATGCGCACGAGCTCGACCTTTTTCAAAGCGGGACCGACAGCCTGGATCAATGGCTTCGACGGCGGGCGCGCGCCAATCAAGTCGGCGGTGCGTCCAGAACCTACGTGATTGCGGAAGGTACGCGCGTCGTCGGTTACTACTGCCTTTCATCGGGCGGACTTGACCTGGCGGATGCGCCCGGTTCGATCCGGCGCAATATGCCCGATCCCGTGCCCATGGCTGTGCTTGGCCGTTTGGCTGTCGATGCGAACTGGCAAGGCAAGGGTCTGGGTGTTGCTCTGCTGCAGGACGCGGTGCTGCGGACGGGCCAAGCGGCAGCCATTCTCGGCATTCGCGGTCTCCTGGTTCATGCCATATCGGATGGAGCCAAAACGTTTTATGAGCGCTATGGCTTCCAGGCTTCCCCAAAAAATCCGATGACTTTGGTGCTGTCGCTGAAGACAGCTAGTTGAGCGCCGCCGTCGGCCGCAGCAAGCCGACCTTGGCGCCGACGCGGCTTTCGACCGGAGGATCGGCAAGCTCGGTGAGCTTTGCCGCAACCGCCTCATCGTCGCGGAGCAACTTCGCCAGTACTGCGGCGATCATCACTTCGGCCCCCCTGCCCGCGCCGTCATCGCATTTCAAGGCAATGCCGAGGCCAAGTTCGGGCAATGCCGCGCAATAGACGCCTTCGGCGCCGGTCTTGACGAAGATGCGACCGGGTGCTGCCTGCATCAGCGCGACGTCGGCCCTGCCGGTGCCCGCGACCAGGAACGGCTCGGCCATGCAGGCCGAAAGCAGCCGCTTCGCCGCCTTGGCGCGCGCGGGCGCAAGGCCCCTGCCCGTCGCCATACGGGCAAAGCCCTGAGCAAAATTCTTCAACGGCACGGCGTAGGTCGGGATCGAGCAGCCGTCGATACCGCAATGGTCGACGTCATGCGCCGCGCCGGTCACGGACTGCATGGCGTCGCGCACCATCTCCTGCAGCGCATGGCCGGCTTTGACATAGCCGGCGTGGGAAATGCCGGCATGCACGCAGGTGCAGAGGAAACCGGAATGCTTGCCGGAGCAGTTGTTGTGCAAGGCGTTCGGCACGTTGCCGGCGCGAGCGAGCGCGATGGTGGCGTCGTGGCTCGAGGGCCAGTGCGCACCGCATTCCAGCGCCGTCCTGTCGAGGCCTGCCCTGGCGAGCATCGCGTTGGCCAATTCGACATGGGCCGGCTCGCCCGAATGCGAGGCGCAGGCCAGCGCCAGCTCGCGGTTGCCGAAGCCGTAGGCATCGGCGGCACCCGATTCCACCAGCGGCAACGCCTGGATTGCTTTTACCGCCGAGCGCGGGAACACGGGGCGGTCCGTGTCGCCGATTTCCCAGACGGGCTTGCCGTCGGCGTCGAAGACGGAGACCGCGCCACGGTGCGCGCTTTCGACCACAGCGCCGCGCGTGACCTCGACCAGAACCGGATTTGTCATGTTGCCTCCCGCACGCGCCGCCCAAGGAGGGCGCGCTTTGATGCGGGCCGCTTCTACCTGATCCGGTCGAGGATGGAAACGTAGTTGGCGACCGCCGCGCCACCCATGTTGAAGATGCCGCCGAGTTTTGCGCCCGGCACCTGGATGCCGCCGGCTTCGCCGGTGAGCTGCATGGCTGTCAGCACATGCATCGAGACACCGGTAGCGCCGATCGGGTGGCCCTTGGCCTTCAGGCCGCCGGACGGGTTGACCGGCAGCCGACCGTCCTTTGCGGTCGTGCCATCCAGCGCCAGCCTGGCGCCCTCGCCTGGCTTGGCGAGCCCCATCGCTTCGTATTCGATCAGCTCGGCGATGGTGAAGCAGTCATGCGTCTCGACGAAGGAGAGGTCGTCGAGCGTCACGCCGGCCTTCTTCAGCGCCTGCTCCCAGGCGCGCTCGCAACCCTCGAAGGAGAGGATGTCGCGCTTCGACATCGGGAGGAAGTCCTGCACATGCTCGTTGGCGCGGAAAGTCACGGCGCGGCGCATCTTCAGCGCCGTCGCCGTGTCGGTGAGAACGAGCGCCGCGGCGCCGTCGGAGACCAGCGAGCAATCGGTGCGCTTCAGCGGACCGGCGACGAACGGGTTCTTCTCGCTTTCCTGGCGGCAGAACTCATAGCCGAAATCCTTGCGCATCTGGGCGTAGGGATTGTCGACGCCATTCTTGTGGTTCTTGGCGGCGATCATGGCCAGCGCGTCCGATTGGTCGCCATAGCGCTGAAAATAGGCCTGCGCGATCTTGCCGAAGACGCCGGCAAAGCCTGCCGGCGTGTCGCCATCTTCCGGCAGGTAGGAGGCCTTGAGCAGGTTCTTGCCGATCTCGGGTCCGGGCGTGGTCGTCATCTGCTCGGCGCCGACCACCAGCACGACACGGGCGGCGTTGGCGTCGATGGCGCGGATGCCTTGACGGACGGCGGCCGAGCCAGTGGCGCAGGCGTTCTCGACGCGCGTCGCCGGCTTGAAGCGCAGCCGGTCATCGGCCTGGAGCACGAGGCTCGCGGTGAAATCCTGCGGCGAGAAGCCGGCGTTGAAATGGCCAAGCACGATCTCGTCGACATCGTCCGGACCGATGCCGGCGTGGTCGAGCGCTTCGACGGCGACCTTGGTGATCAGGCCCTCCAGCGTCTCGCCTTCGAGCTTGCCAAAGCGCGAATGCGCCCAGCCGACGATGCATGCGGTCATAGCAGCCTCCATTTGCGCCGCAGCCTAGCACGATCGCGCGCGGCACGTGATTCAATATTGTTCAATAATGAACCGTTTCCAGCCCCAGGGCATGGGCCAGATCGAAATGAAAGGTTGATCCCATGTCGATTTTTTATTGATTGATCCGTCAATAAAAAATAATCTAACCGCAGAACCGGATCCCAAAATGCCGAAAATCGGAATGGAGCCAGTGCGCCGCAAGGCGCTGATCGACGCGACGATCTCGGCGATCGGCGAGCGCGGATCGCTGGACGTGACAATGTCGGAGATCGCCGGCCGCGCCGGTGTCTCGTCGGCGCTGGCGCATCACTATTTCGGCGCCAAGGACGAACTGCTCTTCGCAACGATGCGGCACATCCTGGCCGAGCTCAACACCGACACCAGACGCGCGTTCGGCCTTGCCGTGACGCCGCGCCAGCGCGTCTCGGCCGTCGTCGCCGTCAGCTTTTCCGACGACCAGTTCCAGCCTCAGATTATCGCCGCCTGGCTCGCCTTCTATGTCGAGGCACAGAAATCGATGGAGCTGCGGCGGCTGCTGCGCATCTATGCGCGGCGGCTCAATTCGAACCTGATGAGCGGGCTGACCGGCATCCTGCCTCGGACCGAGGCCGACCGCGTGGCGGAAGCGACCGCGGCACTGATCGACGGGCTCTACATCCGCCGCGCGCTGAAGGACGGCGTGCCCGACGCGCAGACCGCGATCGCACTCGTGGAAGACTATCTCGAAACCAAGCTCAACGGACGGAGCCTGCCTTGACCACCCGGCGACCCAATTTCCTGATCGTCATGGTCGATCAGCTCAACGGCACGTTCTTTCCAGACGGCCCGGCGGACTTCCTGCATGCCCCGCACCTGAAGGCGCTTGCCGCGCGCTCGGCGCGCTTTGCCAACAATTACACTGCCTCGCCGCTCTGCGCGCCTGGCCGCGCTTCGTTCATGAGCGGGCAATTGCCGTCGCGCACCGGGGTCTATGACAACGCCGCCGAGTTCACGTCTTCCATTCCGACCTTCGCCCACCATCTGCGCGCCGCCGGCTATTATACCTGCCTGTCCGGCAAGATGCACTTCGTCGGGCCCGACCAGTTGCACGGTTTCGAGGAGCGGCTGACCACCGACATCTATCCCGCCGATTTCGGTTGGACGCCGGACTACCGCAAGCCCGGCGAGCGGATCGACTGGTGGTATCACAATCTGGGTTCGGTCACCGGCGCCGGCGTCGCCGAGATCACCAATCAGATGGAGTATGACGACGAGGTCGTGTTCCTGGCCACGCAAAAACTCTATCAGCTGTCGCGCGAGCAGGACGATGCGGGTCACCGCCCCTGGTGCCTTACCGTTTCGCTGTCACATCCGCACGACCCCTATGTGGCGCGCAAGCAATATTGGGATCTCTACGAGAACTGCCAGGCGCTCGATCCTGAAACGCCGTTCATCCCGCATGACGAGCAGGATACGCATTCGCAACGGCTCTATCGCGCCAGCGACTATCAGGCCTTCGAGATCACGCCGGAACAGGTGCGCCGCTCGCGGCGCGGCTATTTCGCCAACATTTCCTATGTCGACGACAAGCTGGGCGAGATTCTGGACGTCCTCAAGCGTACCCGCATGCTCGACGACACCACCGTCCTGTTCTGCTCGGACCACGGCGACATGCTGGGCGAGCGCGGCCTGTGGTTCAAGATGAGCTTTTTCGAGGGATCTGCCCGCGTGCCGCTGATGATTGCCGGCAAGGGCGTTCCGGCCGGGCCGATCAAGGCACCGGTTTCCAATCTCGACGTGACGCCGACGCTCTGCGACCTCGCCGGCATCGACATCGCCGCGATCGAACCGTGGACCGACGGCCAGTCGCTGCTGCCGCTGCTCGACGGCAAGGCGCGAAGCGGGCCGGTGCTGATGGAGTATGCGGCCGAAGGCTCCTACGCGCCGCTGGTCGCGATGCGCGACGGCAAATACAAATTCGTCCATTGCGAGCTCGACGCGCCGCAACTGTTCGATCTCGATACCGATCCGCTCGAGCGTGACAACCTCGCCGAGGATCCGGCGAACGCAGCCCTGGTGGCGATGTTCATGGACAAGGTCAGGGCCCGCTGGGACATGGCTGCCTTCGACGCCGCCGTGCGCGAAAGCCAGGCGCGCCGCTGGGTTGTCTATCCGGCGTTGCGCAACGGCGCCTACTACCCGTGGGATTTCCAGCCGCTGCAGAAGGCGTCGGAACGCTACATGCGCAATCACATGAACCTCGACAATCTCGAAGAGAGCAAACGCTATCCGAGAGGCGAATAATGGCTGACGTTCTCGTTCCCACCCTCGACCATCTGAAACAGGCCTATGCCATCACCTCGACGGCCACGCAGGTGACGCCGCTGCTGGAGTCGGTTGCGCTAGCAAAAGAGACAGGTGCAGCGCGGATCTTCGTCAAGCCGGAGTCGCTGCAATGGGCCGGCTCCTTCAAGGTGCGCGGCGCCTATTGGCGGTTGAACCGGCTTTCGCCGGATGAAGCGAAAAAGGGGGTCGTCGCCTATTCCTCTGGCAATTTCGCGCAAGGGCTGGCGGCGGCCGGCCAGGCGCTGGGCATTCCCGTCACCATCGTCATGCCGATCGACGCGCCCGCCGCCAAGCGCGACGCGACCGCCGGTTATGGCGCGCGCGTGGTGCTGACCGACCATGGCGAGCGCGCCCGCGAGGAAGTTGCGGCTGCAAAAGCGCGCGAGATCGCCGAGAGCGAGCACCTCACCTTGCTGCATCCCTTCGACGATCCTGAGATCGTGGCCGGCCAGGCCGGCGCGGGACTTGAAGCGCTCGACCAGCTGGCAATGAAGAAGGCGCATGCCGATCTGGTGTTCTGCTCGGTCGGCGGCGGCGGACTGATCGGCGGTGTTTCGCTGGCCTTCCACTATCTGTCGCCCAAGACCGAGATCATCGCCGTCGAGCCGGAAGGTTTCAACGGCATGGGCTCGTCGCTGGCGCATGGCGCGATCGAGACCATGCCGATCGGGCCGAAATCGATCTGCGACGGGCTGATGGCGCGCAAGCCCGGCGACGCGCCCTTCGCGGCGGTGAGCGCTGCCGGGGTGCGCGGTGTCACCGTCGACGACGCCTCGGTGCGGCGGGCGATGAAGATCGCGTTCGAGCGGATGAAGCTGGTGCTCGAACCTTCGGGCGCGGCATCGCTCGCAGCGCTGCTCGGCGGCAAGGTGGATGTGAAGGACAAGACCGTCCTTGTGGTTGCAACCGGCGGCAATGTCTCGCTCGCCGACTTTATGGCGCACATGAACAATGCTTGAAGCGGATTTCGTCATCATCGGCTCCGGCTCCGCCGGCTCGGCCATGGCCTACCGGCTGTCGGAAGACGGCAAGCACTCGGTGATCGTCATCGAGTTCGGCGGCACCGATATGGGGCCGCTGATCCAGATGCCATCGGCGCTGTCGATCCCGCTCAATATGAGCCTTTACGACTGGGGTTTCGCCAGCGAGCCGGAGCCGCATCTCGGCGGGCGCGTGCTTGCCACCCCACGCGGCAAGGTGCTCGGCGGCTCGTCCTCGATCAACGGCATGGTCTATGTGCGCGGACATGCGCATGACTTCGACCACTGGGCCGAACAGGGCGCCGCAGGCTGGGCGTTCGCCGACGTGCTTCCCTATTTCAAGCGCATGGAGGATTGCGACGGCGGCGAGGACGGCTGGCGAGGCAAAGGCGGACCATTGCATGTGCAGCGCGGCACTCGGAAAAATCCGCTCTACGGCGCCTTCGTTGAGGCGGGCCGCCAGGCCGGGTTCGAGCTCACCGACGACTATAACGGCTCCAAGCAGGAAGGTTTCGGGCCGATGGAACAGACCATTCTGGGCGGCCGCCGCTGGTCGGCGGCGAACGCCTATCTCAAGCCGGCTCTCAGACGCGGAAATGCCAGGCTGCTCAAGGGTTTCGCCCGGCGCGTGGTAATCGAGAATCAACGCGCGATCGGCGTCGAGATCGAAGCTGACAAAAAGATTCAGGTCGTTAAGGCGCGCCGTGAGGTGATCGTCGCGGCGTCGTCGATCAATTCGCCGAAGATCCTGATGCTGTCAGGCATCGGCCCGGGTGCGCATCTCCAGGAAAACGGCATCCAGGTGGTTGCCGACCGGCCGGGCGTCGGCGCCAATCTGCAGGACCACCTGGAGCTTTATATCCAGCAGGAATCGACCAAGCCGATCACGCTGAACTCGGTGCTCAATCCCTTCTCCAAGGCGCTGATCGGCGCGCAATGGCTGTTCTTCAAGACCGGCCTTGGCGCCACCAATCATTTCGAGGCGGCAGCCTTCGTGCGTTCGCAGGCCGGCATCGACTATCCCGATATCCAGTACCACTTCATCCCGGCGGCCGTGCGCTATGACGGCAAGTCGGCGGCGAAGTCGCACGGCTTCCAGGCGCATGTCGGCCCGATGCGCTCGAAGTCCCGCGGCTCGGTGAGCTTGCGCTCGCCCGATCCGAAGGCCAAGCCGGTGATCCGCTTCAACTATATGTCGCATCCGGACGACTGGAGCGAGTTCCGCCACTGCATCCGGCTTACGCGCGAGATTTTCGGCCAGAAAGCCTTCGATGGCTTTCGCGGCAAAGAGATTTCACCGGGCAGCCATGTGCAGTCGGACGACGAGCTCGACGCCTTCATCCGCGACCATGCCGAGAGCGCCTACCATCCTTGCGGCACCTGCAGGATGGGCCGCGCCGACGACCTGACCAGTGTCGTCGATCCGGAATGCCGGGTGATCGGCGTCGAGGGGCTGCGCGTCGCCGACTCCTCGATCTTCCCGCGGGTGACCAACGGCAACCTCAACGCGCCCTCGATCATGACCGGCGAGAAGGCGTCCGACCACATCCTTGGCCGAACGCCGCTGGCGCCATCCAACCAGGAACCGTGGATCAATCCGCGCTGGCAGGTGGCGGACCGATAGGGCATTGTCGGGCAGACCGCCCGATCGGCCAACAGTTCTGGAGAAAGCCATGCGCGCCCAACCGACGGCATCGCACTACGTCAACGGCCGCTACATCGAGGACGAAGGCGGTGCGCCGCTGCCGGTGATCTATCCGGCGACGGGCGAGACCATCGCAACGCTGCATTCGGCAACGCCGAACGTTCTGGAGCTCGCCATCGAGGCCGCGCGCGCCGCGCAGCCGGCCTGGGCGCGGCTGAAGCCGGTCGAGCGCGGACGCATCCTGCGCCGCGCAGCCGACATCCTGCGCGCGCGCAATGCCGATCTTGCCCGGATAGAGACGCTCGACACCGGCAAGGCGATCCAGGAGACGCTGGTGGCCGACGCCCCTTCGGCCGCCGACTGCCTGGAATATTTCGCCGGAGCGGTCGCCGCCTTCAATGGCGAGATGATCGATCTCGGCGGACCCTTCGCCTACACGCGACGCGAGCCGCTCGGCGTTTGCGTCGGCATCGGCGCCTGGAACTATCCCGTCCAGATTGCCGGCTGGAAGTCGGCGCCGGCTTTGGCCATGGGCAATGCCATGGTGTTCAAGCCGTCGGAGAACACGCCGCTTTCGGCTCTGGCGCTGGCCGAAATATACAGCGAAGCGGGGCTGCCCGACGGATTGTTCAACGTCGTGCAGGGTTACGGCGATGTCGGCGCAGGTCTCGTCGGCCATGATGTCGTGGCAAAAGTTTCGGTGACCGGCTCGGTGCCGACCGGCCGCAAGGTGCTGTCGCTTGCCGGCTCGAAAATGAAGCACGCGACGATGGAGCTCGGCGGCAAGTCGCCGCTGATCATCTTCGACGACGCCGATCTCGAGAACGCCATCGGCGGCGCCATGCTCGGCAACTTTTATTCCACCGGCCAGATCTGCTCGAACGGCACGCGCGTCTTCGTGCAGAAGGGCCTGCACGACCGCTTCGTCGAGCGGCTTGTCGAGCGCACCAAGAAAATCCGCATCGGCGACCCGCTCGATCCGGAAACGCAGATGGGTCCGCTGGTTAGCAAGGCGCAGCAGGACAAGGTCGTGTCCTATATCGAAGCCGGCAAGCAGGATGGCGCCAGCCTAGCCTGCGGCGGCAATTTGCCGTCGCTGCAGGGTTTCGAAGGTGGTTTTTTCATCGAGCCTACGGTGTTCACCAATGTCGCCGACACCATGCGGATCGCGCGCGAGGAGATTTTCGGACCGGTGATGAGCGTGCTCAAATTCGACAGCGAGGACGAGGTGATCGAGCGCGCCAACGACACCGAATTCGGGCTGGCGGCGGGCGTGTTCACGCGCGACCTGCCGCGCGCGCATCGCGTCATCGCCGAATTGCAGGCCGGCACCTGCTGGATCAATGCCTACAATCTCACGCCGGTGGAAATGCCCTTCGGCGGCGTCAAGCAATCCGGGATCGGCCGCGAGAATTCGCTGGCCGCGCTGGCGCATTATTCACAGCTGAAGGCGGTTTATGTCGAGACGGGGGACGTGGCAGCGCCCTACTGAGACTTCTCCGCCGTTCCATCCAGATACTGCGTCAGCGCACAGACTAGGTGGTAGAAGATGCTGGCCGGCACGTCGGTCGCCAGCGAACGGCCACGCTCGTCGATGCGGTCGATCCACAGGCCGAGCGGCGCCGGATCTATGTGCCAGCGGAACAGGCGGCCGACGCGCGCCTCGATCTCGGGCTTGAGGTCCGGTCCGCCCGAGCCGTCCAGCGCGATTGCCGCTTTGATCGCCTCGGCCTGCGGCCAGCTTCGCGAGACCGTGTCGAGCGGCAGTCCCTGGCGCGAGACGGCGCCATAGGCGAGGCCGGTGGCGCGGTTGAGGCCGTTGGCAACGGCCGAGGCATAGAGCTTGCGCGCAAAAGCGGTGAGTTCGCCCTGGCCGCTGCGAGCGGCGAAATCGACCAGCAGCGAGGCCCATTCGAAGTGATGGCCAGGCTCGGTCCAGCTCCGCTTCTCGCCCGCCGCCGGCTTCCAGCCGTCGTCGAAATATTCACCCAGTGTCCAGCTTTCGGCATCGAAGAAATGGCTGCGGAAAAGATCGATGATGCGTGCCGCGCGGCGCAGATAGGCGCGCTCGCCCGTCGCCTTGTGCCAGGCGAGGAAGGCCTCGAGCAGATGCATGTGCGGATTGGAGCGCCGTTCCTCCGCGCCGTCGGAGGTTTCCAGAAAGCCGGTCAGGCGGTCATCCTCCAGATGCGCGTCGAGGAAGGCGAATGTCTCCTCTGCGAGCCGCAACGCGTCGGGATGGCCCGACATATGGGCGTGGGCGAGCGCCAGAAGCACGCAGGAATGGTCGTAGGCATCCTCGACCGGATCGGCGACCGAGCCGTCGATGTTGAGCGTGCGCACCCAGCCGCCGCGATCGGTGCGGCCCTGCCCCGCCATGAAGCCGATGCCGTGCGCGATCAGCCGGTCGGCCGGGCCCTCCCAGCCGCGCTCCTTGGCGACCGCGAAAGCATAGACCTGACGCGCCTGGGTGCGCATGCGCTTGGGTTTCATCAGCGGCGCGGCGTCGAAGCCCAGCGCCTCGTGGAAGCCGCCATGGCGTTCGTCGACGCCGAGCGTCGACCATAGCGGCAGCGTCTCCTCGAACAGCCAGTGGCGCACGCGGCGCCGCCAGGCGCCGCTCTCGATGACGCGGTCATGCGCCGGCGTGAACCTTGTTTCGAGCCGGCCGGATTTCTCCAGTTGCTCGACGATCTTCTTGACGTGCTGGCTGTGGCTGACCGGCGCGACGAACGTCGCATCGGCCGTGGAGACGATCGCCACGTCCTTCATGCCGATGGCCGACAGCAGCCGACCCTCGCTGCGGATATAGGAATTCTCGCAATCGATGGCGACGACGTCTCCAACGATGACGTTGCCGCCCTTGTCGGACGGGCCGACATCGAGCAGCGACTGCCAGGAGCCGAGATCGTTCCACCGGAAGCCGGCGGGCACCATGGCGATGTCTTTCGCGCGTTCTATGATGGCGTAATCGATCGAGGTCGACGGGATGGCGGAATAGAGTTCCAGCGGCATATAGAGGCCGGACAGATCGCTGGTCGCAGCCTCGTAGGCGGCCTCCGTCGCCTGCCATATTTTCGGCTCATAGGCCGCGAAGGCGTCGCGCATGGCGCCGGCGCGAAACAGGAAGATGCCGGTGTTCCAGTAGAAGCTGCCGGCGTCGACATAGGCTTGCGCGGTGGCGAGATCCGGCTTCTCGACGAAGCGCGAGACGTCGAAGACACCGTCCTGGCCTGCCCCGACCTCGATATAGCCATAGCCGGTCTCGGGCTGTGTCGGTTTCAGGCCGAACACCACGAGCCGGCCGGCATTTGCCGCGGCAGCGCCCGCCTCGATGCTTTGCCAGAACTGGCCAGGCGTCGAGATCTCGTGATCCGATGGCACCACCAGCACCAGCTCGTCGCCATATTCGGAGAGCGTGCGCAGGCTGGCCAGCGCCACGGCGGCGGCCGTGTTGCGGCCCGTCGGCTCGAACAGCGGTCCGCCGCCGGCCAGATCGATGCCGGCAAGGTCGGCATGGACGCGGTCGGCGTGACGCTCCGAGGCGATCAGGAAAATCGGCGTCTCGCCTTGCGTGCGCGCCGCCAGCCGGCGCACGGTCTTGGCCAGCATCGAGCCATCGCCGGAGAAGTCGTGGAACTGCTTGGGGTTGTCCTCGCGCGATAGCGGCCACAGCCGCGACCCGACGCCGCCGCTCATGACGAAACTGACGATGCGCTGGCTCATGAACGACCCTGTCAAAAGTCCGGCTCCCATGGGTCGGACTTACGACAAAAGCCTTTAAGCCCACCTTTACCTCACAACCAAATGGTATGCCATTGGGCCAAGCTTCGCGAAAGAAAGGAAATGCGACAGAAGGACTGCCATTGCCGCTTGCAGGATCAGAAAGCGGCAGCTATAAGCCCGCGGTCTGGTCACGGAGTGTAGCGCAGTCTGGTAGCGCACCTCGTTCGGGACGAGGGGGTCGCAGGTTCAAATCCTGCCACTCCGACCAGAAAAAACAAGCACTTGGCCTTTCCCGAAATCGCCATCCGTCTGAAATCCGGACTGCTGTCAATCGTCGCCGTAGCTCTCCGGCAGATGGCGCCGGAGTTCCATCGCGTCGTGGAGAACGCGGCCAATTCCGACGACCTCAAGCGTCATCCGGTAGAGCAGAAAATGGCGTGGTCGCAGAACAATGCCGTGTTCGGTCCGTGCTCGATCCCGACTATAGCGCAAGTGATAGCTGCGGATATTGTTTCCCAGGTCCGCGCGGGCGATGCTGCCCACCCGTTCGGGATCGGCAGCAATGTCGCGCAGCGCCGCAATCAGCAACCCTTCGTAACGGACACGCGCGATCTCGCCGAAATTGACCTCCGTGTAGGCGAGTATTTGAACGATGTCTTCCTTCGCGGCTGCTGAAAGCCGGTACAGGACCATGGCGTTACAAGCCTGGTTTTTTCGCGCGTAAGCTTGCCTGCCGCCCCAGGCCATTCATAAATTTTTCGAGACTGTCTCCAGCAATATCCTCGAAACGGCCTTGCTCGATGTCGTGGAAACCGATGCTGGCTGCCTCCCTGAGCGCAGCCAGCTTTGCCGACTCCCTCGCCTCGCGCTGCTCGATCAGCCGCAAGCCGTCACGCAATACCTCGCTGGCGTTCTGATAACGCCCGGTTTTCACCAGCCGATCGATCACCTCTTCGAGGTGTTCCGTCAGGACAACATTGCGGGTCGGCATCGCGGTATCAGCTCCAGTTCAACAGGCATGATATAGGGGGATGGCATATTATGCCAATACCGTCGCTCGAACGATGTCTGATCTTCGAAAACAGAATCGTGCGACAACGCTCGACAACGGTTTCTCACTTTGGCCTAATGGCAACCCGCCATGCTCCTGGATGCGCGGGACCGCAGGACGGCGAACCAGGGTTGAGAGTATGAAGTTCACGCCGACGGCCATTCTACCGACAATTGCGGTCCTCTTGTTCGCGGCGGGCTGCTCATCGACCACCGCGTCGATCAGCCCGGCGAACTACGACAAAATGAACTGCCCCGAGCTCAACAATGCGGTCGGCGACACCGCGACCGATATTTCACGCACCGCAATCGCTCGCGGCAAGGTCGCCAACACCAGCGTGCCGACATGGCTGCTCGGCGGCGAGCGCGTGAAGACGGCGATAGCCAATCGCGAAACCGCCCGGATCGAACGGCTGCAGCAACAGGAGCAGGTGATCGTCGCGACGCGAAACCAGAGGTGCCCGTCCTCGCCGTGAGGCGAGCTAGGTTAAGCTTGCCCCGGCTTCAAGCGCTCATGCGGAACCGTGCCGTATCGATCGCGGCGTTCATCAGCGTCTGGGTGTAGGCTTCGCGCGGATTGTCGAAGATTTCTTGCGTCGGCCCTTCCTCGACAATCTTTCCCTGCTTCATGACGATGATGTAGTCGGCCATGGCGCGGACCACCGCGAGGTCGTGGCTGATGAAGAGGTAGGACAGCTCATGGTCGGCCTGCAGCTTGCGCAAAAGCTCGACGATCTGCTTCTGCACGGAACGGTCGAGCGCCGAGGTCGGCTCGTCGAGCACCACCACTTTCGGCTTCAGGATCATGGCGCGGGCAATGGCGATGCGCTGGCGCTGGCCGCCGGAGAATTCGTGCGGGTAGCGGTTGCGTGCGTTGGGGTCGAGGCCGACCTCGCGCAATGCCTCGACGGCGCGCTGGTCGCGCTGCTTGCCGGTCAGCGAGGGCTCGTGCACCAAAAGGCCCTCGGTGATCACCTGGCCGACGGTCATGCGCGGCGACAGCGAGCCGAACGGATCCTGGAACACCAGCTGCAATTCGCGCCTGAGCGGCCGCATCGCCTGGCGGTCCGCGTCCGAAATGTCGCGGTCGCCAAAGCGGATCACGCCGTCGCTGGGCAAGAGCCTGAGCAGCGCGCGGCCCAGCGTCGACTTGCCTGAACCGGACTCGCCGACGATGCCGATCGTCTGGTTGCGCTTCAGCCGGATCGAGATCCTGTCCACCGCGCGCAGCATCAATGGCTCGCCGCCAAGAAAGCCGCCGCCGATCTTGAAGACGACTTCGACATTGCGGCCTTCGAGCAGCACCGGCG
This sequence comes from Mesorhizobium sp. ESP-6-4, assembly GCF_020164735.1. Lineage (NCBI taxonomy): Bacteria > Pseudomonadati > Pseudomonadota > Alphaproteobacteria > Hyphomicrobiales > Phyllobacteriaceae > Mesorhizobium > Mesorhizobium sp. ESP-6-4. The sequence continues at coordinate 109,658 of NZ_JAIUGS010000012.1, forward strand.
CACTGGCGGGCGGCGCCACCTTGGTGCCCGTCGGCTCGGCCGCGAGCAGCATCTTGGTGTAGGCATGCTGCGGATTGGCGAAGAGCGCTTCCGCATCGCCCTCCTCCACCACCTCGCCCAGGCGCATGACATAGACGCGGTCGGCGAAACGGCGCACGATGCCGAGGTCGTGGGTGATGAAGACGATGGCCATGCCGAGCTTGCGCTGCAGTTCGGCAAGCAGCATCAGAATCTGCGCCTGGATGGTGACGTCGAGAGCCGTCGTCGGTTCGTCGGCGATGAGGATGTCCGGATCGTTGGCCAAGGCCATGGCGATCATGACGCGCTGGCGCTGGCCGCCCGACATCTCGTGCGGATAGGATTTCATCCGCCGTTCGGGATCGGGAATGTGCACCAGCCTGAGCAATTTCAGCGCCTCTTCCCGCGCCGCGGCCGCGTTCAGCCCGCGGTGTCGGCTGATCGGTTCCATCAGCTGATTGCCGATGGTGTAGAGCGGATCGAGCGAGGTCATCGGCTCCTGGAAGATCATGCTGATCTTGCGGCCGCGCACCTGGTTCAGCTCGCTCTTTGACATCGTCAGGAGATTGCGACCGCGGTAGTCGACCTGGCCGGTCGCCTCGCCATTGGAGGAAAGCAGGCTCATCGCCGCCATCATCGTCTGGCTTTTGCCGGATCCGGATTCGCCGACGACGGCGACCGTCTCGCCGGCGTTGACCTTGATGTTGATGCCCTTCACGGCCTCGACCGTGCCGTCGAGAGTCTGGAAGCGGACGCGCAGGTCCTTGACGCTGAGGATCGTTTCGGAACCAGTCATCTCAGCGGTCCTTGGGATCGAGCGCGTCGCGCAGGCCGTCGCCGACGAAATTCAGGGCAAACAGCGTCGAGACGAGGAAGAAGGCCGGGAACAAAAGCAGCCAGTGGGCGTAGCCGATGTTCTTGGCGCCGACCGAGATCAGCACGCCCCAGCTGGTCATCGGCTCCTGCACGCCTAGACCGAGGAAGGACAGGAAGCTCTCCAGGATGATAACCTGCGGCACCAAGAGCGTCATGTAGATGACCACCGGGCCAAGCAGGTTGGGGATGACATGGCGCAACAGAATGCCGCGCTGGCCGACGCCCATGGCCTCCGCCGCCTGGACATATTCCTGCCTGCGGATCGACAAAGCCTGGCCGCGCACGATGCGCGCCATGTCGAGCCACAACACAGCGCCGACGGCCAGGAACATCAGCACGAAGTTGCGGCCGAAAAACACCACCAGCATGATGACGAAGAAGATGAAGGGCAGCGAATAGAGCACGTCGACAATGCGCATCATCACCTCATCGACCTTGCCGCCGGAGAAGCCCGCGGTCGCGCCGTAGATGACGCCGATGACGCCGGCGACGACGCCGGCGAGCAGGCCGATGGCCAAAGAGATGCGTCCGGCCATCAGCGTGCGCGAAAGCAGGTCGCGGCCGGTGTTGTCGGTGCCGAAGAAGAAATATTGCTGCTTCACGGCCGAGCTCATCGTCACCTCGAGGCCGTCGGGCGACTTGTTCTCGATCCTGGTGTCGTCGAAGGCGTCGGAGCGGTCGAGATAGCGGATGTTGCGGTCGTCGATCGGCTTGGTCGAGGTGACGGTGACGATGACGCGATTGCCGTCCTGGTGCCATTCCTTGATGTCGGCGCGCATGCGCTTGATGGCGTCGCCCAGCGCACCCTGGATCATGTCGGGTTTCGGATAGGCCGAAAAGCTCGGCGGCATGCGCACGTAGTCGCCATAGATGGTGGTGTATGCATGCGGCGCGACCCACGGACCGCAAATGCTGATGACGGCGATGAAGGCCAAGTAATAGAGGCTGAGCATCGCAGCGCGGTTGCGTTTGAGCCGCGCCCAGGCATTGCCCCAGAGCGAGCGGCCGACAATCGGCTCGGGCACGGCGACGGCGAGGTCAGTCATAGCGCACCCTCGGATCGACGACCGCATAGAGCAGGTCGACGATCAGGTTGAAGACGATGGTGAAGAGCGCGATCACCACCACGGTTCCCATGACAAGCGTGTAGTCCCGGTTGAGGGCGGCATCGACGAAGTAGCGGCCGACCCCGGGTATGGAGAAAATCGTCTCGACGATGATCGAGCCGGTCAACAGCGCCGCCGCCGCCGGGCCGGTGAAGGAGACGATCGGCAGCACGGCGCCGCGCAGCGCGTGCTTGACCACCACTGACCAGTCGGACAGGCCGAGCGCGCGGGCGGTGCGGATATGGTGCGAACGCAGGCTCTCGATCATGGAGCCGCGCATCAGTCGGGCGACGATTGCGATCTGCGGCAAGGCCAGCGTCAGCACCGGACCGACCTTGTTGATCAAGGCGCCGTCGCCCCAGCCGCCGATCGGCAACAGCTTCCAGGACAACCCGAAGACGAGCTGGATCACCGGCGCGGTGACGAAGGTGGGGATGGTGCTGCCGGCAGTGGCCAAGGCGATCACCGAATAATCGCCTATTTTGTTCTGGTTGAGCGCGGCGATGGTGCCGAGGATCGAGCCCAACAGCAGCGCCAGCACCAGCGCCGAGCTACCGATCTGTACCGAGATCGGCAGGCCCTTGGCGAAGAGTTCGGTGACGGTGAAATCCGGCAAATTGTAGCTCGGGCCGAAACTGCCGCGCAAAAGATTGCCGAGATAGTGGACGTATTGCAGCCAGAGCGGATCGTTGAGGCCGAACTGGGCTTCGAGATTGGCCCTGATCTCGGGGCTCAAGCCCCGCTCCTGGTTGAACGGGCCGCCTGGCGCGACGCGGATCAGGAAAAACGCCACCGTCACGATGACGAACAGCGTCGGGATGGCAGTCAACAGCCGCCGGAAGACATAACGCAGCATCGGCGCCCCGCTTCAGCCAGGGCGACAGGCTCTCCAGTCGAAGATCCGTGGCGCGCCGGCATCTCTGATCTTCGCACCGGGCAGCCCGAAAATCCAATCCGACTTTCGGCCCGGCACGACGACAGACCGCGACCGCCGCTCCCAAAAAGAGAGCGGCGGCACGGCCAAGGTTTTTTTCAGTCCTTGGAGATGAAGCGGGACGGATGAATGTCCATCACATTGTCGTCGAAGCCATGCAGCTTTGAGGAAACGATGTCGTGGTAGCTGTAGTAGAGAAGCGGGATCTCGCCGACGTCGTCGACGAGGATGCGCTCGGCTGCGGCGAGGTCCTTCATGCGCTCCTCGGGCTTGCCGCCTGCGGCAGCCGCCTTGTCCATGGCGGCTTCATAGGCAGGGCTGTTGTAGTTCGAGTAGTTGTTGCCGCTCGCCTTGCGCGAGATGCCGAGGAAGGTCTCGGGATCCTTGTAGTCGGCGATCCAGGCGGCACGGGCGACGTCGTAGTTGCCCTTCTGCTCGAGGAAGCTGTAGTGGGTCTTGGTGTCGGTGTTGAGCAGCGTCACCTCGACGCCGAGCGGCTTCAGCTGTTCCTGGATGGCCACCGCCGTGTTCTTATGGTTCTCCGAGGTGTTGTAGCGGATCTCCATCTTCAACGGATGCTCGGGTGTATAGCCTAGCTTTTCCAGGATCTTCTTGGCCGCATCCTCGCGGTCGATCTGCGGCATGTCGGCGTATTTGGCCAGTGCCGGCGTGTAGCCCTCGATGCCCGGGGGCACCATCGAATATCCGGGCAGCATCGAGTTCTGCCAGACCTTCTCGGCGAGGAAGTCGCGGTCGATCGCCATCGAGATGGCGTTGCGCAACTCGACATTGTCCCAAGGCGCCTTGTCGGTCTTGACCGCGTAATAATAAGTGCCGAGATACGGCCCGACACGGACCTGGTCGCCGAATTTGGTTTTGAGATCGGCGAGCTGCTCGGTCGGCAGGTCGCCATAGCTGTCGAGCTCGCCTGCCTCGAAACGCTTCATCGCCGACGAGCGATCCTCGGTCGGGATGTAATTGACCACGTCGAGCTTGACGCTCGCGGCGTCCCAGAACTTCGGGTTCTTGACCAATTTCATATGGTCGTTGGGAACCCACTCCGCCAGCGTATAGGCGCCATTGGAGACCAACTTGCCCGGCTTGATCCAGTCGGCGCCGAGCTTGTCCATGGAAGCCTTGTTGACCGGATAGGTCGCCTGGTGGGTCAGCATCTCCAGGAAGTAGGGCGTCGGAGCCTTCAGCGTGACTTCAAGCGTGTTGGCGTCGATCGCCTTCACGCCCATATCCTCGGCCTTGCCTTTCTTGGTGTTGAAGTCCTCGGCGCCCTTCACCGGATAGAGCATCGAGGCGTATTCTGCAGCGGTGGCCGGATCTTCCAGTCGATGGAACGAATAGACGAAGTCGTCCGCCGTCACCGGGTTGCCGTCCGACCAGAGGCCGTCCTTGCGCAGCTTGAAGGTGTAGACGGTGCCGTCATCCGACACCGTCCAGCTTTCGGCGGCGCCCGGAATGAGATTGGTCTTCTGGTCGTGCATGACGAGGCCCTGGAACAGGTCGCGTATGATATCGGCTTCGTAGACAGTCGACGTCTTGTGCGGATCGACCGTCTCCGCCTCGGCGGCGGCGCCGCGGTTGTAGACGGTTTCGGCGAAGGCAGGCGTGTAGAATGTGCCGGTGGCCAAGGCCAATGTGGTGGCGAACACCGTCGCCTTCAGCATGTCTTTCAGCATGAAGTTTCTCCCTGTCGGCGCAGCCCCTCAGCCGCGCCTTCTTAAGTTTTGACACCTCGGAACCGTTGAAACGGTCCCGTTTCAGGCGTGCCGCCGGTTCCTTCCGGCGGCTGGTGGCAGGAGACTAGACAGAGCGAAATCTTATTTCAACCATTGCCTGCTCGACGCAAAGTGAGAGCGATAACGCTAAAACAGCGAAACCTAAAGCTTAGAGCTTGCTTTCAACTTGGCACACCTGCCGGTTGTTCCTGCTGTTTTCTGTTTTTGCAGGCGGCCTTTGGCATTCTCCGCGCCATGCTGAAGAACCGAAAATTGCTTGTTCCGTGGTGTCGTTTCCGGGCTGACGCCACGGGCACGTCGGCAATCGAATTTGCCATGCTGGCGCCGGTCTTCATCCTGCTTCTGCTCGGCATGGTTGCATATGGGATTTATTTCGGCGCCAGCCATTCGGTGCAGCAGATCGCCGCCGACGCGGCGCGCACCGCGATTGCCGGCCTCAACCAGACCGAGCGGCAGGCGCTGGTTACCGATTTCATCACTCACGATGTCTCGGGCTATCCGTTCGTCGACGCCAACAAGCTGACCGTCAACGCGCAGGACAGCGCCGTCGACGGCAGCCAGTTCGTCGTCTCGGTCACCTACGATGCACGCAACCTGCCAATCTGGAACCTGTTCCGGACGCTGCCGCTGCCGGGCACGACGATCCAACGTCAATCGACGATCCGCGTCGGAGGCATATGATGCCCATCAAGGGGGGGCTGGAGCGGTTCATCGTTTCCCGAAAAGGCCAAACCGCTCCATCTGTTTTCGGTGACGCAATTCCGGACGGAAGGCTACGGCGAGGTCGCCGAACTCAACCGCTTCGCACTTTTCCTGGAATTGCTTTCATGGCGGCGACGCGACGGCTGCTCGCCGACCGGAGCGCGAATTTCGCCGTCATGACCGCGCTGTGCACGCCGGTAGCGCTGGCGCTGACCGCCTTTGCGATCGACGAAGGTTCCCTTTACAACGAGCGCCGCGCCGCGCAGTCGATCGTCGACCTTGCCGCAATCACCGCGGCCTCGAACATCACCAACGCCCAGCAGGCGGTGCTGACCGCGCTCAGCGACAACGGCATCACCTCGGTCGCCGTGCAGCAACAAGGCGCGACCGTGGCGCCGACCGCCAGCAAGGCCGTCGTCCAGGTCGTGCCGGGGCGCTACACGGGCGTCAGCACCATTGCTGCCGGCAGCCGGTTCGAGGCGGGCAAGCTGCCCTACAATGCGGTCCAGGTTACGCTCAAGAAGCAGGGTACGCTTTATTTCGCGGGCTCGATCATGGCGCCGCCTACTCTCGGCACGACCGCTATCGCCAGCGCGCAGCCGCAAGCGGCTTTTTCGGTCGGCTCGCGGCTCGCCAGTCTCAATGGCGGCATTCTCAACGCGCTTCTCGGCGGCCTTCTCGGCGGCAACATCTCGCTCAGCGTGATGGACTACAATTCACTGGTGTCGGCCGATGTCGACGTTCTTTCGTTCACCGATGCGCTGGCGACGCAACTGCATCTGACCGGCGTTTCCTATAACGACGTGCTCGCTTCCAAAGCAACGATCGGCCAGATCGCCACGGCAATGGCCAATGTGCCGGGGCTCGACCGCACAGCCAAACTCGCTCTGCAGAGCATGGCCTCCAGCGCCACCAATACGGTCAGGATTCCGCTCAGCACCCTCATCGATCTCGGCTCCGTTGGCGATCTCGGCATCGGGCAAAAGCCGGCCGGCCTTAACGTGACAGCCAGCGCGCTCAGCATGCTCACCGCGGCTGCCGCTCTGGCCAATGGCACGAATCAGGTCGCGGTCAATCTCGGCGCCACCATACCGGGCCTGGCATCGACGACGCTTGCGATCGCCATCGGCGAGCCGATGCAGAACTCGGCCTGGCTGGCAGTGGGAGAAGCCGGCACCGTGGTGCGCACGGCGCAGACCCGCATCAAGCTCAACGCCAGCGTGACACTCGGCAATTCCAATCTCGGCGGCGGCACCAGTCTTGTCGCCGTCCACCTGCCGCTCAACGTCGAAGTGGCCTATGCCGAAGCGAAGCTGACCGACATCACTTGCCCGACGGGTCCCTCCAGCATCAAGGTTTCGATCGCCGCGCAGCCGGGCGTGGTCTCAGCCCATCTCGCCAACAGCAATGCCAGCGGCTTCGCGGATTTCACCAAGCCGCAGTCCTTCTCCGACGCCGATATCGCGGACCTGAAGCTGTTGCTCGTCCCGCTGCTGCAGGTGACAGGCTCGTCGGCCTTCTCGGTCACCAACATGACGCCGACCAACCTGACCTACAACGCCACCGACATCGCCAACAAGGCGATCAAGACGGTGTCGACGAAGAACCTGACGCAGTCGCTGACGACATCGCTGGTCAACAACCTGTCGCTCTCGGTCAACGCGCTGGGGCTCGGCCTCGACGTGGCCGCCCTGCTCGGCACGGTGAAGCCGGCGGTGACGACACTGCTCAATGGCGTGACCGCGCCGGTCGACGACCTTCTCTACAATGTGCTTGGAGCTCTGGGCGTCCATGTCGGCGAGGCCGACGTGCGCGTGACCGGCGCGACCTGCGGGCGCTCGGTGCTGGTGCAGTAGTCCGCCGTCAGCCAATCTTGCCGACGAAACTGCCCAGAGGCGGCAGCGCCAGCACGCTGTCCTCGACCACACCGGTAAGAACGCCGGCGGCGTCAACGTCAAATGCCGTTATCTCGGCCTCGCCGATCTCAGTGGGCAGCGCCCAGCCTGTTGCCTCGGTCGAGAAATTGAAAACGCAAAGCAGCCTTTCGCCGTCGCGCTCACGGAGGAAAGCAAGCACATCGCCCTCGGCCTCGAGAAAGCGGATCGAGCCTTGGATCAGTGCCGGATGGCTCTTGCGCAAGGCAAGGATCGACCGATAGGCGGCAAGCACCGACCGCTCCTCGCCATTCTGGACATCGACCGCCCGGGCGCGATGCGCCTGCGGCACCGGCAGCCAGGGCTTGGCCGTGGAGAAGCCGGCATTGTCCGCCTCCGCCTGCCAGACCATCGGGGTGCGGCAGCCGTCCCTGCCCTTCACGCCCGGCCAGAAGCGGATGCCGACGGGATCGCGCAGATCCTCATAGGCTAGCTCCGCCTCTTCGAGGCCGAGTTCCTCGCCCTGATAGAGGCAGATCGAGCCGCGCAGGCAGGCAAGCAGCGCGATCGAGAACTTCGCCACCGCGTCCGGGTTCTCGCCTTGCCGCGTCCAGCGGCTGACATGGCGCACGACGTCATGGTTGGAAAAGGCCCAGCAGACCCAGCCGTCCGGGGCAGTCGTCTCGAACGCCTCCACGCAGCCGCGCACATGGGCGGCGGAAAATTGCGGACTGAGCAAGTCGAAGGTGTAGCACATCTGCAATTTGTCGCCGCCCGATACGTAGGCGGCGAGCGTCTGCAAGGAGCGCTCCTCGTCACCCACCTCGCCGACCGCGGCGCGGTCTGGATATTCGTCGAGCAGCGCCCGGAAACGTTTCAAGAAGTCGAGGTTTTCGGGCCGCGTCTTGTCGAAAAGATGCTCCTGGAAGGCGTAGGTGCTGGTGGCGCCATTGGTGCCGGCGACGCTCGCGGCCAAGGGCGGGTTGTCGCGCAGCCAGCGGTCGTGGACATAGTAGTTGACGGTGTCCAGCCGGAAGCCGTCGACGCCGCGCTCCAGCCAGAAGCGCACGGTGTCCAAAAGCGCGTCCTGAACGTCCGGATTGTGGAAGTTCAGATCCGGCTGAGCGGCGAGGAAATTGTGCATGTAGTATTGCCGGCGGGTGGCGTCCCATTCCCAGGCCGGCCCGCCGAACAGCGATTGCCAGTTGTTGGGCGCGCTGCCATCCGGCCTGGCGTCAGCCCAGACGTACCAGTCCGCCTTGGCATTGTCGCGGCTGGCGCGGCTCTCGACGAACCATTCATGCTTGTCGGAAGAATGCGAGATCACCTGGTCGATAATGAGTTTCAGGCCGAGCCGGTGAGCCTCGGCGACCAGCGCGTCGAAATCTTCCAATGTGCCGAACATCGGATCGACGTCGCGATAGTCGGATACATCGTAGCCCATGTCGGCCATCGGCGACTTGAAGAAGGGCGAGAGCCAGACGGCATCGACGCCGAACGACGCGACATGGGCGAGCCGCGCGGTGATGCCCTTGAGGTCGCCGCTGCCGTCGCCGGTCGTGTCCTGGAAGGAGCGCGGATAGACCTGATAGATGACGCAGCCGCGCCACCATTCGCTCCCTTGCCCGGAATTTTCGGCAGCCATCACAAGCCCTTCCCGTTGCGCGATTGAGCGGCACGCCGCTCGATCATGAAATTGACGCTGCGGCCGGGCAGCGGCCGCGTAAGATCGACCGGCTGCGCCTCGATCGCCGGGCCCCACTCGTAGCCGTCCCGGACCGGCAAGGTGAAGACGCATTGGCGGCGGTCGCCATTGACCATGACGGCAAGGCGACTGCCTCCGCTATCGCCGAGCATCATCACAAGGCGATGTCGATCGCGATCGTTCCACTCCGTCTCGCCGAGCGGCGCGCCCGTCTCCGTCAGCCACTCGACATCCGGAATGGCCGGAGCATCAGCCGGCTTTCCGGTCAGGAAATGCGTGTCCGACAGCGCGGGAAAGGCACGACGCATCGCAGAGAGCGATGAGGCATATCGCTCCAACGCCTGATCGCGGCCGGCCCAGTCGAGCCAGGTAATGGCATTGTCCTGCGCATAGGCGTTGTTGTTGCCTTTTTGCGTGCGGCCGAACTCGTCGCCGGCGGTCAGCATGATGGTGCCGCGCGAGGCGAAAAGTGTCGCCAGCAGCGCGCGCTGGTCCTCGAAGCGCGCCTTGGCAATCGCCGCGTCGTCCGTCTCGCCCTCGGCGCCGTTGTTCCATGACAAATTGTCGTTGTGGCCGTCGTGATTGTGCTCGCCGTTGGCGTCGTTGTGCTTGCGCTCATAGGCGACGATGTCGGCCAGCGTCATGCCGTCATGCGCGGCGATGAAATTGACCGCACGGCTCGCCGGTTGGCCTTCCCTGCCGAAGACATCGGAGGAACCTGCAAGCCTTGTGGCCAAGACGCCTACCGCGTCGGCATCGCCGCGCCAGAAGCGCCTGACATCATCGCGATAACGATCGTTCCATTCCAGATATGGCGGCCGGAAATTTCCGAGCTGGTAGCCGCTCGGACCGATGTCCCAAGGCTCGGCGATCAGCACGCGGTCGCAGAGCACGAGATCGCCGGCAATGGCCCGAAGCAGCGGCGCTTCCGGATCGAAGGCGCCGTCGACGCGGCCGAGCACCGGCGCCAGATCGAAGCGGAAGCCGTCGACGCCGGCGAAGCGGACGAAGTGGCGCAGCGTGTCGAGCACCATCTCGCGCACAACCGGATGGTCGCAGGCGACGGTGTTGCCGGTGCCGGTGTCGTTGACCAGCCTGCCGTCCGCCTGATGCCGGTAGTAGCCTATCGCATCCAGTCCGCGCAGCGACAAAGTCGGCCCGAGCCGGTCGCTTTCGCCGGTGTGGTTGAAGACGAGATCGAGGATGGTGCCGATGCCGGCCTGGCGCAGAGCGGCGACGGTGTCGCGCAGTTCCTTGAGACCGCCGGGCGCGAGGCGCGGATCGAGCGCCATGAAAGTGACGGGATTGTAGCCCCAGGCGTTGCTCAGCCCCAATGGCGGCAGATGCCGCTCGTCGATCGACGCGGTGACCGGCATCAATTCGACGGCCGACACATCGAGACGCTTCAGGTGCTCGATGATGGCCGGATGGGCGAGTGCCGCGATGGTGCCGCGCTGGGTTTCCGGCACGTCCGGATGCAGCTTGGTGAAGGAGCGGACATTGAGCTCGTAGATCAGCCCGCCTGACCGGAACAGCGGCGGCTGGGGCAGCACCGGTTTGGGCAGCGAACGCGCGATCGCCTTCGGCATCAGCGGAGCGGTGTCGGCGCCTTCGTTGCGTTTGGCGGCAAGCCGCCAATGATATTGGTATGGACGATCGACCTCGACGGCATAGGGGTCGGCGAGAAGCTTGTTCGGGTCGAACCACAGGCCGCGCTCCGGAGCATAGTCGCCGTCGGCGCGGAAGCCGTAACGCGCGCCGTCGCCAAGGCCGGAGACAAGGAGCGCGTGCACGCCGTCGCCTTCCGGGTTGAGCTCCAGCCGGTCGGTTTCAAGCGCGCCGGTGTCGTCGAAGATCGAGACCCAAAGACGTCTCGCGGATGACGACCAGGCGGCGAAGCGGATGCCTTCGGGGGTGATGGTGGCGCCGAGGGTCATGCGAGCGCCTCCCCTTCTCCCCTTGTGGGAGAAGGTGGATCGGCGCGCAGCGCCGAGACGGATGAGGGGTGTTGGAAGAAATGAGGCGCCGGCGATGCGAGCGCCGGTTTGCGCCAAGCTGGAGCACCCTTCATCCGTCGCCTTCGGCGACACCTTCTCCCACAAGGGGAGAAGGGGGAGTCGCGCCACGCCACCCTCAAGTAATCACGCTCGGCTTGTTGCGGCCAGTGTGGCTCTTGATGCCGGCGATGTCGTCGGCGGCGGCGATGAGATCGGCGAGCGCTTCCTGCGTGTCGAGGTCGTGCCTTGCCTTGTCCGGCTCGTAGCGCTCGATATAGAGGCGCAGCGTCGCCCCTGACGTGCCGGTGCCGGAGAGGCGCAGCACAACGCGCGAGCCGCCCTCGAACAGGATCCGGATGCCCTGGTGCTCGCTCACCGAGCCGTCGACCGGATCGCGATAGGCAAAATCGTCGGCCTTGGCGATCTTGAGGCCGCGCACGGTCGTGCCGGGCAGCGAGCCGAGCTTGGCGCGTAGCTCGTCGACCAGCGCGTTGGCGCGATCGCTCTCGACCTCCTCGTAGTCGTGGCGCGAATAGTAGTTGCGGCCGTAAGTCTCCCAATGCTTGGTGACGATGCCCTTGCAGCTCTCGCCGCGCGCAGCGAGGATGTTGAGCCACAGAAGCACGGCCCACAGCCCATCCTTCTCGCGCACATGGTTGGAGCCGGTGCCGGCGCTTTCCTCGCCGCAGATGGTCGCCATGCCGGCATCGAGCAGATTGCCGAAGAACTTCCAGCCGGTCGGCGTCTCATAGATGCCGATGCCGAGCTTTTCGGCGACGCGGTCGGCGGCGCCGCTGGTCGGCATCGAGCGGGCAATGCCTTTCAGACCGTCCTTGTAGCCCGGCGCCAGCTTGGCATTGGCGGCAAGCATCGCCACCGAATCCGACGGCGTGACGAAGATGCCTCTGCCGATGATCAGGTTGCGGTCACCGTCGCCGTCGGAAGCCGCGCCGAAATCCGGTGCGTCGGGCCCCATCATCTCGTCATAGAGGTGCTTTGCGTGCACCAGGTTCGGGTCCGGGTGGTGGCCGCCGAAATCGGGCAGCGGCTTGAAATTGCGGCAGGTGCCGTCCGGCGCGCCGAGCCGGCGTTCGAGGATCTCCTTGGCATAGGGGCCGGTTACCGCATGCATGGCGTCGAAGCGCATGCGGAAGCCCGACTTGAAGAGCTTCCTCAGCGCGTCGAAGTCGAACAGGCTTTCCATCAGTTCGGCATAGTCCTTGACCGGGTCGCAGATATCGACCGTCATGTCGCCGGCCTTGACGGTGCCGATGGTGTCGATGTCGATGGCGCCGATATCGGCGATCTTGAAGCTCTTGATCTCCTTCGACTTGGCAAAGATCGCGTCGGTGATCTTTTCCGGCGCCGGGCCGCCATTGCCGGCATTGTACTTGATGCCGAAATCCTCGTGCGGGCCGCCCGGATTGTGGCTGGCCGACAGGATGATGCCGCCGAAGGTCTTGTATTTGCGGATGATGTTGGAGGCGGCCGGCGTCGAGAGAATCCCGCCCTGCCCGACCATCACCTTGCCGAAGCCGTTGCCAGCGGCGATCGCGATCGCCTTCTGGATGACCTCGCGATTGTAGAAGCGGCCGTCGCCGCCGACCACCAGCGTCTTGCCCTGAAAACCGTCCAGCGCATCGAAGATCGACTGGATGAAGTTCTCGGCGTAGTGCTCTTGCTGGAACACCGGCACCTTTTTCCGCAGGCCGGAGGTGCCTGGCTTCTGGTCGGTATAGGGTTTGGTGGGGACGGTTTTGATCATGCCTCAGGCAGCCCTTTTTGAAAGCAGCAAGCGATAGAGTTCGACGTATTTTTCGGCGCTCTTGTCCCAGGAGACATCGGCCTTCATGCCCTGGCGCTGGATCGAGGCCCAGGTCGCGGGCCGCGCATGCTGCTCGACCAGCCGCTGGATGGCATGGAGCATCGCGGCACCATTGTTGGGCGCGAACTGGAAGCCGGTGGCGACGCCGGCCGACAAGGCGGCCTCGTTGGCGTCGATGATGGTGTCGGCCAGACCGCCTGTCCTGGCGACGACCGGCACGCAGCCATAGCGCAGGCCATAGAGCTGGGTGAGGCCGCAGGGCTCGAAGCGGGACGGAATGATGATGGCGTCGCAGCCGCCTTGCATGACGTGCGAAAGGTCTTCGTCGTAACCAACGACGACGCCGACGCGGCCGCGATGGCGGGCGGCGGCGGCAAGCAGCGTGCCTTCGAGGCCGGCGTCGCCGGAGCCGAGGATCGCCAGCCGCGCGCCGGCGGCGACGATGCCGTCGACGACCGCGGCCAGGATGTCCATGCCCTTCTGCCAGGTCAGCCGGCTGATGACGCAGACGATCGGGCTGCCATCCGCTTCCAGGCCGAAGCGCTCTTCGACCGCCTTGCGGTTCTTGCCGCGCGCCGCAAGCGTCTCGGCCGAATAATTGGCGACCAGATGTTTGTCGGTCTGCGGGTTCCAGATGTCGACGTCGATGCCGTTGACGATGCCATAGAGATCGGTGGAGCGCATGTTTATCAGCCCGTCGAGACCCATGCCGAATTCGGGCAAGCGGATTTCCTGCGCATAGGTCGGGCTGACCGTAGTGATGGCCCAGGCGGCTTGCAGGCCGGCCTTGAGAAAGCCGACGCCGCCATAATATTCGACGCCGTCGAGCTGCATCGCCACGTTCGGCAGGCCGAGCTCGCCGAAGATGCCGGCGCCGAACTGGCCCTGGAAGGCGAGGTTGTGCACGGTGATCAGCGACGGCACGCCGACCGCCTTGCCGTAGCGCATATAGGCAAGCGTCATCGCCGACTGCCAGTCATGGGCATGCACGATGTCGGGCTGGTAACCGGAGATCGCGCCGCCGGCAATGTCGCCGCCGGCCTGGCTGAGCGCGGCGAAGCGGCGCCAGTTGTCCGGCCAGTCGGCGCCCGAGGCGGTGCCGTAAGGGCCGCCCTGGCGATCGAAGAGATGCGGCGCGTCCAAAACGAAGAGATCGAGATCGCCGATCTTGACGGCATGGATCGAAGCCTTAGCACCCTGCAGCAGCGGATATTGGTAGACCGCCTTCTTCTTGGCGAAGGCCGCCATCACCACGGGGTAGCCGGGAACCAGCGTGCGCATTGCAACACCCTTGCCGGCCAGCGCGATCGGCAAGGCGCCGGCGACGTCGGCAAGGCCGCCGGTCTTGACCAGCGGGAAGATTTCGGGCGTGACCGACAGAACCTGCATGCGCTCCACATTCCGATCTCAAGATGACAGGTCAAAGTGACAACCTGTTGATCCAGTCGTCAGCCTGCTGATCGACCTCGTCAACCTGCTGATCAACCTTGTCAGGTTGACAGCCGATCAACCTCATCAGGCCGACAGCTTGCTGATCGACCCTACGGGGTCGACAGCTTGTTGATCATGTCCTGCGTGATCAGGCAGATGCCCTTCTCCGATACGCGAAAACGCTTGGCGTCGAGCGCCGGGTCCTCACCCACCACCAGTCCTTCCGGGATGTGGACGCCGTGATCGATGACGACGCGCTTGAGGCTCGCGTTGCGGCCGACCTGGACGTCGGGCAGCATCACCACTTCCTCGAGCTTGGAATAGGAATTGATGCGCGCGCCGGTGAAGATCAGGCTGCGGCGCAGCGAGGCGCCGGAGACGATGCAGTCGCCGGAGACAAGCGAGGAGATCGCCTCGCCGCGGCGGCCGTCCTCGTCATGCACGAACTTTGCCGGCGGCTTCAACTCGGCATAGGTCCAGATCGGCCAGTCGCGGTCGTAGAGGTCGAGCTCGGGCGTGATATCGGTGAGGTCGATATTGGCTTCCCAATAGGCGTCCACCGTTCCGACGTCGCGCCAATAGGGTTCGGCCTCGTGCGAGGAACGCACGCAGGATTTTGCGAAGCGGTGGGCGATAGCCTTGCCGTGCTGGACGATGTAAGGGATGATGTCCTTGCCGAAGTCCCGGCTGGAGCCGGGCTCGGCGGCGTCGCGGCGCAGCTGCTCCATCAGGAACTTGGTCTTGAAGACATAGATGCCCATCGACGCCAAAGCGAATTCCGGCTTGTCCGGAATGCCGGGCGGATCGGCCGGCTTTTCGACGAAAGCGATGATGTTGTCCTTCTTGTCGACATGCATGACGCCGAAGCCGGTCGCCTCCATGCGCGGCACTTCCAGGCAGCCGACGGTGACGTCGGCGCCCGCGTCGACATGCTGGCGCAGCATCAGTTCGTAATCCATCTTGTAGATGTGGTCGCCGGCGAGGATGACCATGTATTCGGGACCGTAGGCCTCGATGATGTCGATGTTCTGGTAGACGGCGTCGGCCGTGCCTTCATACCACTGCGTTTCCGAGACGCGCTGCGATGCAGGCAGGATGTCGAAGCTTTCGTTTCGCTCGGGCCGCAGGAAGTTCCAGCCGCGCTGCAGGTGGCGGATCAGCGAGTGCGCCTTGTACTGGGTGGCGACGCCGAGGCGGCGGATGCCGGAGTTGAGCGCATTGGAGAGGGCGAAATCGATGATGCGCGTCTTGCCGCCGAAATAGACCGCCGGCTTGGCGCGCCGGTCGGTCAGCTCCCTGAGGCGGCTGCCACGGCCGCCGGCCAGCACATAGGCCATGGCATCGCGTGCCAGCGGCTGGGTTCTTCTGATCTCTGCCATTCTGTTACCTTCCCAAACAAGCTGCCCGGACTGTTGCAAGAGCAGGATGAGACATCATCTGCTTCAATCCGTGACGAATTCCAGCATGATCGTCGACAGCGGCGGCAAAAGCATCGTCGCCGATACGCCGCCTCCTTCCCCGCTTGCCTCGACCATGCCGCTATTGCCCATGCCGGAGCCGCCATAGACCTCGGCGTCGGTATTGATGATTTCGCGCCATTTTCCCGCCTTCGGCAGCGGCACGCGATAGTTCTCGCGCGGCACCGGCGTGAAATTGGAGATGACGGCGATCGAATTGCCGTCCGGCGCGCTGCGCAGCCAAGCGAAGACCGAATTGTCGCGGTCGTCGACGATCAACCAGGAAAAACCCTCCGGCTCGCAGTCGCGCGCATGCAGCGCCGGGCGCGAACGGTAGAGATAGTTCAGGTCGCGCACCGTCTGCCAGACGCCGCGATGCGGCGCGAATTCGAGCAGGTCCCAGTCGAGCGCGCGTTCCTCGCTCCACTCGCGGCGCTGGGCGAATTCCTGGCCCATGAACAGGAGCTTCTTGCCGGGATAGCCCCACATGAAGGCGTAATAGGCGCGCAGCGTGGCGAACTTCTGCCAGTCGTCGCCTGCCATCTTGTGGAGCAGCGTGCCTTTGCCGTGCACGACCTCGTCATGCGAAAGCGGCAGCACGAAATTTTCCGAGAAGGCGTAGACCAGGCCGAAGGTGATGTCGTTGTGATGGTGCTTGCGGAAGATCGGCTCCTTGGAGAGATACTCCAGCGTGTCGTGCATGAAGCCCATGTTCCACTTGAAGCCGAAGCCGAGGCCGCCTTCATGCACGGGATGCGACACTTTCGGCCATGAGGTCGATTCCTCGGCGATCGTCATCACGCCGGGGTGGTGGCCGTAGACCTCCTTGTTCATCTTCTGCAGGAAGCTGACGGCCTGCAGGTTCTCGCGCCCGCCCTTCTCGTTGGGGATCCACTCGCCGGCCTTGCGCGAATAATCGAGGTAGAGCATCGAGGCGACCGCGTCGACGCGCAAGCCGTCGACATGGTATTTCTCGGCCCAGAACAGCGCGTTGTTGACGAGGAACGACACCACCTCGCGGCGGCCGAAATTGTAGATGGCCGTGTTCCAATCGGGATGGAAGCCCTGGCGCGGATCGGCATGCTCGTAGAGCGCCGTACCGTCGAATTTCACCAGCCCGTGCTCGTCGACCGGGAAATGCGCCGGCACCCAGTCGAGGATGACGCCGACGCCGGCGCGATGCGCGCCATCGACGAAACGGGCGAAGCCGTCGGGGTCGCCGAAGCGGGCTGTCGGCGCATAAAGCCCGGTGGTCTGGTAGCCCCAGGATGGGTCGTAGGGGTGCTCCGAGATCGGCAGGAACTCGATATGGGTGAAGCCGGTGTCGACCACGTAGGGGATCAGCCGCGCGGCGAGCTCATCCCAGGAGAGGAATGTGCCGTCGTCGCGGAGCTGCCAGGAGCCGGCATGGA
The DNA here is from genome assembly GCF_020164735.1 of Mesorhizobium sp. ESP-6-4. Classification (NCBI taxonomy): domain Bacteria; kingdom Pseudomonadati; phylum Pseudomonadota; class Alphaproteobacteria; order Hyphomicrobiales; family Phyllobacteriaceae; genus Mesorhizobium; species Mesorhizobium sp. ESP-6-4. The sequence continues at coordinate 126,746 of NZ_JAIUGS010000012.1, forward strand.
CCTCGTAGATCGAGATCGCCTCGCGCCGGGGATCGGCCTTGCGCCAATAGCCGCGATGCGCCTCGTCGCCCCATTGATGCGCCATGGGCGGCGCCGTCACCGAGGCGGTCGCCGGCCGCAGTTCCGATTCGAAGGCGAACGGATCGGCCTTGAGCGGCAGGCGCACCCCGTCGGGGCCGATGATCTCGAACTTATAGGGCCGGCCCGCGCCGAGATCGGGAATGAACAATTCCCAGATGCCGGTGTCCTTGCGGTCGCGCATCGTGTGGCGGCGGCCGTCCCATTCGTTGAAGGCGCCGACCACGGAGACGCGCCGTGCGTTGGGCGCCCAAACGGCGAAATGCACGCCGGTGGCGCCCTCGTGTTCGACGATGTGGGCGCCGAGCTTGTCGAACAGCCGTAAGTGCGAACCCTCGGCCATGTAATAGTCGTCCATCGGACCGAGCACCGGGCCGAAGGAATAGGGATCGGTCAGCCACCAATCGCCGCCGGCATTCCTGGCGTGATAGCGCAGCGGCTGGCGCTTGCGGATCGAGACCTTGCCCTCGAAGAAGCCGGCATCGTCGCTGCGGGAAAGCTCGCCGACCTCCTTGCCGGTCAGCGTGTAGGCGGTGACGAATTCGGCATTGGGCACGAAGCAGCGGGCAATGAAGCCCTTGCCGGCTTCATGCACGCCCAGGACCGCGAAAGGATCGCCGTGCGTTCCGGCGACAATCGCCGCGACATCGCCGGCTGGCGCCAGTCCGTCCGGCCCGCTTGTCGCAGCGGTCGCGCGCGGCTTCCTCATCAAACGGTCGCCCTCCCCGGGCACCTTGTTCTGGCGCATGCCTCGCTCCGGCATGCGCCGTTCTTTGTCTTGGTGCATGTCGTGGTCCCAAAACCGCTACGCACTTTTGGGCGACATGCATCTGGCCACATTCTTTGTGGCTCATGCAATCATATCAGACGGGCACGTTCCAGATGTCTTTCGCATATTGGCGGATTGTGCGATCGGACGAGAACCAGCCGACGCGGGCGACGTTGCGGATGGCGCGCGCGTACCAGTCGGGGCTGTTGCGCCACACGGCGTCGACCTCGCGCTGGCAGGCGGCGTAGGAATCGAAGTCGGCCGCCACCATGAACCAGTCGCTTTGGTAGAGCCCGTTCATCAGGTCGCGATAGCGGTCGGGATCGTCGGGTGAGAAGACGCCGGAGGAAATGGCCGATACCGCCTGCGACAGCTCGGACGAGGTCTCGATCACGCCGCGCGGATTGTAGCCATTGTTGCGCCGCTCGGCGACTTCGGCGGTGGTGAGGCCGAAGATGAAGATGTTGTCGTCGCCGACATGTTCCTTGATCTCAACATTGGCGCCGTCGAGCGTGCCGATGGTCAAGGCGCCGTTCAGCGCGAACTTCATGTTGCCGGTGCCCGAAGCTTCCATGCCGGCGGTCGAAATCTGCTCGGAGAGATCGGCGGCCGGCATCAGCACCTCGGCCAGGCTGACATTGTAGTTCGGCACGAACACCACCTTCAGCAGGCCGCGCACCGACGGATCGCCATTGATGACCTTTGCGACGTCGTTGGCCAGCTTGATGATCAGCTTGGCGTTGTGATAGCTGGGCGCCGCCTTGCCGCCGAAGATCTTGACGCGCGGCATCCAGTCCCGTTCCGGATGCGAGCGGATCTGATCGTACAGCGCGATCGCTTCCAGTATGTTGAGCAGCTGGCGCTTGTATTCGTGGATGCGCTTGACCTGGATGTCGAACAACGCCGACGGATCGATCCTGATGCCGAGCCGGTCGGCGACGAGATTGGCGAGCCGCGCCTTGTTCTGCCGCTTCACACCGGCGAATTTTTCACGGAAAGCCGCGTCATCGGCGAGCGGATCGAGATCCTTAATCGCCTCGATGTCGTCCATGAAGCGGTCGCCGATCGCCTCGCGGGCAAGCGAGGTCAGGCCGGGATTGCACTGGATCAGCCAGCGCCTGGGCGTGATGCCGTTGGTCTTGTTGTTGATGCGATCGGGATAGAGCTTGTGGAGATCGGCGAACACCGTCTCCTTCATCAGCTCGGTGTGCAGCGCCGAGACGCCGTTGATCGAATGCGAGCCGACAAAGGCCAGATTGCCCATGCGCACGCGGCGGTCGCCATTTTCCTGGATCAGCGAGATGCGGGCGATCTGATCACCCGAGAACTGGTTGGTGGCGCGGGCCTCGAGCAGCACCTGCGCATTAATGGCGTAGACGATCTGCATGTGGCGCGGCAGCAGACGCTCGAACAGCGGCACCGGCCAGCTTTCAAGCGCCTCGGGCAACAGCGTGTGGTTGGTGTAGCCGAAGGTGCGTTTGGTGATGTCCCAGGCCTGGTCGAAGTCCATGCCGTGGACGTCCATCAGGAGCCGCATCAGCTCCGGCACGGCGACCGCGGGATGGGTGTCGTTCAAGTGGATCGCCGCCTTGTCGGGCAGCGATTTCAGGTCGCCATACTGGCTCAAATGCCGCTGCACGATGTCCTGCAGCGAGGCGGTGGAGAAGAAATACTCCTGCCGCAGCCTGAGCTCCTGGCCGGCCATGTGGGAATCGGCAGGATAAAGCACGCGCGACAGCGCGTCGGCCTTGTTGCTCTCGGCCAGCGCGCCGATGTGGTCGCCCGCATTGAACTTGTCGAGCAGGATCGGGTCGATCGGCATGCCGGACCAGAGTCTCAGCGTGTTGACGCGCCTGGCGCGCCAGCCGGCCACCGGCGTGTCATAGGCGACGGCCAACACGTGCTCGGTCGGCTTCCAGACGTGGCGTTCGAGCCGGCCATCCTTCGAGGTGATCGATTCCACCGAGCCGCCGAAGCCGACCTCGAAGGAACGCTCGCGCCGTTCGAACTCCCAGGGATTGCCGTGATCGAGCCAGGTCTCCGGCAGCTCGACCTGCCAGCCGCCGTGGATTTCCTGGCGGAACATGCCGTTGGCGTAGCGGATGCCGTAGCCATGGGCGGGGATGTCGACGGTCGCCATGCTTTCCATGAAGCAGGCGGCGAGACGGCCGAGGCCGCCATTGCCGAGTGCAGCGTCCGGCTCGAGCCCCGCGATCAGGTCGAGGTCGACGCCGAGCGAGGACAGCGCCTCGCGCATGTTCTCCATCAGGCCGAGATTGGAGAAGGCGTCGCGCATCAGGCGCCCGATCAGGAATTCGAGCGAAAGGTAATAGACGCGCTTTTCCTGCTGGTCGTAAGCCTCCCTGGTCGCCTGCATCCATTGGTCGACGATGCGGTCGCGCACCACCTTGATCGAAGCGGTCAGCCAGTCATAGGGCGTGGCGACGGTTGTGTCCTTGCCGACCCGGTATTTGAGCGACATCAAGACTTCTTCGGCGAGCGTCTTGGGGTCGGGATTGTCGAGAACAGGGACTTCGATCGTCATGGCGGATGTCATGCTGCCTCTCGTTCAACTGGCCTGATCATAGCGGCTTTCACCGTTCCTCCCAGCCCATCTTAGTGCGTTGCAGCATAGGTTCAATCGATTTACTCAACCGACCCATCAGCCCGCCTGCGGCAACAGGGACATGTCGTGGGATCAAGCCGCCAGCGCGTCCTCCGGCGGCTTCTTGGCGCCGGTCATCAGCGCCACCGCATCCGACATGGAAATCTGCTTAGGATCGACGACGCAGAGACGCCTTCCAAGCCGGTGGATGTGGATGCGGTCCGCCACCTCGAAGACATGCGGCATGTTGTGCGAGATCAAAACGATCGGCAGGCCGCGCTTCTTGACGTCCAGGATCAGCTCAAGCACGCGGCGGCTTTCCTTCACGCCAAGGGCGGCCGTCGGCTCGTCCATGATCACCACTTTCGAGCCGAAGGCGGCAGCACGCGCCACCGCCACGCCCTGGCGCTGGCCGCCCGAAAGCGTCTCCACCGCCTGGCTGATGTTCTGGATGGTCATCAGGCCGAGCTCCGTGAGCTTGTCGCGAGCACGCTTCTCCATCGCCGGACGGTCGAGCATGCGCAGCCAACTGCCAAGCGGACCTGGCTTGCGGATCTCGCGGCCGAGAAACATGTTGTCGGCGATCGACAGCGCCGGCGACAGGGCGAGGTTCTGGTAGACGGTTTCGATGCCGGCTTCCCGGGCCTCCATCGGCGACTTGAAGGCAACTGGCTTGCCCTCAAGCCGGATTTCGCCTTCGTCGGGCACCGCCGCGCCGGAGATCGCCTTGATCAGCGATGATTTGCCCGCGCCGTTGTCGCCGATGACTGCGAGGATTTCGCCCGGATAGAGGTCGAAATCGGCATTGTCGAGGGCGGTAACGCGGCCATAGCGCTTGATCAGGCCGCGCGCTGTGAGAATGGGCTCCTGGGTCATGACTATGCCGAAACCTTTCTGATCCATTGATCGATCGCCACGGCGCCGATGATCAGCACGCCGGTGAGCAGCACCTTCCATTGCGGATCGGCGCCCAGCATGTTGAGGCCCATCGAGACGACGCCGACGATCATGGCGCCGAACAGCGTGCCGAGGATCGAGCCGCGCCCGCCGAACAGCGAGATGCCGCCGATCACCGTCGCGGTGATGGCCTGCAGATTGTAGTCGGTGACAGCGGCCGACGGCGAGACCGAGCCGTTGCGGCCGATCGAGACCCAAGCCGCGAAAGCGGCGATCAGCCCGGCAAGGGCATAGACCATCATCAGCACTTTCTTGGTCTGAATGCCCGACAGTTTCGCAGCTTCCTGATCGTCGCCGACGGCGTAGACATGGCGGCCCCATGCGGTGTGGTTGAGGACATACCACAGCAGGATCACCAGCAGGACCATGGCAATGACGCCAAGCGTCAGCACGGCAGAGCCGACCCTGAAGCTCACCGCGAACAGATGCAGCAGCGGCGCCTGGACGTCGACGTCGGTGTCGCGGATCGTCTCATTGGCCGAATAGATGAAATTCGTGGCCATGACGATGTTCCAGGTGCCGAGCGTGACGATGAAGGGCGGCAGCTTCATGTAGGCGACCAGGAGGCCATTGAGCAGTCCGCAGGCGCCGCCGGCGGCAAGCCCAATCGCCACGGCGAGTATGGCCGGCATGCCATAGGTCACCGCGCAATTGCCCATGATCACCGCCGAAATCACCATGATGACGCCGATCGAGAGATCGATGCCAGCGGTCAGAATAACCAATGTCTGCGCGGCACCGAGAATGCCGACGATGGCGATCTGCTGCAGGATCAGCGTCAGCGTGTAGGACGAAAAGAAACGTCCGCCGATGGCGATGCCGAAGATGATGACCGACAGAACCAGCACGATCAGCGGCACCGCCGCCGGCGTGGAATGCAGGAAGTGCTGGGCGCGCTTGACGGCCGATTTGTGCTCGTCGAAGGCGGCGACGCTGGTGTCGCTTCCCGTAAGTACTTTCTCGAATTCCTGTATCTGAGACATATGTCCTCCCGTCTGCATACGGCCTCTCATTGCCGCACACGCCGTCGACGCCTATTCCGGTCTTGTCGCCAGGATTGTCGCGCTTTGACGAAAGCGCATCGTCCACCCGATGCGGCCGGGGATCAAGCCCCCAGCCGCACGGTTCGTGGACCTCTCAGAGCATCAGCCCCAGCACTTGGCCAGGCCTTCCTTGGTGTCGATCGACTTGACGCCATTGGCCGGCTTGTCGGTGACAAGGTTGACGCCGGTGTCGAAGAAGTTCTTGCCTTCGGTCGGCTTGGGCTTGGTGCCGTCCTTGGCGAAGGCGGCGATCGCCTCGATGCCGAGCGCCGCCATCTGCAGCGGATATTGCTGCGAGGTGGCGCCGATGACGCCTTCGGTGACCGACTTCACGCCCGGGCAGCCACCGTCGACCGAGACGATCAGCACCTGCTTCTCGAGGCCGACGGCCTTGAGCGCCTGATAGGCGCCGACAGCGGCCGGCTCGTTGATGGTGTGGATGACGTTGATGGTGTTGTCCTTCTGCAGAAGGTTCTCCATCGCCTTGCGGCCGCCCTCTTCGTTGCCGTTCGTCACGTCATGGCCGACGATGCGCGGATCGGTTTCGTCTCCGATCTTGTTGGGGTCCTTCACGTCGATGCCGTAGCCCATCATGAAGCCCTGGTCGCGCAGGACGTCGACGGTCGGCTGCGAGGGGGTCAGGTCGAGGAAGCCGATCTTGGCGTCCTTGGCCTTGTCGCCAAGCGTAGCGGCGGCCCAGGCGCCGATCAGCTTGCCGGCTTCGAGATTGTCCGTTGCGAAAGTGGCGTCGGCGGCGTCGATCGGATCGAGCGGCGTGTCGAGAGCGATCACCAGCAGGCCGGCGTCACGCGCCTTTTTCACCGTCGGCACGATGCCCTTGGTATCGGAAGCCGTGATCAGGATACCCTTGGCGCCGTCGGCGATGCAGCTTTCGATCGCCGCGACCTGGCTCTCGCTGTCGCCGTCGATCTTGCCGGCATAGGTCTTGAGGTCAACGCCGAGTTCCTTGGCCTTGGCGGTCGCACCCTCCTTCATCTTGACGAAGAAGGGATTGGTGTCGGTCTTGGTGATGAGGCAGGCGCCGACGCCCGCGGCCGACGCGGACGAGGCGAACGCGAGCAGGCCCAGCCCGGCCGCCGCGAATACGGTGGATTTCAGCAGCGATTTCTTGGTCACGATTTCCTCCCAGTGGAACCATTCCGGACGCCGGCCAACCCGGCGCCTCAAACGCATCCAACCATTTCTCCCAGCGTGGACGCCAGATCAAAAGACACCAGTCCGCAACGGCTGTCAATAATTAAATCACTCTTATTTATTATTGACAGCCTTGCGCTGTTCACCCATTCTGAACGAAAAGCATCGAGGGGAAACAGACGGGAGGAAACAGGGTGGAGACCGGCATTGCGAGGCACGGTTCGCCCGAGGCTTTGGAGAGCCGGCTGCACCGCGGCACCAACCAGAGCGGCATGCGCGACCATAATGAACGGCTCGTGCTGTCCCTGGTGCGCCAGCATGGCAGCCTGGCCAAATCCGACATTGCGCGCATGACCGGGCTGTCGGCCCAGACGGTGTCGGTGATCATGCGCGAGCTCGAGGAAGACAAGCTGCTTGTGCGCCAGGCGCCGCTGCGCGGCAAGATCGGCCAGCCTTCGATTCCGATGGCGCTCAATCCGGAAGGCGCTTTTTTCATCGGCCTCAAGATCGGCAGGCGCTCGGCCGAGCTCGTGCTGATCGACTTCCTCGGCAATGTGCGCGCCATGCTGCAGCATTCCTACCGCTATCCCGCACCGCGCGAGACCGTCGAATTCGTCACTGCCGGCATCAAGACGATGCGCGGCGAACTGACGCCGGCGCAGGACAAGCGCATTGCCGGGCTCGGCATCGCCATGCCGTTCGAGCTATGGAACTGGGCAGACACGGCCGGCGCGCCGCGCGAGATCATGGACGAATGGCGCCATCGCGACATCCGCGCCGACATCCAGGGGCAGTGCGAGTTCCCGGTTTATCTGCAGAACGACGCGACTTCGGCTTGCGGCGCGGAGCTCGTCTTCGGACGAGCGGGCGCAGCGCGCGATTTCGTCTATTTCTACATCGGCGCCTTCGCCGGCGGCGGCATCGTGCTCAATGGCCGCCTCTACAGCGGGCCGAACGGCAACGCCGGCGCGCTGGGCTCGATGCCGGTGCCCGGGCCGGACGGCAAGCCGACGCAGCTCATCGACGTCGCCTCGATCGCGATGCTCGAAAAGGCGCTCTCGGCCAAGGGCATCGACGGCTCCTATCTGTGGACCTCGCCGCAGGAATGGGGCGAGATCGGCGCCGATCTCGACGAGTGGATCGCCAGCGCATCGCGGGCGCTGGCCTATGCCATTGTCGCTGCCTCGTCGGTCATCGATTTCGAAGCGGCGGTTATCGACGGCTGGATGCCGCTCGATGTGCGGCGCCGGCTGGTCGATGCCGTTACGGAAGCGATCGCCCGTGTCGATGCCGAAGGACTGAAACTGCCTGTCGTGCGCGAGGGAACGGTCGGCATTCACGCACGCGCCATGGGCGGCGCCAGCCTGCCGCTCTCCGAGCGCTTCCTGATCGGGCCTCACACGTCCGGAGGCGCCTGACATGCTGATCGGCATCCCGTCGCTGCTCGGGCCCCAGTTCCTGGCGACGCTCAGGGCAATGGGCCATGGCGACGAGATCGCGATCGTCGATGGCAATTATCCGGCCGAGGAACAGGCACGGCGGCTGATTCGCGCCGACGGCCACCACGTCATAGCCGTCCTCGACGCCGTGCTTAGTGTGCTGCCGGTGGACGAGGCTGTGCCGGAGGCATTGTTTCGTGCCTCGGTGAAGGGCGACCCGGCGCTGGCCGACGCCGTGCATCATGAGATGGAATCGGTTTGCGCCAGGCGTGCGCCGGGCCACAAGGTGGTTGCTCTGGCCGGGCCCGACTTCTATGCACGCGTCAAGGCGGCGCACGCCATCGTTGCGACCAGCGAACCCAGGCTCTTTGCCAACATCATCATTCGCAAGGGCGTGATCCATCCGCCGGAGACCAAGACGACATGATCCTTTGCTGTGGCGAAGCCCTGATCGACATGCTGCCGCGCACCACGACGCAAGGCGAAGCGGCCTTCGCGCCCTATGTCGGCGGCGCGGTGTTCAACTCGGCGATCGCGCTCGGCCGGCTCGGCGCTCCGGCCGGCTTCTTCTCCGGCCTCTCCTCCGACCTGTTCGGCGGCCAGTTCCGCGAGGCGCTCGGCGCAAGCAAGGTGAGCTCCACCTATGCGCACACCTCGCCGCGTCCGACGACACTCGCCTTCGTGCGGCTCACCAACGGCCAGGCGACCTACACCTTTTATGACGAGAACACCGCCGGGCGCATGCTGACCATCGAGGACCTGCCGAAGCTCGGGCCCGAGATCGAGGCGATGCTGTTCGGCGCCATCAGCCTGATCTCCGAGCCGGCGGGATCCGCCTATGAGGAATTCATGCGGCGCGAGCACCGGAGTCGGGTGATGATGCTCGACCCCAACATCCGGCCGAATTTCATCCCCGACAAGGCGAAGCATCTGAGGCGTATCCGCGAGATGATGGCGATGGCCGACATCGTTAAACTGTCCGACGAGGATCTCAAATGGTTCGACGAGGCCGGCTCGCATGAGGACGTGGTGCGCAACTGGCTGGAGCGCGGGCCGAAGCTGATCGTCGTCACCCATGGCAGCGAAGGCGCCGTCGGCTACAGCAAGGCGCACAAGGTCACCGTCATGCCGCAGAAAGTGAAGGTCATCGACACGGTCGGCGCAGGCGACACCTTCAACGCCGGCATTCTGGCCTCCCTGCACGAGCAGGGCCTGCTCACCAAAGCGGCGATCGGCGACCTGCCGGAAGATGCGATCCGGCAGGCGCTGGAGCTCGGCGCCAAGGCGGCGGCGGTGACGGTTTCGCGGGCCGGCGCCAACCCGCCCTGGCGGCACGAAATCGCCTGATCCAGCGTGGGAGCGGACGCGAATCCGCCCTTCGCGGCCGATCACTTTATGTTTCCCACCGGCGGAACTACGCGATAAGAGGGCCGGAAAACGCCTCTCAAAGCTCGGATTTCCGGCTTTTTCAGGCATTGCGCCGGCAAAATCGGCAACAGGCTGCGACACCTAAGCAATTTGCGCGGCCGCCACCGGCTTTCTCAGCCGGTTCAAGTCTGTTACCAGCGGGCCGGTTTTACAGGCAGTTTCGAGGGCGACATGCAGTTCATCGATCTTGGCGCGCAGCGCGAACGTATCCGCGACCGGCTGAAGGCCGCGATTGACCACGTCGTCGAGGACGGCCGTTATATCCTCGGGCCGCAGGTCACGGAATTCGAGAACAAGCTTGCCGCCTATATCGGCGTCAAGCATGTGATCGCCTGCGCCAACGGCACCGACGCGCTGCTCCTGCCGCTGTTTGCCGCCGGCATCGGCCCGGGCGATGCCGTGTTCGTGCCGAGCTTCACCTTCGCAGCCACCGCCGAGGTGGTGGCGCTCGCCAAGGCCGAGCCGGTCTTCGTCGACGTCGACCGCGACACCTATAACATCGACATCGCCAGCCTCGAGGCGGCGATCGAGATGATCAAGAAGGAAGGTAGGCTGAAGCCGAAGGCGATCATCCCGGTCGATCTGTTCGGGCTCTCCGCTAATTACGAGGCGATCATGGCGATCGCCAAGCGCGAGAACCTGTTGGTGATCGAGGACGCTGCGCAGTCGATGGGCGGTTCCGCCGACGGCACCATGTGCGGCGCCTTCGGCCATGTCGGCTCGACCAGCTTTTATCCGGCGAAGCCGCTTGGCTGCTACGGCGATGGCGGCGCGATGTTCACCAACGATGCTGCGCTGGCCGACAAGCTCCGTTCCTTCGCCTTCCACGGCAAGGGCGAGACGCAATATGACAATGTCCGCGTCGGCATCAATTCGCGCCTTGACACGCTGCAGGCGGCGATCCTGATCGAAAAGCTCGCCATCCTCGAGGACGAGATGGTGGCCAGGCAGGTGGTCGCGGACCGCTATGCCAAGGGCCTTGGCGACATCGTCAAGGCCTCACGCAATCTCGGCCACGGCCGCTCCGCCTGGGCGCAGTACGCCATCGAGACGCCGAAGCGCGACGGGCTCAAGGCCCATCTCGGCGAAAAGGGCATCCCGTCGGTGATCTATTATGTGAAGCCGCTGCACGAGCAGGTCGCCTACAAGCACTATCCGCGGACACCGACCGGCCTTGCGGTCTCGGAGCAATTGCCGAAGCAGATCCTCTGCCTGCCGATGCATGCCTATTTGAGCGAAGCCGACCAGGACCGGATTATCGAGACGATCAGGAATTACATCGGCTCGAACTCGGCGCATGTAGCGGCGGCCTGATCTCCCTCAGTGTCGCTCAAGGCGACAGAGGGTCGCCATCGCATAGGACTCACAGCCGCGGTTTCTTCACGCTCAGATGGGGTACCGGTGCATATCTCGGGATGCGAATGTGGCGCTATCAGAATCGGGGATGCTCGCGGATCAAGCGGGCGGATGTTCCTCATTGATTAGCAAGGCCAAGCCTGAATGCGGCCGCACTGCATCAGCCGCAGCGTACATGCTCTGCGGTCTTTCTTTGTCAGCCTGACCGGCGCCTCGATCGCCGCCATGTTCGCCAACGGGCTTGCCCGTCCGGCAGTTTACATTCCGCCCTTTCCCTTTTGCATACGATGCCACGGCGAAGTGATTGATGCCGGGAACAAATTAGCAGTCCGAAAGTTCGCGAGAACGGCGAACCGGGAGAAGGAGTGACCGCTGCCGTCCCCGGTTCTTGAAGGCCGACTTTCGTTCCAGGATGCCCTGCACATGAAGATTGCCCAGATCGCACCCCTGACTGAGTCCGTGCCACCCAAGTTCTATGGCGGGACCGAGCGCATCGTTTCCTATTTAACGGAAGAGTTGGTTCGAAGGGGCCATGACGTGACCTTGTTCGCCAGCGGCGATTCACGTACTTCGGCCGAACTGGTGGCATGTTGCGACGTTGCGCTACGCCTGAATCAGAAAGCACAGAATCCCATTCCTTACCACGTCATGATGCTTGAAGAGGTTCGCAGACGGGCGAATGAATTCGACGTGCTGCATTTCCACGTCGACGTTCTCCATTTCCCGATAATTCGAGAGTTCGCGCAGCGAACCGTTACCACGCTTCATGGCCGGCTCGACCTTCCGGACCTGGCGCAGCTTTACGCGATGTTCAACGACATTCCACTGGTCTCGATCTCGGATGACCAGCGCCGGCCCATGCCGCCGGTCAACTGGCTTGGAACGGTCTATCACGGCCTGCCGAACGACATCCTCCCATTCCGGCCGAAAGCCTCTGGATACCTCGCGTTCCTCGGTCGCATCTCACCCGAAAAAGGCCCGGAAGCCGCGATAGAAATCGCCGCGCGCGTCGGGATGCCGCTCAAGATCGCGGCCAAAATCGACGCAGTGGACCAATCATTCTGGAGCGGTAAGGTCGAACCCCAGGTGCTTCGACATTCGAATGTCGAGTTCATTGGCGAGATTGATGAGCGTGCGAAGGCGGAATTTTTGGGCAATGCGACGGCGCTGCTGTTCCCGATCGATTGGCCGGAGCCGTTCGGCCTCGTGACCATCGAGGCGATGGCCTGCGGCACCCCGGTGGTTGCCTTCAACCGCGGAGCCGTTCCGGAGGTCATCGATCATGGCGTGTCCGGACTGATAGTGGAAAGCATTGACGAAGCCGTCGAAGCTGTGCGGCGGATAGGCAGTCTCGATCGCGCACGAGTGCGGAAAACTTTTGAAACGCGATTCACGGTCGGGCGCATGTGCAGCGACTATTTGGGGATCTACAGCTTGCTGGCGTGCGGCGAGCAATTTCCACTCGGCCCGCGAAACGGTTTCGCCGCAAACGCAGCTGAGATAGCCAGCACTGCTTAAGACAAGTTGTCGGCTAGGCTGCCGGGTTCCCGCCGCGTTCGATCAGGTCGAGCAGCGGAAGCTTCGCCGAACATCCGCCAAGATTTCAATGACGCTCTCCGAGATCATGGGCATCGCAGCATTGATGCGAGATACTGTCGATAGGAGATGGTCGGGCGCAGGCATATGCGATGAGCGCCAGCATCGGCCGTCTGAACAGGAGGGTTGAGATGAGCATCGAAGTCGAAGAACGCAAGCTTAATCCAGCGGTCGCTCTCCCCGCACTCGATGAATCGGCCCCGCGCGAGCCGCATAGGCAATTTGCGCTGAAGCATGAGGACTGCTTCGTCGTCGCGGACAGCTATGGCGATATACGCGGCAGCGGCGACGGGCTTTTCCGCGATGATACGCGAGTGCTGTCGCGTTTCCGGCTGTTCATAGGCGGCCGCATGCCGTCGCTGCTCGGAGCGTCGCTGTCGCAGGACAACATCCTATTCACCGCCAATCTCACAAATTTGGCTACCATCGGGCCCGACGGCAGTGAAACGCTGCCTGGGGTCGTGCACATCGAGCGGACCAGATTCATCTGGCACGACCGCATGTACGAGCGAGTCACTTTCACGAATTACTCCGCGCGTGAGGTGTTGCTGCCGGTCCGGTTCGACTTCGATGCCGATTTCCGCGACATGTTCGAGGTGCGCGGCACTACGCGCAGCCGGCGCGGTCGCGCACATGACGCCTTGGTCGGCGAGTCAGGCGTGACATTTTGCTACGAGGGCCTCGATAATGTGGCGCGCCAATCCGTCATCGCGTTTTCGATGAGGCCCGACCAGATCCATCCCCATCATGCAGAGTTTCTCAT
>NZ_JAIUGS010000013.1:0-127203 GCF_020164735.1 Mesorhizobium sp. ESP-6-4
CTGTCCGAAAGGACGACCAGGATTCATTCGGTCTCCTTCCCACTTCAACCATACACCAGAACCAACACACAGGATTCCAGGGTCTGCGCGCGTCGCTCCGCTCCTTGCTCCGCCCTGGAATGACGAAGGTGACAGCCGCTGGCGCATCTTCCAAAACCTTGTCTCCATCACATTTTTTCGTTGGCGCAACGCCTCGGTTTGCGTGCACCATGACGGGGCTCATCCCGCGAGGCCCATCATGCTCACCCTGCCCGGCATCTCCGACATCCGCGCCGCCGCCGAGCGGCTTTCCGGCCTGATCGTCGAAACGCCGCTCATCGAATCGCCCGAGCTCAACGAGCGCTATGGCGGCCGCATTCTGTTCAAGCCCGAGACGCTGCAGCGAACCGGCTCCTTCAAGATCCGCGGCGCCTATAACAAGCTGTCTACCCTGAGCGAGGAAGAGCGCGGCCGGGGCGTCGTCGCCTTCTCCTCCGGCAACCACGCGCAAGGCGTGGCGGCCTCGGCCGCCATGTTCGGCGCCAAGGCGGTGATCGCCATGCCGGCCGATGCGCCGGCGCTCAAGGTTGGCAATGTCCGCAAGATGGGCGCCGAAGTGGTGCCGTTCGACCGCTTCAAGGACGACCGCATGGCGGTCGTTCGCCCCTATATCGAAAAGGGCATGGTGCTGGTGCCGCCCTTCGACGATCCTGCCATCATCGCCGGCCAGGGCACGATCGGCCTGGAGCTGATGAAGCAGGCGAAAGCGCTCGGCGTGGCGCTCGACGCCGTCGTCGTTCCTTGCGGCGGCGGCGGCCTGTCGAGCGGCATTTCCGTCGCGGTCAAGGATGCTTCGCCGAGCACGCAAGTTTGGGCGGTCGAGCCCGAGCATTTCGACGACACGCGCCGCTCGCTGGCCAAGGGCGAGCGGGTCGCGAACGAGCCCGGACGCACTTCGATCTGCGATGCGCTGCTCACCGCCGAGCCGGGCGCCATCACCTTCGAGATCAACCGCCGGAATCTCGCCGGCGCCATCGCCGTCTCCGACAAGGCGGCCGCCCAGGCGATGCGCGACGCCATGGCCCATCTCAAGCTTGTGGTCGAGCCCGGCGGCTGCGTCGCGTTTGCCGCGCTCGCCTCCGGCGAGATCGACCTTGCCGGCAAATGCGTTGCCGTGATCCTTTCCGGCGGCAATGTCGATTTCGGCACCTATGCGGAGATCATGGCGGCGGCATAGAGGCGCGGCCTGCACGCGAGAATCGTTGTGATCCTTCGCGCCCCCCTCTGTCCTGCCGGACATCTCCCCCACAAAGGGGGGAGATTGGCAGTTTCGGCGCCTCGCCCATCTCTGCAACGTTTGAGGTTGGCGACGGTCGGCGAGGCGTCCGATCTCCCCCCTTGTGGGGGAGATGGCCGGCAGGCCAGAGGGGGGCGCTGTCCCGCCAGCCTTAGGCTTTTGTGCGCAAGATTTTCCGTGATCTCAATCCAGCGTGCGCCTGAACCGCACCAGCGCCACGCCGGCAAACAATGCCACGAACACCACCAGCCAGCCGACTTCCGTCGCCACCGCCGGCAGCTCTGCCCCTTTCAGCATGACGGCGCGGGTGATGCGCAAAAAATGCGTCAGCGGGAAGATCTCGCCAAAGGTCTGCGCCCAGCCCGGCATGCCGCGATAGGGGAACATGAAGCCCGACAGCATGATCGAGGGCAGGAAGAAGAAGAAGGTGAGCTGCAGCGCCTGCATCTGCGTGCGCGCAATCGTCGAGATCGTGTAGCCGAGCAGCACCAGCGACAGCACGAACACCAGCACGGTCGACAGCAGCAGCGACAGCGACCCCATGAAGGGAATGGCAAACAGCAGCTTCGCCGCCGCCAGCACCACCACCACCTGCACCGCGCCCACCACCAGGTAGGGCAGCACCTTGCCCATCATGATCTCCAGCGGGCTCGACGGCATGGCCAGCAGGTTTTCCATCGTGCCGCGCTCGGTCTCGCGCGTCAGCGCGATCGAAGTCATCATCACCATCGTCATCTGCAGGATGACGCCAAGCAGGCCGGGCACGATGTTGTATTGCGAGATGCCTTCGGGATTGTAGCGCCGGTGCACGACGACATCGAGCTGGCCGCGCGCCGCCTCCTTGGCCGTTTCCTCAGTGCCCTGTGCCCTGAGCAGCGCCTGGCCGGCCACGGTGCTCAGCGTCGAGATCGCGCCGCTGGCCACCGCCGGGTCGGTGGCGTCGGCCTCGATCAGGATCTGCGGGTTGTCGCCGCGCTCGACGCGGCGCGCGAAATCGGCGGGGATGGTGACGACGAAGGAGACGTCGCCACGCGCCATCAGGAACTCGGCTTCCGCCGCACTTTGCGCGACATGGTCGAAGCGGTAGTAGCCCGTCGTCTGCAGCGCCGAGACCATCGCCCGCGTGTAGGGATCGCTGCTGGTCGCCACCAGCGCGGCCGGCAGGCTCTTCGGGTCGTTGTTGATCGCATAACCGAACAGCACCAGCTGGATCAGCGGCACCCCCAGCATCATAGCGAAGGTGATGCGGTCGCGCCGCATCTGGATGAATTCCTTGATGAGCAGCGCGCCCAGCCTGGCGAAGGAGAAGACCGCTTTCATGCCATATTGTCCTTCGAGCCCGCCATGAACTGGATGAACACATCCTCGAGGCTGGTCTCGCCTGGCTTCACGGTGACGCCCTTGTGTTCCTTCTCGACGTCGGCCAGCGCCTTTTCGAGCGCCGCCTTGTCGGAGCCGACGACATGCAGCGTCGCGCCGAACGGCGCCACCTGGTCGACGCCGGGCCTGCCTTGCAGCGCCTCGGCCACCTGGTCGAGCCGCGGCCCCTGCAAGACGAAAGTGGTCAGCCCGGCATTCTTCACCACCTCGTCCACGGTGCCGGTGGCGAGCATCTTGCCGTAGGAGATGTAGCTGATGCGGTGGCAGCGCTCGGCCTCATCCATGTAGTGGGTGGAGACGAGCACGGTCAGCCCGCCGCCGGCGAGGCGATGGATCTCGTCCCAGAACTCGCGCCGCGCCTTCGGATCGACGCCGGCCGTCGGCTCGTCGAGCAGCAGCAGCTTCGGCTCGTGCATGATGCAGGCGGCCAGCGCCAGCCGCTGCTTCCAGCCGCCGGAAAGCGTGCCGGCCAACTGGTTGCGGCGGCTGGCCAGGCCGAGATCCTGAAGCGTGCGCGAGACATACTCCTCGACCGGCCTCAGCCGGTAGAGCCGCGCCACGAATTCGAGGTTCTCGCCGATCGTCAAATCCTCGTAGAATGAGAATTTCTGCGTCATGTAGCCGACTTCGCGCTTGATCTTGAGCGCGTCGGTGCGGATGTCGAAGCCCAGCACCGTGCCGTCGCCTTCGTCCGGCGTCAAAAGCCCGCACATGATACGGATGGTCGTCGTCTTGCCCGAGCCGTTCGGCCCGAGGAAGCCGACGATCTCGCCTTCGGCGACCGTCATCGTCACATGGTCGACGACGGTCTTGTCGCCGAAGCGCTTGACCAGGCCGCGAACGTCGATGGCGTTCATTGCCCGAGATCCGCAAGATCGACATCGACGATCTGGCCGGGCTGCAGCGGTCCGGCATCACCCTCCGGCCGCGCCTCGACGAGATAGACCAGCTTCTGCCGGTTCTCCAGCGAGTAGATCACCGGCGGCGTGAATTCGGGGTCGGGCGAGACATAGCTGACGCGTGCCTTCAGTCCCGTCCCGCAGCCGTCGCAACGGACGTTGAGCTCGGTGCCGACCTTGACCGCCGAGAACGCGCTTTCGGGCACATAGACGCTGAGCTTCACGGCGCCGTCCGGCAGCATCGAGATCACCGGCGCGGTCGGCCCGGCTGTGTCGCCTGGATTGCGGATGACGTCGTTGACGCGGCCAGGCGAGGGCGCCGCCAGCACCCGCTTCGACAGCCGCCACTCGGCCTGCTCAAGGGTCGACCGCGCCTGCTTGACCTGGTTGTCGGCGGCCTTGATGGTCTCGGCCCGCGCAGGCAGATTGCCGACGGCGAGATTGGCTTCCGCCTGGCCGACCTGGGCGTTGGCGGTCTCCAGCGAAGCCGAGGCGGTGTCGTAGTCGGCCTGGGTGCCGGTGCCGCGCTTGTAGAGGTCGCTGGCGCGGTCGTATTTGCGCTTGGCGTCGGCCGCCTGGGCTTTGGCCATGTCGACCTCGGCCTTGAGCACGGCGATTTCCTCGGGGCGCTTGCCGACCTGAAGGTCGGCAAGCTGCGCCTGTGCCTGCGCAAGCGCGGCTTTAGCCTGCGCAACCTCGATCTTGGCGTCGGCGTCTTCCAGCGTCGCCACCGCCGTGCCGTTCTCAACGCGGTCGCCGCGCCGAACCGACACCGTCGCCACCTGGGCCACTTCGATCGGCGCCATCAGCACATATTCGCCTTCGACATAGCCGACGGCCAAAGGTGCGGCCGGCGCGCAGGCGCCGAACAATTGGGCCGCGAGCGGCAGCGAACAAAGAAAGCTCATGATTTGCCCTTCTTGCCGGCGGCCCCCCGCGCGGCCAGCATTGCCCTGAGGTTGTCGGTTGCGACCGCCACCACCTTGGCGGCCTCTTCATTGCCGATGTCGCGCCAACCCATCCGGCGCATCACCGCCTCGCGGCCGATGCGGAAATAGATGACCTGGCCGATCATGGTGAAGACGGTGAGCTTGGTCGCTTCGCTCTCGGCCGGCTCGCCGGTCGCGTGTTCCCAGACCTGGCACAGCCGCCGGTGCGTCGGCTCGAACACGCCGGCATAGATGCGGTCGAGCGCGGCGGTCGGATGCGAGAGCTCGCGAAGTACGAATTGTACGATCTCGCCGGCCTGCGGACTGGCCACGACGAAACCCACCATCCGCTCGAGCGCCGCGAAAAGCTGCGCCCGGGCTGCTTCCGGGTCCAGGGGAGCCGTTGCTTGCACGCCGCCCAGCGCCTGGCCGGCAATTCCCTGGATGGTGTCGACGATGAAGTCGGCAGCGGCGGCGCGCAGGCCCTCCTTGCCGCCGAAATGATAGGCGATGGAACCGATATTGGCCTTGGCCTCGGCCGCGATCTGCCGCGTCGAGGTGCCGTCGAAACCCTTTCGCCCGAACAGCCTGAGCGCCGCGTGGACAAGCGCCGCGCGCGTTTGATCGGCGGTGCCGACCTCGCGCTGCGGCCTTCTTGCGATTGATCGTTTGTTCATACCTACACTTTAATCAATCGATTGATTAAAGTCAAATTTGGCCTCGACTCGGCTTGCCTTCCTGGCCCTCACAGGCTTTAGTGCCCGGCCATGAGCAAGGAAGTCGAGCGCAAATTCCTGGTCTCCAGTCCCGCCTGGCGCGGTGAGGTCGAGGCGGAAATCCGCATTCGTCAATTCTATGTCGCCGCGCAGCCCGGCCGCACGGTGCGGGTGCGCATCAGCGACGGGCGCTCCGCCAAGCTGACGCTGAAGTTCGGCGACAGGGCGCGCGAGCGCGACGAATTCGAATATTCGATCCCGCTTGCCGAGGCCGAGGAATTGATGGCGTTCGCCGTCGGACGTGTCATCGAGAAGACACGCCACCATGTTAGACACCGCGGCTATCTCTATGAAGTCGATGTTTTCGGCGGAAAGCTCGCGGGGCTGGTGATCGCGGAGCTGGAGACGCCGGAGGACGTATCTGACGAAATGCTGCCCGACTGGCTCGGTCGCGAGGTCACCGGCGAGTCGAGGTTCTACAACGCGTCGCTGGCCCTCGGGGGGATTCCGGAGATCGCCGCATGAGCTTCCGCATCGATCCGCGCTTGCCGCTGACCGGCGAGGTCAGGCGCATATTGGCCGACGAGATCGGCAAGGCAGTCGCTCATCTCGAGATGGCGCGCGAGAAACCGGAGCAGGGACTGCACAAATGCCGCAAACGGCTGAAAAGCGTGCGCGCCTTGCTACGCCTGGTTCGTTCCGGGAACGAACCGTTCTGCCAGACCGAGAATGAATGTTATAAGCAGGTGTCGGCGCTGCTGGCCGGCCCGCGCGAGGCGACCGCCTTGATCGAGACCGTCGACCGCTTGGCCGATGCCTTTCCGGAACAATCGGCAGGCGGCGGTCTCGACCTCGTGCGCGAGCGGCTGGTGCTGCGACAGCACGAGCTCCACGCCGGTCCGAGCCTCGACGCGGCCATCAATGCGGCGATCGCCGCATGCCGGGAAGGCCTGGAGCGCATCGACAGGCTGACTTTGCCCGACCAGCCGGAGCAGGCGGCCGACATATTGGCCGACGGCGCCCGCGCCACCTTGCGGCGGGCGAAGAAGGCGCTGGACAAGGCGGAATCACGCGGCGCGGCCGACGATTTTCACGACCTGCGCAAAGCGGCAAAGACCCACGCCATGCATCTGTCGCTGCTCGGCCGCCTGTGGCCGACGCCGATCAAGGCGCGCCGCAAGGCGGTCGACAGGCTCGGCGAGCAGCTCGGCGAATTGCACGACGTCTTCGTCATCTGCGCCCTGCTCGACGCCGAAGGCGAGCCGCTCGGCCCCGCCGACGAGACGAAGCTTCTGCGCAAGCTGCTGAAACGTGCCGAAAAGAGCCTGGCCAAGGCCTGCCTTGCCGATGCCGCCGAGCTGTTCGGCGACAGCCCCAAGCGCTCGGCCAGGAGATTGGCCCGCAAGGCGCGGGACGATCTTTCTGGACTGCGAGAAGAAGCGAAGGCGGCTTAGCGCGGCGTGTCTCCTTCTCCCCTTGTGGGAGAAGGTGGCCGCGAAGCGGCCGGATGAGGGGTGCTCCAGGGAACGAGGCGTTGGCGATTGCGGCTTTGGACGAGCGCTTCGGCCAAGCTGGAACACCCCTCATCCGTCTCGGCGCTGCGCGCCGATCCACCTTCTCCCACAAGGGGAGAAGGGCAGCGCTACGCCGGCAGCGCTCGTTTCTCCTTCGCCGCCCTGGCGCCCGCATCCCTCGGATGCGGCCCGATCGGCATGATCGCCGGAAACGGCGTCGCGCCGAAGGCGAAGGTCCATTTGTAGCCGGTGAGCTGGTCTTCGGGCGTGGTGTGCTGGTCGTGATGGGCAAGCAGCCTGGCGCGTTCGGCGAGCTCCTCGGCCTCGCGGCGCAGCATCTCGGCCGTTTCCGGCCGCATGCGCCTGGAAAAGCTGATGAAGGTCGCGGCCTGCTCCATATGGCCGATCGCCCAGCCGATGAAGTTCTTGTTGGTCATCTCGAAATGTGGCTTCAGCGGCCCCTCGAAATCCCACTGGATCGGCGCGTCGATCAGTAGCCTTGCCGACAGGCCGCGCCCCAGCGCCACCAGCCCGAGCTCCTCGAGGTCGCGCAGGTAGAGGAACATCGAAGCTTCGCTCAGGCCTTGCGAGCGCATGATGCCTTCGGGCGTGAACTTCTCCGACAGCATGACGAAGACGAAGAGCAGCGCCGGCCGCGCCGCCAGCCGGCGCTCGATCTCCGGCGCGATGCGGTTGGCCGGACCCGGCCCGCGGTTCATTGCGCCGAGAACGTTCTCCAGCTCGACATCGGCGGCGGCGCAGATCTCCATCAGCCGGTCGAGCTTGCAGTTCTTCTCATGGAAGATGCGCTTCACCGTCGGCTCGGAAACGCCCATGCGCTCGGCCAGCGTCCGGTAGGTCAGGCCCTTGGCCTTCAGCGTCCGTTTCAGCGCCTCGAAGATCGGACCGTTCATGGAATGCACCTCGTTCGCGCGAATTCGTATTGAATTGCGATACTAGTCTCGTTCCGGCTTCCAGGAAAGTATCGAAAACCCTAGCTCTCTGCCGTCATCACCGGAGAGCACCCATGAAACACCTCATCGCTTCAACCGTCTTCGCCGCCATCGGCGCTGTGTCCGCCGTGCAGGCCGGCGAGCTCTGGCGGGCCACCGGCTTCGAGCAGCCGGAATCCGCGCTGGTCGATGCCGCCCACAACCGCATCATCGTCTCCAACATCGTCGGCAATCCGGGCGCGGCGGACGGCAATGGCTATTTGTCGCTCTTGTCGATGGACGGCAAGGTCATCTCTCGCCGCTGGGTGGACGGCATGGACGCGCCCAAGGGCATGGCGATCGCCGGCGGCAAGCTCTACGCCGCCGACATCACCAAGGTGCGCGTCGTCGATCTCGCCAGCGGCAGACTGGTCGAGACCATCGATGTGCCCGGCGCCGTTTTTCTCAACGACATGACCGCCGACAGTGCCGGCAAGGTCTATGTCAGCGACATGCTGGCCGACACGATCTACCGCATCGACGGCGACAGGCCGGAGCTGTTCGTCAAGGATGCGCTGCTCGCCTCGCCGAATGGCGTGTTCGCCGATGGCGGCAGGCTGATCGCCGCGTCCTGGGGCAAGGGCATCAACAGGACCGATTTCAGCACCGCCGAGCCCGGCGGCCTGCTGTCGGTCGACCTTGCCACGAAGAAGATCACGCCGCTGCCCGGGGCCCAAAAATTCGCCGATCTCGACGGCGTCATCGCCATTGGCGACACCATCTACGCCACCGCCTACATGACCGGCACGCTCTACAGCTACAAGCCCGGCGGCGCGCCGACGGTGGTAGCGCAGTTCAAGCCGGGCAGCGCCGATATCGGCACGGACGGTAATGCGACCATCTATATGCCGTTGATGGGCGAGGGCGAGGTCGCGGCGCTGTCAATGGATTAAGCATGTCGTGGCGGAGAGCATTGCAACGCCGGCGGGACAGCGTTTCGCATCTCGGCACTCAGCGATGAGGCGAGCTTTTCGCCTCGCCGCTCGATATTGGACCGCCATGTCGGTGCGGCTGCCATCTGGTTTCGCCACCCGCTCCGGACTATTCGGCGGTAACCCTCATGTGAGCAAAGCCGTGAAGACATCCAGCCTGAACGGCGCCGTTTCACCGACGATCCCGGTGCTCGTCTGCGCGCTGGCGATCTTCCTGCTGTCGGGCATGGATGCGGCGATGAAGTCGCTGGTCATCGCGGTCGGCGTCTACAATACGGTGCTATGGCGCAGCATGGTCGCGACCGTGGTCGCGGGCGCGGCCTGGTCGACGGGGCCACGCTCGAAACCGACCCTCCCGGTGCTCGGTCTGCATGCGCTGCGCGCCGTCATTGTCGGCATCGTCCTAGTCTCGTTCTTCTGGGGCCTCGCCAGGCTGCCGCTCGCCGAGGCCATAGGCCTGAGCTTCGTCGCGCCGTTGTTTGCGCTTTTCCTCGCCGCATTGTTGCTGGGCGAGCGCATTAGGCGGCAGGCGGTGTGGGCGTCGCTGGCCGGCATCGCGGGCGTCTTGATCATACTGGCCGGCCAGTTCGGGCAGGCAGGCCATTCGCAGGATGCGCTTTTGGGCACGGTCGCCGTGCTCGTATCGACGGTCTTCTACGGCTACAATCTGATTCTCGCCCGGCGACAGGCGCTTCTGGCCAAGCCGGTCGAGATCATGCTGTTCCAGAATATCTTCGTCGGGATCATCCTGGGTTGCGCGGCGCCTTGGCTTGCGGTTGCGCTGCCGAGAGAACTTTGGCTTCCCTTGGCAGGCGTGGCGATGCTGTCGCTCGCCGGGCAATTCCTGATGAGTTGGTCCTACGCCCGTGCCGAAGCGCAATATCTCATCCCGACAGAATACTCGGCCTTCATCTGGGCGATCGCGCTCGGCTGGTTCTTCTTCGGCGAGAAGGTGGCCTGGACCACGCTGGCGGGCGCATGTCTCATCGTCGCCGGCTGCCTGATCGCCGCACGGGCCAGCCCCAAGCTTGCCGAGCCGATCGAAGCGACCGTTTGAGCAGGGCGCCTACGCCGTCTCCGCTTTTCCGCCCAGCTGCGCCCGCGCGTCACGGATCGAGGCTGCATAGGTCACCAGCGGCCGCTTGACGCCATGGCTTATCAGGGTGCGCCTGACTTGCGACGAGGCGCCCGCGATGATGAAGCGTCCTCCGGCGCGCCTTGCGTTGTTCGCCGTGCTTTCGATGACGTTTGCCGCGGTCGAATCGAGGAAGGGCACAGCCGAGCAATCGAGGATGAAGTTCCTGTGCTGGTCGGCGATACGGTCCAGCACGGTCGCGATCGTTGCCGCAGCGCCGAAGAAGAACGCCCCCGATATGCGATAGATGACGGTATCCGGATCGGTGGCGGCGGCGAGGTCATAGGCAACGCGCCCGCCATTTGCGGCGTCGGCGCGGTCCTCCGTCACCGGCGGGACATGTGCCTCCACCTCGACCGAACGCGCCATCCGCCCGATGAACAGCAGAGCGCCCAGCGCAAAGCCGACCACGATGCCGGTGGTGAGGTCGCGGAAGATGACAAGTCCGAAGGTGACCAGAAGCACCAGGGCGTCGCCCCAGGACGATCGGATCAGCGCCAGGAAGGCGGGCTTCTCCACCATGTTCCAGGCCACCGTGGCCAGCACCCCGGCAAGCGCCGCCAGCGGGATGTAGCTGGCAAGCGGCGCAGCCACCAGCATGAACAGCAGCAGGAAGGCGGAATGGAATATTCCCGACAACGGTCCATGCGCGCCCGCGCGGATGTTGGTCGCCGTGCGCGCGATCAGGCCAGTCACGCAGATCCCGCCGAACAGCGCCGAGCCGATATTGGCGATGCCCTGTGCCACCAGTTCGCAGTTGGAGCGGTGCCGTCGTCCGGTCATACCGTCCGCGACCACGGCGGAAAGCAGCGATTCGATTGCTCCGAGCAGAGCGAAGGAAATTGCGTCGGGCACCACGGAGACGAGCTTCTGCGCATCCAGCGCCGGAAGAGCCGGATCCGGCAACATCCGCGGAATGCCACCGAATTGCGTTCCGATCGTCTCTACGGGAAGACCGAGAAGCGTCGTCGCCAGCGAGGCCGCCGCCACCGCGATCAGGAGGCCCGGCCACGAAGGGCGCCAGCGCTTCATGGCCACGATGATCCCTATCGTCAGCGCGGCGAGCGCAATGGCCGCCGGGTTTGCCGTTCGGGCCGCCTTGCCGAGCGCGATAAGCCGCGGCAGCAGGTCGCCTGGCTCCTTGCCCGGCAGCGTCAGGCCGAACAGGTCGTGCAACTGGCTGGACAGGATGATGACGGCGATGCCCGCGGTGAAACCCACCGTCACCGGATACGGAATGAACTTCACATAGGCGCCGAGCCTCAGATAGCCGGCCGCGAGCAGGAAGACGCCGGCTATGAGCATTGCCAGGATCAGCCCGTCGACACCGTGCCGGTCGACCGTCGAGGCCACGACCACGATGAAGGCGCCGGCGGGCCCGCCGATCTGGAAACGGCTGCCGCCGAGCGCGCCGACGATGAAACCGCCGATGATCGCCGTAAACAGTCCGCGCTCGGGCTCCACATGCGAGGCGATCGCGATCGCCATCGACAGCGGCAACGCCACGATGGCGACTGTCAGGCCGGCGATCACATCCGCCCTCAGCTGCTTGAGGTGGTAGCCCTCGCGCAGCACCGTCACCAGCTTTGGTGTGAACAGCTCGGCGAAGGTCGGCCGTGCTTGGTGGTGAATTGCCCGCCGCGCCTGATCCATGAACTGCTTCCGCTCCACAGGGCGGCGGGATCGTCGGCTGGATGTCGGCGGTCGCCGTCGCGATAAACCGTTGCGACGCCGCATCGCTGCCCGAAAACCGGTAACGGTTCCCGAGGCGGATGCGGTTGCGGCTCAGCCCTGCGGGTTCTGCGCCACGGTGGCCTTGAGGCGCACGCCCCTGCCGCCGCGTTCGCTGGTCTGGTTCTCGCCGATCAATTCCACCCCGACCTCATCGAGGGCATGGATGACCTTCATCAGCGTGTCGACGACGCCTCGCACGACGCCCTCGCTCGCTTCCATACGCTGTATCGTCGGAAGCGAAACGCCGGCGCGCTCGGCAAGCGTTCGCTGGTCGATACCGGCCAACGCCCTTGCGGCGCGCATCTGCGCAGCAGTGATCATCGGCCAGAACCTTTGTCTGAGTCTGCGATATCAATGGATAATACAAGCATAGTGATGTTTCAAGCGTCATTTAATGTAGATGAGACATCGGTTATTCGCTATCCTTAACGACCTTGCGTCGCTGCAGCAGCCGCGCCGCAAGCCAGCACAGCATGGCCCAGGCAAAACCTGCGCACCAGCCGGCAAGCACATCGGACGGCCAATGCACGCCGAGATAGACGCGGCTGGCGCCGACCAGCACGGTGGTGAGCACAGCAAAGCCGAGCACGAAGACCTTGGTCGTCCGGTCCGGCAGGAAGCGGGCCGCCAGCGAGCCTAGCGTCAGATAGGTCACGGCCGACAGCATGGCATGCCCACTGGGGAATGAGAGCGAGGTCTCGGTGACGAGATGCGAGACGAGATCGGGCCGCGGCCGGTCGACCTCGAGCTTGAGCAGGCTGGAGAGCGCTTGCCCGCCGGCGACGGCCGCGAACATGAACAGGGCTGTCGAGGGCCTGCGGATCAGGAGCAGATAGGCGATCGTCGCCGTCGTGATCAGCACCAGCACAGCGGTGCTGCCCAGCGCGGTGACATCGCGCACCGCGCCCTCCAGCCAAAGCGGGCCGATCGGACTGTCCGGCTGCCCGGCATGGCGGAAGGCGAGCAGGATTTCCGTGTCGAAGGCGTGCGGGGTCGTGGCGCGCGCCACCTCCATGAGTTCCACCAGGCCCCATAGCCCGCCGGCAATCACCAGCCCGGCCAGCAGCACCGGGAATTCCAACCTGTTGAGGAGCGCGTTGGCGGTCGATTTCATTCGGGCCCTCGGGTCCAGCTACAGCCGCTGGATATAGGGCCCGAGCGTGATCAGCGCGACCGCGGCGATCGCCAGCACCATGCCGATCGCCTGCAAGGCATTGAGCCGTTCGCCGAAGAAGGCGATCGCCACGACATTGACCGCGACAAGCTGGATCACCGCCGATAGGCTGAACGACACCGACATGCCGAATTCCCGCACCAGCCTCAGCATGATCAGATTGCCGGCCGAGTAGAGCGCCAGCGTCAAAAGCAGCTTGGCCAAGCTCGGCGCCAGCCCCCATTGCTTGGCCGCCATCGCCGCCAGCAGGAATATCACGGTCGAAATGCCGAGCTGCGCCAGTCCCCAGAAACTCACCCGCCATCCCCTTTTTCAAGCGCCGTCGCCACGCCGGTAAGCCCTTGTTTCCGAAGCGGGCGATGTCGTCAAGCTGACCACAGCCAAGCGCAGGCGCTCAAGGGACTGAAGCCGGGTGTCGCAAAAGCCGCCGCGAGCCGGCAAACAACTATTGCGGTTCTATCACGGCAGTGTCACGAAAATGTGATCGGCGCGCTTTAGGGGTCGAAAGGTCAAAATCCCCAGCCACTCAGAAGCCAGAGGACAAACTCATGACCGTGACCCCTGAGACCCGTTTTCGGACCAGCCAGCTCGAGGAAAATGACGGCCCGCCGGTGAACCCGACCGACAACCGCACCATGGGCGAGATCATCGCCGCGCGTTCCTCGCGCCGCGGCTTTCTCATGGGGTCGCTGGCCGTGTCGGCCATCGCCGCCACCGTCAGCCCGCTGGCGCTGATTGCGGCCGACGAGGCGCGCGCCGCTGAGGCTTCGGCCTTCAAGTTCGACGAGCTCGAAGCCGGCATCGACGACAAGCACCATGTCGCGCCCGGCTATGACGCCGACGTGCTGTTGCGCTGGGGCGATCCGCTGTTTGCCGATTCACCTGACTTCGATCCGCTGAAGCAGTCGGCCGAAGCCCAGGCAAGACAGTTCGGCTACAACAACGACTATGTCGGCTATATTCCGATCGACGGCTCGGCCGAGCACGGCCTTTTGGTCGTCAACCACGAATACACCAATCCGCATCTGATGTTCCCCGGCATCGTGTCAGTCGTCGAGAAGGACGGCAAGAAGAAGGCCGAGGTGGCGCCGCTCTCGAAGGAGCAGGTCGATGTCGAGATGGCCGCGCATGGCGGCACCATCGTCGAGATCCGCAAGCAAGGCGGCAAATGGCAAGTGGTGCGCGACGGCAAGCTCAACCGCCGCATCATGTCGACAACCGAGATGGCGCTCGCCGGGCCGGTCGCCGGTCATGACCGCGTCAAGACCAATGCCGATCCGTCCGGCACCAAGGTCTTCGGCACGCTCAACAATTGCGCCGGCGGCGTCACGCCATGGGGCACCTATGTGATGGCCGAGGAGAACATCCACGGCTATTTCTCGGGCGAATTGCCGGAGGGCCACAAGGAAGCCGCCAATTACAAGCGCCTCGGCATCCCCGAAGGCGCTTATGAGTGGGGCGCGCATTACGACCGCTTCAATCTTGCCAAGGAGCCGAACGAGCCCAATCGCTTCGGCTGGATCGTCGAGGTCGACGTCAGCGATCCGAACTCGACCCCGAAGAAGCGCACCGCCATGGGGCGCTTCAAGCATGAGGGCGCCGAGTCGATCGTCGCCAAGGACGGCCGCGTCGTCTTCTATCTCGGCGACGACGAGCGCTTCGACTATGTCTACAAATTCGTCACCAAGGGCACGTTCAACCCCAATGACCGCGCCGCCAACTTGGACCTGCTCGATGACGGCACGTTGCATGTGGCCAAATTCGCCGAGGACGGCTCGGTCGAATGGATGCCGATCGTTTTCGGTCAAGGCCCGCTGACGGCGGAGAACGGCTTTGCTTCCCAGGCCGACGTTTTGATCGAGACGCGGCGCGCCGCCGACCTGCTCGGCGCCACCAAGATGGACCGGCCGGAGGATATCCAGCCCAATGCCGGCAACGGCAAGGTCTATGTCATGCTGACCAACAATTCCAAGCGCAAGGCCGAGCAGGTCGACGCCGCCAATCCGCGCGCCGAGAACGCTTTCGGCCACATCATCGAGATCGTCGAGGATGGCGGCGACTTCGCCGCCACCAAGGGCAAATGGGAAGTGCTGTTGAAATGCGGCGATCCGTCCGTTGCCGATGTCGGCGCCACTTTCTCGACCGCGACCACCGCCCATGGCTGGTTCGGCATGCCGGACAATTGCGCCGTCGATTCCGCCGGGCGCCTGTGGGTCGCCACTGACGGCCAGGGCCCGAAGGCCACTGGCCGCACCGACGGTCTCTGGGCGGTCGATACCGAGGGTGCCGCGCGGGCAACGTCGAAACTGTTCTTCCGCGTGCCGATCGGCGCCGAAATGTGCGGCCCGCTATTCGCGCCGGATGACCAGACAGCTTTCGTCGCCGTCCAGCACCCGGGCGACGGCGGCGAGGACTGGGAAGGGTTCGGCCGCCCGTCCTATTACGAGGATCCGTCGACCCGCTGGCCGGACTTCAAGCCGGACATGCCGGTGCGGCCGTCCGTCGTTGCGATCACGAAGCAGGGCGGCGGCAAGATCGCGGTGTGACGCGCTGAGGTTGCAGCTTTGAGTCGCGGACGTCGGGGATTGGGCGCAAGCCTCCCCGACGTCGTCAATCGCAGGGCGAAACAGGAGAGAAGCTCCGTCGCGAAGACCCTGGTATCCTTGCCGTTACCTTCCCCAGGGCGTGCAACGGAACAGAATTCTGCGCCGTGGCGGCGCTTCCAAGTCACGAGCATGGATTCTATCGTCTGCCCCGCGTCGCCTCGTTTTGCTCCACCATAGAATGACGATGCTGGGGCGGCTTCAACCCTACGCTGCCGCTCTGCGGCCGACGGGCCATAGCGGACCCTTTGGGACATTTGCTCTTCATTCGCCGCCAATTGCATCCTATATCGCGCTGGCGCGACGTGGCCGCAATCGGCCGCGCCGGCGATTCGCGACCTGAGGGCGGCAGGTCATCCATTCTTGGCACGCGGAGCTCATGGCGCCCCTGCGCATCTATTTCGACAGGCTTCTCGATGCCGTGGCGCCCAAGGTCCCGCGGCGCGAGCTGACGGACGACGAACGCCTGGCGCTGGTGCGCCGTTACGGCGATTTCTCGCTCGCCTATTCGACGGCCGTGCAGCAGAAACTGTCCTATTTCAGCGATGGCGACGGCTACATCGCCTTCGGCACCAAGATGAGCCATCATTTCGCGCTTGGCGATCCGGTGGCGGACCCGGCCGACCGTCCGGCCTATATCAAGCGCTTCGTCGAGGCCGCAGGCAGCCCCTGGTTCGTCCAGGTCGGCGCCGACACGGCCAAGGTGCTCGCCGGCCTCGGCTACCAGGTCAATCGCCTCGGCATCGACACCAGGCTGCCGCTGCCTGCGCATAATTTTTCCGGCAAGCGCAACGAGACCGTGCGCTATTCCGAGCGCTGGCTGACGAAGAAGGGTTTTACCCTCACCGAGGACAAGGGCGACGGGCTGCAGGACGAGATCAAGCAGCTTTCCGCCGACTGGCGCAAAGAGCGCATCATCAAGCGCTGGGAAATGGGTTTCCTCAACCGTCGTTTTTCCGAAGAGATCGGCGCCGACATGCGCCGCTTCCTCCTGCACGGACCTGAAGGCCGGCTTCTCGCCATCCTCGACTTCGATCCGTTGTTTCGCGACGGCAAGGTC
Source organism: Mesorhizobium sp. ESP-6-4 (assembly GCF_020164735.1). Classification (NCBI taxonomy): domain Bacteria; kingdom Pseudomonadati; phylum Pseudomonadota; class Alphaproteobacteria; order Hyphomicrobiales; family Phyllobacteriaceae; genus Mesorhizobium; species Mesorhizobium sp. ESP-6-4. The sequence continues at coordinate 16,345 of NZ_JAIUGS010000013.1, forward strand.
ATCGGCTACACCACCTCCTTCAAGCGCAAACAGGTCGATGCGACGCCACATGCCGAGATCGGCCTGACCAAATTCGCCGTCGACCGCTTTCGCGAGGAGGGCGTCTCACAGGTGACGCTCGGCCTCTCGCCGCTGCTCGATATCGAGCCCAGCGGCTTTGCCGAATCGAGCTTCTGGCGCGGCACCTTCCAGCGCGCCTATAACTCGCCCTGGGTCAACCGCTCGCGCTTCAACCTGCAGGGCCAGGCGGCCTTCAAGCGCCGCTTCCACGGCGTCGAGGAGCCGACCTATATCGCGTTCCGCAAAGGGACCTTCGTGGAAATGCTGGGCCTGCTGCGGCTGATCAAGGCGGTTTAGAGCAGGTTCTTTCCTCTCCCCACTTCGTCTACCCTATGCACACATCTTCTGTGAGTGACTGGTGAGGCCGAAACTTGATTGCCACGTGGTTCCCCCAATCCGTCGCTGCTTCGCAGCGCCACCTTTCCCCCCTCCGGAGGGAAAGGAAGGGAGCCTTGCTAGACGAGCGTCGACGGCAAAAAGCTTGGCGCCTTTCCTCTCCCCCGTCGATCGGGGGAGAGGTGGCTCGGCGAAGCCGAGACGGAGTGGGGGTCGACCAGCGCTACGTTGGACAATGCTTGCGCCAAGCTGCCGTGCACGCTATCGCCAAAGGCCAGCTGCTCGGAATATGTGCATAGCGTAGCCATGGGGAGAGGAACTCCGTCAGTTTCTCAACCGGTAGCCGGTTTTAAATATCCACGCGACGATCGCGATGCAGATGGCCAGGAACATCACCGTCATGCCGAGGCTGACGCCGACCGAGACGTCGGCCTTGCCATAAAAACTCCAGCGGAACCCGCTGATCAGGTAGACGACCGGATTGAACAGCGTGATCGTCTTCCAGATGCCGGGCAGCATGTGGATCGAATAGAAGCTGCCGCCGAGGAAGGTGAGCGGCGTGACGATCAAGAGCGGCACCAGCTGCAGCTGCTCGAAGGTCTTTGCCCAGATGCCGATGATGAAGCCGAACAGGCTGAAGGTCACCGCCGTCAGCACCAGGAAGGCAACCATCCAGAAGGGATGCTCGATCCTGAGCGGCACGAACAGCGCCGCGGTGGCCAGGATGATCAGGCCGAGCATGACCGACTTGGTCGCAGCACCCCCGACATAGGCGATGATGATCTCCAGATAAGAGACCGGCGCCGACAAAAGCTCGTAGATCGAGCCGACGAATTTCGGGAAATAGATGGCGAAGGAGGCGTTGGAGATCGACTGCGTCAACAGCGACAGCATCATCAGGCCGGGCACGATGAAGGCGCCGTAGGCGATGCCGTCGATCTCGGTGATGCGTGAGCCGATGGCCGAGCCGAAGACGACGAAATAGAGCGATGTCGAGATGACCGGCGAGATGATGCTCTGCAGCACCGTGCGGAAGGCGCGCGCAATCTCCACCCGGTAGATCGCCCATACCGCGCGCAGGTTCATGGCTCTTGCCTCAGAAGATTGACGAAGATCTCTTCGAGCGAGCTGTTCTTGGTGTCGAGGTCGCGGAACTGGACGCCGGCCGCCTCGAGGTCGCGGATCAGCGAGGCGACGCCCGGACGGTCACTCTGGTTGTCATAGGTGTAGGTGAGCTGGTTGCCGTCGTCCGACAGCTCCAGTGAATAGTGCGAAAGCCCGTCCGGAACGGCGGCAAGCGGCGCGCGCAGCTCCAGATTCATCTGCTTGCGGCCGAGCTTGCGCATCAGCTCGGCCTTGCCTTCGACCAGGATGATCTCGCCCTTGTTGATGACGCCGACGCGGTCGGCCATCGCTTCGGCCTCTTCGATGTAATGCGTGGTGAGGATGATGGTGACGCCGTCCTCGCGCAGGCGCCGCACCATCGCCCACATGTCCTGGCGCAATTCGACATCGACACCGGCCGTCGGCTCGTCGAGGAACAGCACGCGCGGCTCGTGCGACAGCGCCTTGGCGATCATCAGCCGGCGCTTCATGCCGCCCGACAGGGTGATCGCTTTGGAATCCTTCTTGTCCCACAGCGAGAGGTCGCGCAGCACTTTCTCGACGAAGGCCGCGTTGGGCGCCTTGCCGAACAGGCCGCGGCTGTAGTTCACCGTGGCCCAGACCGTCTCGAAGGCGTCGATGGTGAGCTCCTGCGGCACCAGCCCGATCAGGCTGCGCGCGGCGCGGTAGTCGCGGCCGATGTCGTGGCCGTCCACCGTGACAGTGCCCGACGAGCGGTTGACGATACCGCAGACGATCGAGATCAGCGTCGTCTTGCCGGCGCCGTTCGGCCCCAGCAGCGCGAAGATCTCGCCGCGCTCGATATCGAGATTGATTTCCTTCAGCGCCTTGAAGCCGGTGGCATAGGTTTTCGTGACACCGGAGATCGAGATGATGGATGACATGCTGAAATACGGCCGGCTGGAAAAGGTGATCTCATATAGGTCGGATGCCGCCGGGTGCAACTGTCAATCGCCGCTGCTGCTGACAGTTCTGGACAGGGAGCGCCCAATTGGCGGCCCTTGCCAGACCAGGTATACCGGCCGCGGCGACTGGAGCGCCGCCGCCCACGACAGATTCTTTCTCCCCATTTACGCCACGGCATGCACACATTTCCGAGCGGCTGGCCTTTGGCGATAGCGTGCATGGCAGCTTGGCGCATGCATTGTCTTATGTAGCGCTGGTCGAACCCCCACTCCGTCTCGGCTTCGCCGAGCCACCTCTCCCCCGATCGACGGGGTAGAGGAAGGGCGCCAAGCTTTTTGCCGTCAACGCCCCTCCAGCAACGCTCCCTTCCTTTCCCTCCGGAGGGGGAAAGGTGGCGCTGCGAAGCAGCGACGGATTGGGGGAACCACTTGGCAATCAAGCCTCGGGCCGATCAGTCGCGCCAGGAGAAATGCCGGCAGGGCAATGAGGGGCGGCGCTGACCTGTCAGGCAGTTATGGGTCGGCGGTTAGCCGCAGATGCCGGCGCTGCCCCTCATCCGTCACTTCGTGACACCTTCTGCCCGTGGAACGGGGAGAAGGAAATCAGGTCTGCGTCCAGAACGCGATCTCCTGCGCCTTGGTCCTGAGCTCGGTCTTCAGCCACTGGTCGTCGTCGTCGAGATAGCTCCACGGCGTCCTGCCTTGGGCCCGCATCTCGCGGATGTAGGAGCGGTAGCGGTAATGGCTGTAGACCGACATCGCATAGGTGGCATAGGCGGCGGCAAGCTTCCTGTGGCCGCGCACGATCACCAGGTTCTCGTCGTTCTTCTCGCTCGCCGGCGCCGAGAAATTATGGCTGCCGGTCACCACCACGCAGTCGTTCGAATGCGGGTCGGTCACCAGGATCTTCGAGTGCACGATGGCGTGGCCGATCTGCGACAGGAAGCTCCGCCGGTTGACCTCGGCGATCCACGGCCCGAGCGGCGCGTCGAGGCCCTGCGGCTGCGCCACCGCATAGCGGTCGGGCGTGAATTTCCGGTCGCTGCTCACCAGGTCGATGTCGAGGAAGTTCTGATCGGTGCCGCCCTCCTCCGCGCTCAGCGTCGAGACCACACCGCGCACATACATGCCCTTTTCCCTGGCACGCTGGCCGGCCAGCGTGTGCAGCCCCTGCTTGCCCGGCGTGAACATCAAGAACAGCACCGCCTGTTTGGCCGAGGCGATGACGTCGCGCAGCGCCGCCATGTCGGCGCCATCCGAGGTGCGGGTGAACCACACCGTCGTCTTGGCGGTCCCGACCGTGAAAGTCTTGGGCGCGTCGTTGTCCGCCATCAGCGCCGGCGTGAAATTGGCCGGGTCGGTCTTGGGCGGCGAGGCGTCCTTCAACAGGTCCCAATGCTTGCGGAAATGCGCCGCGACCGCCGCGTCCTCGATCAGCAAGCCGTTGTTGACCTGCGTGCACAGGCCGGTCGTGCTCCAGTTGGTGCTGCCGGTCCACGCCATCTTCGGCTCGCCGTCCTTGGACGCGACGACGAATTTGTTGTGGCCGAGGCCTTTCGATTTCAGCATCCGGTCGATGGTCGCGATGCCGTGGTCGTTGAGGTTCTTGCGCGCCTCCTTGTTGCCGTCGCCGCTTTTGTCGGAGCCGTTGGCGAGGATGAGATGGAGCCGCGGCCCGAGCCCGATCAGCGCCGTCTCCAGCGTCGCGTCGCCGAGCTCGTAGAGCGCGGCATGCAGCTCGTCGCCGGCGACCTGCGTCAGCCCGACCATGCGCAGCCCGAGATCGCCTTCGAGGAAAGCGCGGAATTTTGCGTCGCCATTGGTCTGCAGGCTCTTCTTGAAGGCCGCGGGCGACAGCTTGTTCTTGGCCATGTAGCGGGCGACGAATTGCGACAGCACCAGGCCGCGGTTGAAGTAGCAGGAAAAGCCGCCGCCGGCGTCGGTGGCGAGCGTCGCCCAGTCCGTCCAGTCGCTCGACACCCCCTTGGTCAGCGGCTTGCCGGGTCCGGCGCTCATCATCGCGGTCACCCGGTAGCGCACGACATTGCCGACATCGGCCGCATGGTCGGTCCAGTTGAAGCGCTGGAACGGCCAGACATCCGACGGCCTGTGGTCGCCCGATTTCGGCTTGTCCTTGGTGAAGCCGACGCGGTTCTCCACCGGCTCGATCCTCTCGCTCGCGCCGGCCTTGCGGCCGCGCTCGAGCAGAAAACCCCGGCACCCGGCGATGAAGTCGCTCGGTGCCCAGGCGACGAAGGCGTCGTCGCCATTGGTGTAGACGGAGACTTTTATGTCGATGGCCATCTGTCGTTCCTCCCCATCGTCGTCGTTCCCGAAGCGCGGCCGGCATGCCCGGCCCAACAATGCAGCCAACAAGAATCCGCCCCGGAAGCAGCGCTCCGGATCAGCTGAAACAGATTTTTCGAAAGAGTGACGGCGATGATTATGTGGCGGCAGAAGATCGGATGTCAATGTTTTGCAGCGTCAAGTATAATTCTATGAACTGCTTCACATTGTGTTCTGTTTGCCAGCAAAACAAAGGGCGATGGTTTTGCTACCATCCGGAGCCAGCCTCGTCATTCCAGGGCGGAGCAGCCGCGAAGCGGCGTCGCGCAGTCCCTGGAATCCGTGCCGTGGACCTTGATCGAAGGATGTAGCCGGGCAGAATTCTGCAGCGTTGCGGCGCTCGGACGTCACGGAATGGATCCTCGGGTCTGCGCGCGTCGCTGCGCTCCTTGCTCCGCCCGTGGATGACGATCGCGATGGGCGTTGCGGCCAATCGCCAAGGCATGCCACCCCAACGCGGACACATACCCCAGCCTCGTCATCCCAGGGCAGAGCAGCCGCGAGGCGGCGCCGCGCAGACCCTGGAATCCGTGCCGCGACCTTGATCGAAGGATGCAGCCGGGCAGAATTCGGCACCGTGAGCGGCGCTCGGAAGTCACGGAATGGATCCTCGGGTCTGCGCGCGTCGCTGCGCTCCTTGCTCCGCCCGTGGATGACGATCGCGATGAGCGTTTCGACCAATCGCCAAGGCATGCCGCCTGCCGACCGCGGACATACCTGACAGTCGAAAAATCCCAGCTTCGTCATTCCAGGGCGGAGCAGCCGCGAGGCGGCGTCGCGCAGACCCTGGAATCCATTCCGTGACCTTATGAAGGCTGCAGCGGAGCAGAATTCTGTACCGTAGCGGCGCTCATACGTCCCGGAATGGATCCTCGGGTCTGCGCGCGTCGCTGCGCTCCTTGCTCCGCCCGTGGATGACGACGAGCGGGTGTCGCTCAGCTCTTGCTGGAGGCCAGCACCAGCACCGGCTTCTCGCTGTAAAGCTTGGGGAACAGCGCCTTCAAATTCTCGATCTTGGGCAGGTCGTTGTAGACGATATAGGGATAGGTCGGGTTCAGCGTCAGGAAGTCCTGATGGTAATCCTCGGCCGGATAGAAGGTCTTGCCGGTTTCGAGCGTGGTGACGATCGGCTTGCCGAACACCTTGGCCTTGTCGAGCTGGGCGATATAGCTCTCGGCGACCTTCTTCTGCTCGTCGTTCTCGGCGAAGATCGTCGAGCGGTATTGCGTGCCCTGGTCCGGCCCTTGGTAGTTCAACTGCGTCGGATTATGCGCGACCGAGAAATAGACCTGCAGCAGCTGGCCGTAGGTGACCTTCGACGGGTCGTAGGTGATCTCGACGGATTCGGCGTGGCCGGTGCGGCCGGTGCCGACGACTTCATAGACGGCGTTTTCGGCGCTGCCGCCGGTATAGCCGGACACCGCCTTGCTGACGCCCTTGACGTGCTGGAACACGCCCTGCACGCCCCAGAAGCAGCCGCCGGCGAAGATCGCCTTCTCGGTGCCGCTTGCCGCTTTCTCGTCCAGAGCCGGCGGCGGGATCACCACCGCGTCCTCGGCCGAGCGGGCCGGTGTCTGCCACAGAGCCGCTGCCGCCACGGCCGCAAGGCCGAGCACTGCCAACGCGCTGCGGGCGAAGAATGGCGATCGCCGCGCGGCCTTTGCCTTTATGCCGTTCATGTCCTGATCTCCTGTTGTTGCTTCATTATATACGATCGAAACCGCGAAGCGGTTCTCACTTTGCCGTGCGGCCAATGGCCGAGGGCGCTCCCCCTCTCCGTCTCGGCTTCGCCGAGCCACCTCTCCCCCGCCTCTGGCGGGGGCGAGGAACCCAGGCGTACAAAGGCCGCGTCCTCCGCGATTGGCGTTTCCTCGCCCCCGCAAAGCGGGGGCGAGGTGGATCGGCGCGCAGCGCCGAGACGGAGCGGGGGCTGCGCTGCCCTGTGCGATTGCCTCGCAGGCCGGCGACGCAAGCGGATCGCAAGCTTACCTTACTGGGCGGTGGTGTCCGCTGGCTTCATGGCATCCGTCGCAGGCTTCATCGCATCCGCCGGCTTCATCGCATCCGTCGCGGGCTTCATCGCTTCGGTGCTCATCGCATCAGGCTTCATGGCATCGGCGGGTTTCATGGCGTCCGTCGCCGGCTTCATGGCGTCGGTCGCCATCGCGTTGGCGGGCTTCATCGCATTGGCCGTGTCGTCGGCGCGGGCGCCGGCGACGAAGACGGACGCGGAAAGCGCGAAGGCCAGCGCCGGCAGCGTGAGGAACTTGGACATGGGTCGTACTCCTTGGGTTTTGGCGCGTGCATGCGGGCCCTGGTGAAGCGTTGCCGCGCATGCGGCCCCGCGCGAAGAGAAGGAAAATCAGTTGGCGGCCGCGGCCAGGATCGGTCCGCCGCGCGGCGCCTGCACCAGCACCGCGGTGCTCAAGCCGCCGGCGGCTGCCGGCAGCGGCAGCGTCGTCGCCGTGCCGTTCCAGCTGCCGAGCTTGGTCAGCGCATGAACGACATTGGCGTGCGGCAGCGTGCGGCCGGTGTTCTCGCCGCGCGCCACCGGCACCTCGACGACGCCTCTCGTGTAGCGCACCAGCCAGATGTCGGCGCCGCCGCCCGGCGCCTTGCCGGCGCCGATGCTGACCTTGCCCTGCCCAAGCGAAAGCTCCGGCCCCTGCGTGCGACCGCCCTTGCTGGTCTGACTTCGGGCGATCAGGCTCTGGATCTCGCCCGGCGCGGCGCCCACGCCGTCGCTTCTGCCGTTCACCACCACTTGCGGCGTGAACGGCCCGTCACGGCCGAGCGACGGCTCGTAGGTCACCTGGCGTTCCGTGAATTCCTTGCGGCCGAACGTGTCCTTCCAGCCGAGATAGTCCCAATAGGTGACGTTGAACGACAGCGCCAGCACGCCCGGCTGGTCCTTGACCTTGATCAGGTTGGCGTTGGCCGGCGGGCAGGATGAGCAGCCCTGGCTGGTGAACAGCTCGACCACGGTGAGCGGCTGCGCGGTCGCCGCGCCCATCGTGGCCGCGAGCATCGCGCCGGCGAGCAGGGCCATCCTTGTTGTCGATCCGGTCATGGGAAGCAGTCTCCGTTGCGGGGTCATGCTTCAATTCGTCGTGGTCGAGAGATTCGTTACAGCTTCACCGGTTTGTGATTGCTTCTCTTCGCCCCGTTTACGGGGAGAAGGTGGATCGGCGCGCAGCGCCGAGACGGATGAGGGGTGCTCCAGCGGAGTGAGACCTCCACCCGCTCACCGCCAGGGCTGCAGGCTAGTGTCCTTCACATAGGCGATGATCGTATCGCAGACGCCGTCCAGATCCTTCAGCACATCATCATTCCAAAAGCGCAGGATCCGAAATCCTCTCGCGTTCAATTCAGCTCCGCGGGCCAAATCCGATTCCGAGTCCGTGCTGGCTACCATCCAGCTCGACGATGAGTCGCGCCTCGAGACAAGCGAAATCGGCGACGTATTTTCCAATGGGCACCTGCCGGCGAAACTTGATCCGATCGAGCCTGCGGTCGCGCAATTCCTGCCACAGCTTGTGCTCAGCCTCCGTCATCTCACGGCGGAGCGTCCGGGCAAAGCTGCGTTTGGCTTGGGGTGACGGGCTGGTGCGGCATTGCGCCAGACTAGCTGGCCGCTGAGTTCCGTCCAACACCCCTCATCCGTCTCGGCGCTGCGCGCCGATCCACCTTCTCCCACAAGGGGAGAAGGGGAAAAGGGCGTTCCGCTTGCCCCTCAACCCCGCCCCTGCTAAAGCCCGCCGCATGACGACGCCCCTCGACCACATCCGCAATTTCTCCATCGTCGCCCATATCGACCATGGCAAATCCACGCTTGCCGACCGGCTGATCCAGCTCACCGGCACGCTGGAGGAGCGCGATATGAAGGAGCAGGTGCTGGACTCGATGGATATCGAGCGCGAGCGCGGCATCACCATCAAGGCCCAGACCGTTCGGCTGAACTACCGCGCCAAAAACGGCGAGGACTATGTGCTGAACCTCATCGACACGCCCGGACATGTCGACTTCGCCTATGAGGTGTCGCGCTCCTTGGCCGCCTGCGAGGGCTCGCTGCTGGTGGTCGACGCCTCCCAGGGCGTCGAGGCGCAGACTTTGGCCAATGTCTACCAGGCCATCGACAACAACCACGAGATCGTCGTGGTGCTGAACAAGGTTGACCTGCCGGCGGCCGAGCCCGAGCGCATCCGCGAGCAGGTGGAGGAGGTGATCGGCCTTGATGCCTCCAACGCCGTGCTGATCTCGGCCAAGACCGGGCTGGGCGTGCCCGACGTGCTGGAGGCGATCGTCCACCAGCTGCCGCCGCCGCGCGAGGGCGACATCGCGGCGCCGCTCAAGGCCATGCTGGTCGACAGTTGGTATGACGCCTATCTCGGCGTCATCGTTCTGGTGCGCGTCATCGACGGCGTGATGAAGAAGGGCCAGACCATCCGCATGATGGGCACCGGCGCGAAATATCTCGTCGAGAGGACGGGCGTCTTCAAGCCGGCCCGCGTCAATGTCGACGAGCTCGGCCCCGGCGAGTTCGGCTTCTTCACCGGCTCGATCAAGGAAGTTGCCGACACCCGCGTCGGCGACACCATCACCGAGGATCGCCGCCCGACGCAAAAGGCGCTGCCCGGCTTCAAGCCGGCGCAGCCGGTGGTGTTCTGCGGCCTATTCCCCGTCGACGCCGCCGATTTTGAGGATCTGCGCGCCGCCGTCGGCAAATTGCGCCTCAACGATGCCAGCTTCTCATACGAGATGGAAACCAGCGCAGCGCTCGGCTTCGGCTATCGCTGCGGCTTCCTGGGCCTGCTGCATCTGGAGATCATCCAGGAGCGGCTGGAGCGCGAGTTCAACCTCGACCTCATCGCCACGGCGCCCAGCGTCGTCTACCGCCTGAACCTCAATGACGGCTCGGTGAAGGAACTGCACAACCCGGCCGACATGCCCGACGTGGTCAAGATCGCCTCGATCGAGGAGCCGTGGATCCGCGCCACCATCCTCACCCCCGACGATTATCTCGGCGGCATCCTGAAACTCTGCCAGGACAGGCGCGGCATCCAGGCCGACCTTTCCTATGTCGGCAAACGCGCCATGCTCACCTACGACCTGCCGCTCAACGAGGTGGTGTTCGATTTCTACGACCGGCTGAAGTCGATCTCCAAGGGCTACGCCTCTTTCGACTATCACCTGACCGACTATCGCGAGGGCGACCTGGTGAAGATGTCGATCCTGGTCAACGAGGAGCCGGTCGACGCTTTGTCCATGCTGGTGCACCGCACCGCGGCGGAAAAGCGCGGCCGCGCCATGTGCGAGAAGCTGAAGGAGCTGATCCCGCACCATCTGTTCAAGATCCCGATCCAGGCGGCCATCGGCGGCAAGGTCATCGCCCGCGAGACCATCTCGGCGCTGCGCAAGGACGTCACCGCCAAATGCTATGGCGGCGACGTGACCCGCAAGCGCAAGCTGCTCGACAAGCAGAAAGAGGGCAAGAAGCGCATGCGCCAGTTCGGCAAGGTGGATATCCCGCAGGAGGCGTTCATCCAGGCGCTGAAGATGGGGGATTGAGGGGATTACCGGTTCCTGGTATGTTCCGCTCGGTGAGCCGCTACTTTCTCGGAATGATTGCCGGGCTATCGCTTAAAAGCGCAGAACCGAGTTTCGGAGCCTGATCGCAGCGATACGCGACGCTCATAACAATTCATTGGCAAATCAGGCGAGCTTCGCGCATGCTTGCTATGGTTGATTTGCGTTTGCGAAGCGGACGACGAACGCAGGAGGTAATTATGACTGAGGCCCTGAAAAAGCTTATTGAGGCTACTAAGACGCTCGACCAATCAAAAATCGAAAAGGAACAACAACGGCGAAGCTTTGCCTATGGAAACACAAAGTTCGAAAACGATAGAATAACTCGGGAAATGGTGGATAGGCAAGCCGAGATTTTGGACAAAACCGTGAAGTCTTAGGTAAGTTTGCAGGTTGTTGGTGGTGGCTGACTCGACCCAACGTCATAGCAAAGCATTCGAAGCGGAGTTGATATCAGACCCGCAGTTGAAAGCAGAGGCGGAGGCCAGGAATGGCCTCAGGCAATATGACTATGGCATCCAAACGGTTCATCAAGCCCTGGAGCGCGGCAGCTTTAAGCTTCGGCCGTCTTTGATCCTCGCCCTGCAACGGGAGGCATTAGCAGGAATAAGTGCATACGCAGGCAATTTTCGCCCCGCGGGTGTAGAGATAGTTGGGAGTAAGCACAAGCCGGCGGATGCTCACCTTGTCCCAGAGTTAATCGAGGAACTTTGCGATTACGTCAATGCGAACTGGCAGGCAGCAACAGCCATACACTTAGCCGCTTACATTATGTGGAGGCTCAATTGGGTTCACCCTTTTGCCGACGGAAACGGTCGAACGTCACGCATACTGTCTTATGTCGTTTTGTGCATAAAGGCTGAAAGTGTTTTTCCGGGGACACCAACCATTCCGGAACAAATTGTAGAAAATAGGAACCCTTATTTTGACGCATTGGATGCCGCAGATGCAGCTTTTAAAGACGGTCGGATAGACCTTTCTCAGATGGAAGAGTTGCTATCAGGTATGTTGGCTCGTCAGTTAACAAACGCATATGAGAAGGCAGGCGGACGAACCTAAATCCATTTGCCTAAGATCCGAATTGAGGCTTGGCCCTCGCCGGAACAGGTCCGTCGATCATTTGCTATCTTGCTGCAATTGATCTCACTCTTCAACAACTCCGCACGCTAGCGTATCCTTCCCAGGCTTGGGGAGACATCACATGCGCTCCACTCTCGATCTTGTCGCCGCGATTGGCCTCGCCATCGGAGGCGCCTTTGGCCTTGCGGGCACTTTCGTTGCCAGCGACGTGCTGCGCGAGACGGTCTGGACCATCGACGGCGTCGGCATCGTCGTCGCCACCGCGCTACTCACGATGAAATACCAGCGGCTGGGCAATGACCTCGTCGCGGCCGGGTTCCTCACTTTCCTGGCCGGCGAAAGCCTGCTTCTGGCCGGCAATGCGGCGGGCCTGCAGGCGAGCGTGCCTTCCTATGCCGGCGGCGTCGCGCTCTGGGCGGCGGGGCTGGTGATGGTCAGCGCGCAAGCCACATTCGCGCTGTGGATACGACTCACGGCCTCCGTCGCCGCCGTGCTGTTCGCCGTCTCGGTCCTCATGATCCTGTGGGGCGCGCCGCTTTTGCCCACCTCGGCGCCGCTGCCGGCGCTCGGCTATCCGTTCCTGGTGCTGACCTTCATCGGCTGGATCTGGACCTTGCTGAAGCCGGAGCGTTGAGCGCGAAGGCGATGGCCGCGCCGCTCGAAATCCGCAACAGCCCGTCGGGAAAGATCCTGCCCGCCATCGGGCCGTTCCTGCTCGGCGGCATTTTCGGCTTCGGCGCGCTGCAGGGCGTGGCGTCGGGGGCGAACAGCGGGCATGTGCTGTGGATCGCGCTGCTCGGCGCCGCCTGCCTGGGGCTCGGCGTATTCATCGCGCGCGGCGCTTTCGACAGTTCGGTCAAGGTGGTGCTGGACAGCCAAGGTTTCCGCGATGCCCGCGCCGGCGACGTGCTGGTGCCGTGGAACAAGGTGCGGAGCGTGCGGCTCGGCGCCGGCGGCAAGGGCGCGGCGATGCTCAATTTCGAGCTCACCGAGGAGCCGCCCGACGCAATCCGCTATTCCTCCGCCAACGCCTTCGGCCTTATGCCTTTTGGCCGGAACATTGTGCATATGGAGATTTCCTCGCTCGACGTGCGGGGAGAGGAGATGGTCGACGCGGTGAAGACATTCGCGCCGCACGTGGTGAGGCGCTGACTTTCCCTTCTCCCCCTGTGGGAGAAGGTGGCCGCGAAGCGGCCGGATGAGGGGTGTTGGAAGGAATGAGGCATCGGCGATTGGGTACAATGCGCCGCTTGCAACGAACGGCCTCGCCAAGCTGGAGCACCCCTCATCCGTCTCGGCGCTACGCGCCGAGCCACCTTCCCCCACAAGGGGGGAAGGGGAGGTCGCGCCCCGTCTCAACCCGTGCTCTACTTCCCTCCCGGGGGACCTCGCCATGATTCGCGCTCTGCTCGCCTTCCTTCTGCTCACCTCGCCGGCCTTCGCCGCCGACATGTCGGTCTTCGTGCGCAACCAGCGTTCGGACGGCGTCGCGGTCGAGCTGTTCAGCCGCGACAGCCAGAAAGTCTGGCCGGGCGACGACAAGGTGTTCCTCATCCGCCCGAAGGCGCGAAAGTCCGTGCCGATCTCCTGCGAGCCGGGCGAGCATATCTGCTGGGGCGCCTGGGTGAACGGCGACGATTCCGTCACCGCCGGCGTCGGCCCCGACAACGACCAGCCCTGCGACACCTGCTGCTTCATCTGCACCGAGCATTCCACCGAGACGGTGGATCTGGCCGAGTAGTGGGGCGCTTCCCCTTCTCCCCCTGTGGGAGAAGGTGGCTCGGCGCATAGCGCCGAGACGGATGAGGGGTGCTCCAGCGGAGTGAGACGCCGGATATTTGAGCGGGCACCAACATTGGCTAATCTTCCGCCATGCCGCACCAAACCCGTAACCCCGGCCAAACGCAATTTCGCCCGGTCGATGCGCCGCGAGCCGACAGAGGCGGAAGACCGCTTATGGCACGAATTGCGCGGCCGCCGTCTGGACAATATCAAGTTCAAGCGGCAGGTGCCGATCGGCCGCTTCGTGGCGGATTTCGTCTGCGCCGAGGCCAGACTTATCGTCGAAATCGACGGCAGCCAGCATGCGGAGTCGCTCCGTGATCTGGAGCGCGACGCCGCATTGAAGGCGAGAGGCTTTCGCGTGCTGCGGTTCTGGAACGATGATGTGCTGAAAGAGCTGGATGCGGTCTGCGATACCATTATTGCGTATGTGAAAGATAAGAGTTTGCAGCCCTGGCGGTGATGCCACCGGGCGTCTTCGCCAAGCTGGAACACCCCTCATCCGTCTCGGCGCTGCGCGCCGAGCCACCTTCTCCCACAAGGGGAGAAGGGGAAGTCCCCCAAATTGCGTCAGCCATTTTCGCCGCCGCCCCTTGGCATATGCGCCCGCCATGTCATCATCCAACCATCGGCCGTGGGGGCCGATTCGACCTCGGGGGTTCTCATGTCTTCCACCTTCGCGCGCCGCGTTGCCGCCGCGCTTTCGCTTGCCGTCCTCATCGCGCCCGCCGCTCACGCCGGCGACGTCACCTTCCAGATCAAGAACAATCATCCCAATGCCATGCGCGTCGAGCTCTACAGCCAGGACCGCGACTATGTCTGGCCGGGCGAGGGCAAGGATTTCTATCTCGACGACGGCGAGACCAAGCAGTTGCCGATCTCGTGCAACGAGGGCGAGAAGATCTGCTACGGCGCCTGGGTCGACGGCGATGAAGAAACCTATTGGGGCGTCGGCCCCAACAACAAGGAAACCTGCGAGGACTGCTGCTACACCTGCAGCGGCGGCCAGACCGAGGAGATCGACCTGGAGGAGTAGCGCTTCTCCTTCTCCCCTTGTGGGAGAAGGTGGATCGGCGCGCAGCGCCGAGACGGATGAGGGGTGCTCCAGCGGAGTGAGACGCCGGATATTTGAGCCATCACCTACATCGGCCAGTCTTCCGCCATGCCCCACCAACCCGTAGCCCCGGCCAAAAGGAATTTCGCTCGGTCGATGCGCCGTGAGTCGACCGACGCGGAGGACCGTCTATGGCAGGAATTGCGCGGTCGTCGTCTCGACAACATCAAATTTAGGCGGCAAGTGCCGATTGGTCGGTTCGTGGCGGATTTCCTTTGCGCCGAGGCCAAGCTCGTCATTGAGATTGACGGCAGCCAGCATGCGGAATCGCGCCATGACCAGGAACGCGATGCCGAGCTGAAAGTCAGGGGCTTTCGCGTGCTGCGGTTCTGGAACGACGATGTGCTGAAGGATTTGGATGCGGTCTGCGACACCATCATTGCCTATGTGAGGGATGAGAGTCTGCAACCCTGGCGGTAGCGGTGCATCGGCGTTCCTGCCAAGCTGGAGCACCCCTCATCCGTCTCGGCGCTGCGCGCCGAGCCACCACCCGGCCCTTCGCAGGCTCAGGGCGTTCGAAGCTCGAAAAGCCAAGCAATTGGCTTTTCGTCCGCTAACGCGGACCGCTTCTCACCCCACAAGGGGAGAAGGGGAGTTCATTCTTGACGCCCCTCTCACCATCGCCCTAGCCTCGCCTCAACCCAACAGGAGACCCCACCCACATGGCAGGCACGGTCGAAGGCGAGAAGATCGACGTTTCCTTCAGCGGCAAGCGCTGCATCCATTCGCGCAATTGCGTGCTCGGCAATCCGCATGTCTTCGTGCCCAACGCGCCGGGCGAGTGGATCCATCCTGAAGCAGCCAGCGTCGAGCAGGTCGTGGCGCTGGCGGAAAACTGCCCGTCGGGCGCCATCACCTACACCAGAAAAGATGGCGGGCCGCAGGAGAAGCCGCCGCTGGTCAACACCGTGCGGTTGCGCGAGAACGGGCCGCTGGCCGTGCATGCCGAGATCGTGCTCGGCGAGGAAACCTTGTTCCGCGCCACGCTCTGCCGCTGCGGCCTGTCGCAGAACAAGCCGTTCTGCGACAACAGCCACATCAAGGCCGGCTTCAACGCCACAGGCGAGCCGCCGCTGAAGGAAGCGCAGGTGCTGGAGGCGCGGGACGGCCCACTGACGGTCACGCCTACCGTCAACGGCCCGCTCAAGGTCGAAGGTAATGCGGAGATCGTCACCGGCACCGGGCATACCATCGCGCGGACCACCAAGGTGTTCCTCTGCCGCTGCGGGCATTCGGCCAACAAGCCGTTTTGCGACGGGTCGCATAAAAGAGTGGGCTTCGTGGCATGACAAACGCCGCGCCGGCGTTAGCTTAGGGGGAGGACTCTCAGGAGGAACCCACCATGCGCACCATGCTCACCCTTGCCTTGCTTGCCGTCGCAATGCCCGCCTTCGCCGCAAACCACGCGGTTGAGATCAAGGACATGAAATTCCACCCCGCCAAGATCAGTGTCGCCGCCGGCGACACCGTGACCTTCACCAACGCCGATTCCAAGACGCACACCGCCACCGCGGACGACGGCTCCTTCGATACCGGCCAACTCGCCAAGGGCAAGCGCGCCAAGGTCAAGATATCGGCCGCCGGCGCGCATCCGTTCCATTGTGCGATCCACAGCTCGATGACGGGCACCGTCACGGCGAAATAGGAGACGCCGGCGCTTGAAGGACTGCTGCGCAGGCCGGCGCGAGGCCCCCCTCTCTGCCCTGCCGGGCATCTCCCCCTCAAGGGGGGAGATTGGCAGCTTGGACGCCGGCGCCCCCTTTGCGACGTTGGCGATTGGCGAAAGCGCCGGCGACATCTGATCTCCCCCCTTGAGGGGGAGATGGCCGGCAGGCCAGAGAGGGGGGCCTCGCGTCGACGTTTCCAATAAACCCCGGCGCCTCTCCCCTTGGCCCACCTCTCCCTTCTTTATCCGCCAGCCGGTATCGGCTAAGGGCTTCGCAACAAAGCCCTCGTCCCTGGACCGCCTCACAGAAATGACCGCCAAGCCTCCCCCTCTCTTCCTCGGCATCGACACCGGCGGCACCTACACCGATGCGGTGCTGTGGTCGGAGGAAGGCGGCCCGAAGGGCAAGGTGCTGGCCAAGGCGAAGTCGCTGACCACGCGCCATGACCTCGCCGTGGGCATTTCCGGCGCGGTGGATGCGGTGCTGGAACAATCAAGGACCGATCCTGCCTCGATAAAACTGGTTTCGATGTCGACGACGCTCGCCACCAACGCGCTGGTCGAGGGCCAGGGCGGGCGCGTGGCGCTGGTGATGATCGGCTTTTCCGAGGCGGACCTCGCCCGCGACGGGCTGAAGACGGCGCTTGGCACCGACCCGGTGGTGTTCTGCCCCGGCGGGCATGACGTGCACGGCAATGCGGCAAAACTCGACCTTTCCGGGCTCGAGGCGGCGCTGCCGGAGCTTGGGCGTTCGGTATCGGGCTTTGCCGTCTGCGCCTATTTCGCCACCCGCAATCCGGCGCATGAGCTGGCTGCCCGCGACCTCATCCGCGACAAGACCGGCCTGCCGGTCACAGCCAGCCACGAGCTTTCCGCCAAGCTCGGCGGCCCGCGCCGCGCGCTCACCACTTTGCTCAATGCGCGCCTGATCTCGATGATCGACCGGCTGGTGGCGGCGACCGAAGGCTTTCTTGGCCAACGCGGCATCGCCGCGCCGTTGATGGTGGTGCGCGGCGACGGCGCGCTGGTTTCGGCGGCGTTTGCCCGCCAGCGGCCAATCGAGACGATCCTGTCCGGCCCGGCCGCCAGCCTTGTCGGCGCCCGCCACATGACCGGACTGGACGACGCCATGGTCTCGGATATCGGCGGCACCACCACCGATGTCGCCGTGCTCGACGGCGGCCGGCCGCGGCTTGATCCGGAAGGCGCCACCGTCGGCGGCTTCCCTACCATGGTCGAGGCCGTCGCCATGCGCACATTCGGCCTTGGCGGCGACTCCGAAGTGACGCTGGAAGACGGCGCGCTCGACCCGAAGATCCTGCTTGGGCCGCGCCGCCTGGTGCCGCTGGCGCTGTCCGGCATGGTGCATGGCGAGGCCGTCACCGCCGAGCTGGAGCGCCAGCTGCGAGCGCCGAACCCCGGCCGCATGGACGGGCGCTTCGCCCTGCGCACCGGCGTGCCGGACCGCCTCGCCGCCGGCCTCACCGGGCCGGAAGCGAAGCTCTACGAGGCGATCGGCGCCACGCCGCTGGCGCTCGACAGGCTGCTCGCTTCGAATGCGCAGAACGCCACGCTGAACCGGCTGGTCGCGCGCGGTCTCGTGCATATCTCAGGCTTCACGCCGTCGGATGCCGCTCATGTCCTCGGCAAGCAGGCCAATTGGCACGCCGCCACCGCCCGGCTCGGCGCCGAGTTGTTCGCCCGCCGCCGCGACGGTCGCGGCCAGACGATCGCAGCGACGCCGGAGGAGATTTCGCAGCGCGTGCTCGTCACGCTGACCCGCTGGTCGGCCGAATATATTTTGGAGACCGCCTTCGCCGAGGACGGGCTGGACGGCGCCGCCACCGTCGCGCATGCGCTGGTGCAGCGCGCGGTCGACGGCCATCCCGGCATCGCCCGCTTCACCGTCGCGCTCGACCGCCCGGTCATCGGCCTCGGCGCCTCGGCGCCGCTGCATTATACCGGCCTGCCGCCGCTGATCGGCAATGGCTGCATCGTGCCGGAGGACACCGATGTCGCCAACGCGCTCGGTGCCGTGGTCGGCCAGGTGCGCGTCTCGGCCGAAGCCCGCGTCAGCCAGCCCAAGGAGGGCCTTTTCCGGCTGGCGTCAGGGCAGACGGTGCGCGACTTCACCGAGGAGGACAAGGCGATCGAGGCAGCGCAAGCCGATGTGCGGGCGCTCGCCGCCGATCGCGCCAAGGACGCGGGCACCGACAGCGCCGAGATCCACGTTTCCACCGAGTTCAAGGTCTCGACCATCGAGGGCCAGCGCATGTTCATCGAGGCGCATGTGGTGGCCGTGGCGTCGGGACGGCCGCGGATTGCGGTCTAGCGCCTTTTCCTTCTCCCCTTGTGGGAGAAGGTGGCCGCGAAGCGGCCGGATGAGGGGTGTTCCAGGGAAAGCCGCCGTCTCACTCCGCTGGAACACCCCTCATCCGTCTCGGCGCTGCGCGCCGATCCACCTTCTCCCACAAGGGGAGAAGGAAAAGGCCGCGCCCCTCTACACCCTAAGCTGAATTGACCCCGCAACCCCAAACATGCCAAACGCCCGGCAAGCCACCTATCTGGAGACGTGCAGATGACCCACCGCATCGAGATCGCCGGGTTGCGGATTGCCCGGGAGCTCCACGATTTCGTCGCCGAGGAGGCGGTAGTCGGCACCGGCATCGACGCGGAAAAATTCTGGACCGGCTTTTCAGCCATCGTCCACGACCTCGCGCCGAAGAACCGCGCGCTGCTGGCCAAACGCGACGCCATGCAGGAGAAGCTCGACTTCTGGTATCGCGAAAACGGCGCGCCGATCGACATGGAGGCCTACAAGATTTTCCTCAAGGAGATCGGCTATCTGGTGCCGGAAGGGCCGGCCTTCAGCGTCTCGACCGAGCATGTCGACCCCGAGATCGCCGTCGTTGCCGGGCCGCAGCTCGTCGTGCCGGTGATGAATGCGCGCTATGCGCTCAACGCCGCCAATGCGCGCTGGGGCTCGCTCTATGACGCGCTCTACGGCACCGACGCCATTGCCGAGACCGGCGGCGCCGAGAAGGGCAAGGGCTTCAATCCCACGCGCGGCGCCAAGGTGATCGCCTGGGCGAAGGATTTCCTCGACCAGTCGGTACCGCTGACCACCGGCAAATGGGCCGGCGTCAACGGGCTGTCGGTGGCGAATGGCGCGCTGAAAGCGGGCGAGGGCGCCGGCGCCACGACGCTTGCTGATCCAAGGCAGTTCGTCGGCTATCGCGGCGATGCCGCCACGCCGGAAGCGGTGCTGCTGGTCAAGAACGGACTGCATATCGAAATCGTGATCGATCGCGCCAACCAGATCGGCAGGACCGATCCGGCCGGCATCGCCGATGTCCTCCTCGAAGCCGCCTTGACCACCATCCAGGACTGCGAGGATTCGGTCGCCGCCGTCGATGCCGAGGATAAGGTCATCGTCTACCGCAACTGGCTCGGCCTGATGAAGGGCGATCTCACGGAAGAGATCGCCAAGGGCGGCAAGACCTTCGTCCGCAAGCTCAATGCCGACCGGAGCTACATTTCACGCGCGGGCGGCACGATCACCTTGCCCGGCCGCTCGCTGATGCTGGTGCGCAATGTCGGCCACCTGATGACCAATCCGGCGATCATCGACCGCGACGGCAACGAGGTGCCGGAAGGCATCATGGATGCGGCGCTCACCGCGCTGATCGCGCTGCACGATGTCGGCCCGAACGGCCGCCGGATGAATTCCCGCGCCGGCTCGATGTATGTGGTGAAGCCCAAGATGCACGGGCCGGAAGAGGTCGCCTTCGCCGTCGAGATCTTTGATCGCGTCGAAGCGCTGCTCGGTATGGCGAAGAACACCATCAAGATGGGCATCATGGACGAGGAGCGGCGCACCACCGTCAACCTCAAGGAAGCGATCCGCGCCGCAAGAGAGCGCGTGGTGTTCATCAACACCGGCTTCCTCGACCGCACCGGCGACGAGATCCACACCTCGATGGAAGCCGGCCCGATGATCCGCAAGGGCGACATGAAGCAGGCCGCCTGGATCTCGGCCTATGAGGCCTGGAACGTCGATACCGGCCTGGAATGCGGGCTCGCCGGCCACGCCCAGATCGGCAAAGGCATGTGGGCGATGCCGGATCTGATGGCGGCGATGCTGGTTGAGAAGATCGCGCATCCCAAGGCCGGCGCCAACACTGCCTGGGTGCCGTCGCCGACAGCGGCGACGCTGCACGCCACGCACTATCACAAGGTCGACGTGCACGCCGTGCAGGCGGCGCTGAAGAGCCGGCCGAAGGCGAAGCTCGACGATATCCTGTCGGTGCCGGTCGCAAGCCGGCCGAACTGGACGCCGGACGAGATCCAGCGCGAGCTCGACAACAATGCGCAGGGCATTTTGGGCTATGTCGTGCGCTGGATCGACCAGGGCGTCGGCTGCTCGAAAGTGCCCGATATCAACGATGTCGGCCTGATGGAGGACCGCGCCACGCTGCGCATCTCCTCGCAGCACATCGCCAACTGGCTGCGCCACAAGGTGTGCTCGGAAATCCAGGTGAGGGACTCGCTGCAGCGCATGGCGGCCATCGTGGACCGCCAGAATGTCGGCGACCCGCTCTACCGCCCGATGGCGCCGGACTTCGACAATTCCATCGCCTTCCAGGCCGCCTGCGACCTGGTGTTCAAGGGTACGGTGCAGCCGAACGGCTATACCGAGCCGGTGCTGCATAAGCGGCGACTGGAGCTGAAGGCGCGCGAGCAGTAGCGCGGCGCAAGCGGGCGCCGATCACGTAAACGAGATATCGAGGTGATCGGCGACCGGTCCACAAGGCATTGACGATTTTCAATCTACCTACTAGTTGGTAGGCAATTGAATGAAAGGAACCGTCATGCCTGCACGAATGAACCATGCCCAGTCCTCAAACGGCTGGCTCAAAAGCTACTATTTTCTGCGGTTTGCCGTGTCGGCGGCCTGGGTCGCGATAGCCGTCACCGTCGCGAAGTCGGTTCCGCCGCTCGCCGCCGTAATGCTGGTGGCCTACCCCGCCTGGGACGCGCTCGCGAACTATGTCGACGCGCAGCGCAGTGGCGGCTTGGGCCGCAACAAGTCGCAGCTCCTCAATTTCGCCGTCAGCATCGTCACCGCAATCGCGGTCGCTATCGCGCTTGGCCGCAGCATGAACGCGGTGCTCGCGGTCTATGGGGTCTGGGCGGTCGTCTCCGGCGCGTTTCAGCTTCTCACCGCGGCGCGTCGCTGGAAGAGTAACGGCGCCCAATGGGCGATGATCCTGAGTGGCGCGCAATCAGCGCTGGCCGGCCTCTTTTTTGTCAAGATGGCGGGCGGCGCCGAGGCCATCGGCATCGCCAATGTCGCGCCCTATGCAGCTTTCGGTGCCTTCTACTTCCTCGTGTCCGCCGTGTGGCTGTCGGTCAGCGATATCCTTCGCAAGTCGCCGCAGGCCGTGCGTTGAGATTTCCTCCGCCGGAGGTTAGGCATGTCCATGGACAAGCCGTCGAACACCGCCGATGACATACTGGCCGCCGCGCGACGCTTCATCGTCGCCGGCGGCTATAACGGGTTCAGCTACGCCGATATCGCCGACGTGGTCGGTATCCGCAAAGCCAGCATCCATCATCATTTCCCGAGCAAGGTCGACCTGGTGCAAAGCCTGGTCAGGCGCTACCTCGAGGATGCCGTGACGGGCATGACGGAGCTAGAGCGCAGTGTGCCTGCGCCGCCTCAGTTGCTGCGCACCTATGCCGACTTCTGGGCGCAGTGCATCGAGGATGCGAGCAGGCCGATCTGCGTCTGCGCGCTGCTTGCCAGCGAGCTTCCGGCCCTTCCGCCCGAGGTGGCCGCGGAGGTCCGGGCCTATTTCCGGTTTCTCTCGGGGTGGCTGACCGGCGTTATCGAGCGCGGCGCCGCGCAAGGCACATTGACGATCGCCGCCGCGCCGCGCGTGGAGGCGGAAGCCTTCATAGCGACCGTGCACGGGGCGATGATTTCCGCGCGGGCCTATGGCGATGGATCGAGCTTCGCCATGATCCTGGCACCGACGCTGCAGAAGCTGATCCCGGCGCAAGATTGAAGAGGGATGAAAGCCCGATACGCCCGCTTCACGCCGCCTGCGCCATGCGCTGCGCGCTCATGCGATAAGAGATCGCCTCGGCCAGATGGATGCGGCCGACGGTCTCGCTGGCGTCGAGGTCGGCCAGCGTGCGCGCCACTTTCAGCACGCGGTGATAGGCCCGCGCCGAAAAGCCGAGCTTTTCGCTGGCGTCCTTGAGCAGCGTCAGCCCGGCGCTATCGGGCTTGGCGATCTCCTCGATGATCGAGGGCGGGCAGTGCGCGTTGGTGGTGGCGCCCGCGCCCAGTCTTTCCAGCCTTTCGCGCTGCATGGCACGCGCACGTGCCACGCGCTGCGCCGCCGAAGCGCTCGTCTCGGCCTTGTCCGGCCGGATGAGGTCGCTCGCCGAGACCGCCGGCACCTCGATCCTGAGGTCGATGCGGTCGAGCAGCGGGCCGGAAATGCGCGCCTGGTATTCGGTGCGGCAGCGGTCGCCGCGCAGGCAGCGATAGCCGGGCTCGCCCGACATGCCGCAGCGGCACGGATTCATCGCCGCCACCAGCTGGATGCGCGCCGGATAAGTGACGCGGTGGTTGGCGCGCGCGATCATGCAGTCGCCTGTTTCCAGCGGCTGGCGCAGCGCATCCAATGTCTGCGGCGTGAATTCCGGCAACTCGTCGAGGAACAGCACGCCGTGATGGGCGAGCGAGACCTCACCCGGACGCGCGCGCAGCCCGCCGCCCACCATCGCCGCCATCGAGGCCGAATGATGCGGGGCGCGGAACGGCCGCCGGTCGGTCAGCTTGCCTTCGCCGAGCTCGCCGGCGACGGAAGCGATCATCGACACTTCGAGCAGCTCCTTCGGCGCCAGCGGCGGCAGGATCGAGGGCAGGCGCTGCGCCAGCATCGACTTGCCCGAGCCGGGCGGCCCGACCATGAGAAGGTTGTGGCCGCCGGCGGCAGCCACTTCGACCGCCCTCTTGGCGCTCTCCTGGCCCTTGATGTCGGCGAGATCCGGCAGGTCGCGCGCGGCAAGCTGGATGCCGGCCTCGGGCCGTGACAGCACCTGCGTGCCGCGAAAATGGTTGGCGACGGCAATCAGGCTGCGCGGCGCAAGGATATCGAAATCCTTGCCTGCCCAGGCCGCTTCCGGGCCGCAGGCGAAGGGACAGATCAAGCCCTTGCCTTCGGCATTGGCGCCGATCGCCGCCGGCAGCGCGCCGGCAACGCCGGCGATCGTGCCGTCGAGCGACAATTCGCCAAGCACCACATAGCCGGCGAGCATATCACCCGGGATAGCGCCAAGCGCCGCCATCAGCCCGAGCGCGATCGGCAGGTCGTAATGGCTGCCTTCCTTGGGCAGATCGGCCGGCGCGAGGTTCACCGTCACCTTCTTCGACGGCATCGACAGGCCCGACGCATGCAGCGCCGCTTGCACGCGCTCGCGGCTTTCGGCCACCGCCTTGTCCGGCAGGCCGACGATCTGCATGCCGACCTTGCCGGGCGCGACCATCACCTGGACATCGACCGGCAAGGCCTCGATGCCCTGGAAAGCGACCGTGCGAACCCGCGCTACCATTTATCCAAAACCCTCAGCCTCAACGCGCCCGTATCCACCATCGGGCCGCGAGCGCCTACAATGCAGACAACCATAGATTTTCGAAACACGCAAGAACATTACAGGAACATCTATCCGCGAAGATGGTGGATTTCGGCCAAAGCTTCTTCTGGGCTAAAAGGCCGAGGCGCGCCCGAGCAGCCGCTATCGCCGCGTGCTCTCGACCTGTTGAACAAGGCGAGTAGTCCCTCCGGCAATCCGGGCTGTTGCCGTCTAGGCGGTGATGAAGGCATCGACCGTGCCTGAAAGCGATCGATCGATTGCGATGTGGGGTGGAAGCCACTCCATGACAGGATATCGGAAAGGCCAAGGCATGGCGAGCCGGCGCAAAGAGCCGCTTTCCAGAAAAATCTCATTTACAAGGTCTATGAACCGCCGGCGGTCTCGCTCAACTCGTTTCAAAGTTTGCGAACGAATATAAGCCCGGGGGATTCGTCGCTCCTTCAGCGCTAAGACAGCCTCCGCGATGGATCGAGGGTCGGGTGGAACTGTAAGCGAATATTCGTCATCGAGATAAAGGTCTCGACCACCATGGTTCGGGGTCGTGACAACAGGTAGCCCCGCGAGAAGATACTCTGTGCTGGCGAACATTGGTCCCTCTATTGCAGAGAGACAAATTCCCACGGCTGCACGATTTAGATGCATGTTCACATAAGCCGGCGCCAATCGAACAGGTTTGCCGGTGCTGTCAAACTCATTGATAAACACGTGACCCGGCGCGAGCTCCCTGTGCCGATTTATCCGCGCCCTTTCCGACTCCGTCGTGGATGACCCCACTGAATCACGATAAAAGACAAATGCACAACGCTCGATGCCAAGGGACAAGTCGTGGTGTTTCCACGAAGCCAGTTGCGCATTGTATATTGCATCGAATTCTACAGGGATGTCCTCGAGGGGCCTGAAT
Organism: Mesorhizobium sp. ESP-6-4; assembly: GCF_020164735.1. Classification (NCBI taxonomy): domain Bacteria; kingdom Pseudomonadati; phylum Pseudomonadota; class Alphaproteobacteria; order Hyphomicrobiales; family Phyllobacteriaceae; genus Mesorhizobium; species Mesorhizobium sp. ESP-6-4. The sequence continues at coordinate 40,917 of NZ_JAIUGS010000013.1, forward strand.
ATGTATTCGGAGGTTGTTGAAGTCTTGTTATGCAGGACGGCGGCCTCACCGGACTGATTCAAGAGATCAGCCTCGGCTTGTGTGTTGGATAGGAAGATTAGCGAGTGACGGGGGTTCCCAAGTCTATGCAGAACGGCATAGGTCCGGATCATTTTGACGCTGGAATTGTTTTCGATGGACCAGGTTGGCGAGATGAGAAACCAGGCACGGTGACTGCGTGGAAGGAGAGGCATGTGACTTGCCAATCCAAGGGGCGTACCGGACATTCCCGAATAGGATATGAACGGATCGTCCGACAGCAAACTTGCCTGAAGAGCAGGTTGCGACTTCGCGGAAGAGTACCACTCTTTCCGGAGATAGCGGCGATGACGCAACATTGCTCCGACAATCTCGGATACGGTAGGAGGCCGATATCCGTGCTGCAGAGTCAACATGCGGCAATTACGCGGCCGACTTCAGCCGCTTCCCTTCCACGCAGTCCCAAAACAAGCTCGCGATATCCGCGCCGCCAAAGCGCTGCACTTCGCGCACGCCGGTCGGCGAGGTCACGTTGATCTCGGTCATGTAGTCGCCGATCACGTCGATGCCGACCAGGATGAAGCCGCGCTCCCTGAGCGCCGGTCCGATGCGGGCGCAGATCTCGCGCTCGCGCTCCGTCAGCTCGGTCTTCTCGGCGCGGCCGCCGACATGCATGTTGGAGCGGGAATCGTGCTCGGCCGGCACGCGGTTGATAGCGCCCACCGGGTCGCCGTCGATCAGGATGATGCGCTTGTCGCCCTTGCGCACGTCCTTGAGATAGCGCTGCACGATATAGGGCTCGCGGAACAACTGGCCGAACATTTCGAGCAGCGAGGCGAGATTGCGGTCGGCCTCGTGCAGATGGAAGATGCCGGCGCCGCCATTGCCGTAGAGCGGCTTGACGATGATGTCGCCGAACTCCTTGCGGAAGGCCGCCACTTCCTGGGGGTCCTTGGTGATCAGCGTTTCCGGCATCAGGTCCGGGAATTCGGTGACGAAGATCTTCTCCGGGCTGTTGCGCACCCAGGCTGGGTCGTTGACCACCAGCGTCTTCGGATGGATGCGCTCCAATATGTGCGTGGTGGTGATGTAATTCATGTCGAAGGGCGGGTCTTGCCTGAGCAGCACGACGTCCATCTCGGAGAGGTCGGTGCGCACCTTCTCGCCCAGCGCGTAATGGTTGCCCTTCTCGTCGCGCACCTGCATCTCCTCGATGCGCGCGAACACCTTGCCGCCCACCATCGACAGCCGGTCGGGCGTGTAGTGGAAAAGCTTGTGGCCGCGCCGCTGCGCCTCCAGCGACAGCGCGAAGGTCGTGTCGCCGGCGATCGACACGGTGGAGACATGGTCCATCTGGACGGCGATCTTCAGCGGCATTTGCGGTCTCCGGGGAACTCAGACGCCCGATATAAGGAAATCGGCGGCGCCTGCCAATCGTGCTCGCTTGGTGCAGAGGCTCAGCGGTCGAAGACCAGCCTGGAGTAGCCGAGGAAGGACAGCGCCATCGCGACAATCGAGGCAAAGGCCAGCGCCGCCAGCGGCGGCAGCGCCGGCAGGGCGAACAGGACGGCGCAATAGACTAGATAGTTGACGACGCCGGTGGCGATGCCGACGCTGCCATAACGCACGCCTTCCTGCGCGATACTCCGGCTCGACGGCGCGAAAGTCAGATGGCGGTTGATCTGCCAGGTGACGCAGAGCGCGAAGCCGATCGACAGCACGCGCGCCGCCATCGGGCCGAGCGGCGTGGCGGCAAGCAGCAGCCAGAGCGCCGCGGCGTCGGCGACGAAGCCGATGCCGCCGGCAAGGGCGAAGCGGACGAGGCGGTCCACTATGCCGCCCGCGACGCCTTGCCCGGTTCGCCCTTGGGCGAGGCCTGCCCGGATATTCCGCGCTCGGCGCGGCCGGAGGAAATCGACAGATAGAAGATGCGCTTCTGCTCGGCCCGGCCGCGCGAAACGGAATCGAGGATCAGGCCGGTCATCATCGACAGCATGGCCAACAGCAGCATGCCGATCGACAGCACCCAGGTCGGCATGCGCGGCACCAGCCCCGTCTGCGCGAACTCGACCAGCACCGGGATCATCAGGCCGATGCTGGCCGCCAGGAAGAACAGCGCGAACGTGCCGAAGAAGCGCAACGGCTGCGTCTCCTTCACCAGCATGGCGAACATCCACAGTATCCTGGCGCCGTCGCGGAAGGTCGACAGCTTCGACGACGAGCCTTCCGGGCGGCGGCCGTAATCGAGCGCCATCTCGCTCACCGGCAGCTTGAGCTGCGAGGCATGCACCGACATCTCGGTCTCGATCTCGAAGCCGCTGGAAACGGCCGGAAAGCTTTTGACGAAGCGGTGCGAAAACACCCGGTAGCCGGAGAAGATATCGGTGAAGTCGGTCCCGAACAGACCCTTGTAGAGGCGGTTGAAGATACGGTTGCCGAAAGCGTGGCCGTTGCGGCCGGCATCGTCGCTCACGCCGCGCCTGGTGCCTACCACCATGTCGGAGCGCTCGGTCTGCAGGACGTTGATCAGCTGCGGCGCATCCTCCGGCGCATAGGTGCCGTCCCCGTCGGCCATCACATAGATATCCGCGTCGATGTCGGCGAACATGCGCCGCACCACATTGCCCTTGCCCTGGCGCGGCTCGCGCACGACGACGGCGCCGGCGGCGCGGGCTTTCAGCGCCGTGAGGTCCTTGGAATTGTTGTCGTAAACATAGATCGCGGCCGAAGGCAGCGTCTCGCGGAAGCGCCGCACGACGTCGCCGATCGTCAGCTCCTCGTTATAGCAAGGCAGGAGCACGGCGATGACCGGCTCGTGGCGGACTGCATGCGGCATGTCTGTCTCCGGACGCTCGATCCAGCCTCCGGCCGTGCTCATGCCGGCCCTGTCGAGCCGTTTTACTATTTATTGAAGCCGTTAAGGCTAGGTTTAAAACCGATCCTCTCCCTTCAAAGGCCACCGCAATGGGCACAGCCGAGACCGGCGCCGCCTGGAAGTCCGATCTGACGCTGGCGCTGCTTGCCGCCCTGCTCGCATTCGTTATCGATGCATGGGCCGGCTTTGGCCAACTGACCGATGCCGGCGGCGACAACGACAATCTGCTGCGCCTCGTCGAGGTCCGCGACCTGCTCGCCGGCCAGGGCTGGTTCGACCTGCACCAATACCGGATGGGGCTGGAAGGCGGCTTCGTCATGCACTGGTCGCGGCTGGTCGACGCGCCGATCGCCGCCATCGCATTTGCGGCCTCGGCGCTCACCGGCAGCAGGCCGCTCGGCGAGGACGTGGCGCAGGTACTCTGGCCGGCGCTGCTCTTCTGGTCGACCTTGTTCTTCACCGCCCGCGCAGCGCGCAGCTTCGGCGGTGGCGGCGCGGTGCTTCCCGCCATCCTGATCGGCGCCGCCGGCTATTATTTCATCGGCATCTATGACCCCGGCGCGCTCGACCACCACAACGCCCAGCTGATGCTCACCATGGCGAGCCTCGCTTTGCTGCTCGAGGCGCCCTCCCGACGCTGGGCCGCGTTGTTGTCCGGCCTCTGCGCCGCGCTGACGCTCGCCGTCGGCATGGAAACCGTGCCCTATGTCGCCACTATCGGCGTGTGCGTGGCGCTGCTGTTCGTCGCCGATCCAGGCGGCGAACGGGCGATCGCCCGGAATTTCGGCCTTGGCTTTGCCGGTGTCGCGGCGCTTGTCTTCGCCGTCACCGTTCCGCCTTCCGCATGGGGCGTGGCGCAGTGCGACGCCTTCTCGGTCGCGCAGTTCGTCGTCGCGGCCATTGCCGGGGTGGGGCTTGCCGCAATCGCTTTCATCGAGCCTGCCGCCGGCAGCTGGCGGCGCAGGCTGGGGTCGCTTGCGCTTCTGGGGGTCGTGCTCGGCGTGGTCGTGGCGGTGCTGTTCCCGCAATGCCTCTCCGCGCCTTATGCCTCCCTCGATCCGCGCCTCAAGGAACTGTGGCTCGACCATATCGACGAGGCCCAGTCGCTGTTCGCGCTGCTTGTCCGCGATCCGGCGCGCGTGGCGGCGCGTTACGCGACGCCGCTGGTCGCGATCGTCCTGATGGCACGGCACTTGCGCCGCGGCGGCTGGCGACGGCAGGACAGCCTCGTTGCGGCACTGCTCGTCGTTGCCTTCGCGGTCGGCGCCTGGCAGGTGCGCGGCACCACCTTCTCGATCGCTTTTGCCGTCGTTCCGTTGTCGGCCTGGATCGCAAAATGGCGGGCGCGGGCCGAAACCAGCTCCTCGCTCGGCGTGGCGCTGCGCCTTGCGGCCGTCTGGCTGGTCTCGATCAACCCGGTCTGGACGGGCGTCGCCGCGGCCGCCTCGATGGCGTTCGAGAAAGGCAAGGCCGTCGCGGACGGCGGCGCCTCGGACAGGACTTGCCAGAAGAAGGCCAGTTTTGCGCCGCTCGGCGGCAAGGCCGATACCACCGTGCTGACGATCTCCAATCTCGGAGCGCCGGTCCTCGCTTATAGCGGCCATCGCGTTTTCGCCGGCCCCTATCACCGCAACGTCGCCGGCAATCTCCTGGCGCTGGACGCCTTTCTCGGCTCGGCCGATGACGCGCGGGCAATCGTCGAGGCGCATCGCGTCGGCCTCGTCGCCATCTGCCCCGGCAATGTCGAGACCCTGATCCTGACCCGGAAGGCGCCGCAGGGTTTCCTTGCCGGCCTGCTGCGCGGCTCCGTGCCGGACTGGCTCGAGCCGATCGGCGAGAAAGGCAGCCCGATCGAGCTCTATCGCCTAAAGCAAGCTGGCTAAAGCAATTCCCGAAGGTGCGAAACGACGTTTGCTGCGCAATTGCATTCCAGAAGAGACCGTTCGATACTTATATTAGCAATTATGCATAAATGAATATTGGAGGTGGGGCTGCCATTTCTTGTCCAAAGCTGAGCCGGCGACGTGCCAAGCAGCTTCTGGACGATGGAAAAATCGATTTTCCGATACTTTTCCTAAACGCTTTGCTGCCACTCTGGCCATAAATACCGACATCAGAACAGAGGCATGATGCAAACGACGTTTGGCACCGGCCAGCCAGGCAAGGAAAATACGGATCTGGCCTTCACGGATTCGTTGACCGGGCTCGGCAACCATCGTCGCTTCTTCGACAAGGTCGATCGCCTGATCAGCGACCGCGCCGACGATCCCGCGCCCTTTACCGTCGGCATCCTCGACCTCGACGGCTTCAAGCCGATCAACGACCTGTTCGGCCACAAGGCCGGCGACGACATCCTGATCCAGGTGGCGATGCGGCTGCGCGCTTCGATGGACGGCTATTCCACCGTCTGCCGCATCGGCGCCGACGAGTTCGCCTACCTCTATCCGATGGTGTTCTCGGAGGAGCAGGCGGCCGAGACGTCGCGCATGCTGATCGAGATATTGTCGGCGCCCTATGATGTCGGCGAGCGCACCGCAAGGCTTTCGGCCTCGGTCGGCTGCTCGCTGTTCTATTCCGGCGACGAGACCACCGAGATCCTTCTCAACAAGGCCGAGACTGCGCTCTATCACGCCAAGCGTTCGGGCCGCGGCCGCGTCGTCGTCTACACCCGCGAGATGGAAGAGGCGGCCAAGCGCGTCACCCGCATCGAGCAGGCGCTGCGCCGCGCCGTCTCGGCCGGCGAGGTCGAACCGCATTTCCAGCCGATCGTCGATTTGAGCAGCCGCCGCACCATCGGCTTCGAGACGCTGGCGCGCTGGACCGACCGCGATCTCGGCGTCGTGCCGCCATCCGTCTTCATCCCGATCGCCGAGGAACGCGGCATCATCGGCCCGCTGTCGCAGCTGGTGCTGCGCAAGGCAGCCGAGGCGGCGCGCAGCTGGCCGAAGGAGCTGTTCTTGTCCTTCAACCTGTCGCCCTCGCAGCTCGTCGACCAGAACACCGGCCTGCACATCCTGGCCATCCTCGACCGCACCGGCTTCGATCCGCGCCGGCTGGAGATCGAGATTACCGAGACTGGCCTGATGAACGATCCGGCCTCGGCCGAGAAGATCGTCGAGGACCTGCGCCGCGTCGGCATCCGCGTCTCGCTCGACGATTTCGGCACCGGCCAGTCGTCGCTCGGCCGCCTGCGCGAGTTCCATTTCGACAAGCTCAAGATCGACCGCGCCTTCGTCTCCTCCATCCTCGACGACCGGCCGTCGGAGCACATCATCCGCGCCATCCTCGCAATGTGCGAAGGGCTCGGCATGGATGTTGTCGCCGAAGGCATCGAGGACGAAGCGCAGGCCGACCGCCTCGTCCAGTTCGGCTGCGCCGGCGGGCAGGGCTATCTGTTCGGCAAGCCGGCCGATGCCGACGCCACGCTCGGCTATCTGCGCGATTCCTATCGCGGAGCGCTGCACGCCAAGGCGATCTGACAAGTTCCCCAGCACAGGGGATTTTGACCGATCGGCTCTGTTTGCGTTGATCGCATGCGCTGGAGATTGGCCGAAACGCCCATCGCGATCGTCATTCCAGGGCGGAGCAGGAGCGAAGCTCCGTCGCGAAGACCCTGGAATCCATGCCGTTACCATCGCCAAGGATCGCAACGGAGCAGAACTTTTGCACCGTGGCGGCGCTTCCAAGTCACGGAATGGATTCTACGGTCTGCGCGCGTCGCTTCGCTCCTTGCTCCGCCATAGAATGACGAGGTTGGGGCGGCTTCAACCAATCCCCGGCGTTTGTGCTGATTTCACGGAAATGAACGGAAAATCTTGCACCAAGACAAACGGCAACCTTTCAAATCCCTATGTCGGGGAACTAGAGCTTTCCGGCTGTTCGGAAGACCGGCCGCCGCCTGCGGCGCGTCGATCATTTGTCGGACATAAGCTACCGAAACCGCCATTTCGTCCTTGCTCCCGGGCCCGGCGTGGCTAGGATGCGCGCCGGCAAAACGGGAGAACGGATCATGATGCCATCGGCGCGTTTCGCCGACCTCGACGGCGCCTCGGTGCTGATCACCGGCGGCGGTTCCGGCATTGGTGCTGCGCTCACCGAAGGTTTTATGCGGCAGGATGCCAAGGTCGCCTTCATCGACATCGCCGACAAGCCAAGCACCGCCCTTGCCGACCGGCTGGAGAAGGAGTTTGGCAGACGCCCGCTCTACCTGAGGGCCGATCTGCGCGACATCGAGGCGCTGCGCGCCGCCGTTGCCAAGGCGGCCAAGGCGCATGGCGACGTCACGGTGCTGGTCAACAATGCCGCGCTCGACGAACGTCACGCAGTGGAAGACGTCACCGTCGAATTCTGGGACAACAACCTTGCGATCAACCTGCGCCCGCATTTCTTCACCGCCCAGGCCGTGGCGCCGGGCATGAAGCGGGCCGGCGGCGGCTCGATCATCAACTTCACCTCCACCTCCTATCTGATCAACCACCCCGATATGCCGGCCTACACCGCGGCCAAGGCGGGCATACTGGGCCTGACGAAAGGTCTCGCCGGCAGGCTTGGGCAGGACCGCATCCGCGTCAACGCGGTGGCGCCAGGCTGGGTCATCACCGAACGGCAACGCAAGCTCTGGGTCACTGACGAGGCGCTCGCCGCCCATGTCGCCAAGCAGTGCATCAAGGATGTCATGCAGCCCGACGACATGGTGGGCACGGTGCTGTTCCTGGCGTCGGACGCCTCGCGCATGCTGACTGCCCAGATGCTGATCGTCGATGGAGGTTTCCTGTGAGCCCGGCACCAGCGGTCGCTGCGCTCGACTGGGGCACGACCAGGCTCAGGGCCTGGCTGCTCGACGGCTCGGGCAAGGTGCTTGCCGAGCGGCGCGGCGACGACGGGCTGATCACCGCCCGCGAAAAAGGTTTTGCCAAGGTGCTGGAAGGCCATCTTGCCGCGATGGGCGCGCCGGAGGCCCTGCCGGTCATCATCTGCGGCATGGCCGGTTCCCGGCAGGGCTGGATCGAGGCGCCTTACGTCACCGTGCCGGCGCCGATCGGCGCGATCTTGCGCGGCGCCGCCCGCGTCGAGGGCTCGGGCCGCGACATCCGCATCGTCCCCGGCCTCGCCCAGCGCCTGGCCGACGCGCCCGACGTCATGCGCGGCGAGGAAACCCAGCTTGCCGGCGCCGGTTTGCCGGCAAAGGGACGCCACCTCGTCTGCATGCCCGGCACGCATTCGAAATGGGTCGCGGTCGCGGACGGTGCGGTCACGGGCTTCGGCACCTGGCCGACCGGCGAATTGTTCTCCATGCTGGCAACGCACTCGATCCTGAAGCATTCGCTGGGCGAGCATCCCGCTCCGGTCGCCGCGGGCAGCCCGTTCTTCCGACAATGGTGCGAGCGGGCTTTGGACGAAGGCGGCGACGTCACCTCGAAACTGTTTGCCATCCGCGCCGCCGGGCTTCTGCAGGATCTGCAGCCCAATGACGCGGCGGCCTGCCTGTCCGGCCTACTGATCGGCGGCGAGATCGCCTCGGTAAGGCGCCGCTATGGCGCCAGCGATGCGCCAGTGGCGCTGATCGCCTCCGGCGCGCTGGCCGAGCTTTATGGCGCTGCGCTCGACCTCGCCGGCCTTGCCTTTCGCAGCGTGGACGCCGATGAAGCGGTGCGCGCCGGCCTCGTCGAAGCCGCGCGCGAGAACGGCATGATTGGAGGCGCTTCATGAGCCAGACCGCACCCTTCCCGAAGCTCAAGCGCGGCCTTGTCGCCATCCTGCGTGGCCTGAAGCCCTCCGAGGCGGTGGCGATCGGCCGGGCGGTCCACGACGCCGGCATCGAGGCGATCGAAGTGCCGCTCAATTCGCCGGAGCCGTTCCTCTCTATCGCCGATCTGGTCAAGGCGCTGCCGAAAAGCGCGCTGATCGGCGCCGGCACGGTGCTGACGGCGACGGACGTCGATGCCTTGCACAAGGCCGGCGGCAAGTTGCTGGTCAGCCCCAACATCGATGCCGAGGTCATGGGCCGCGCCATGCAATATGGCATGGTGACGATGCCGGGCGTGTTCACGCCGACCGAAGCCTTCCAGGCGATCCGCCTCGGCGCCTCGGCGCTGAAATTCTTCCCGGCAAGCGTGCTTGGATCGAGCGGCATCGCGGCGATCCGCGCCGTGCTGCCGGCAACGACGCTTGTCGGCGCCGTCGGCGGCGTTTCCGACAAGGATTTCGCCGGCTACAAAGCGGTCGGCGTCAGTGTCTTCGGGCTGGGATCGAGCCTCTACAAGCCGGGCGCGAGCGTCGAGGACGTGGGGCAGCGCGCCCGCGCCGCGGTCGCCGCCTGGGACGAAGCCTTCGGAGGATGACAATGGACGGCGTTTCGGTTTTTTCCGACCATATCTGCGAGCTCGGCGAGGGCCCGAGCTACGATCCCGCCACCGACACGCTGTTCTGGTTCGATATCGTCAATGGCAAGCTTCTGGAAAAGCCGCTCGCCGGCGCGCTGAAAGTGCATGATCTAGGCGTCATGGCCAGCGCCATTGCGGTCATCGACGCCGACCGCCAGCTGATCGCCACCGAGGTCGGCCTGCAAGTCCGGGACGTCAAGACCGGCAAGCTGACGCTGCACACGCCGATCGAGGCCGACAATCCGCTGACGCGCTCCAACGACTCCCGCGTTCATCCCTGCGGCGCCTTGTGGACCGGCACGATGGGCAAGGACGAGCAGAAGGGCGCCGGGTCGATCTACTGGTTCTTCAAGGGCGAATTGCGCCGGCTGTTTTCGGGCATCACAGTCTCGAATTCCATCTGCTTCTCGGAGGACGGCAAAACCGCCTACTACACCGACACCGCGACCGGGCTTCTGATGCGCGTTGCCTGCGATCCGGCGACCGGCCTGCCGGCCGGCGAAGTGAAAGTGTTCGTCGATCATCGTTCGTCGAAAGGCTATGTCGACGGTTCGGTCGTCGACCGCGACGGCGTGCTGTGGAATGCCGTCTGGGGCGGCAAGGCGGTGAAGGCCTATGCGCCAGACGGCACGCTGCTGCGCGAGATCGCCATGCCGGTGACGCAGGCCTCCTGCCCCGCTTTTGTCGGTTCAAAGGCCGACCGGCTGGCGGTGACCTCCGCCTGGAAAGGCAAGGACGAGAAGCAGCGCGCGCTCGACCCGCAGGCCGGCATGACCTTCCTGCTCGACATTCCAGTCAAGGGGCGCTTCGAGCCGCGCGTGCTGATCGGCTAGTTTCCCGACACAGGCATTTTGAAGGTCCCGGTTGTCGGCAGGCAAGGTTTTTACCGTTCATTCCATGAAATCAGCGCAAACCCTGGAGATTGGCCGAAGCCTCTCAAACTCGTCATTCCAGGGCGAAGCAGCCGCGAAGCGGCGTCGCGGAGACCCTGGAATCCATTCCGTGACCTGAGCTGTGGAGTGCAGCCGAGCAGAATTCTGCACCGTGAGCGGCGCTTCGACGTAACGGAATGGATCCTCGGGTCTGCGCGCGTCGCTTCGCTCCTTGCTCCGCCCGTGGATGACGATCGTGATGGGGGTTTCGGCTAATCTCCAAGGCCGCTCCCCAAGGCAAACATAGCCCGCGGTCAAATCCGTGCTGGGGTATTGGGAGCAATCTTCGCCGGAGTGTTCCATCCGGAATTGCATCAAGACAAGAGATGCGGCGGCCGGCTTACTGTCGCGCAATCGCCTCGGTTCGGTCGGTTTCCCGCAAGCCGGCCACTTCGGGCATGCGATGGTACGCGCCTGATTTCCCGGAGCTTTCGATGCCGCAGCCGACCTTGATCCTTGTCTACGAACCGGAAAAGGCCTGTTTCGACCGGCTGGTCGCCCAAGGTTATCCAGCGGAGCGCGCCATCGAGATCTCGTCCTATCTGGCGCAGTCGACCGACCTTGCGCCGGAATTCAACCAGCTTGCCGAGGCTTGCGAAAGGCGCGGCCTCGCCTTCAGGCCTGTCGAGCTCGACAACGCGGCGCCGGTTCTGGCGGGGGCCGATCCGGCAACGACGCTGGTCTGGACGCTTACCGACGGTATCGCCTACTTCCGTGGCGGCGCAGCACCTGCGCTGGCGCGACTGAACGGGCTGCGCACCATCGGCGCCGACGATTCGCTGTTCGCGCTCTGCCAGGACAAGCTGCGTTCCGGCGCCGTGCTCGGCGCGCTCGGCCTGCCGGCGCCGCAGGCCGGCCTGGCGCGCAACGGCGAATGGCTGGTCGAGCCGCCGGCCTCGCCCAAGGGCTGGTTCGTGAAACCCAACCGGCTCGGCGCCAAGATCGGCATCTGGCCGGATTCGCGCATCAGCGATCTCGGCCATGCGCTGGAGCTTAGCCGGCGTGTTTTTTCGCATTACCGCGACGATGTCGTCGTCCAGCCCTATGTCGCCGGCCGCAACGTGCGGGCGAGCTTCCTCGGGCTCAAACAGGAAACCGGCACGGACGCGCTCGGCATCGTCTTCGTCGATTCCGGCGGCGATTTCCAGACCATGGCCGATTCGATGGCGCTCTATGGCGGGACCGGCCAGGCGGCGAAGGATGCCGGCACCTATGCCGAGCCGGAACTCGAGGCCGTCGCCTCAAGCCAACCGGCAGCTGATCGGAGAATCCGCGCCATCGCGCAAAAGCTGATAAGCGCTCTCGGGCTGCGGGATGTCTTTTCCGTCGATTTCAGGGTCGAGGCCGACGACACCGTGCACCTCATCGAGTTCGAAGTCTGCCCCGGCCTGCCTTGCTTCGATTTCCGCGACTATTGCCGCAAGCAGTGGGGCCTGAGCCTCGCGGACGCTATGGCGGAGACGGCTGGCAACCGGCTCTTGGGTTAACAGGTCGACGTTATGACATTCACGATTGGCTGAGCCCTAACGACTTCGTCATTCCAAGGCGGAGCCAGGAGCGAAGCGACGCGCGCAGACCCTGGAATCCATGCCGCTACCTTGGCCACGGAGTGCAGCGGAGCAGAATTCTGGACCGTAGCGGCGCGTTGAAGTCACGGCCTGGATCCTCGGGTCTGCGCTGCGTCGCTACGCTCCTTGCTCCGCCCGTGGATGACGACGAGATCTGCCTGTTCGACGAACTAGACGCCCTCGACCAGCACGATCTCGCCAGCGGCCACTTTCTGGCGGATGGCGGCGGCGCGCTGGTATTCCGGCGAGTGGTAGCAGTCATGCGCCACGGCCAGCGATTCGAACTCGATGATGACGTTGCGGGCGCGCCCCGGCCCTTCGGCTTTTTCGTGCTCGCCGCCGCGCGCCAGGAACTTCGCGCCGAAGCGGTCGAAGGCGAGCTTCGCGGCGGCGACATAGTCCTTGTAGCCCTCGGCGTCGCGCACATCGACACGGGCGATCCAATATCCCTTCGGCATTCTTTTTCTCCTGTTGTTTTTCGCGAAAGAGGGCCGGTCCTCAGGCGGATTGCATTTCGGCGAGTATCGCCTCGGCCGCAGCGCGCCGGTCCGGCGCGGCGACGATCGGCCGGCCGACGACAAGGTGGCTGGAGCCGTTGCGGATCGCCTGCGCCGGCGTCACCACGCGTTTCTGGTCGCCATGGGCGCTGCCGGCCGGCCGGATGCCCGGCGTCACCACCGCCAGATCGGGTCCGACGATGCGGCGCACCGCCTCGGCCTCCTCAGCCGAGCAGACGATGCCGCCCATGCCGGCATGCAGCGCCTGTTCGGAGCGCCTGAGCACCAGCGTGTGCGGGTCGTATTCATAGCCGGCGTCGATCACGTCCTGCTCGTCCATCGACGTCAGCACCGTCACGCCAAGCAGGCAGAGCTCGCTGCCCCTGGCCGCCTCGACAGCCGCTCTCATGGTTTTTGGATAGGCATGCAGCGTCAGCATCGTCATGCCCATCTTGACGATGTTCTCGACGCCCTTGGCGACCGTGTTGTCGATGTCGAGCAGCTTCATGTCGAGAAACACTTTCGTGCCGCCGCTGGCGAGCTCCCGCGCGAAGTCCAGTCCACCGGCGAAGGCGAGCTGGTAGCCGATCTTGTAGAAGGAAACAGCGCCTTCGAGCTCGCGCACCGCTCTCTCGGCCTCTTTCAGCGTCGGCAGGTCCAGCCCAACGATCAGCCTGTCCCGCATGGTGTCGGCCTCCGCGAAATTGATCACGCCTCGATCCGGGTGGACAGCATGCGCGAGGTTTCGATCAGTGTACGGCATAGGCGCTCCATCGATTGCTGTAGTCTGGCGTCCCTGAATTGTCCGTCCTCGGCGAAGGCTTCGCCGGCCTCGGAGACCGAGCATTCGGGCGTGATCACCTCCATCTGGCAGCGCACCAGCACCGCGCGCAGATGGTTGATGCAACGTATGCCGGCGAACTTGCCCCCTGAGGACGAACAGAGCCCGACCGGCTTGCCGGCAAGCGGCCTGAACGTATGGCTGCCCTCGCGCCGTACCCGGCTCACCCAATCGATCGAGTTCTTGAGCAATGGCGGGATCGAGCCGTTATATTCGGGCGTCGCGATCAGCAGCCCGTCATGCGCGGCGATCTGCCGGCCGAGCTTGATGGCGTTTTCGGGGATGCCTTTTTCCTTTTCCAGGTCCTCGTCCATGATCGGCAGCGGGTAGTCGCCGAGCGAGATGCGCGTCACCTCCGCGCCCTGCATGGCCAGTTCCTTCTGCGCTACGTCGGCGGTCCGGCCGCTGAAGGCGCCGGTCCGGACCGAGCCGGCGAAGACGAGGATTCTTGGGATCACTGCCATTGGCCACCCTTGTTCGGGGACAGGTACAGCCAAGGAGCATTCAAATCAACGAGGGGTGGCAGAAAACGTTCGAGGATTGGTCGCCACCTACCAACTTCGTCATCCACGGGCGAAGCAGCCGCGAAGCGGCGTCGCGAAGACCCGAGGATCCATTCCGTTACCCCAATCGTAGAGCGCAGCGGAGCAGAATTCTGGATCGTCGCAACGCTTCGAAGTCGCGGAATGGATCCTCGGGTCTTCGCGACGCCGCTTCGCTCCTTGCTCCGCCCGTGGATGACGAAGTGACGGGCGTTTCGGCCAGTCGCCAGGACGCTGCCGCCACTGGCGATGCCCTGAAACACTTTCGCAGGTAGAAACTAATGCGCTGCGCGCCGATAGATCCACAGCTGCGTCGGCGGGATGTTGCGGAAGATGAAATCGAAATGCTCGACCGTGTAGTCGCCGCGCCCGGCCGGGATCGGCGACAGCGGGCCATAGGTCAGCTGCACGATCGGCCGCCCAGCGGGAATGCGGTCGAGCAGGCTTTCGATATAGGCGATGCGCTGGGCGACCGGGAAATTGAGCAGCGGCACGCCGGAGACGACCGAATCGAACACCATGTCGCGCTTGTCGCCGAGCGTGGCATTGAGATTGAAGGCGTCGCCCTCGATCACGTTGACGCCGGGATAGAGCCCGCGCAGATGGCGCACGAAGTCGGTCGAATATTCGACCGCGTAGAGGTTTTCGGGCTTCACGCCCTGGGCCAGGATGGCGCGGGTGATGACACCGGTGCCGGGCCCGACCTCGAGCACCGGCAGGCCCGATCTCGGATTGACGATCGACGCCATCTTGCGGGCGGTGATGGAACTGGTGGGAACGATCGAGCCGACCGTTTTCGGCTTGTCGATCCAGCCTTTGAAGAACTTAAGCTCGTCGTCGAATTTTTCGGCTAGCGCTTTGCGCAACCCGGGACTACGTGCCATCACGAGCTCTCCTCAATGCTCAGCCTCCCGCTCCGCTACTTAGCAGGTGGGTGGGACAAGGCAAGGCGTCAAGCTGGCATAAGGTGTTGATGACGCTTGGGCACCGGATCGCCCCCGATGCCGTGCGAAATGCGCGCCTGCGGCAATCAGTTTTCGCCGAACGACTCGAAGAAGTCCTTCATGCGCGCGAAAAAGCCGCTCGACTGGGGCGAATTGTCCTTCGAGGAGATCTGCTCGAACTCTTCCAGCAGTTCGCGCTGGCGGCGCGTCAGGTTCTGCGGCGTCTCGACCGCCGTCTGGATATAGAGGTCGCCGACATTGGGCTGGCGCAGCACCGGCATGCCCTTGCCCTTCAAGCGGAACTGGCGACCGTTCTGCGTGCCTTCCGTCACCTTGACCTTGGTCTGGGTGCCATCGAGCGTGGTGACCTCGAAGGAGCCGCCAAGGGCTGCCGTCGTCATCGAGATCGGCACCTTGCAATAGAGATCGGCGCCGTCACGCTGGAAGAATTCGTGCGGCTTGACCGCCAGGAAGATGTAGAGGTCGCCGGGCGGTCCGCCGCGCAGGCCCGCCTCGCCCTCATTGGCCAGCCGGATGCGGGTGCCGTCCTCGATGCCGGCCGGGATGTTGACCGACAGCGAGCGTTCCTCGGTGACGCGGCCCTGGCCGGCGCATTTCGGGCAGGGGTCCTTGATCGTCTGGCCGCGGCCCTGGCATTGCGGGCAGGTGCGCTCGATCGAGAAGAAGCCTTGCGTGGCGCGCACCTTGCCGTGGCCGTGGCACATCGAGCAGGTCACCGGCTGCGTGCCGGGCTTGGCGCCGCTGCCGGAGCATTCCGAGCAGGAGATCGAAGCCGGCACGCGGATCTGCGCCGTCTTGCCGGAAAAGGCTTCTTCCAGCGTGATTTCCATGTTGTAGCGCAGGTCGGCGCCGCGCTCGCGGCCGCCCGACGAACGGCGTTGGCGGCCGCCCATCATGTCGCCGAAAATATCCTCGAAGATGTCGGCGAAGCCGCCGGCGCCGAAACCGTGCGCTGCGCCGTTCATACCGCCTTCGAAGGCGGCGTGGCCGAAACGGTCATAGGCGGCGCGCTTCTGCGGGTCCTTCAGCGTCTCGTAGGCTTCGTTGATCTCCTTGAACTTGTGCTCGCAGGCGTGGTCGCCGGGGTTGCGGTCGGGATGGAACTGCATGGCGAGCTTGCGGAAAGCGCTCTTGAGTTCCTTGTCGTCGGCGCCTTTTTGCACGCCCAGCGTTTCGTAGAAATCAGCTTTCATTTTTTCCCGCTGTCCGGATGCTCAATGTCTTCAAGCATTGTTGGCGACGTTTGCCGGCACGTTCTTGGATTTAGGAGCGATGTTTCCCGGATGCTAGTACTAAGCCGGGCCGCTCCGGGTTTTTCTGTCACTTTTTCGACTGGGGTTGCAAAAAAGCCCGGCCTTCCGCCGGGCTTTTCGCATGATCCGCCGTCAGCCGGCTCAGGCCGACTTCTTCTTCTCGTCGTCTTCGTCGATTTCCTCGAAGTCGGCATCGACCACGTCCGAATCCTTGGCGGCGTCCGCCTTGGCGTCGGCTTCGGCCGCTTCCTTCTGCGAGGCCTCGTACATGGCCTGGCCGAGCTTCATCGACACTTCGGCGAGCGACTGCGACTTGGCCTCGATGTCGGCCGGGTCGTCGCCCTCGGCTGCGGTCTTCAGCGCGGCGATCGCATCCGAGATCGCGGTGCGGTCAGCCTCTGAGACCTTGTCGCCATAGTCCTTCAGCGACTTCTCGGACGAATGCACCAGCGCTTCGGCCTGGTTGCGGGCCTCGACGAGGGCACGGCGCTTCTTGTCCGCGTCGGCATTGGCCTCGGCGTCCTTCACCATCTTCTCGATGTCGGCGTCGGACAGACCGCCCGAAGCCTGGATGCGGATCTGGTGCTCCTTGCCGGTGCCCTTGTCCTTGGCCGAGACGTTGACGATGCCGTTGGCGTCGATGTCGAACGTGACCTCGATCTGCGGCACGCCGCGCGGGGCCGGCGGGATGCCGACCAGGTCGAACTGACCGAGCATCTTGTTGTCGGCCGCCATCTCGCGCTCGCCCTGGAAGACGCGGATCGTCACCGCCGACTGCGAATCCTCGGCGGTCGAGAAAGTCTGGCTCTTCTTGGTCGGGATCGTGGTGTTGCGCTCGATCAGCCGGGTGAACACGCCACCCAGCGTCTCGATGCCCAGCGACAGCGGCGTCACGTCGAGCAGCAGCACGTCCTTGACGTCGCCCTGCAGCACGCCGGCCTGGATGGCGGCGCCGAGCGCCACGACCTCATCCGGGTTGACGCCCTTGTGCGGCTCCTTGCCGAAGAACTGCTTCACGATCTCCTGGATCTTGGGCATGCGGGTCATGCCGCCGACCAGCACCACCTCGTCGATCTCGCCCGCCTTCAGGCCGGCATCCTTGAGCGCCGCCTTGCAGGGGTCGATGGTGCGCTGCACGAGATCCTCGACCAGGCTTTCGAACTTCGCCCGGGTGAGCTTCATCGTCAGGTGCTTCGGGCCGCTGGCATCGGCGGTGATGAAGGGCAGGTTGATCTCGGTCTGCGTCGTCGACGACAGCTCGATCTTGGCCTTTTCGGCGGCCTCCTTGAGGCGCTGCAGCGCGAGCTTGTCGGCCTTGAGGTCGATGCCCTGCTCCTTCTTGAACTCGGCCGCCAGGTACTCGACGAGGCGCATGTCGAAGTCCTCGCCGCCGAGGAAGGTGTCGCCATTGGTCGACTTCACCTCGAAGACGCCGTCGCCGATCTCCAGCACGGAAATATCGAAGGTGCCGCCGCCAAGGTCATAGACGGCGATGGTCTTGCCGTCCTTCTTCTCCAGGCCATAGGCAAGTGCGGCGGCCGTCGGCTCATTGATGATGCGCAGCACCTCGAGGCCAGCGATCCTGCCGGCGTCCTTGGTCGCCTGGCGCTGGGCGTCGTTGAAATAGGCCGGAACGGTGATGACCGCCTTCTCGACCTTCTCGCCGAGATAGGCTTCCGCCGTCTCCTTCATCTTCTGCAGGATCATGGCCGAGATCTGGCTGGGCGACTGCTTCTTGCCGCCGGCCTCGACCCAGGCGTCGCCATTGTCGCCCTTGACGATCTTGTACGGGACAAGCTTCTTGTCCTTCTCCGTCACCGGGTCGTCATAGCGGCGGCCGATCAGGCGCTTGACCGCGAAGATGGTGTTTTCCGGATTGGTGACCGCCTGGCGCTTGGCCGGCTGGCCGACGAGACGTTCGCCGTCGCTCGAAATGGCGACGATGGAAGGCGTCGTGCGCGCGCCTTCAGCATTCTCGATCACCTTGGGGTCCTTGCCATCCATGATGGCGATACACGAGTTGGTGGTGCCGAGATCGATACCGATAACTTTTGCCATTGTTCTAATCTCTCCTCTAAGCAGGCTCTCTGGACCCTTCAAAAGGCGTTCCGACGAAAGCCCCTGTTCACAAGAAATCCCGTCATGGTCCCCGCTTTTTAGGGCTGGACGGCTGGCGCGTATATAAGAACAGGCGACACAAGGCGCAAGCATCCTGCGCAAGCTGTCCGTCGTCTCGGCAGCGACCCGGAAGAGACCCGCAGCGCTCTGCGCCCGAGCCGGTCTGAGGTCGACCTATCTCACTGTTCTGGCTTGGTTTTTTTGAAACGGCGTCGCTTAGGGCACACAGATCTGCCGACCGCGAAGGTCAGGACTTGCTGTTTCGGGCGTGACTTTCGGTCGCGAAAGAGCGGAAAACCAGCATTGCGGCGACGCTTCGCGCATCCGGCGGCAAGCTGTGGGGAGCGCCTGGCGCTCGGGCAAACCCCTGCCGGGCGCGTGGCCCGGCAGGGGTTGCGGACTTCAAGCAATTCCACGAAAAGCCGCAGCGGTTTTCCGTTCGGAATTGCGTCGAACAGAACCTAGAGCCCGTTGTCCTTCAGGATCTTGGCGGCGTTGTCCTTGGTGATCTTTTCCGTCGGCAGGGTGATGGTCTTCTCGACCTTCTCCCCTTTCAGGAACTTGATCGCCTGGCGCAATCCCTCGGCGCCCGGCGTGACATAAGTGAAGGTCGCCGTCAGCTCGCCCTTGTTCACCATCTGCACGCCTTCATTAGGCAGGCCGTCGATGCCGATGAACTTGATGTCCTTCTCGCGCCCGACATCCTTGGCCGCGAGATAGGCGCCATAGGCCATCGGATCGTTGTGGCCGTAGACGAGGTCGATCTTCTCGTTGGTCTTCAGCGCGTTGGCCATGATGTTATAGGCCTGGTCCTGCTTCCAGTCGCCCGACTGCTGGTCGAGCAGGTACTTGATGCCCGGCTCTTTGTCGGTGAATTCATGGAAGCCGTCATGGCGGTCATGCGCCGGCTGCGTGCCCATGCCGCCCCAGATCTCGACGACGTTGCCGGCCGCCTTGCCCTTGCCGCCCAGGAGCTCGACAGCATATTCGCCAGCCGCCCGGCCGATCAGCTTGTTGTCGCCGCCGACGAACTGCGTGTAGTCCTTGGTTTCGACATTGCGGTCGAGCACGAAGACCGGGATCTTGGCGTCGATCGCCTGCTGCACCACGCCGGTCAGGCCGGCCGATTCCTTCGGCGAGACCAGCAGCGCGTCGACCTCCTGGCGGATCAGGTTCTCGACGTCGGCGACCTGCTTTTCGGTCTTGTCCTCGCCGTCGGTGATGATCAGCTCGACCTCCGGGTGCTTGGCGGCTTCCGCGATGATGTCCTTGTTGAACTGGGCGCGCCAGGGTTCGATGGTCGTCACCTGCGAGAAGCCGATCTTCCACTTCTTGTCCTGGGCAAAGGCATGGTTGCCGGAAAAGAGCGCGGTGGTCGTCACAAGCGCCGCCGCGAAGGTGGCGAGCTTCAGCATATCACGTCGTTTCATGGTCCTGTTTCCTCCGGATTATAGAGACGAGGTCTCCTGTGACGGCCGCTTTGCCGCGGCCGTTTCCTTTTGCGCCGCCCGTCCGCCGGGCAGGCGCAGATAGCTGAGAAGATCGCCGGCGTTGCGCTCCTGCACGAGCACGGTGCCGATGATGATCGCCCCCTTCAGCACCAGCTGAAGGTTCGAATTGATGTTGTGCAGCTGCAAGATGTTTGACAGCAGGCCGAAGATCAGCACACCGCAGAAGGTGCCAACCAGGCTGCCGCGCCCGCCCATCAGGCTGGTGCCGCCGATGACCACGGCGGCGATGGCGTCGAGCTCCAGTCCGGCGCCGGCATCGGGCTTGCCTTGGCGGTATTGGGCCACGTAGAGCACCGCCGCGATGCCGGCGAGCAGGCCCGACACCGCATAGGTGGCGATCTTGACGCGCCCGGCGGCGATGCCGGAAAGCCGCGCCGCCTCCTCATTGCCGCCGATGGCGTAGACATAGCGGCCGAAGGGCGTGAAGCGCAGCACCGCGCCGTAGATCACGACCGCGCCGAGGAAGAACAGGCCCGGCATCGGCACGATGCCGAACACCAGCGAGCGCAGGATCTCGAAATCGGCGGTGGCGTTCGAGCCGGTATAGACCGGCAGCACCGCGTTGTTCTGGCCGGCGGTGAGCCTGGCGATGCCGAGTGCCGTCACCATCATCGCAAGTGTCACGATGAAGGGCTGCAGCCGGCCGGCGACGATGATGAAGCCGTTGATGGTGCCGAACAGAAGGCCGACGCAAGGCGCCACCAGCAGCACGCCGAGCACGCCGAACTTGGTCTCGACCTGCGGCAGCAGGTACCACAGCGAAAGGCAGCACAGCGCCACGCCGACGACGCCCGGAATGATCAGCCCGCGCGCCTTGTCCAGTCGCGCGTCGCGCCCGGCTTCCGCCCCGGCGCGGGATTTCTCGATGTTGAGCAGGATGAAGCGGGTGGCCAGCACTCCGAGGCAAAGCGCCGCCAGCGCGGTCGTCGGCACGCCGAGCGCCGCCGACGGCGTGACGCCCGGCACGGTGAGCAGCATGGCGCAGACGACCGAGCAGATCGCCATCAGCGAGCCGACCGAAAGATCGATGCCGCCGGTCAGGATCACCGCCGTCATGCCGGTGGCGATGAGGCCGGTGGTCGACACCTGGCGCAGCACGTCGAGCAGGTTGCCGTAGGACAGGAAGATGTTGTTGCCCTTGGAGCTGATCGGCGAGCCGAACACGCCGATCAGGAAGATGGCGATCAGCCCCCAGTACAGCTTGGTGCGGGAAACAAGGCTGATAAGGTTCATGCGGCTGGTCTCGCTGCCCGTCTTGGTGTGGCAAGTCTTGGCGCGGCAAGCCGCATGATCGCCTCCTCGCTGGCCTCGGCGCGGGACAGGATTCCACGCTGGCGGCCCTCGGCCATGACCAGGATGCGGTCGGCCAGATGCAGAAGCTCGGGCAGTTCGGAGCTGATCACGGCAATCGCCAACCCGTCGCCGGCCAGCTTGAAGACGAGGTCGTAGATTTCGCGCTTGGCGCCGACATCGATGCCGCGCGTCGGCTCGTCGAGCAGAAGCACGCGCGGCCGGGTCGCCAGCCACTTGCCGATCACCACCTTCTGCTGGTTGCCGCCGGACAGCGTGCCGGCGGCCTGCTCGATGCTTTCGCAGCGTATGCCGAGCGCGCCGACCGCATCGCGTGCCAGGCCGCGCTCGCCCGAGCGCGAGCGCAGGCCGAAGCGCGCCAGCGCGCCGACCAGAGGCAGCGCGACATTGTCGGTGATCGAGGCTTGGAGATGCAGGCCTTGCGTCTTGCGATCCTCGGTCACCAAAGCAATGCCGAGCCGGCGGGCCTCGCGCGGCGAGCCGATCTCGACCGGCACGCCGTCGAGCCGAATCTCGCCGCCGGTGCGGCCGTCGCTGGAGCCGAAGATCGCCTCCAGGATCTCGGTGCGGCCGGAACCCAGCAGCCCGCCGATGCCGAGGATCTCGCCGGCCGCAAGGTCGAAGCTGACGCCGTCGATCATCGTGCGCCAGCCATGCCGGTCGGGCTTCGACAGCGACAGGTCCCTGACCGAGAGCACCGCTTCGCCGCCGGGGGCGCGCTCATGATCGGAGGAAGCGAGAAGGTCGCGCCCGACCATGGCCGTGATGATGGCGTCTTCGTCCAGCCTTGCCATGTCCCGCGTCAGCACGTGGCGTCCGTCGCGCAGCACCGTCACCCGACTGGCCAGATGCATCACCTCGTCGATGCGATGCGAGATATAGACGATCGCAACGCCGCTTGCCGCGAGCTGGCCGATGATGCGGAACAGTCTCTGGCACTCGGCCGGCGACAGCGCCGAGGTCGGCTCGTCCATGATCAGGATGCGCGCCGACTTCGACAGCGCCTTGGCGATCTCCACCAGTTGCTGCTCGCCAACCCTGAGCGTGCCGACACGCGCCTCGGGATCGAGTTCGATGCCGAGACGCTGCAGCAGCGCGCTGGCAGTGCGGCTGCTCGCCTTGCGGTCGACGACCAGCCCGGCGATCAGCTTTTCGCGGCCGAGGAAGATGTTGTCGGCGACGCTGAGCTCGGGAACGAGGTTGAGCTCCTGGTGGATGATGGCGATGCCGGCGTCCTCGGCGTCGCGGACGCCGGTGAAGCGGACTGCCTGACCGTCGATCGCCACGGCGCCTTCGTAGTCGGTATAGACGCCCGACAGGATCTTCATCAGCGTCGACTTGCCGGCGCCGTTCTCGCCCATCAGCGCATGCACCTCGCCGGGCCTGAGGTCCAGGCTCACATCGGACAGCGCGGCGATGCCGCCGAACCGCTTGGAAATGCCGGTCGCGCTCAGGACGACGGTTGGACCGTCGGCGGCCGCATTGCCAGTCGTGGTGGAATCAACGCGCTGCATGGCAAAGGACGGCCTCCCTCCGTCGTCTTCGATGGTTTGAGACGCTAATCTAAACGTTTCGAATGTGTCAAGCGCATATCTGGTTGCTGAGGATTGATGCATTTCAATTCTTGCGAAAAAAGCCGGGTTTGCGTAGGTTTGGCCAAATAGGGGCGGTTAAACGTTTCGAAAATGACGGTGTCAGGGCGGAAAAAACAGCGGAAATCCACGGCGCCGACCATGCTGCATGTGGCTGAGGCGGCGCGTGTGTCCGTGGCCACCGTGTCGGCAGTGCTCAACGGCACCGCCACCGTCAGTCCGGAGCTTACCCAGCGCATCGAGCAGGCGATCCGCGACATCGGCTACAAGCGCAACGCCATTGCCCGCAGCCTCAAGATGGGCACCACTCGGACCATTGGCCTGACCGTGCCGCATATCACCAACCCGTTCTTCACCGATGTCGTTTCGGTCATCCAGCAGGCGTTCGACCGCGCCGGCTACGCCGTCATGCTGTGCTGCACGGACGAGGACCTGAACACGCAGGACGACCAGATCCGGCTGCTGCTCGACCGCATGGTCGACGGGCTGATCGTGGCGCGCGTCGGCGACGGCGGCATCCTGAAGGGCATCGTCGGGGACGCCAACGTGCCGGTGGTGCTGCTCGACCGCCTCTGCGAAGGCGTCGACACCGATGCGGTGGTGCTGGACAACCAGCGCGCCGTGTTCGACGCCGTCACCTATCTGATCCATCTCGGCCATCGCCGCATCGGCTATATCACCGGCGCCTCCGACATATCCCCCATGCATGACCGCATGATCGGCTACCGCGAGGCGCTGCAGGCCGCCGGCCTGCCGGTGGCGGAGGAGCTCATACGCTCCGGCAATTTCCACGAGATCGACGGCTATAACGCCACAATGCAGCTGCTTTCGCTGCACGACCGGCCAAGCGCGATCTTCTCGGCCAACAATCCGATGGTGATCGGCACCATGAAGGCGATCCGCGACATCGGTCTCAGCTGCCCCGAAGACATTTCGGTCGCCTGTTTCGACGATTTTCCCTGGTCGGACGTGTTCGTGCCGCAGCTGACCACCGTGGCGCAGCCGGTGCAGGCGATCGGCGAGCAGGCGGCGAACCTCCTGCTCGACCGGCTGGCCGGCAACAGGGAGGCGCCGCCGCGCAAGCTCGTGCTGAAGGGCCGGCTGATGATCCGCAATTCCTGCCGGCCGCTCGGCGCGCTCGCGCAGAGCGTCAGCGCGTAAATCCGAAGGAGCTCTCGCCTAGCAGCTGCAGCCTTGGAAAGATGCCCCGGCCGCCGGCGACCACACGGGTGCCTTTGCCGATCACCGTCTTGGGATCCGCTTTCAGCACCGTGCCGCCGGCCTCTTCGACCAGCAGCATGCCGGCCAGGCAATCCCAGGCGTTCATGTGCTCCTCGAGATAGCCGAGCAGCCGGCCGGCCGCCGCATAGGCAAGCATGAGCGCTCCGGAAGCATTGCGGTAGAAGACGCCGCCCTCGCCCATGATCAGGCCGATGAGAATGACGACATTCGTGGTCGAGGCGCGGTTGGAGAGCCCGGTGCCGACGGCGCCGTCGGAAAGCGACGCCGCATTGCTGGCCTTGATCGGCTTGCCGTTGAGGAAGGCGCCGCCGCCGCGGCGGGCGTAGAACGTTTCGTCGGTCGAGGGTTCGTGGATAACGCCGACGATCGTCTCGCCATCCCTGGCGCAGGCGATCACCACGCACCAGGCGGGAATGCCGCGCACGAAATTGGCGGTGCCGTCGATCGGGTCGATCACCCAGACATGACCGGTTGTTCCGGTCACCGCCGCGTGCTCCTCGCCGACGATGCCGTCTTGCGGATAGGCCTCGGCAATCGCGGCGCGGATGAACAGCTCGACCTCGCGGTCGGCCTCGGAAACCAGGTCCTGGTGGCCCTTGCTCTCGACGGCCAGGTTGTCGAGGTCGCGAAAATATTTCAGCCCCAGCTCGCCGGCGCGCCGCGCCAGGTCGATGGCAAAATGCATGCGGTCGTCGAGATCATGGGTCATGTGCAGGCTCGCGCGTTGGCGGTGAGCCTGCCCTTAACAGATGGATATGTCAGAAGCCATGGCGCCGTCAGGCCGCCTTCGACATCGATTTGTGCACGTCAGCGAGGATCTCGAAGGAACGCACGCGCGCCGCATGGTCGAAGCACTGCGCCGTCACCATCAATTCATCGGCGCCGGTGCGGCTTATGAAGGCGTCGATGCCTTGGCGCACCGTCTCCGGCGAGCCGACGACGGCGCAGGACAGCGCCTGGGCAAGCATGGTTTTCGCCGCAGGGTCGAGGTCGCGGTCGTAATTCTCGACCGGCGGCGGCAATTGGCCGGGCCGACCGCTGCGCAGATTGACGAAGGCCTGCTGCAGCGAGCTGAACAGAAGCTTCGCCTCGGCGTCCGACGGCGCGGCGAAGACATTGAGGCCGAGCATGACATAAGGCTTGTCGAGTTGCGCCGACGGCTGGAAGCGCGTGCGATAGACCTCCAGCGCATGATCGAGCTCGGCCGGGGCGAAATGCGAGGCGAAGGCGTAAGGCAGGCCGAGAAGGGCTGCGAGCTGCGCGCCATAGAGGCTGGAGCCGAGGATCCAGACCGGCACGCTCTGGCCCTCGCCGGGCACGGCGCGGATGCGCTGGCCTTCTTCGGCTGGCTGGAAATAGCCCATCAGCTCGACGACGTCCTGCGGGAAATTGTCGGCGCTTTCGAGATTCCGTCGCAACGCCCGGGCGGTCAGCATGTCGGTGCCCGGCGCGCGGCCGAGGCCGAGATCGATACGGCCGGGGAAAAGCGCCGCCAGCGTGCCGAACTGCTCGGCGATCACCAGCGGCGCATGGTTGGGCAGCATGATGCCGCCGGCGCCGACGCGGATCGACTTGGTGCCGCCGGCGACATGCGCGATCACGACGGACGTCGCCGCGCTCGCAATGCCCGGCATGTTGTGATGCTCGGCCAGCCAGTAGCGCCGGTAGCCCAGCCGCTCGGCATGGCGGGCAAGGTCGAGCGAATTGGCAAGCGACTGCGAGGCGGTGCTGCCTTGCGTGATCGGCGACAGGTCGAGAACCGAAAGGGCCGTCATTGGTCAGGTCTCCACGATGCGTTTTTCCCGCAGTTTCGCCTCGAAGGCGGCGCGGTCGGGAATGACGATGGCGAGCTGCATCTCCAGCACGCCGGCGAGCTCAGTGGCCGTCGCGATCTCGCGCTGCTCGCTGCTACCGCCGGCATGATGTGTCGACAGCCGGTTGTTGCGCAGCGCATGGCGCCGGTCGGGCAAGGCGAGCGCAGCAACCAGGGTCGACAGGAAATGCGAGCTCGGATGCGTCGACAGGAAATGGCTTCCGACCAGGTAGTCGACCTCATAGGCCTGGCTCATGTCGAAGCGGTAGAGCGTGCGC
Source organism: Mesorhizobium sp. ESP-6-4 (assembly GCF_020164735.1). Taxonomy (NCBI): domain Bacteria; kingdom Pseudomonadati; phylum Pseudomonadota; class Alphaproteobacteria; order Hyphomicrobiales; family Phyllobacteriaceae; genus Mesorhizobium; species Mesorhizobium sp. ESP-6-4. The sequence goes on from NZ_JAIUGS010000013.1 coordinate 66,656, forward strand.
CAATCGCTGCCAATGCCTGCTTGCAGGCGAAGATCGTCGCCGGTCTCGACGATGCGGAAGGCCTCGTGCGGTGTCTGCTGCACCAGCCCGGGCTCAAGCAGCAGCGGCGCCGTCAGCGTCAGGCCGCCGAAGCCGACATCGGCAATGTAGGTGCGGCCGCCGAGCTCGACGCACAGCAGCATATGGCTGCGCGCGGTGACGGCATCGTCGGGCTGGCCCCACAACACGCGCGCCGCCAGCCCGCTGGTCGTGAAGCCGAGCGCCTTCAGCGCATGCATGAAGATGAGATTGTGCTCGAAGCAATAGCCGCCGCGGCCCTGGCCAAGAATCTTGTCCTGCAGCGAGGCGATGTCGAGCCCGACGGAAACGCCCATCAAGGCGTCGATGTTCTCGAACGGGATCGCCTGCGGGTGGATTGCGTGCAGCCCCTGCAGCGTGGCGAGCGAAACGTCGGTCGGCCCGTCATAGCCGATGCGGGCGAAATAGCCATCGAGATCGAAGTCGCTCATTCAGGGGCAGGTCCGGCTTGACCGGCCCGATATAGGCACTGCCCGCCAACGCTGCAAATAACGGCCACGCTTTGCGATTGGGCCACATGCCAATGCATGTCGCCCGGAAGTGCGCAGCGGTTCTCGGACTTTTCAGCGCGACGTGCTTCAGGCCGGTTTGTGATTGTTTTCGGCCGGCTCTTCCTCGATGGCCATGGACTGCTGCGCCGCCAGGAAGTTGCCGACATGGCTCAGGCCCTCGAAATGGTCGCAGAAGACCTTGATGACGACCAGCAGCGGCACCGCCATCAGCGCGCCGACGAAGCCCCACAGCCAGGACCAGAAGGCGATGGCGATGAAGATCGCCACCGCATTGATCTCGAGGCGCCGCCCGACCACCGTCGGCGTCACGAACTGGCCTTCGATGATGTCGCACAGCACCACGAAGGCCGGCGCCAAGAGCGCATAGGCGATCGTGTCGAAGCTGATCAGCGCGATGATGGCGACAATCACGACCGTCATCAGCGCGCCGACATAGGGCAAGAAATTCAGCAATGCCGCCATCGCCCCCCAGACGAGCGGGTTGGGCATGCCGAGCCCCCACAAGCCCAGCCCGATCACCGTCCCGAGACTTACATTGATGATGGAGACCGTGAGCAGATAGTGCGAAATCTCGCGCTCAACGTCATAGACGATGCGCAGCGCCCGCTTCTTCTGCGTCATGCTGGCGAAGGATTGGACGATCTTCTCGTAGAACAGCGTGCCGGAGGCGAGCAGGAACAGCGACAGCACGAAGACGATGGTGATCGCGGTGCCTGCTTCCAGGATGTTGCTGGCCGCCGTGGACAGGATGCCGGAAGGCGCTACCGCGACCCGCTGAAGGCCGGGTTCCTGAGACGTCTCCGTCAGCGCCTCCAACTGATGTGCGAGGTCCGTCATTCGTTCGAGCGGCCGCTTGAACGGCGCCAGCCGCTCGGTGAGCTGCTGACCGATCGAATAGCTGTTGTTGATGAGGTCGATGACCGGACCGCTGAGCAGATAGCCTGCGGCGGCGAAGACGCAGATCGAAAGCAGCACCAGCAGCGTCGCCGAGACAACCTCAGGGATGCCGTGCTTGCGCAGCAAACGCACGATCGGCGTCAGCGTCAGCGCCAGCAGGAAGGCGAGTATCACCGGCATGAAGAAGGCGCGCGCGAAGTACAGCGCCGCCGCCGTCATCAGAATGAAGATCCCGATCACCAGCGACCGCGTCAAGCGCATGTCCGCCCGGGCGCTGGCACGCGGATCAGGGCTTTCGGCAACGCTCGCGCCCGAAACGATCGGCTCGGCTTTCATCGGTTCCCCTTGCAAGCCCACCACCCAAACAATGAATGCATGGCAGGCTTTCGGGCGAAACGCGGGAGTTCCGGGCAAGGTTCCATGAGCCGGCTGTCCGCGGCATCGCACATGCGGTCGCGCTATTACATGACGTGTAATTGAGCCGCTGCGCCGGCCAGGCCTAATACGGGCAGGCTTTTGCGACGACAGAGCAGAAGGCTGGCGCGGCGACGACTTCGTCCGCGCGATCACATCCGATTTTGCAAGAGGACGTTACAATGCAAAGGTTCAACCTCCAGACGATCGGCTCGGCACCCGAAAAATCCAGGCCTGCGCTCAAGGCGTTGGAAGAGAAGTTCGGCTTTCTTCCGAACGTCATGGCGACTATGGCCAACAGCCCGGTGCTTCTCAACGGATTCGTCGCCACTTTCGGCAGTTTTCACGGCGGCAGCTTCGATGAAATCGAAAAGCAGGTCCTGCTGCTTACCAATGCGGTGACGATCAAGTGCCCCTGGACCGTTGCCGCGCATTCGACATTCGCCATCGAAGACGGCATCGACGAGGGCGAAGTCCAAGCGATCCGAAAGGGCAGGCTGCCAGCCAACCCGAAATACGCGGCGCTCTCGGCGTTGACGAAGACGTTGATCGAAAAAAAGGGAAACGTCACCGATGCCGACATCGATGCCTTCACCGCGGCGGGTTACTCGAAAGCCCAAGTTCTGGAGGTGGTGACCGGCGTCGGCGTTTCGACAATGGCGGCAATCACGACCAACATGGCCGGTACGCCGACCGAGGAGCGCTTCCGGGCGCAGGCATGGTCTCCGCTCGCGGTGGCAGCCTGACCCGCATAAAAACCGAGACCTGGAGCGCGACGCACTTCAGCGTGATTGGCGGCGCATGGATCGGCACGATCCCTGCGCCGCCAAAACCTGAGCCGGATTGAAGCGTATCGCAGCGGCGGTGCCCGAGGATTGCTGACCATGAACCCGTCGAATATCAGGACAGGCATGACGCCCGATCTGGGTGTGCTCTTGCGCCACTGGCGCGATTTGCGCGGCACAAGCCAGCTCGATCTGTCGCTTGATACCGGCATCTCCCAACGACAGATCAGCTTCATCGAAAGCGGACGCAGCGTGCCCAGCCGCGAAACCCTGATGGCTATCGCCCGGGGGCTCGATGTGCCTTTACGCGAGCGTAACACATTGCTGCTCGCCGCGGGCTATGCGCCGATGTTTTCCGAAAGCGCGTGGGATTCGGTGGAAATGAAAAGCGTTACCGACGCCCTGACGCGCATCCTGCGGCAGCACGAGCCCTTTCCAGCAGTCGTGATGGATCGCTACTGGAACGTGCTCATGGCCAATGAATCCGCGCCGCGCTTCTTCGGCTGCTTCATCGACATGTCCGCCCGCCAGGGACCGCGCAACATGTTGCATCTGATGTTCGATCCGCAAGGCATGCGTCCGTTCATCGCCAATTGGTCCGATGTCGCCAGGAGCTTGTTCGAGCGTGTCTATCGCGAATCCATCGGCCGCGTTGTCGACGAGAAGACGAAGGCCCTGCTGGCGGAATTGCTCGCCTATCCGGATGTTGAAACCCAATGGAGAAACCCGGTGGCACTGGGCTTCACGCCAGTCATTCCGCTGGGATTCGTCAGGGAAGGCAGGGTTCTCAACTACTTTTCGATGGTCACCACGGTCGGGACGCCGCAAACCGTCGCTGCCCAGGAACTGCGTGTCGAGTGCATGTTCCCGGCCGACGAGGCAACCGAGGCGCTTCATGCCGAAATGATGGCCGTCGGCGCCGGGCATCCAGCGGCCTAGCATCTGGAGACCGGCGTCGACTACCGCTCAGTCGACCGGCGCCGCGATGGCGGGCGCGGTTTTGGCCGTCTCCTTGCGCACGATCGGCGCCACCCTGGTGCCGTAAAGCTCGATAGCCTTCATGATCTTGGCGTGCGGCATGGTGCCGATCGCCATCTGCAGCAGGAAGCGGTCGTTGCCGAAGATCTTGTGCTGGGCGACGATCTTTTCCGCCACGGCCTCAGGATTGCCGACGAAGAGGGCCCCACTGGGACCCCGCGCGTGATCGAAATGCGCGCGCGAGGTCGGGCCCCAGCCGCGCTCGCGGCCGATGCGGTTCATCACCTCGGCCTGCGGTCCGTAGAAATCGTCGGCCGCCTGTTCGGTCGTCTCGGCGATGAAGCCGTGCACGTTGATGCTCGTGGCGAGCCAGGCCGGATCGTTGCCGCCGCGCCGCGCCGCCTCGCGATAGATATCGAACAACGGCGCGAAACGCGCCGGCTCGCCGCCGATGATGGCCAGCGCCAGCGGCAGGCCGAGCACGCCGGCGCGCGCGGCGGATTGCGGCGTGCCGCCGATGGCGATCCAGACCGGCAGTTTTTCCTGCAACGGACGCGGATAGACGCCGCGGCCGTTGATCGGCGCGCGCAGCTTGCCCTGCCACGTCACTGTCACCTGATCGCGGATGGCCAGCAACAGGTCGAGCTTCTCGGCGAACAGCTCGTCATAGTCCTCGAGATTGTAGCCGAACAGCGGGAAGGATTCGATGAAGGAGCCGCGCCCGGCCATGATCTCGGCGCGGCCGCCGGACAGAAGGTCAAGCGTCGCGAATTGCTGGAAGACGCGCACCGGATCGTCGGAGGAAAGCACCGTGACCGCGCTGGTCAGACGGATGCGCTTCGTGCGCTCGGCCGCCGCGGCCAGCGCCACCACCGGCGCCGAGGCGGCATAATCTGGACGGTGATGCTCGCCAAGGCCGAACACGTCGAGGCCGACCTGGTCGGCCAGCTCGATTTCCTCGATGAGGTTGCGCAGCCGCTCATGCGGGCCGATCGCGCCGGGGCCCGGCTCCGGGCTGACATCGGCGAAAGTGTAGAGACCGAGTTCCATCTGGTTGCGTCCTCAATGTTCACGTGGGCTTTTGCTGTCGGCGCTAGAGGTAGCCATCCGCCGTTCTGCCCGCCAGACGCGCGATCTGTGAACAGTGCATCGTGCTGCCGGGCCGTATCCCTGCGGCAACAAGCCCGGATTTTTCATGGCTGCCATACCGTTTTGGCGCTTGAACTTACCGCTTTCACGCGTATGTAAGCGTCGCGAATAGACTGCAGGGAAGTACACTTGGCTATCTACAGGGAAAAAGACATTTTCGAGCGGCGCAATGCCGCGAACGAGGCAAAGAAGGCGCTGCTCGAGCGCTTCAAGGCAAAGCCGGCGGCGGATGATCCGACAGTGCTGGCTCGCCAGGCCGAACGCAAGGCGATCCTTGAGGCCCGCGCCATCCGCGAGGCGGAAAAGGCAAGGCTGAAGCAGGAAAAGCTGGCACGCGAAGCGGCCGAGAAGGCCGAGCGCGAGGCGATTGCCGAAGCGGCGCGTCTTGCCGCGGAAGCGGCGGCGGCCGAAGAGGCCAAGCGCCGCGAGGCCGAGGAATCCGAGCGCATCGCTTTCGAGCTTGCCGATGAGGCCGCGCGCAAGGCCAAGCGTGACGCACGCTACGCCGCCCGCAAGGCACGTGTCGGCCGTACGCCTCCGGGCTTCTCCGCCCGCTAGGTTCGGATTCGTTGGAACATTAAGTCAGGGTCGCCGAAAGCGGCCCTGAACGTGTTTGTGCTACGGATAGCAGGCTAGGCGACCAGTTTCAGCCCGACGATGCCGCAGACGATCAGGCCGATACAGGCGAGCCGGACGATCGTCGCCGGCTCGCCGAGCAGCCAGATGCCGAGCAGCGCCGTGCCGACGGTGCCGATGCCGGTCCACACCGCATAGGCCGTGCCGACAGGCAGCGTCTTCAGCGCCAGCCCGAGCAGGCCGAGGCTTACGATCATCGAGGCGATGGTGAGAAGGGTCGGCAGCGGCTTGGAGAAGCCGTCGGTATATTTGAGGCCGATGGCCCAGCCGATCTCGAACAGGCCGGCGAAGAAAAGAAAAATCCAGGACATCGAAGACACTCCGTCATTCCAGCATCGCCTGAGATGCTTGGCGGCGGGTCGTCCCGGCCGGTTTTCGGGGAAGCGAGGTCGTCCTCGCCCTTTGATATGGGGTGGCCTCGATCAACAAAACACCGGCAGCATTGTCATGCCGCCGGTTCAAAGTCAGCATTGAGCCGGGTCGGCCGAATTCGGCCGCTTACTTTTCCTTGATACGCAACGCCTTGACCGGCGGCGCCTTCGGAGCCGGGGCCGCGGCGGGCTTCTTGGCGTCCTTCTTCGGCTTGCGGGCTTCCTTGCCCGCCTTCATCGCACCTTTAGCCATGATTCGCTCCTCCGATTGTGGACGTGCGAGTGAAACAAGAGAAATGCCCGGCTGCAAGAGGCTGTGCTGCTTTGCGAAGCCGGTCGACCGGCTGTCAACCGATTTCCGGGCACAGCGCGGTTCGAAACCTCGCACGGGCTGGTGCATTGTCTGTGAGGCGGGCCGCTAGGCTCGGGCGCGGGGCAGCTCGGAGATCGCATGGCAGGACATAGCGGGTCGAGACGGGTGATCTACGCCGCGCTCGCCGGCAATTTGGCGATCGCGGCGACCAAATTCGCGGCGGCCGCCCTCACCGGTTCGTCCGCCATGCTGTCGGAAGGCGTGCATTCGCTGGTCGACACCGGCAACGGCGCGCTGCTCCTCCACGGCATGCGCCGCGCCGCACGGCCGCCCGACCGCACCCATCCGCTCGGCCACGGACGCGAGCTCTATTTCTGGAGCTTTATCGTGGCGCTTCTGGTGTTCGCGCTCGGCGCCGGCATTTCCTTCTATGAAGGCGTCATCCACATCATGGCGCCCGAGCCGTTCGTCAACGCCAAGGTCAACTACATCGTGCTTGCCCTCTCCTTCGTCTTCGAAGGCAGCTCATGGCTGTTAGCGCTGAAGGAGTTCCGGCAGCAGAAGGGCAAGCAAGGCTGGCTGCAGGCCGTGCAATCGAGCAAGGATCCCAGCGTCTACACGGTGCTGTTCGAGGACAGCGCCGCGCTGCTCGGGCTGGCAGTCGCTTTCGCCGGCATCCTGTCGGCCCAGCTTCTCAAAATCCCCGAGCTCGACGGCCTCGGCTCGATCGGCATCGCCATCATCCTCGGCGCGACCGCCATCTTCCTGGCGCGCGAGAGCAAAGGGCTGCTGCTTGGCGAACCTGCCTCATCCGAAGTGCAGAAGAAGGTGCTGGCGATCGTCCAGGACGATCCGGCGGTGCAGCGCGCGAACGGAATCCTGAGCGTCCATATCGGGCCGGAGGAAATCGTCGCGGGCTTGAGCATCGAATTCGAGGATCATCTCAGCGCGCCCGATATCGAGGCCTGCGTCGAGCGCCTGGAAGCCAGGCTCAAGAAGGAAATGCCGCAAATATCGAGGCTCTTCGTCAAGCCGCAGGCAACTGGCACATGGGAGCGGCGGCGCAAGGCCATGGCCGAGGCCTCGGAGGAGGGATAGATTTTGACAGCGCGAACTTGTCAGGAGGAAGGCCTATGAAGATCGACGGCGGATGCCATTGCGGCGCGATCGCCTATGAGGCGGAGGTCGATCCGGAAAAGACCTCGATCTGCCACTGCACCGACTGCCAGCAGCTGACCGGCACGGCCTTTCGCGTGACCGTCGGCGCGCCGGAAGAGCATTACCGGATTACCAAGGGCACACCGAAAGTCTATATCAAGACCGGATCCAGCGGGGCCAAGCGCGCACAGGGGTTTTGCGGCGAATGCGGGTCGCATCTTTATGCGACGTCGGTTGGCGACGGACCGAAAATCTATGGCATCAGGGTGGGGACGGCGCGCCAGCGCGACCAACTGGTGCCGAGAAGACAGGTCTGGCACCGCTCGGCGTTGCATTGGCTGCCGGAGTTTGAAGGCATGGCGACCATCGAGGAGCAGTAGCACTGTCGGATCGGCCCGTTGACGGAAGCCTCGGCGATTGGCTGACTGTTTCGCGCCTTCGTCATCCTCGGGCATGACCCGAAGATCCATGCCGTGACCGATATGAGGGGCTCGGCGGAGCAAAATTCTTAGCCGTCTCAATGCGTTAGCCTCATGGCATGCAAGTGATCGGCGTTCCAGACAATCTCCAAGGGATGCGACCTCGCCAGCGAAGGAAGAATCGGTCGTTCCAACGTCGGCGTCGAGCGACTACTCGTCGCCCTCGACGACGCGCAGCCTGAGCTGACCCGTCTTGGAGTCTGCTACCCGCGAACCGCCTTCGGCCTTTGGCGCGGCACCTCGTGCGGCCTCGGTCTCGCCTTCCGCGAATTCCAGCGCCTCGATCTTCTGGCCGCGCTTGGTCACCTTCGACGTCGACACCAGGATGTCGTCGATGTCGCGCGCCGCCTGGCCGAAATGTGTCTGCAGCCGACGTACCCGCTCGTCGACCCGACCCACATCTTCCATCAGGCGGATGACCTCGCCCTGGATCAGATGCGCCTGCTCGCGCATGCGCGCGTCCTTGAGGATCGCCTGGATCACCTGGATCGACAGCATCAGCAGCGAGGGCGAGACGATGACGACGCGGGCGCGATGCGCCTTCTGCACCACCGCCTCGAAATTCTCGTGGATCTCGGCAAAGACCGATTCCGACGGCACGAACATGAAGGCGGTGTCCTGTGTCTCGCCCTGGATCAGGTATTTTTCGGCGATATCGCGGATATGCACCTCGATGTCGCGGCGGAAAGCCTGCGCCGCCGCCTTCTGCATGGCCTCGCCCTCGGCGGCGCGGATGGCGTTCCACGCCTCCAGCGGAAACTTGGCGTCGATGGCGAGTGACGGCGCGCCGTTGGGCATCCGCACCAGGCAATCGGGCCGGCTGCCGTTGGAGAGGCTGGCCTGGAACTCGTAGGCGCCGTGCGGCAGGCCGTCGGCGACGATCGCTTCCATCCGCGACTGGCCGAAGGCGCCGCGCGTCTGCTTGTTGGAGAGGATAGCCTGCAGCTGCACGACCTGGCCGGCCAAGGACTGGATGTTGCCTTGCGCGGTGTCGATCACCGCCAGCCGCTCCTGCAGCTTGGCCAGGCTCTCATGCGTCGACCTGGTCTGCTCGGCCATGGTCTGGCCGAGGCGCCCGGTCATGGCGTCAAGCCGTTGTCCAAGCGACTGGGTGAGCTCGGCCTGCCGCGCCCCGAACACCTCGGCGATCGCCCCCATGCGCCCCTGCATCTCGGCCTGCGCTTGCATGATGTCGGCCATCCTCGCCTCAGCATCGCGGGCATGGTCGGCGGCTTCGGCAGCCGCCGCCGCGCGTACCCCGGCCGCGCGCCACAAGGCGACGACGAGCGCCACGGACAGCGCAAGCAGAAGGATCGCGCCGAAAGCCAGCGCCTGGCCAAGCGTCACGGTCGTGGCGCCAAGCCGCGCGATGGGCTCGGAAAGGACGGAGGTCATGTCGTTCATTTGGGCAGCATAACCGATTCGGCCTCCTGGCACAGATCAAAACGTGAACAGGTCAAAGATGCCCCGGTTGACGCTTTTCAAGCGAGGTCTTAGGTGAGACGCCATGTCGATCAAGCCGCTCATTATCCTTCCCGATCCCGTCCTGCGCCAGGTTTCCAAGCCGGTCGAGCGCGTCGATGCCGATTTGCGCAAGCTCGCAGACGACATGCTGGAGACCATGTATGACGCGCCGGGCATCGGCCTCGCGGCGATCCAGGTCGGCGAGCCGCGGCGGCTGCTGGTCATAGACCTTGCCAAGGAAGGCGAGGAGCCTCAGCCGCATGTCTTCATCAATCCGGAAGTGCTCGAAAGTTCCGACCAGCGGTCCGTCTATGAGGAAGGCTGCCTGTCGATCCCCGACTATTACGCCGAGGTCGAGCGCCCGGCTTCGGTGCGGGTGAAGTATCTCGACCGCGACGGCAAGCTGCAGGAGATGCAGGCAGAAGGCCTGATGGCCACCTGCCTGCAGCACGAGATTGACCATCTCAACGGCGTTTTGTTCATCGACCACATCTCGAAGCTCAAGCGCGACATGGTGGTGCGGAAGTTCAAGAAGCTCGCCAAGGACAAGGCGCCGGGCAAGATGGTGGGCTAGGCGACGCCTTTCCGCGCCTGAAAGAACCCTGGATCATGATATCAGTCGAAGGTTTCGATGGGCGACACCCCGATCAGCAACATTCCTGAACCTGGCCCAAAGCCACAAGTCTCCACATGGGATGCGATCCGCAGCGCATTCGTGTCTCAAGACGCGATCAGCGACGAGTTTGCCGATATGATGAATGAGATCGAGGCTCAGAGGAAGCGCGATTTCGGCCGCGATTTCGACGATTGATCGAGATTCGCGAAAGCAAGCGCCAAAGCGGGCGGTAGGAACAGGAGCACATCCGTCATGCCGCTTCGCGTCATCTTCATGGGCACGCCGGATTTCTCAGTGCCGACCTTGCGCGCCATCGCCGAGGCCGGCCACGAGATCGCGGCCGTCTACACCCAGCCGCCGCGCGCCGCCGGCCGGCGCGGGCTGGAACTGACGCCCTCGCCTGTGCAGCGCGAGGCGGAGCGGCTGGCGCTCGACGTTCGGACGCCGACGTCGCTGAAAAGCGAGACCGAGCAGCAGGCTTTCGCAGCCTTGCAGGCCGATGTCGCCGTCGTCGTCGCTTATGGCCTGCTGCTGCCGAAAGCCGTTCTGGACGCGCCAAGGCTGGGCTGCCTCAACGGCCATGCCTCGCTTTTGCCACGCTGGCGTGGTGCTGCTCCCATCCAGCGCGCCATCATGGCCGGCGATACCGAGACCGGCATGATGGTCATGAAGATGGAAGAGGGTCTGGACACCGGGCCGGTGGCAATGGTTGAAAAAGTCGCCATCGCGCCCGACATGACAGCCGGCGAATTGCATGACCGACTGATGATTCAAGGCGCTTCGCTGATGGTTGAGGCGCTTGCGCAGTTGGGGATAAATTGTCTGACATTTACCCAACAGGCAACGGCAGGGGTGACCTACGCCCGAAAGATCGATAAATCGGAGACACGCGTAGACTGGACGCGGCCTTCTGGCGAAGTCCACAATCACATTCGCGGCCTCTCGCCCTTTCCGGGCGCGTGGTGCGAGGTCGACATTGGCGGCCGCATGGAGCGGCTGAAACTGCTTCGCTCGACGCTCTCGGATGGCGTCGGCGAGTCGGGAGGAATTCTCGATGACCGGCTGACGGTCGCCTGCGGGACAGGCGCGGTCAGGCTGGTCGAAGTTCAACGGGCGGGCGGAAAGCCTGCCACCGCGCAGGAGTTTTTGCGCGGAGCCAAGATCGAAAAAGGAACGAAACTCACATGAGCATGATGTCGATACGCGCGGCGACGCCGCGGGATCGCGAGGCGATCCGCCTCGTCGAAGAACATGCCTTTGGCCAGCAGGCGGAAGCCGGCCTGGTCGACGCGCTTGTCACCGGCGGCGATGCCGTCGTCGAGCTGGTTGCAGAGGAAGACGGGCAGATCGTCGGCCATATTCTTTTCTCGCGACTGTTCGTTCAGAACGGCACCAAGCAGTTCGCCGCCGTCGCGCTGGCGCCGCTGGCGGTCGAGCCGTCGTTCCATGGCACCGGCATCGGGGGCGCGCTGATCCGCGAGGCGCATGTCCGCCTCAAGGAAGCCGGCGAGATGCTGGCCGTGGTGCTGGGCGATCCGGTCTATTATGGCCGCTTCGGCTACAGCCATGCCCGTGCCGAGAAGTTCGAGAGCGAGTACCAGGGCGAGGCGCTGCAGGCGCTGGCCTGGGGTGACGCGCCCGAGACCGGCAGACTGGTCTACGCTTCCGCCTTCACCGCCTTAGCCGCCTAGGCGAGCGGCAAGCGCCGCAGCATGCCGCGTTTTCGGCTCGATATCGAATATGACGGCAGCCAATTCGCCGGCTGGCAGCACCAGGCCGACCAGCCCTCGGTGCAGCAGGCGATCGAGCAGGCGATCGAGAAGTTCTGCGGCGAAGAGGTAAGAATACGTGCCGCCGGCCGCACTGATGCCGGCGTGCACGCCACTGCGCAGGTCGCCCATGTCGACCTGGCCAAAGCGTGGTCGGGCGACAAGGTGCGCGACGCCGTCAACGCGCATCTGCATGCGGCCGGCACGCGTGTCGCCATCCTGAAAGCTGCCGTCGTCGCCGACGGTTTCGACGCGCGGTTTTCGGCCACCGGCCGCCACTATCTCTATCGCATCCTCAATCGCCGGGCGCCGGCGGCGCTGGAAAAGGGCAAGGTCTGGTGGGTGCCGAAGCGGCTCGACGCCGAGGCCATGCATGAGGCGGCCAAGGTGCTGCTCGGAAAGCATGACTTCACCACCTTCCGCTCAACCCAGTGCCAGGCCGAAAGCCCGGTCCGCACGCTTGACCGCCTCGACGTCAGCCGCGATGGAGACTTCATCGAGCTGCGCAGCTCGGCGCGCTCTTTTCTGCACAACCAGGTTCGCTCGATGGTCGGCTCGCTGAAGCGCGTCGGCGACGGCTCCTGGAGCGCCGCCGATCTCAAGGCGGCGCTCGAAGCGCGCGACCGCGCCGCCTGCGGCCAGGTAGCGCCGCCGGACGGGTTGTTTCTTGTCGGGGTGGATTACCCGGAGACAGAGACGGCCAAGTGAAAGCCTCTCATTCCGCCAATGACGCGAGGCAATTGTTTCAGCTTCGAACTTGTGCTGGAGACGGGAATTGTCGGCGTCGGCGCTGCCCTCATCGCCCTGCCGGGCACTTCTCCCCGTATAGTGACGGGGAGAAGGGGCTGGCCGCAGCGCCGGCTTCCTTCCTGCACCGTTAGCAATTGGCGAAGCCGCGGATGACGGCGCTCCTCTCCCCGTCACCATACGGGGAGAGGATGCCGGCAGGCAGGTGATGGGCAGCGCTGACTTTGAATGGTGAAAAACGAGGGTGGATTCAAATCCGAAGCGACTGTTCTGGAAACAGCCGCCCCCGCTGCAACGTCAACCCGTCGTGCCGTCCGGTATGTCGATGCCGAGCAGCGCCTGCAGGCCGAACAGGACCAGCAGCGAGGCGACGAACATGCCGATGAACACGGCCGTGCCCACCGCGGCGCCTTTGCCGATGGTTGTGTTGGTCATGCGCCAGGTCAGCACCATCGACAGGGCGAACAGCGCCAGCGACACCAGGCTGCTGACCTCGCTGGCGGAAGGCAGGAGCAGCCTGAGCAGCGCCGAGGGCAGCATCAGCCAGGCGATGATTGCCGACGCCCAGTTGGACGCGACGACATAGTGGACGAAGCGGCCGCCGATGCCGGCGCGCGGCGCCACCAGCGCAAGCACGACCAGCGGCAGCACCCAGGAGCCGATATCGACGGTCGCCAGCCTTACCAGCATGCCGAGGCGCCCGGCGAAGGCATCGGGGTCGCCGACCTCATTGGCTATCCCGACCCAGCCGACGATCAGCGCCGGCGCCGCCACGACGATGGCAAAGAAGGAATTCCAGAAACCGTCGGCCGAAAGGTCGAGCAGGCGCAGGCCATCAGCCTTGCCGAACATCAGGCGCCAGGCGCCGGCCAGCGAAGCATAGGTTTCGTCTGCCGAAAGCATGGTCACGAAAGGCCTTGTCCGAACCAGTCTTCGATAAAGCGTTCGTAGATTTGCGTCAGCGTCTCGAGATCGGCAAGCGCGACGCGCTCGTCCACCATATGCATGGTCTTGCCGACCAGCCCGAACTCGACCACGGGGCAATAATCCTTGATGAAGCGCGCGTCCGAAGTGCCGCCGGAGGTGGAGAGCGCCGGCCTCTTGCCGACCACCGCCTTGACCGAACCGCTCAGCGTATCGATCAGCCTGTCGTCGCGGGTAAGGAAGACATGGCTCGGCCGGTCGCGCCAGACAAGCTCGTAGTCGACCGGCGCCTTCTTGCCCGGCCGGTATTTCTTGCGCCCGGCGGCCTGGTCGAGCCGGTTGTGGATCTCGGCCTGGACCGATTCGGCGTCCCAGGTGTCGTTGAAGCGGATGTTGAAAATGGCCGTCGCCTTCGCCGGGATGACGTTGGTCGCCGCATTGCCGACATCGATCGACGTCACTTCGAGGTTGGTCGGCTGGAAATCCTTCGTGCCCTTGTCGAACACCGGATGGAGCAGCGCGTCGACCAGGCTCATCAGGCCACGCACCGGATTGTCGGCAAGCTGCGGATAGGCGGCATGGCCCTGGCGTCCGTTGACGGTCACGCTGCCCGACAGCGAGCCGCGCCGGCCTATCTTGATCATGTCGCCGAGCGCATCGGGATTGGTCGGCTCGCCGACGATCGAGGCGTCCCACTTCTCGCCCTTGGCCGCTGCCCAGTCGAGCAGCTTGGTGGTGCCGTTGATGGCCGGACCTTCCTCGTCGCCGGTGATCAGCAGCGACACCGAGCCTTTCGGGCCGCCATTCTGCGCGACATGGCGCGCAACCGCGGCGATAAAGCAGGCGATGCCGCCCTTCATGTCGACGGCGCCGCGGCCGTACATCTCGCCATTGGCGATTTCGGCGGCGAAGGGCGGATGCGTCCAGGCCGCCTCGTCGCCCACCGGCACCACATCGGTATGGCCGGCAAACATCAGATGCGGCCCGTTGCCCGAGCGCCGCGCATAGAGGTTTTCGATGTCCGGCGTGCCGTCTTCCGAGAAGATTGGACGCTCGACCGAAAAGCCGAGCGGCTTCAGCATGTCTTCAAGGGCCGCAAGCGCGCCACCCTCGGCGGGCGTCACGGACGGGCAGCGGATCAGGGCGGCAAGATTCGCGGCGGGATCGGTAGGCAATGTCATGGGCAAAGCGATAGTCGAAAGCGTTTGTCGTGTCACGGTGGCAGATGATCGCCGCTCATGCCGCCGACAATATGGTTTTCATGGCGGTAAATGCATGTCGCCCGCAAGTGTGCGGCAGTTCTGGGAGAACGACATGCCTAATAGTAAGGTGGCGGCCAAGCGAGGACGAGTGCATGGTCCGTGAAACGAAGACGATCGCAATAGCCGGCGCCGGCAGCATCGGCTGCTATGTCGGCGGCTGCCTGGCGCTCGCCGGACGCAAGGTCGTCTTCCTCGGCCGCGGCCATGTCGTCGCGGCCATGCGCGAAAGCGGGCTGCGCGTCAGCGATCTTGATGGCCACGAACGCCGCATCGAAGCGCAAGCGATTTCGGCCACCGACGATCCGGCGGCAGCGCTCCCCGATGCGGATGTCATCCTGGTGACGGTGAAGAGCGGCGCGACCGGGGAGATGGCCGGGCTGATCGCCGCCCACGGACGCGCTGATGCCGTGGTGGTCAGCCTGCAGAACGGCGTCGACAATGCGGACAGACTGCGCGCCGCGCTTCCTGGACGGCGGGTGCTGACCGGCACGGTGATGTTCAACGTCGTCCTGTCGCCCGATGGCGAGGCGCCGTTGCGTGCGCATCGCGCCAGCCAGGGCGAGGTGATGATCGACCACGGCGTCGACGGCCTTGTCGATCTGCTCGACGTCGATGGGCTTGCCGTCGAAGCGCGCGCCGACATGAAGGCGGTGCAGTGGGGCAAATTGCTGATGAACCTCAACAATGCCCTCGTCGCGCTTTCCGACCTGCCTCTGGCGAAGCAATTGGCCGACCGAAGCTGGCGCGTCATCCTGGCCGGCCAGATCGATGAGGCGCTCGCCGCGATGCGAGCGGCGGGCATAGCGCCGGCGCGCATCACCGGCCTGCCGCCGTCGCTGCTGCCGAAAGTGCTGCGGCTGCCCGACTGGCTGTTCGGGCTTCTGGCGCGCCGCATGCTTGCGATCGACCCTCAGGCGCGCTCGTCGATGTGGGACGACCTGAAACGCGGCCGCCCGACCGAGATCGACGAATTACAGGGCGCCGTCATTCGCCTGGCCAGGCAAACGGGCACCCCGACGCCGATCAACGAACGCGTCACCGCGCTGGTGCGTCAGGCGGAAGCGGAAAAGCGCGGTCCGCCCGGGCTCGGGCCGGAAGCGGTCGGCGGCGGTCATCGATCAGCGTGATCTTCTGCCAGATCTTGCGCGACAGGTTGGAGCTAAGATTCTCGATATCGTTGACGGCATTGACGACCACATCGTCATTGACCGATTGCGCGAACAGCGCCGCGACCTTGCCGGCAATCGACAGCATTTCGGAGCAATAGTCGAGATAGCGCGCCAGGTCGGCCGCGTCGGTGATGCGGGCGGGCGAGTGCGAGGTCGGCTTGAAATCGGCCGACAAGGTTGCCGGATCCTTGGTCAATTGATGCATGTCGATGACATGGATCAGCGAGCGCAGCCCGTGCAGCTGCCGGAAAACCTTCTTGCGCTTGATCCGCTCCTCGGCGCGGATCAGCGCCAGCAGCCCGAGCGCGGCGAGGATGACCGTGTTGATCGTCGCCTCGATGCCTTGCATCGACTGCACGGCATCGTCGGCGCCCGAAATGCGGTCGAGCGGCAGGATGGTGCCGACGAACAGGAACATCGCCACGCCGGCGACGAAGGCCGCGACGATGGCGCCGCGCAGCCACCAGATCGGCGCTTCCAGTTCCTTGGCGGCCTTGGTGAGGTCTTGCGACAGCGACACCAGTTCGGCGGCAACGGCGCGCAGGCCCCTCTCCGGGAAACGCTCCGCGACGCGCTCCTCCAGCCTTTGCGCCGTCTCGATGATCCGCGCCGGGTCGAGCGTGCGATAGCGCATGCGACCTCAGCTATCACCCGGGGCGTTGGTGCGCCTGCCGTAGCGGTTCGGTCCGGGATCGCTGCGGAAACAGGCCAGGATGATGAGCAGGATGGGACCGATGATGAGCGAGATCAGCGCAAAATAGGTCGGCTTGCCGAAATCATGAAAGCGCTTCGCCGTCACCGCGAACGTGGCCCAGGCCGAGATCAGCAGCACGCCCCAGCATATCATGGCCCAGTTCTGGCTGGCGGTCGTGTTCAGCTCCACCCGCGCGAACTGGTAGAACGGGAAAAACTGGACAAGGACCAGCAAAATCCCGGCCAGCGCATAGGCGACCGGGCTCAGCCGCCCCGAAAGGCTGAAGAACAGCCAGAGGAATTGCGATCGTTCAGCCAATGGCTTCCGCTCCGTCGTGGAGGATCAATCGCGCAGCAATTCGTTGATCGAGGTCTTCGACCGGGTCTTGGCGTCGACGCGCTTGACGATGACGGCGCAGTAGAGGCTCGGGCCCGGCTCGCCATTGGGCAGCGGCTTGCCGGGCAGCGATCCGGCGACGACCACCGAGTTCGGCGGCACCTCGCCGTAAAAGACCTCGCCGGTGGCACGGTCGACGATCTTGGTCGACTGGCCGATGAACACGCCCATGCCGAGCACCGAGCCTTCGCGAACGATGCAGCCTTCGACCACTTCGGAGCGCGCGCCGATAAAGCAATTGTCCTCGATGATGGTCGGGCCGGCCTGCATCGGCTCCAGCACGCCGCCGATGCCGACGCCGCCGGAAAGATGCACGTTCTTACCGATCTGGGCGCAGGAGCCGACCGAAGCCCAGGTGTCGACCATGGTGCCGGTATCGACATAGGCCCCGACATTGACGAAGGACGGCATCAGCACGGCGCCCGGCGCGACATAGGCCGACCGGCGCACGATCGAGGACGGCACGGCGCGGAAGCCTGCCTTCTCGAAATCGACGGCGCTCCAGCCGTCGAACTTGGACGGCACCTTGTCCCACCACACGGCTTGGCCGGGACCGCCCTTGATGATCTCCATCGGGTTCAGCCGGAAGGAGAGCAGCACCGCCTTCTTCAGCCACTGGCTGACGTGCCACTTGCCGTCGTCCTGCCGTTCGGCGACGCGGGCGACGCCGCGGTCGAGCAGGTCGAGCGCCGACTGGATGGCGTCGCGCGTCTCGCCGCGCGTCGCGGTCGAAATCGCGTCGCGCTCCTCGAAGGCCTTCTCGATGGTTCTTTCGAGGCTCGCCAGATCGGGCTTCGACATGATTTCGCTCCATTACCAAGCTGTTAAGGGGCCACGCCTTAACCTGTTTAAAAGTCGCGCGGACCCTATGTTAAGGCTCAATGGGGGTCAATCGCGCCTGCGGCACGGGACGGCGCAAGTGAAGGAATTGGACGGGTGGATTCGATGACTCCCATGGAAAAGGCAGGGTGGACGCCGCTGCCGCATTCGGACGAGGATCTGGAGCGCTCGAAAGGCGTGCCGGATACCCCGCAGACGCGTGCCGAGACCTACCGGCTGGCCTGGAACGATCCCGAGTTCATGACGCGTCGCGAATTGCGCGCCGTGCGGCTGCAGCTCGAGCTCCTGAAGCCGGAAATGATCCTGGCCGAACGCGGCATTCATTCGACGGTCATCCTGTTCGGCGGCGCCCGCCTGCCGGAACCCGGCGGCGAAGCCTGGGCGGCCAAGAACGAGACACAGAAGAAGAACCTCGAGGCGAACAGCAAATATTACGAAGAAGCGCGCAGATTCGCGCGTCTGTGCTCGCAGCAGTCGGCCACCTCCTATTATCGTGAATATGTCGTCGTTACCGGCGGCGGGCCCGGCGTCATGGAGGCAGGCAACCGCGGCGCCGACGATGTCGGCGCGCCGTCGATCGGGCTGAACATCGTATTGCCGCACGAGCAGGCGCCCAACGCCTATGTCACGCCGGAGCTCTGCTTCAACTTCCACTACTTCGCCGTCCGCAAGATGCATTTCGTTATGCGCGCCAAGGCGGTCGCGGTGTTTCCGGGCGGCTTCGGCACGATGGACGAGTTCTTCGAGACGCTGACGCTCATCCAGACGGGACGCATGGAGCGCGTCCCGGTCATCCTATTCGGCAAGGCGTTCTGGCAAAGGGCGATCGATCTCGATTTCCTCGCCGAGCAGGGCACGATCTCGCCCGGCGACCAGGACATCATCGATTTCGTCGACACGGCCGAAGAGGCCTGGGAGATCATCCGCCGCTTCTACAAGCTTTAAGGGCGGGAAGACAAACCTGCCCGGTCTGCCTACGCCGGCAGCTCGACCAGCCAGCCATTCGAGTGCGCGAAACGCACGATGGCCGCCCGTGAGTGCAGCGCGAGCTTCTCGGTTGCCCTGGTGCGGTAGGTCTCGATCGTCTTTATGCTGAGGTTGAGCCGGGACGAGATTTCCTTGTTGCTGTAGCCGAGCGCCACCAGCTGGATGACCGACCGTTCCCGTTCGCTGAGATTGCCGGGACCGCCCTGGGTGGCGCCGCGCGGGCTCAATATACGCGCGGCGAGCGCCGGATCGACATAGTTGTCGCCGGCCAATACGCAGCGGATGGCCTGCAGCAGGTCCGTCGCCGTCGACCGCTTGACCACGAAGCCGCGTCCGCCGGCCGCAAGCACCTGGCGCAGGCAGCCTGGGTCCTCATGCGCCGTCAGCGCTATGCAGCTGACCTCGGGAAAGCGTTCGCCAAGCCGTTCGATCAGCGTGACCCCGTTGACGCCCGGAAGCGATATGTCGACCACGGCGACATCGGGTAGCGTCTTGCCGATCCCTTCAAGGGCATCCTCGGCATTTCCGGCCAGTCCGACGATCGTCAGATCGTCCTGGCTGTCGATCATCGCGCCGACCCCCGACAGGATGATCGGATGGTCATCGACCACGAATATGCGCCTGCAGCACACCTTAACCTCCATCAGTCTGCCAAAGGCCCTGTCACGCGGAAAGGGTCCTCTTGTCCTTGATGGTCTAGGCAACTGGCCCGCCTGGCGCGGGACGCCCGTCTGTTCTGGCGGCCTGAACGGCCGCAACGGGTAAGCCATCCCCCGCCTAACCCAATGAAGCCGGACTGTAAGCCACCGCTAATGTCCGGGATGTGCAGCGCTTCACGTAACCCCACCTGACGCCGAAGATGCCGTTTCAGACTTGTTCGCGTCTTGTCGGCCGGACCGCCGATCAGCAGGCCAGAGGCACATCGGCGTAAATGGTGGTCCCCTTGCCCCTGGCGGTTTCAACCGACAATTTGCCACCGACCAGCGCCAGCCGCTCCCTCATTCCGGCAAGGCCCAAATGGCCCGGACCCGGTTCGGCGCTGGCGTCGAAGCCGCGGCCGTCATCCTCGATCGTCAGGCGTATCCGATCGTCCTGGATGTGCGCCGTGACGCTTACGCGGCCCGGCGCGGCATGCTTGCCGATATTGGTGAGCGCTTCCTGCGCAACGCGGTACAAAATGAGCGCGATCTCGGCAGGCGGCGGGCTCGACAGGGCTTCAAGATCCATCTCGCATGCAATGCCAAGTTGACCGCAAAGCATGGTAGCCAGGTCCTCGACCGAAGCTCTGAGTCCTTGGCGATCGAGGTCTGCGGGTCGCAGGCTCCAGGCGGCGTCATGCACCCTGGCACTCAGCTCGTCGATAAGCATCGCGGCGCGCTCGAGGCGGACGTCCATCTCCGGCGAACCGGCGCGAACGATGTGCAATTCGAGCGCGACGCTGGCGAGCAGCTGGCCAAGATCGTCATGCAACTCGCGCGACAGGCGCAGGCGCTGCTCTTCCTGCACGGCAACCAGATGCCGCGCCAGACCACGGCGCTTTCCCGAGCTTTCACCTTTGCCGGTGTCGATGCCACCCTCCACCGTCAACGCCGCGCCCGCGAGGAGAGGCACAAGGGTTGATGCTGCGCGCAATATACACCCAGCATACGCCTTTATGCCTGTCAGTTTTTTCCCGATTGCTTCAACTTTTCCTGACACGGGGTCAGCAGAAAAACCGGCGGCACCTGCCGATCAGCCCGAATTCATGGGCGCTATTTCCGCGTGCATCCTTAGGGCGTCCTCCCGGTCACCTTGAACTGGCCGGGAAGCTCAACACCAACCAAGGAGAACGTCATGAGAAAGATCATCCTGGCCGCGGCCGTGCTGTCGGCTCTGACCGGTTCGGCATCCGCATTTTCGGTCGGTAGCGGCAACGGCAACGGCAACGGCAATGTCGGCGTCGGCAACGGCAATGGCAACGGCAACGCCAACACCGGCGCCTTCAATGGCAACTTCAACGGCAACGGCAATTTCGGCTTCGGCAACGGCAACGGGAACGGCAACGCCAATATGGGCGCCTTCAACGGCAACTATAACGGCAACCTCAATGCCGGCGCCGCCAACGGCAACGGCAACGGCAACGGCAATTTCGGCCTCGGCAACGGCAACCTGAACGGCAACGGGAACTGGGGTATCGGAAACGGAAGCGCCAACGGCAACGGCAACGCCGGTGTCGGCAACGGCAACGGAAACGGCAACGGGAACCACTAGTCCCGCCCAACCGCCGGCGTCGCCAAGCTTCAGTTTGGAAAGACGCTGATGGCTCTGGGACCGTCGAGCCAAGCGCCCGTCCCCCGCGCAAGGCTACCGCGACATGTCGCCGACGGTCCCAGTCCTTTTCGCCCAATCCTTTTTGCAACAGATCCCAATTTCAAAAGCTAAGCCATGGAAGGAGCTCGCAGATGAAACGCTACGTCATACCGGCGCTATGCCTGGGGTTGTTGAGCGCAACCGCGGCGAAGGCTGACACCACGACGGGCAGCCAGGCCTTCGGCATGTCGGCCGTCCAGGGAGCGGTCGGCAAATACGGCCAATCCATCGGCGCGAACGTCAGGGGCATGAACCCGCTCGGCAATTTCGGCGGCAATGTCGGCTACAAGAACAGCGGTACGGGCAATGTCGGCGCCTTCAACAGCGGCACCGGCAATGTCGGCGCTTTCAACGGCAACAACAACACCTCGCCGACAAGCGGCAACGGCAACATTGGCGCCTTCAACGGCAACTCCAACACCGGCCAATATAACGGCAACAGCAACATCGGTGCCGGCAATGGCAACTTCAACGGCGGCAACTTCGACGGAAACGGCAATGTCGGCGCCTTCAACGGCAACTCCAACGGCCGGGGAAACCGCTGATGACTGGCTTGAGCTCATCCACCCGGCCTCGCAGGCGCCGGGTGGCGGCGAGGCTGCTTGACGGCAACCGCCTCGCGCTGGGCACGCTGCTTGCCGCGTTCCTGGCCGCCGACGCCTCGACCCTGGTCAGGATTGCCGAGCTTCCAATCGGGGCCGGTGTCGCAAACGGTCTTGGCGATACCGGAAATTTCAACGGCAACGGAAATTCCGGCAACTTCAACGGCAATGGCAACAGCGGCAATTTCAACGGCAACGGCAATGCCGGAAGTTTCAGCGGCAACTTCAATGGCGGCAGCTTCAACGGCAACGCCAATTGCGGCAATGGCCACGGCAATGGCTATGCGTCGGACGGTAATGGCAACAGTACGAGAGCAGCAGGCAATCCGGACCTGTGCCGGTTTTTGAAGGAGCTGAACGGCCGACTGGGACTGCCGCCCGGCACGATTCCGGATTTCGATTAGAGCAATTCCAGGAAAGTGCGCAGCGGTCTTCCGCCCGGAATTGCGTTTCGCCGTTTCCGTGAGACGGCCCTAGGTCTTCGATACAAGGTCGCAGGCCTAGGCCAGATATTCACCGCCCATTTCCGAAATCAGCGCAAACGCCGGCGATTGGCTGAAGTCGCCCGAACCTCGTCATTCCAGGGCGGAGCAGCCGCGAAGCGGCGTCGCGGAGACCCTGGAATCCATTCCGTGACCCTGATCAAAGAGTGCAGTGGAGCAGAATTCTGCGGCAGCGCTCATACGTCACGGAATGGATCCTCGGGTCTACGCGCGTCGCTTCGCTCCTTGCTCCGCCCGTGGATGACGATCGCGATGGGCGTTTCGGCCAATCGCCGAGGCATGCCTAGGCAAACACCGTTCAAGCCACGACGTCGACGATCGCGGTCAGGAAGCCCGCGAGGTCGTCGGTGACGAAATCGACGTCGTCCTCGTTTGCGGGGTCGCGTTCCCAGATCTCCGAGAAGGTCGGCTCGAAATTGCGCGGCACCACCAGCACGGTCGTCATGCCGAGCGTTTTCGGCACGGCCAGATTGCGCGCCAGATCCTCGAACATCACCGCATTGTGCCCGGTCACCGAGTGCAATTCGGCAAAACGCTCATAGGTCTGGCGCTCCGGCTTGGGGCTCAGCCCCGCCGCCACGATGTCGAAGATGGCGTCGAAATGTTCCAGTATGCCGAGCTGGCGCGCGGTGCGTTCGGCGTGCCTGCGGTCGCCATTGGTGAAGATGAACTTGCGCCCGGGAAGCTGGCGGATCGCCGCGCCCAGCACCGGATCCGGCACCAGCCGCGAATAGTCGATGTCGTGCACCTTCTCGAGGAAATCGTCGGGATCGATGCCGTGCCGCTTCATCAGCCCGTTCAGCGTCGTGCCGTATTCCAGGTAGAGCTCCTTCTGCAGCTTGCGCGCGTCGTCGCGCGAAAGCGTCAGCAGCTCGCCGACATAGGCGGTCATCTTCACGTCGATCTGCGCGAACAGGTTCGAGTGATGCGGATAGAGCGTGTTGTCGAGGTCGAATACCCAGTCCGTGACATGGGCGAAGCGGGCGGGATCGGGTGTCGTTGTCATGGGTTTCTTATGGCATGCCGACGCTGGATTTATCCACAACTTATGCGCGTCACGAAATGTGAAAATGGCGCCTCGCTTCAAATTTTAAAAGTCCTGGAAAGGTCGCCTTTAACGCTTGCTGGCACACAAGCTGACCCTTGGGAGCAAGTGATGAGTCGCATAATTTTGAGGGCCGCTGCCGTGGCGTTCGCTTCGGTCGCTGCCTCGCTGTTGTTGACGCTGATTGTGATGCCGGCGATGGGCTTTCCGATGAGCCGCACGGTCTGGCTGGCGTCGACGGTTTGTCCGCTCGTGCTCGCCTGGGCCGCCAGCGCCAGCAGCTTCTGGCAGAGCGATCGGTTGCAGAACGCTCATCGCGAGCTTGCCCGGGCTCACGCGCAGCTCGCGGCGGCGCACAGGCGCCTGTCGGAAAAGGCAAGCCGGGACGACATGACCGGCATGCTCAACCGCGAGACCTTTTTCGCCGCGCTCGACGGTTCGCGGCGCAAGAGCGATCGCGGCGCGCTCCTCATCATCGACGCCGATCACTTCAAGAGGATCAATGACAGTTATGGTCATCTGACCGGAGACGAAGCGCTGCTTTTGATCGCCGGCGCCATCGAACGCGGCATTCGCAGCGGCGATCTGCTCGGCCGCATCGGCGGCGAGGAATTCGCGGCTTTCCTGGTTGGCGCCAGCGAACCGGAAGCCAAGCATATCGCCGAACGCATCCGCCGCGAGGTCGAGCTGATCCGTTTCCGCCCGGTCGACGAGCGGACCGTGCCGCTCACGGTTTCGATCGGCGGGGTCTGCTGCGGCGAGAGCGCGACCGTATCCGATTTGATGCGCGCCGCCGACCGCAGGCTTTACGAAGCCAAGAGCCGCGGCCGCAATCTTTCGATCCTCGACCGCGAATTGCCCGAGGCGGCATGAAGCCTCGCCGCAGGCGTTAGGAATGCCCTAACCATGTCCATATTCAACCGCGCTAAACTTCCTGGTGTAACGCCGTTTTCACCTGGGTCTGGCACGGAATTGGCCTCCCAGGCGGCACATGTGCCGTTGAGGAACGGCATGCGTGGATCGAGGCCCCAGTCGAGAGCAGGTTCATGAGAAAAATGTCGCGCCGCGCGATCGTGCACGCGCTGATCGCGCTGCCTGCCCTGTCGCTGTTCCGCAGCCAGCAACCCCTGGTCGATGCCGATGATATCGTCGAGATCAATGGCTGGATCCTGCGGCGAAGCGACCTCGCATGATCTTCGACAGCTACGAGGCCTACAAGCAGGCCGGCTTCAGACCCAAAGCCTGCATTCTCGGCTCCGGCCCGGCCGGCACGACGATCGCCAGGAAGCTCGGCGCAGCCGGCATCCCGGTGGTCGTGCTGGAGGCGGGTTCGCGCGAGTTCAGCGATGAGTCGCAGGATTTCTACCGCGGCAAGACGGTTGGCGATTTCTATTTCGACCTCGACATCACCAGGCTGCGCTTCATGGGCGGCTCGTCCAATCACTGGGCCGGCTGGTGCCGCGTGCTCGACAAACAGGACTTCGAGCCCAAGGCCTGGGCGCCGGACACCGGCTGGCCGATCGGCCGCGCCGACATCGAGCCCTATCTTGGCGAAGTTCACGATATCCTCGAGCTGCCCGATTTCCGTCCCGACGTCCCGGTTTCGGACGACATCCGCTGGGTTCAATTGATCAAGAGCCCGGCGGTTCGCTTCGGCGAGAAGTTCGCCGACGAGCTCGACAAGAGCAGGAACATCGCCGTCGTGCTCAATACCTACGCGACCGAGCTCACCGGCGACGGCAAGCGCGTCACCGGCGCGAAGCTCTGGTCGAACGGCCAGGATGCCGGCACCTTCGCGGCGGATTATTTCGTCACCTGCACCGGCGGGCTGGAGAACTCGCGGCTGCTGTTGTGGTCGAATGAGCGCTCGAATGGCGGCGTGGTGCCGAACGCGGCGGCGCTCGGCCGTTACTGGATGGAGCATCCGACCTTCCAGGGCGGCAATGCCATCCTCGCCAATTACTCGGAGTTCGAGGTCGACGCCTCGAAAGAAGCCTTCTTCTCGCCGACGCTTGCCGCGATGGAGCGGCTGCAGATCATGAATTTCGGTATCCGCCTGATCGAGAGCCCCTATCCCAATGTCAAAAAATTGATCGCCGATCTCGCCTGCACGGCGCCCAATATGGCGGAATGGATGTCTTCCCAGCTGGACCAGAGGCTGCACTGCGCCGCCCAGCTTTACGTCGCCTGGGAACAGGCGCCGCTTGCCTCCAACCAGATCGCGCTGTCGAAGTCCGATGTCGACCACGCCGGCGTGCCGCGCATCGAATTGCACTGGAAGAAATCGCCGCTCGAGCGCCGCACGCTGCTCGAAGGCCTCAGGCTTTTCGGCACGACCATGGCGCAGAAGAATCTCGGCCGCGTCCGCATCGACGACTGGATCGGCAATGGCGGCGATTACCCGACCAATGAGGAAACGGCCGGCCACCACCATATGGGCGGCACCCGCATGGGCACCGACGTCTTGAAGAGCGTCGTCGACGCCAATTGCAAGGTGCATGGCATGGACAATCTCTATGTCGGCGGCTCGTCGGTGTTCTGCACGTCGGGCCAGTGCAATCCGACGACGACCATCACCGCGCTCGCCTGCCGCCTCGGCGAGCATCTGGGCAAGCTGATCGTCGTCTGATCTCGACCGTGCTGCGCATTCATCAATGCGGCACATGCCCTGCAGAGCGAGCAGCTGGCCAGGATCAAGCCCGAGCCTGACAAGGCATAGCCAGAGGATCAGCGCAGGATTTTGAAAAATTGCCGTTTATCGACGGGCACGATTTTCACCGTTTCTTTCGGTGACGTTGGCGATTGGCGGAAGCCTTCCAACCTCGTCATTCCAGGGCGGAGCAGCCGCGAAGCGGCGTCGCGGAGACCCTGGAATACATTCCGTGGCTCTGATCAAAGAGTGCAGCTGAGCAGAATTCTGCACCGCGGCAGCGCTCATGCGACACGGAATGGATCCTCGGGTCTGCGCGCGTCGCTTCGCTCCTTGCTCCGCCCGTGGATGACGACTGGGTGGGCGTTTCGGCTACCGCCAAGGCATGGCATCTGCCAACGCAAACATAGCCAACCGGTCAAAATCCCTGTGCTGGGGAACTAATTGCAAAAAGGCACAAAGCGGCCCAGCCGCCTGTCGGCAGCTGAACCGCGCTGAATGTCGGTTGGGCGAAAACCGACCTCAGATTGTTGACGGGTCGAGCGCCGGCTGGCCCTTGAACCGCGCCACGATGCCGGCGAGGTCGCCATGGGCGAAAGCATCGCGCAGCGCATCGAAGGACGGCAGCACGAAATAGACGCGCTGGAACTTGTCGATCTCATAGCCGGTGCGCATCACCGTCTCGAGGTCAAACGGCACATGGTGCGCGTCCTTGCTCTCGACCGCGAATTGCAGCTCGGTGAAGGACGACATCAGCCCGGCGCCGAAAGCTTTCAACGGCTGGCCGGCTTCCTGGATGAGGCCGTATTCGGCGCTGTACCAGTAAAGCCTCGTGATCATCTCGTCGCCGCCGAGCGCGATCAGATCTTCCGCCTTCCGGCCATACATCTGCATGAAATCGGCGAACACCGGCTGGGTCAGGATCGGCACATGGCCAAAGAAATCGTGGAACATGTCCGGCTCGACGATGTAGTCGAGCTCTTTCTTCGTCCGCAGCCAATTGGTCACCGGGAAGCGCCGATTGGCGAGATGATCGAAGAAGGGGCCGGCCGGAATGAGGCCGGGCACCGCAACGATCTCCCAACCCGTCAGCTTGGCAAGCTTTTCGCTGACGGCATCGAAATCCGGAATCCTGTCGAGCAGGCCGAGCGCCGCGACGCCGTCCAGATACGAGTGGTGCGCGAGCTTCCGCGTCAGCTTCGTCTGGCGGTCGCAGAGCGTGCGCCACACCGCCTGCTCCTCGGCGGAGTAGCCGTAGCCCTGCGCCACGGTGAAATCGCTGCGGCAGACCGAATAGTCGCCCCGCAGACCCTGCGCCGCGCATTCGGCGGCATAATCGGCAACGCTGATCGTCATCATATCCTCCTCAAGATCGTGATCGGCGGATCGTGAAGGGGAGTTTAGAAGCGACCGCTGAGGCAAATCAGCTTTGTTTATGGCACCCTAGCTGTTTTGGGGGTAAAAACGCTCAGTTCAACGCAAGCCTGAGAAAAAATGCCTCAATTCGACGATTTCGAGATAAGGATGCTCGACATCCTGCAGCGCGACGGCCGCAAGCCCGTCTCGGAGCTGGCGCAAGAGATCGGCCTGTCGACCACGCCTTGCGCGCGCCGCTTCGAGGCCCTGCAGGAAGCCGGTATCATCAAGGGCTTTGCCGCCGTGCTCAGCCGCCGCGCCGTGGGCTTGACCGTCGAGGTGTTCATCCAGGTGCGGCTGGTCAGCCACAGCGACGGCTCGCCCGAAAGCTTCATCGCCGCCGTGCAGCGCATGGACGAGGTCTCGTCCTGCTGGACGATGACAGGCGATTACGATTTCCTGCTGCATGTCTTGGTGCCGTCGGTGGACGACTTGAACGCCTTCGTCATGCACCGGCTGATGCGTCTGCCCGGCGTGCGCGACGTCCATACGCAACTGGTGCTGCAGAACATCAAAGGACCCGGCCACGTGCCGCTCAGCCATCTACGGCGCTGATCCGGTCAAATCTGGCGAAAAGCTGCGTGGAAACTGCTGAACCGCGCCAAGGCGGCTTCGGCATTTGTCATTAGCACAAGCGGACCAATATGGAGGTCCGCCTTGAACATCGTGCTTATCAATCCGCCGCACACCGCCATCGGCAGCCGTGTGCCCGACGACCACCTGCCGCCGCTCGGTCTTTTGGCGATCGGCGGGCCGCTGATCGATTCCGGCCATCAGGTACGCCTGGTCGACGCCGAGTTCGGTCCGATGCCACTTGCGGCGGTGGTGGACGAGGCGCTGCGCGGCGATCCGGATTTCGTGCTGATCGGCCATTCCGGCTCGACCTCGGCGCATCCGACCGCCTTGAAGATCGCCGAAATGATCAAGGCCCGCGCGCCGGGCGTCGTTGTCATCTATGGCGGTGTCTTCCCGACCTATCACTGGCGCGATATCCTCGCAGCGACCGACGTCTTCGATTTCATCGTGCGCGGCGAAGGCGAGGCGACCGCGACGGCGCTGGTCGAGGCAATCGAGATGCGCCAGCCGGTGGCAAGCGTCGCCGGCATCGCCTATCGCGACGATTTCGGCGGTCCTGTCGCGACGCAGGCGGCGATGACCATCGCCGACCTCGATGCCTGGCGGGTCGGCTGGGAGCTGATCGATCACCGCCGCTACTCCTATTGGGGCGGCAAGCGGGCCGTGGTCATGCAGTTCTCGCGCGGCTGCCCGCATCTGTGCAACTATTGCGGCCAGCGCGGTTTCTGGACCCGCTGGCGCCACCGCGACCCGGTCAAATTCGCCAGGGAGATTGCCCGGCTCTATCGCGAGCACGGCGTCGAGCTGATCAATCTGGCCGACGAGAACCCGACTTCCTCGAAAAAGGCCTGGCGCGCCTTTCTCGACGCCATGATCGCCGAGAACGTGCCGGTGCTGATCGTCGGCTCGACCCGCGCCGACGATATCGTGCGCGATGCCGATATCCTGCATCTTTATCGCAGGGCCGGCGTCATCCGCTGGCTGCTCGGCATGGAGAACACCGACGAGCAGACGCTGTCGCTGATCCGCAAGGGCGGCAGCACGAAGTCCGACCGCGAGGCGATCCGGCTGCTCAGGCGGCACGGCATCCTGTCGATGGCGACCTGGGTCGCCGGCTTCGAGGACGAGACCTTGCGCGATCTCTGGCGTGGCTTTCGCCAGCTCATCGCCTATGACCCCGACCAAATCCAGGCGCTCTATGTCACGCCGCGTCGCTGGACGCCGTTCTTCCGCATCGCCAAGGACCGCAAGGTGATCCAGCAGGATGTGCGCCTGTGGGATTACAAGCACCAGGTTCTGCACATGACCAGGCTGAAACCCTGGATGCTGTT
Source organism: Mesorhizobium sp. ESP-6-4 (assembly GCF_020164735.1). Classification (NCBI taxonomy): domain Bacteria; kingdom Pseudomonadati; phylum Pseudomonadota; class Alphaproteobacteria; order Hyphomicrobiales; family Phyllobacteriaceae; genus Mesorhizobium; species Mesorhizobium sp. ESP-6-4. The sequence continues at coordinate 95,766 of NZ_JAIUGS010000013.1, forward strand.
CTTCGCCGTCAAGCTGATCGAGGTGGCGGTGCAGTCGCGGCCGAAGGCGCTGGCGCGCATCCTGTTCCACCCCGATCCCGAGCAGCGCCATTCGATGCGCTGGTACACGAAGATGGGCCGCCGCGTCTGGTTCCGCGAGGTCTGGGGATTTCTGGTCCGCGACGGCCGCATCACGGATGGGCCGACATTAGCCGAATTCTGGGGCGCGCCGCAGGACGCCGAGGAGGAATCGATGATCGTCGGGCGTCAGCCACGCAAGTCCGTCGCGCCGGTCATTGAAGATCGAGGCGCGCCGGCGACAAGAAAGTTAGCCGGCTGACATGGCGGCTCACCATTGCATGGAAATGGTGAACTTGCCTTCCTTACGGAACGATCAGCGTGCCGGCGCCGTGCTCGGTAAACAGCTCCAGCAGCACCGAATGCGGCGTCTTGCCGTTGAGGATGACGACGCCTTCGACGCCGCGCTCGATCGCCTCGATGCAAGTCTCGACCTTCGGGATCATGCCGCCCGACACCGTGCCGTCCTTGATCAGCGCCCTGGCCTCGGCGACGGTCAGCTCGTCGATCAGCTTCTTGTTCTTGTCGAGGACGCCCGGCACGTCGGTGAGGAAGAGCAGGCGCGAGGCGCGGCAGGCGCCGGCGATGGCGCCGGCAAAGGTGTCGGCATTGATGTTGTAGGTGTGGCCGTCGCGGCCGGGCGCCACCGGTGCCAGCACCGGGATCATTTCCGAGCGCGCCAGAAGGTCGAGCAGCGTGCGGTCGACCTCGACCGGCTCGCCGACGAAGCCGAGATCGAGCACCCGCTCGATGTTGGAATCCGGATCGACCATGGTCTTGCGCGCCTTTTCGGCGAACACCATGTTGCCGTCCTTGCCGCAGAGCCCGATCGCCCACTCGCCCTCGGCGTTGATCAGCGCCACGATCTCCTTGTTGATCGAGCCCGCCAGCACCATCTCGACGATCTCGACCGTCTTCTGGTCGGTGACGCGCAGGCCGCCCTCGAACTTGGATTCGATGCCCATCTTGGTGAGCATCGCGCCGATCTGCGGCCCACCGCCATGCACGACGATCGGATTGACGCCGGATTGTTTCAACAGCGCGATGTCGCGGGCGAACGCCTTGCCGAGCTCCGTATCGCCCATGGCATGCCCGCCATATTTCACCACCACCGTCTTGTTCTCGTAGCGCTGCATATAAGGCAGCGCGCGAGAGAGCAGCGCGGCCTGCATTTCGGCGTTGGCGGCGATGTCCGTCATCGGTATCGATCCCAGCTAGCGTGAATGGCGGCCTCTTAGCTGGAATTGCCGCAGGTCGCAAACGGCTTTGCGGTCACAATAACGATATCTGCCAGTTCCCCAGCACACGGATTTTGACCGGCCGGCTGCCTTTGCGTTGCAAGCGGCATGCCTTGGAGACTCGCCGAAACGGCCCTGCCTCGTCATCCACGGGCGGAGCAAGGAGCGTAACGACGCGCGCAGACCCGAGGATCCAATTCCGTAACGTCCGAGCGCCGCCGCGGTGCAGAATTCTGCTCCGCTGCACTTTTGACTAAGGTCACGGAATGGATTCCAGGGTCTTCGCGACGCCGCTTCGCGGCTGCTTCGCCCTTGAATGACGAGGTTGGAAGGGCTTCAGCAATCGCCGGCGTTTGCGCTGGTTTCACCGACACAATGACGAAATCTGCTAGCTCCCAGCACAGTAATTTTGCCCGGGGTAGGCCGTGTTGGTGTTGGCAGGCGGCATGCCTTGGAGATTGGCCGAAACGGCCCAACCTCGTCATCCACGGGCGGAGCAAGGAGCGAAGCGACGCGCGCAAACCCGAGGATCCATTCCGTAACGTCCGAGCGCCGCTGCAGTGCAGAATTCTGCTCCGCTGCACTTTTGACTAAGGTCACGGAATGGATTCCAGGGTCTTCGCGACGCCGCTGCGCGGCTGCTCCGCCCTGGAATGACGAGGTTGGGAGGCTTCAGACAATCGCCGGCGTTTGCGCTGGTTTCACCGACACAATGACGAAATCTGCTAGCTCCCAGCACAGTAATTTTGCCCGGGGCAGGCCGTGTTTATGTTGGCAGGCGGCATGCCTTGGAGATTGGCCGAAACGGCCCAACCTCTTCATCCACGGGCTGAGCAAGGAGCGACGCGACGCGCGCAGACCCGAGGATCCATTCCGTAACGTCCGAGCGCTGCCGCGGTGCAGAATTCTGCTCCGCTGCACTTTTGACTAAGGTCACGGAATGGATTCCAGGGTCTTCGCGACGCCGCTGCGCGGCTGCTCCGCCCTGGAATGACGAGGTTGGGAGGCTTCAGCCCGCCGCTTCAGCCGTCCTGAAAGCTTCTCCATCGAGCCGCGTAGGATCGGCCCGTGGCCGCTGGTGGACAACGCTTCCGCCGCCGTTGCAATTAGATCGCAATCTTCTAATTTGCCTGCATGGCGCCGCAGGATATCAGCAAGCTGATCGTCCGGACTTCGATGAAGGACCGGGCGGCGTTCGATCTGCTCTACAAGCAGACCAGCGGGAAACTTTTCGGCGTCTGCCTTCGTGTCTTGAGGGACCGGGGTGATGCGGAAGAAGCGCTGCAGGAGGTCTTCGTCAAAATCTGGACGAAGGCGGATCGTTTCGCGGTTTCCGATTTGAGCCCGATTTCCTGGCTGGTGGCCGTTGCGCGCAATCATGCGATCGATCGCATCCGGTCGCGGCGCAGTCCTTCTGCCAACATCGATACGGCCCTCGACGTCGCCGATCCGGCGCCGGGACCCGAGGCCATGGCTGTGGCGGGCGGCGAGACCGAACGCATCTACCATTGCCTCGACGAACTGGAGCAAGACCGGGCGGCAGCCGTCCGGGGCGCCTATCTGGGCGGCGAGAGCTATGCCGAGCTGGCGGAGCGCTTCAAGGTTCCGCTGAACACGATGCGGACCTGGCTGCGGCGAAGCCTGCTGAAACTGAGAGAATGCCTGGAAAGATGACGCTGGCAGAGGACAACGGACCGGAACGTGGAGGCGACGACCTGCTCGCCGCCGAATATGTTCTCGGTGTCCTGGCAGCCGACGAGCGCCAGATCGCTTCCCGTCGCATCGATGCCGAGGCGTCGTTCGCCCGCCTGGTCGACGCCTGGGAAGCCCATTTCGCGCCCATGGCCGCCGCCTATGCCGCGGTCGAGCCGCCGGCTTCCGTGAAAGTGGCAATCGACCGCCGCCTGTTCGCGTCGTCCGCGTCCACGGCGCCCAGCGGCGGCCTGTGGGCGAGCCTCGCCTTCTGGCGCGGCCTCGCCGCCGCGGCCATCGCCGCTTTGGCCGTCTATGTCGCCCTGCCTTACGTCAGGCCGCCGGTCCAGCCGCCCGAGACCAGGCTGGTCGCCTCTCTGGCCGCCGACAACAGCAACGTCAAATATCTTGCGGTCTATGACGCCGCCCGCCATGAGGTCGGCCTGTCGCTGGTCTCCGGCGACCGCGGCGCCGGCAAGGATTTCGAGCTGTGGATGATCGAGGGCAAGAACGCGCCGGTTTCGATGGGTGTCATCCCCGCCGGCCCGACCGCGCGCATGGCGGTCACGCCGGCCGTCCAGCGGAAGCTGGCGCAAGGCGCCGTGCTCGCCGTCAGCCTCGAGCCCTCTGGCGGTTCGCCGACCGGCCAGCCTACCGGTCCGGTCGTCGCCGCGGGTGACCTGAAGGGCATCTGACCCTGGTCAGCCGGTTACCGAAGACTAACTGAAGTCTATATCCTGCCCTTTCTAGGCGGGAAAATTTCGCTGCCGCCATCAGTGACGCAGACGCAATAAAGCACCGGAATAAAAAATCGCGCCCTTCGTGAAACTAACGTTTTTCGGACCCGTATCTCCTCGCGTTCCCAAGGACGGGAAGAAAATAACCCGAGGAGACTGACACCATGCGTAAACTCGCTACCCTTTTGCTTGCCGCTACACTTGGTCTTTCGGCGCTCGGCGCCGTTGCCTACGCTGCCAATCCGATGGTCGGCGGCGCGCCGATGTATGCCAAGAAGAACATCATCGAGAATGCCGTCAATTCGAAGGACCACACCACGCTGGTCGCCGCCGTCAAGGCCGCCGGCCTGGTCGACACGCTGCAGGGCGCCGGCCCCTTCACCGTCTTCGCGCCGACCAACGAGGCCTTCGCGGCGCTGCCCGCCGGCACGGTCGACACGCTGCTCAAGCCCGAGAACAAGGACAAGCTGACGAAGGTGCTGACCTGCCATGTCGTCGCCGCCAAGGCGCTGGCCGCCGACGTCGCCAAGATGGCCAAGGCCGATGGCGGCGCCCACCAGGTCAAGACGGTCGGCGGCTGCGAGCTGACGCTGAAGGCGGAGAAGGGCAAGGTCACCGTCACCGACGAGAACGGCAACGTTGCCCATGTCACCATCGCCGATGTCCGCCAGTCGAACGGCGTCATCCATGTCATCGACAAGGTTCTCTTGCCGAAGATGTAACAAAGCGGGCCTGGCCGGCGAAGACATGGCTGAGCGCTGGCCGTATCATTCAAGATCCGCGCCGCCGGCAGGGGTGTGCTCCGCGTCCGTCCCGCAAGGGCGGCGCGGAGCAGCATCCGGAGCGTTCCAGGAAGGTTCTGTCCGGAATTGCTCGAACGAAGAGATGGGGCGTCACCGGCTTTTGATTTCCGGCCTGGGCTCTATCTTGGCAAAATGCGTCAGGAGGAACGGCCATGAACCGTCGCGATTTTCTCTGGAGCGGGGCCGCCGCCACCGCTCTCATCGTCGGGTCCGCAGCGATGCTGCGTGCCGGCGGACCGAAGCCCGCTCTCGCCGCCGAGACGTTCGAAATCACCAAGACCGATGCCGAATGGCACGCCATCCTTTCGGACGAGGCCTTCGATGTGCTGCGCAAGCAAGGCACCGAATATCCCGGCACCAGCCCGCTGCTCAACGAGCATCGCAAGGGCATCTTCGCCTGTGCCGGCTGCGACCTGCCGGTCTATTCGTCGGAGACCAAATTCGATTCCGGCACCGGCTGGCCGAGCTTCTGGCAGGAAATCCCCAACGCCATTGGCAAGACCGAGGACCGCTCGCTCGGCATGACCCGCACCGAGGTCCATTGCCGGCGCTGCGGCGGTCATCTCGGCCATGTCTTCGATGACGGCCCGCCGCCCACCGGCCTGCGCCACTGCATCAACGGCGTGGCGCTGAGCTTCAAGCCGGCTTCAGCCTGAGGTGGGTTGAGATTCAGGTGAGGCCGGCCTGCAAATGGCGGCTTCCTGCGCTTCCGGTGCTCACGTACGGAAAGTACGCTCCGCTCCGGTTCTCGGAACCACCATTTTCGACTCGGCCTGACCTGAATCTCAACCCACCTTGGAGCCACTTTCAATCTCTCCAAAAAGAATGACCCCGGAAATCGTCACCGATTTCCGGGGTCACGCGTTGAGGACGCCAGGCGGGGGTTCCGGCTCCTCAATGGCCTCCGCCGCCACCGCCGCCCTGCGGGGCCGGCTTGTTGATGAACAGCACGAAAAATCCGAGCGAGGCGAACAGGACCGTCAGCATCATGAACACATCCATGAAGGACAAAAGCGCCGCCTGCTGGTGCACCATGCCGGACAGTTTCGAGACCGCAGCGCTCGCGGCGTCGAGACCGGCGGTCTGCTCGAAATTCTGCGTCATGTTCTGCAGCTTGGTCTGCGCCGCCTCGCTGCCCCACTGCACATGCTCGGAGAGCCGCGCATAGTGAAAGGCGTTGCGGTCGATCAGCACCGTGTTGATCACCGCGAGGCCGACGGCGCCGCCGAGGTTGCGGGTCAGGTTGAACAGGCCTGACGCATTCTTCAGCCGTTCCGGCGGCAGCGTGCCGAGCGCGATGTTGTTGATCGGCACCATGCACAGCATCATCGAGCAGCCGCGCAGGATCTGCGGGATCAACAGCTCATAGAAATCCCAGTCGGCGGTAAGATGCGTCATCCACCAGGTGCCGGTGGCGAAGCCGACGAAGCCGATCATCATCATCAGCCTGAGGTCGATCTTGTTCGACAGGATGCCGGCAACGGGCGCGGTGAAGAACATCGCCAGGCCGCTGACGAACAGCGCCTCGCCGATCATCATCGAATCGTAGCCGCGGATACGCCCCAGGAACACCGGATAGAGATAGGTGAGCCCGTAGAGGCCGATGCCGACGACGAAGGAGAACAGCGAGCCGAAGGCGAAGTTGACGTTGCTGAAGGCCCTGAGGTCGACAATCGGCTCCTCGGCGGTGAAGACGCGCCAGAAGAAGATGACGCCGCCGATGGTCATGATGATGGCGCAGGCGAACACCGCCGGCTCCTGCAGCCAGTCGTGGTTCGGGCCTTCCTCCAGCACATATTCCATGCAGCCGAGGAAAGCGGCCATGCCGACCAGACCCCACCAGTCGAACTTGGAGAACAGTTTCAGGTTGGGCTTGTCGAAATCGATCAGCGACCAGGCCGCCGTCGCCACCAGGATGCCGGGCACGACGTTGATCAGGAACAGCCAGTGCCAGGACATGGCGTGGCTGATATAGCCGCCCACCGTCGGGCCGATCGTCGGCGCCAGCGTCGCTACCAGGCCGATCATCGGCGAGACGACGGCGCGCTTGGAAGGCGGGAAGATAGTGAAGGCGGCCGCGAAGACGCTGGGGATCATGCCGCCGCCGATAAAGCCCTGGATGGCGCGGTAGACGATCATCTGGTCGATATTGGTGGCGGTCGCGGCGAGCGCGCTGGCCGCGGTGAAGCCGGCCGCCGCGGTGGTGAACAGCACGCGCGTCGACAGCATGCGGCTGAGGAAGCCGGACAGCGGGATCATCACCACCTCGGCGATCAGGTAGGCGGTCTGCACCCACGGGATCTCGTCGGAGCTGGCGCTCAGGCCCGCCTGGATTTCCGAGAGTGAGGCCGAGACGATCTGGATGTCCAGGATCGCCATGAACATGCCGAACACCATCGCCAGGAAGGCGACGACGCGGCGCACAGGCATATGGTCCGCGGACAGGGCCGGCGCGGCAGCGACCGGACGTCCGGGCGTTGATCCTGCGGTGATGGTTGCGGTTGCCATGTCATGGCCTCCCTGGGCAATTCCCGGGACAAGCGCGTGGCGGTCCCGAATTGCGTCGAAAACGATAAGGCAGGCTGGACGGCCCGGCGCTCAATCGGCCGCCGGGCCGCCCCCCCAATCAGTTGGTCGTCGAAGCCGGCGCGGTGCGGCTGTCGACCGCGACGACGACGCTCAGCCCGGCGCGCAGCTTGCCGGCCTTCAGCACGTCGGCCGGCACGTCGATGCGCACGGGCACGCGCTGCACCACCTTGGTGAAGTTGCCGGTGGCGTTTTCCGGCGGCAGCAGCGAGAACACCGCGCCCGAAGCCGGCGCCAGCGAGGAAACCGTGCCTTCGAAGGTCTGGCCGTCGATAGCGTCGACGGTGATGCGGACCTTCTCGCCAGGCATCATCCGGCCGAGCTGCGTCTCCTTGAAGTTGCCGACGATGTAGAGCTTGTCCATCGGCACGACGACGGCGAGCTTCTGGCCGGGGCTGACGAGATCACCCTGCTCGACCGAGCGGTTGCCGACGACGCCGTCATAGGGCGCCTTCAGCACGGTGAAGGACAGATCGCGCAGGGCCTTGTCGCGGGTGAGTTGCAGCGAGGCGAGCGTCGAGGCCGACTCGGCGCGCTGCGCTTCCAGCACGCCGATATTGGCCTGCGCCGCCGCGATCTGCGCATCGGCGCCGACAAGCGCCGCCTTGGCCTGGTCGAGCGCGGTCTGGGCGTCGTCGAGCTGGGCCTGCGTGCCGACATGGGTCTTGACGAGTTGCGCCGCCCGCAGCTGGGCGCGCGCCGCATTGTCGGCGGCGGCCTGGTCCGCGACCTTCTGCGCCTGGGCCTGCGACAGCGAAGCCTGGGCCGCCTTGGTCTGGGCGTCGATGCGGTCGAGCGTCTTGCTCAAGGTGGCGATCTGCGCCTCGGCCTGCGCCACGGCGATCTTGTAGTCGCCATTGTCGATGACGAACAGAGGATCGCCGGCCTTCACCTGCTGGTTCTCGCTCACCAGCACCTTGTCGATATAACCGGATATTTTCGGCGACACGAACGACATGTCGGCCTGGACATAGGCGTCGTCGGTGGAGATCATGAACCGTCCGTCGGTCCAATAGTTATACCCATACCAGGAACCGGCGCCGAGCAGGGCAAGCCCGATGATCGGTAACAGGAAAGAGCGGACAGAGCGCTGCTTCTTGGCGGGTGCTTCAGCCGCCGGCGTCGCAACGGGAGCGGCGGGCTGGACAGGAACTTCCGGCGCTTCGGTCGAAGGCTGGACCTTGGCGTTGGGAAAAGAGCGGACTTCGGCGGTGGCGGGCGCGTTCGAGGACATAGCGATCTCTCTGGATGTCAGTCATACTGAACCGTTCGGTTCGAATTGGAGATTGACATAGCGCGGAAAGAGGACCATATCAAGAGGAAATCGAACCGAGCGGTTCGAAATATTTTTCAAGGAACGACTTCCATGGTCGACACGACAGCCGATAGCGATCTGCTCGACTTACGCAAGGGCCGCCCGGCGGCCGGGCAGGATCCCGTAAAACGGGCCCAGATCATCGAGGGCGCCCGCCGCGTCTTTATAGACAAGGGTTTTGAAGCGGCCTCGATGAACGACATCACGCGCGAGGCCGGCGTCTCCAAGGGCACGATCTACGTCTATTTTCAAAACAAGGAAGAGCTGTTCGAGGCGCTCATCGAGGAAGAGCGCGGCACCATCTTCAAGAACATGTATGAAGTGCTCGACCATTTCGACGACCTGCGCAAGACGCTGGTGAAGTTCGGCACCGTGCTTTCGCTGAAGATCACCTCGGCCAAGGTCATCCAGGCCCAGCGCACCGTGGTCGGCGCGGCCGATCGGATTCCGGAACTTGGCGCGCGCTTCTACGAACGCGGCCCCAAGCGCGGCCACGACAAGGTGATGGCCTTCCTCAACGAAGCCGTCGAACGCGGCCTGCTTCAGATCGCCGACGTCGACCTTGCCGCCTACCAGTTCACCGAGCTTTGCCTCGCCGGCCTGTTCCGCCAGTGCATCTTTTCCTATCGCACGAAAGCGCCGAGCCAGGCGGAGATCGAGCACGTCGTGACGTCCGGCGTCGAAGTGTTTCTCAAGGCCTATGCCACGGAAAAATTCTTCGCCGAGGAACGGGCGTTACAATCGGCCTGACCGTTCGGGCATGCGGATTCCGGAGCGCAAAGGGCGAAGCTGAAGGGGTCGCTAGGCGTCGCCGCGAAATCCATCGGTGCGGTCCGCCTCGACCGCGAAGACCGGCCTGAAGATCCCCCTCTCAAAATATCGATCGGCATCGTCCGGCAGGCGCTTTCGGAAGGACCTGTTAACCATCGCTTCCTATGTCTCGGGAGACGTTCAATCGGCGAGTCTCGAGTATGACATCCATGCGTTTCCCCCGTGCCAATCATCCCGGCGCCTCAGCCCACGACAGCGACGACGAACATCGCAATCCGCGGGAAACCGGGCGCCATGGCGCGGTCCCGCAAGCAGGGCAGGTCGTGCCGCTGCGAGTCCTGCCCGGGGCCGAATCGACCGCCGCTCGTAACGCATCGCCCGAATCGGCCGGCGATTCGGCCGGCGACGATTTCGGCCTCCCCGCCTGGCAGAACTATTTCTTCCTTGCGCCCAATGTGCGTTTCACGCGCACGCCGGACACCGACCTCGCCAGGCGGGCCGCTCCGCCGGAGGATGCCGCTCAGAGCAAGGCATCCGCGGCCGAGCCCGTCCGGCCTGCGCCTCCGGCTCCGCCGCCAGCCGCTCCGGTCCGGAAAAGTTCCGCCGCTCCCGCCTCGGCGCCGATGCAAACCGGGTCGATCCGCGCACCAGCCACTGTTGCCCCTGCCATCGTCCCGGCCGCAGCGGCCGCGCCGAGCCAGGCTGCTGCTCCGACACCAAAACCGCGCCTGAGCGGATTGCGCTGGTCCTATCTTTCCGATCATGCCTTTTTCGAGTTCGGCATGCCTTTCCTGGCCGAGCGCCTGGCGCGGGCGCGTCTGAATGAGGCCGGGCAGGCGCCTGCCGTTCCGGCGCAGCCTCTGATGCAGCCGGTGCCGGCGCAGCGTCCGGTCGCGCAACCGGTCCAGCCCCGTGCCGCCTTCCCGGGTGAGGCGACGTCATTTTACCGGGTCATCGAATGGCGCTCCAACACGGCGGAGGCAAGTCCGATCTTGGCGCCCGTGCCGGCTCCGGCGGCCGCCCAACCGGCGCCTGCCAAGCCCATGCCGATCTCCACCCCGGTAAGCGCCAGGAAAGCCAGGCAGGCACCATCGTTGCCCATGGCCGGCGAGGTCGAGCCGCTATCCGCGATGAGCGGCTACGAGCTTCCTTCGGAAGAGCTTTTGCAGATGCCGCCCGAGGGCCAGGGCTTCTACATGTCGCAGGAGCGGATGGAGCAGAATGCCGATCTGCTCGAAAGCGTGTTGGAGGATTTCGGCGTCAAGGGCGAGATCATCCATGTCCGGCCGGGGCCGGTCGTCACGCTCTACGAGTTCGAGCCGGCCCCGGGTGTGAAATCCAGCCGCGTCATCGGGCTCGCCGACGATATCGCCCGCTCCATGTCGGCCGTCTCGGCGCGTGTCGCCGTGGTGCCGGGCCGCAATGTCATCGGCATCGAGCTGCCCAACGAGACGCGCGAGACGGTCTATTTCCGCGAGCTGATCGGCTCGGCCGGCTTCCGCAACACCTCCTGCAAGCTGGCGCTCGGCCTCGGCAAGACGATCGGCGGCGAGCCGGTCATCGCCGAGCTCGCAAAGATGCCGCATCTGTTGGTGGCGGGCACCACCGGCTCCGGCAAGTCGGTCGCCATCAACACCATGATCCTGTCGCTGCTCTTCAGGATGAAACCGCAGGAATGCCGTCTCATCATGGTCGACCCCAAGATGCTGGAGCTCTCCGTCTATGACGGCATCCCGCATCTTCTGACGCCGGTCGTCACCGATCCGAAGAAGGCCGTCACGGCGCTGAAATGGGCGGTGCGCGAGATGGAGGACCGCTACCGCAAGATGGCGCGCCTCGGCGTGCGCAACATCGACGGCTACAACCAGCGCGCGGCAGGCGCCCGCGACAAGGGCGAGGTCGTGACCATGCAGGTGCAGGCCGGCTTCGAGAGAGGCACGGGCGAGCCGCTGTTCGAGGAGCGCGCGATCGACCTGGCTCCGATGCCCTATATCGTCATCATCGTCGACGAGATGGCCGACCTGATGATGGTGGCCGGCAAGGAGATCGAAGGCGCCATCCAGCGGCTGGCGCAGATGGCACGCGCCGCCGGAATCCATCTGATCATGGCGACGCAACGCCCGTCGGTCGATGTCATCACCGGCACGATCAAGGCCAATTTCCCCACCCGCATCTCCTTCCAGGTGACGTCGAAGATCGACAGCCGCACCATCCTCGGCGAGCAGGGCGCCGAGCAGCTGCTCGGCCAGGGCGACATGCTGCACATGGCCGGCGGCGGGCGCATTTCGCGCGTGCATGGCCCCTTCGTTTCCGATGTCGAGGTCGAGCATGTCGTGGCGCATCTGAAGGCGCAGGGACGTCCCGAATATCTCGACACCGTTACCGCCGACGAGGAAGAGGAACAGGAAGCGGCCGACACTGGCCCGGTCTTCGACAAAAGCGCGATGGCCGCGGAGGATGGCGACGCGCTCTATGAGGAAGCCGTCAAAGTGGTCAAGCGCGACAAGAAGTGCTCGACCTCCTACATCCAGCGCCGCCTCGGCGTCGGCTACAATCGCGCCGCCTCGCTGGTCGAGCGCATGGAGAAGGAAGGCCTGGTCGGCGCTCCCAACCATGTCGGCAAGCGCGAGATCCTCAGCGGCCGGCGCGATCGCGAGCCGGAACGCGACGAGATGGATTGATCCTGAGGGATCGGTCCCTGGCGGGCGGCATCAGCCGCCGTTCGCAACAAGGGCGATGGCGGCGCGCAGCTCGTCCAAGCCCTCGGCTTTTTCCGACGAGATGGCCAGCACCAGCGGAAACGCCGCCGGCCGCTTCTTGATCTTGGCCAGCGTCTCCTCGATCAGCCTCGGCACGCCCACGGCCTTGATCTTGTCGGTCTTGGTCAGCACCACCTGGTAGGACACTGCCGCCTTGTCGAGCAGGGTCAGCACTTCCTCGTCCTTGGCCTTGATGCCGTGGCGCGCGTCGATCAGCACATAGACGCGCTTCAGCGTCACGCGGCCCTGCAGATATTCGTAGATCAGCTTCGTCCACTCATCGACCTTGTCCTTCGGCGCGCTGGCATAGCCGTAGCCCGGCATGTCGACCAGCGCCATCGGCGGCAAGTCGGCGCCCTCGCCGGAAAAGCCGTCGGGCACGAAATAGTTGAGCTCCTGCGTGCGGCCCGGCGTGTTCGACGTCCGCGCCAGGCCCTTATGCCCGACCAGCGCGTTGATCAGCGACGATTTGCCGACATTGGAACGGCCGGCGAAGGCGATCTCCGGCGGGCCTTCCGGCGGCAGGAACTTCATCGACGGCACGCCGCGGATGAAGACCCAGCCGCGGGTGAACAGCTCCGGGCTGATCGCCGTTTCGTTCGGGGTCTTGTCGTTTGTCATTTTTTCGGGCGCGCTCAAACCGCCGCCTCCAGCCTGGAAATGTCGGCGCCGCGGATGGCATTGAGGTTGCGGCTGATCTTGTCGACCGGCCAGTCCCACCAGGCCGCCTTCAATAGCCGCCGCACCGTGAACTCGTCGAAGCGCATCTTCACCACCTTGGCCGCATTGCCGGCCACGATCGCATAAGGCGGCACGTCGTGCGTGACAACCGATTTCGCCGCGACAATGGCGCCGTCACCCACCGTCACGCCCGGCATGATCACCGCATCCATGCCGATCCACACGTCATTGCGGATCGTGGTGTCGCCGCGGATCTCCTTCGACCAGGTCTGCGGGTCGAAGCCTTCCTCCCAGCCATGGCCGAAGATGTTGAACGGATAGGTCGAGAAGCCCGACATGGCGTGATTGGCGCCGTTCATGATGAAACGCGCGCCTTCGGCTATGGCGCAGAACTTGCCGATGATCAGCTTGTCGCCGATGAAGTCGTAGTGATGCAGCACGCATTTCTCGGCGAATTTGTCGGGACCGTCGGGGTCGTCGTAATAGGTGAAGTCGCCGATCTCGATGTTGGTCGACGTCACCAGTCCCTTCAGGAAACCGACGCGCGGATGCATCGCAATCGGATGCTTGACGTTGGGATTGGGTCCGGTCATCGCGGTCCTTTGCGGGCGGGTTTGGGCGCGGTCGTCGCGCGCGATCAAACTAACGCGATCCTTCGACGGGACCAACCGTTCAATGGCTGCCGCGACAGATCGCGATCGGATTGGAAAGGGCGCTGTCTCCAAGGTCAGCGCCAATAGCGCCCGATCAACCCACCGCCACTTTCAGCCACAGCGCCTTTTCGCCGAGCGTCGCGACCAGCCCGGCATGCGCCGCTCGATCCGTTTCACTGAGCCGCGGCGGCAGGGCGATCGGCCGGGCGCCGATCGAGATGTCGATATCGGCCACCTCGCCGGCGCCATTCATGTGCACCGCCACGGACTCCAGCACCAGCGCCGCCTGCTTGCCGCCGATGAGCTCGATATAGACCTCGGCCAGCAATTCGGAGTCGAGCAGCGCGCCGTGCTTGGTGCGGCGTGTGTTGTCGATGCCGTAGCGCCGGCAGAGCGCATCGAGCGAGTTTGGGCCCATCGGATGCTTGCGGCGGGCCAAAGCCAGTGTGTCGACGATGCGGCCGGGATCGATGGCCGGATGGTCGAGCCGGCTATATTCGAGGTTGAGGAAGCCGAGGTCGAAGGCGGCGTTGTGCGCGATCAGCTTGGCGCCGTCAGTGAAGGCCAGCCACTCATCGACGATCTCGGCGAAGGTCGGCTTGCCCATCAGGTCGGCGGCGCTGATGCCGTGCACGGCCTGCGCCTCGGCATGGATGGCGCGGCCTTGCGGATTGATGAATTTGTGGAAGGTGCGCCCAGTCGGAAAACGGTTGACCAGCTCGACGCCGCCGAGCTCGATGATGCGGTCGTCGCGCAAATCGAGGCCGGTGGTTTCCGTATCGAAGATGATCTCACGCATTCGAATCAGTTCGCTTCCCAAACGAGCAGAATCATACACCAGAACAAAATGGCAATGGGGACTGGTGACGGCCTAACGCCTGACCTCCGAAAATCGGAATCGATTTTCGGAAAAGGATCATGCGCAAATTCAAAGCGTTACAGCGTCCTTTGCGCGTCCGAACGGGCGCGCGGCGCTGTAATGTCAGGAGCCGGCTTTGCCGGACTTTTCCCCTGAGAGTTCGGCGACGATCGCCTCGACCGCCTTTCGCGCGGCGTCGAAGCCATGGCCGGTGTCGATGATGAAATCGGCCAGGCGGCGCTTTTCGGCGTCGGGCACCTGCCTGGCGAGGATGGATGAAAACTTCTCCTCGCTCATGCCCGGCCTGACGAGCACGCGTTCACGCTGGATTTCGGGCGACGCGGTGACGACCACGACCTTGTCGACGCGGTTGCGGCCGCCGGTTTCGAACAGCAGCGGGATGTCGAGCACGGCAAGCCGCGCGCCGGCGGCGCGATGCGTTGCGAGAAACGCGTCGGCGTCGGCGCGCACCAGCGGGTGAATGATTGCCTCCAGCCGCTTCAGCGCGGCCGGATCGGCGAGCACTTTTTCGGCGAGCTTGACCCGGTCGACCGCGCCCACCTGCGTCGTGCCCGGAAAGGCCGCTTCGACCAGAGGGGCGGCCTTGCCGGAATAAAGGCGATGCACGGTCTCGTCGGAATCATGCACCGGCACGCCGGCTTCGGCGAACATTTTCGCCGTGGTGGACTTGCCCATGCCGATCGATCCGGTGAGGCCAAGCACGATCATCAGCGGCCCTCGATGTCGGCGACGATCATGCGCCGCAATTCGGGCGTCACTTCGGGTTTCCTGCCGAACCAGCGTTCGAAACCTGGCACGGCCTGATGCAGCAGCATGCCGAGACCATCGACCGTCTTCAGGCCGCGCGCCCTGGCGGCGGCAAGCAAGGGCGTTTCCAACGGCACATAGACAATGTCGGTGACGATGGCGTGGCCGGGCAAGCCTGCCGGATCGGCGGAGAGCGTGGCGTCACCATGCATGCCGAGCGAGGTGGTGTTGATCAGCAGGCCGGCATCGGCAAGCAGCTCACTGAGCGCGCCCGCGCCATGCGCCGAGACCCCGGCGCCGAAATGGCGGCTGAGTTCCTCGGCTCTCGCGAGCGTCCGATTGACGATGCGGATATCCTTGACGCCACGCTCCTTCAGCGCGTGGATGACCGCGCGGGAGGCGCCGCCGGCGCCCAGAACCACGGCCGGCCCATTGGCCGCCCAGCCCGGCGCATGCTCATCGAGGTTGGCGGCGAAACCGTAGCCGTCCGTGTTGCCGCCACACAGAATGCCATCCTCGAACCACAATGTGTTGACCGCGCCGATTTCATCGGCCGCATGGTCGCGTCGGGCCACTCCGGCGAAAGCGGCTTCCTTATGCGGAATGGTGACGTTGCCGCCGCGGTAGCCGTTCTCGCCGAGAGATTTCAGAAAGGCGGCGAAATCCGCCGGCGCGACGTCGATCGCTCCATAGCTGCCGTCGATGCCGTATTTGGCCAGCCAGTAGCCGTGGATCTTCGGCGAGCGCGAATGCGCGATCGGATGTCCGGCGACGAAGGCCTTTTTCTCAGCCATCGATGGCTCCCAATGCACGCAACTCCTTCAGCAGCGGCAGCAGCGGCAGGCCGACGATGGTGAAATAGTCGCCCTCGATCTTCTCGAACAGCTGGATGCCTTCACTCTCGATCTGATAGGCGCCGACGCTGGAAAGCGCCTTGGCGCCGACGCGGGCCAGGTGCCGGCCGATGAAGCCGGGGTCGAGCTTGCGCATGGTGAGGCTTACTACGCCGACATGGCGCCACAGCACTGCGCCGTCGCGGCAAAGCACCGCGGCGCTGTTCAACTGATGCGTATTGCCGGACAAGGCCAGGAGATGGCGGCGGGCGCCTTCCATGTCGGCGGGCTTGTGAAAGATCTCGTCGCCCAGCGACAGCGTCTGATCGCAGCCGAGCACCAGGGCGCCAGGCTTGCGCTCGCTGACCTCGGTCGCCTTGGCCTCGGCCAGGATCGACGCGACGTCCTCCGGTGAAACACCGCTGTCCTTCAGCGGAGCCTCGAGCGCGCGCTCGTCGACATTTGCCGGCACCGCCTCGATGTCGAGGCCGGCGCTGACGAGCATCGCCTTCCTGTACGGGCTGCCCGAAGCGAGGATGATCTTTTCAGGCATGATGGTTCATTCAACCGTTGCGATCCGTCCAGCACCCCTCATCCGTCTCGGCGCTGTCGCGCCGATCCACCTTCTCCCACAAGGGGAGAAGGAAAGTCCAACGTCACCGCAAATCGCCGCCTGGCGGTAATCGCAGGACGCTGGCGCCGCGTTCTTCCTTCTCCCCTTGTGGGAGAAGGTGGCCGAGCGAAGCTCGGTCGGATGAGGGGTGTTGGACGGAGTGCTCACTTATGTCGCTTGCCCTAGCGCGTCTTGCCCCGCAGGGCAACGATCGCCGCCGCCGTTTCCTCGATGGAGCGGCGGCTGACATCGATCATCGGCCAGCCATGCCGCGTGCAAAGCTGGCGGGCATAGGCGAGCTCCTCGTTGATCGCGGCGCGGTCGACATAGTCGGTCGGCACGAAGGCGGCGCTGTTGCCGAGGATGCGGTTTTGCCTCACATGCGAGATGCGCTCGGCCGTGGCGACCAGGCCGACGACCAAAGGCGTCTTGGCGGCGATCAGGCTTTCCGGCAGCGGCACGCCGAGCACGATCGGGATGTTGGCGGTCTTGATGCCGCGATTGGCGAGATAGATGCTGGTCGGCGTCTTCGAGGTGCGCGAAATGCCGATCAGCACGATATCGGCATCGTCCATATTGGCCGGCAGCTGGCCGTCATCATGCTCCATGGTGAAGTTCAAGGCATCGATGCGGCGGAAATATTCGGCGTCGAGCACGTGCTGGGCGCCGACGCGGCGACCGGCCGGCGTGCCGAGATAGGACTGGAAGACGGTCAGCACCGGTTCCAGCACCGAGACGCAAGGCAGGCCCATCGCAGCGCAGCGCTCATCGATCGAGCGCGCCAGCTTCTGGTCGACCACTGTATAGAGGATGATGCCGGGCTCCTCCTCGATGTCCTCGAAGACCTTGGCGATCTGCTTTTCCGTGCGGATCAGCGGATAAATGTGCTCGATGGCGCGCGCATCCTTGTATTGCGCGGACGCCGCGCGGCCGGCCGCCAGCAGCGTCTCGCCGGTGGCGTCGGAGATCAGATGCAGATGGAAGAAGCTCTGAGGTTTGTTCACAGGGGATGGGTCCAGGCTGTGGGCAATTGTGGACAAGGCTGGATGGGCAGGCCTTGGGCAAGGAAGCGACTGTATCAGATGGCCGCTTGTCCACAATTCGACCCGCTGTAGGCTTTGTCGCGGCGCTGGGGACAAAACCGGGGATCAAGTTTTCTTGGCCGATCTCATCCACAGGGCGAGGTTCGGAACGGTAAGTCTAAGCTTTTGACTTCAAAGCTGGAATCCGCTTCGTCCCCAGAACCCTCCAAATTGCGAAAGAGATTACGCGACAATATGCTGACTGGCCTTTTCGAGCCGCAGGCTGGACAGGTCGCAACCATCACAACCAACAGACTCTTAGAATCAGAAGACTCTTTTAAAATAGATATTTGATTTAAGAGGAGCGCGCATGACCCCGAACCAGAGGTTCGGAAAGGATCATGCGCTAAATGAAAGCGCTACAGCGTCCTTTGCGCGTCTAAGGACGCGCGGCGCTGTAGAGAGGGCAGCGCAGGATGGCTGGGAAACGGATCGTGCTCGACGTCCTCAAGGGCGAGACGGTTTCACCGCCGCCGCTCTGGATGATGCGTCAGGCGGGCCGCTATCTTCCGGAGTATCGCGAGACCAGGAAGCGAGCGGGGTCCTTCCTCGATCTCTGCTACGATCCGGACCTTGCCGTCGAGGTAACGCTGCAGCCGATCGAGCGCTTCGGCTTCGACGCCTCGATCCTGTTCTCCGACATTCTCGTTGTGCCCAATGCCCTGGGGCGGGACGTCCGCTTCGAGGAGGGCCGCGGACCGATCCTGAAGCCGATCTCGGCGGTCGAGATTGCGGCGCTGAACAGCGACGTGTTTCACGTGAATCTCGAACCGGTCTACGAGACCGTGCGCCGGCTGCGGGCGAAACTGCCCGATGAGACGACGCTGCTCGGCTTCTGCGGCGCGCCATGGACGGTGGCGACCTATATGATCGCCGGCCACGGCACGCCCGACCAGGGCCCTGCCCGGCTATTCGCCTATCGCGAGCCCGAGGCCTTCGCGCGGCTTCTGAAGATATTGGCCGATCATTCGGCCGCCTATCTCATCCGCCAGATCGAGGCCGGCGCCGATGCGGTGCAGATTTTCGATTCATGGTCGGGCGTGCTGGACGAGCCGTCCTTCGAGGCTTTCTGCGTCGAGCCGGTGGCCGAGATCGTCGCCCAAGTGAAGGCGGTTCACCCCGATGTGCCGGTGATCGGTTTCCCGAAGGGCGCGGGCGAGCGCTATCGCGACTACAGAAGAAAGACCGGCATTGCCGGTCTCGGTCTCGACTGGACCGTGCCGTTGTCGATGGCGAAGGAGCTGCAGCGCGACGGAGCGGTGCAAGGCAATCTCGATCCGTTGCGCCTGGTCGCCGGCGGCAAGGCGCTCTCTGATGGCGTCGAGGCAATCCTGAGGACCTTGGGTGACGGGCCGCTGATCTTCAATCTCGGCCACGGCATCACGCCGGAAACGCCGGTGGCGCATGTCGAGGCGATGGTGAAAATGGTGAGAAGCCGGCAATGAGGGATGTAAGCAACGAGAACAGCGCGAGCAGCGAGAACAGCACCGGCCAGGCGATGGAGCGCATGGCGATCGGCATTGCCCTGCTCGTCGTGCTGACGGCGCTGCTTTATCTCGCGGCACCCGACAGCTTCTATCCGTGGGCCAAGGCGATCCATGTGATTGCGGTCATTTCCTGGATGGCCGGCATGCTCTATTTGCCGCGTCTCTTCGTCTACCATGTCGATGCCGAAAGGGGCTCGGTTCAGTCCGAAACCTTCAAGGTGATGGAGCGCCGGCTGCTCAGAGGGATCATCAATCCGGCGATGACCGCGACCTGGGTGTTCGGGCTTTGGCTTGCCTGGAAAGGCTTTGGACTCCAGGGCGGCTGGCTGCATGCCAAGATCGCGCTGGTGCTCATTTTGTCGGGGCTGCATGGCTATCTCGCCGGCGCGGTCAGGAAATTTGCCGAGGACAAGAACGAAAAGCCGGCGAGGCACTGGCGGATCGTCAATGAGATCCCCACATTGCTGATGATCGTCATCGTCATCCTGGTCGTCGTGAAGCCGTTCTGAGGCTTTCCCGGATCCGGCCAGGCCCAGCAAAAGGCGGCTTGCTCTTTCAGTCGAGCGACGATACAAGACGGGTCTTCCTTCCCGTCATGCGCCGCCCCTTTTCTCGCTTTCGGCCGCGCCCGACATTTGTCGCATCCAGCCGATTTCCCTCTCCAAAGCCTACCCAGAGTCTATCTAATGCAAGAAATGAAACTCGCAGAGTTCAAGAACAAGAAGCCGCCGGAGCTGATCGCTTATGCCGAGACGCTCGAGGTGGAGAACGCCAGCGTCATGCGCAAGCAGGAGCTGATGTTCGCGATCCTGAAGAAGCTCGCCGCCCAGGACGTCGAAATCATCGGCGAAGGCGTGGTCGAGGTGCTGCAGGACGGTTTTGGCTTCCTGCGCTCGGCCAACGCAAACTACCTGCCGGGTCCCGACGACATCTATATCTCGCCGTCGCAAATAAGGCGCTTTTCGCTCAAGACCGGCGATACGGTCGAAGGACCGATCCGCAGCCCGAAAGAGGGCGAGCGCTATTTCGCGCTGCTCAAGGTCAACACCATCAATTTCGACGACCCGGAGAAGATCCGGCACAAGATCCACTTCGACAATCTGACGCCGCTCTACCCGACCAAGCGGCTGAAGATGGAGATCGACAATTCGACCTCCAAGGACATCTCGCCGCGCGTGATCGACCTGGTCGCGCCGATCGGCAAGGGACAGCGCGCGCTGATCAACGCGCAGCCGCGCACCGGCAAGACGGTGCTGATGCAGAACATCGCCCATTCGATCACCGCCAACCACCCGGAATGCTATCTGATCGTGCTTCTGATCGACGAGCGTCCGGAGGAAGTGACCGACATGCAGCGCTCGGTGAAGGGCGAGGTGATTTCCTCGACTTTCGACGAGCCGGCGGCGCGCCACGTGCAGGTCGCCGAAATGGTGATCGAGAAGGCCAAGCGCCTGGTCGAGCATGGCCGCGACGTCGTCATCCTGCTGGATTCGATCACGCGTCTCGGCCGCGCTTACAACACCGTGGTGCCGTCATCCGGCAAGGTGCTGACCGGCGGTGTCGACGCCAACGCGCTGCAGCGCCCGAAGCGCTTCTTCGGCGCCGCCCGCAACATCGAGGAAGGCGGCTCGCTCACCATCATCGCCACCGCGCTGATCGATACAGGCAGCCGCATGGACGAAGTCATCTTCGAAGAGTTCAAGGGCACGGGCAACTGCGAAATCCAGCTCGACCGCAAGGTGGCCGACAAGCGCATCTACCCGGCGATGGACATCCTCAAATCGGGCACCCGCAAGGAAGACCTGCTGGTGCCGCGCGCGGACCTGCAGAAGATCTTCGTGCTGCGCCGCATCCTCGCGCCGATGGGCACGACCGACGCGATCGAGTTCCTCATCGACAAGCTCAAGCAGACCAAGACCAACGCGGACTTCTTCGATTCGATGAATACGTGATTGGGGCGAGGCCCTTCTCCTTCTCCCCTTGTGGGAGAAGGTGGATCGGCGCGCAGCGCCGAGACGGATGAGGGGTGTTCCAGCGGAATGAGACGCTGGCTTTCCCTGGAGCACCCCTCATCCGTCGCCTTCGGCGACACCTTCTCCCACAAGGGGAGAAGGAGAAAGGCGCTATCGCCGCAACAGCCTCTCCAACTCCTCCGCATCGGTCACCACCGGCATGCACACCTGCCCGCTGCAGAACCAGGCGCCGGGCTTATCCGTCGGCGGCAAAACGCTGCCCGGCAACAACGGTCGATTCGCTTCCGCACCGACCGGAACGACAATGTCGACCCGGCGCGGGTCGGGATTCCGATTCGCAACCGGAACGAGGCTTGGCGAATCCAGCTTGTCTATGATGACAAGCTTCAGCGGCTCGAGCGCCAGGGCACAGGCGTTGACGATGCCGGCCTGGCCGTAGGCCTGCTGCGAGGCGCGGCCCATTGCATGCTCGGCGGTCGTCCACGCCTTTTCCCAGAGACCGAGGTCGCCGGTGAGCGATGACAGCCGCACCAGCGCCTCGACGATCTGGCCGGTGGCGGACGGGATTGCTTCATCCACATCACCGCGGATGCGGATCGGAACGTCGCCGCTGTCCGACGCCGTCAGCCAGTAGCCGCTCTTTTGTTCATCCAAGTGCCAGCGGTCGAGCTCGCCGATGAACTGCCTGGCGCGATCGGAATAGGCCGGATCGCCGGTCGCCTCGAACAGCGCGATCGCCGCGTTGGTCATGGCGGCATAGTCGCTGGACAGCGCCGGAAAGAGCTTTTTCGCGCCTAGCATGGAATGCGGCAGCCGTCCTTCCTGGCCGGCCTCGACGATATGGCCGAAGGCTTTTGCGGCGGCGTCGATCCAGTCATGCCGCCCAAGCGAGCGGCCCGCCTCGGCGAGCGCTGCGATTATCAGCCCGTTCCAGTCGGTGAGCGCCTTGCCGTCGCGGCCCGGCCTGACCCGCCCTTCGCGGACGCCCAACAGCTTTGCCTTCAGAGCCGCCAATTGCGAATAGTCGGCGATGCCTTGAGCTTGCTGGGTCTCGCTCTGGCGAATGATCGGCTTGCCTTCCCAGCCATGCGGCGCGGCGAGCTCGAAATACCGGAAGAAGGTCGATGTATCGTCGCCGAGCGCGGCTTCGACTTCGTCGCGGTTCCACGTGTAGAAAAGCCCCTCCTCGCCATCGCTGTCGGCATCGAGGCTGGCGGCGAAGGCGCCGCCTTCGACCAGCATCTCGCGCAGCAGCCAGCTGACGGTCTCTTCGATTCGTATCCGGAACAAGTCATTCCCGGTGGCCGCATGGGCCCAGTTGCACAGGCGGATGAGCTGGGCGTTGTCGTAAAGCATCTTCTCGAAATGCGGCACCAGCCATTCGGCGTCGGTGGAGTAGCGGCTGAGACCGCCGCCTATGTGGTCGTAAATGCCGCCGGCGAGCATTTTTTCGAGGCTGGCGAGCACCGCGTCGCGATGCGCGGCCTCGCCGTCACGCAGCCAGGACAGCCAAAGCGTGTGCATGAAGGGCGCGTTGGGGAATTTCGGCGCGCC
This sequence comes from Mesorhizobium sp. ESP-6-4, assembly GCF_020164735.1. Taxonomy (NCBI): domain Bacteria; kingdom Pseudomonadati; phylum Pseudomonadota; class Alphaproteobacteria; order Hyphomicrobiales; family Phyllobacteriaceae; genus Mesorhizobium; species Mesorhizobium sp. ESP-6-4. The sequence continues at coordinate 118,227 of NZ_JAIUGS010000013.1, forward strand.
CTTCAAGCCGCCGAGATCGCGGTCGATCATGCCGCCGATGCGGGTGGCGAGGTCGGCCAGCGTGTCGCGATCGAGCACCGCCTTGCCCGTCGCGCTGGCTAGCCGCTGCTCGACATGGGCGGTCAGCCCGTCGGCGCTTTCGGCGAGGTTCTGCTGCTTCTCGCGCCAGGCCTTGTCGACCGCTTCCAGCACCTGGATGAAGCCCGGCCTTCCGTAACGCGCCTCGCGCGGGAAATAGGTACCGCCCCAGAAAGGCTTGCCGTCGGGCGTCAGAAACATGGTGAGCGGCCAGCCGCCCTGCTCGCCCATGGCATGCAGCGCCGCCATATAGATCTGGTCGATGTCGGGCCGCTCTTCGCGATCCACCTTGATATTCACGTAGAGCCGGTTCATGACGGCGGCCACGGCGTCGTTCTCAAAGCTTTCGTGGGCCATGACATGGCACCAGTGGCAGGCGGCGTAACCGATGGAGAGCAGGATCGGCCGCCCGAGCTGCTTCGCTTCGGCAAGGGCCGCAGGCGACCAGCCGCGCCAATGGACAGGATTGTCGCTGTGCTGCTGCAGATAGGGGCTGGCCTCTTCGGCAAGCAGGTTTCGTGCGGGTAAGGTCACGATGGGCGGCTCATTTTTGGGTCTGATGCATCAACGCTGGAGCATGATGCCGAAAAGTGTGAAGCGGCTTTCGGCCGTGCTCTACCGTTCAATCTAGGCGGTTCGGCAGGTCCGGCAAATGGTTTCCCCAATGAGTTCGAAGGATTCGATCGTTGCGCTGTCGAGCGGCCGCCTGCCGGCAGGCATCGCCGTCATCCGAATTTCCGGCCCCAAGACTCGATTCGTGGTCGAAACGATCGCCGGATCCGTTAAGGATCGGTTTACCACGTTGCGAAGACTCCGGGCGGCGGACGGCTCGATCATCGATCACGGCCTCGTCCTGTTCTTTCCAGGTCCCGGCAGCTTCACCGGGGAGGACGTTGCCGAGTTCCAGGTCCATGGCAGCCGCGCCGTGGCGGCCAAGATGCTGGAGACGATCACCGGCTTCGAGGGCGTCAGGCACGCCGAGCCGGGCGAATTCACCCGGCGCGCCTTTCTCAACGGCAGGCTGGATCTGGTCGAGACGGAGGCACTGGCCGATCTGGTCAATGCCGAGACGGAGGCGCAACGCCGCTTCGCCCTGCGCAATGCCGAAGGCGCGCAAAGCGAACTCTATTCGGACTGGCGCCGCCGGCTGATTCATGCGCGAGCCATGATCGAAGCGGAGATCGACTTCGCCGAGGAAGAGGATGTGCCGGGTTCCGTTTCGGAGGCGGTCTGGTCCGACGTGTCGGTAATGATCGGGGAAATCGATCGCCACATCGGAGGTTTCAAGGCCGCGGAGATCATTCGCGATGGTTTCGAAGTCGTGATCCTCGGCGCCCCGAATGCCGGCAAGTCCAGCTTGTTCAACGCGTTGGCGCGGCGCGAAGCGGCGATCGTCACCGACGAGCCGGGCACGACGCGCGATCTGATCGAGGTGGTGATGGACCTTAACCGGCTGAAGGTGCGGCTTGTCGATACGGCCGGTCTGCGGGAGGCTGCGGGCAAGGTCGAGTCGATCGGTATCGAAAGGGCGCGGGCCAAAGCTGACGTTGCCGATCTCGTTCTGCTGTTGGAGGATATGGCTGATCCGGCGCCCGTTGGGGATATCCCAGGTGGGGCTCCGGTGCTGAGGATCGGAACGAAGTCGGATATCGCCAATGCCGGCGGCGGTGACTACGACTTGGTTATTTCTTCCAAGGACGGCGGCGGTCTGGACCGCCTTCTGAACGAGATAGGGGCCCGCGCCGCCGCTGCGGTTGGCGAGGTGGGTGACGTGCTGCCATCCAGGCTGCGCCATGTAGAGTTGCTCAAAGAGGCAGTGGATTTCCTGCGGGCGGCACTGTCGGGCCAAAGACAGGAGCTGCGCGCCGAGGAACTGCGGCTGGCCGCCGAGCGCCTTGGACGCATCGTCGGCGCCGTCGACGTCGAGGATTTGCTCGACGTCATCTTTTCGCAATTCTGCATTGGTAAGTGATTCACGTGAAACACGGGCTTTTGCCTATCCCGCAATGATTCACGTGAAACGCCGACGCCGCTGCCAGCTTCGCAGTTGTCCGGTGGGGATGGCAAAGCTCGCCATTCATTGTTTCACGTGAAACGAGTCCACCTCTCCTTGACACCAGCCGCCGTCGGGGACATCTGTCAACCCAATCTCTGAAAGCGGATTCTTGGAAAAATGACCAATCACTATGATGTGGTGGTGGTGGGCGGCGGCCATGCCGGATGCGAGGCGGCGAGTGCTGCCGCGCGCGCCGGCGCCAGGACCGCCCTGGTCACTCTGCGCTTCGAGACGATCGGCGTCATGTCCTGCAATCCGGCGATCGGCGGTCTCGGCAAAGGACATCTCGTGCGCGAAATCGACGCCATGGACGGGCTGATGGGACGCATCGCCGACGCCGCCGGCATCCAGTTCCGCCTGCTCAACCGCCGCAAGGGTCCCGCGGTCCGTGGTCCGCGCACCCAAGCCGACCGCAAGCTTTATCGGCTCGCCATGCAGGCCGCGATCCGCGAGCAAGCCAATCTCGACGTGGTCGAGGGCGAGGTCCTGGACCTCGAGATCGAAGATGATCGCGTCAGGGCGGTGCTGGTTTCGGGCGACCGGCAGCTGGCTTGCGGTGCCGTCGTGTTGACCACCGGCACGTTCCTGCGCGGGCTGATCCATATCGGCGAGAAGAAGGTCGTCGCCGGCCGCATGAACGAGCAGGCAAGCATGGGCTTGTCAGCGACCATGGCGCGTGCGGGTTTCAAGCTCGGGCGCCTCAAGACCGGCACGCCACCTCGCCTCGACGGCCGCACCATCGACTGGGCGTCGCTGGACGCCCAAGCCGCCGACGAGGATCCGGTACCGTTCTCGCTGATGACGGACAAAATCGCCAATCCGCAGATCCACTGCGGCATCACCCGCACCATGCCGGAGACGCATGAGCTGATCCGCGCCAATCTCGGTCGTTCGGCCATGTATTCCGGCTCGATCGAAGGCATCGGGCCGCGCTACTGTCCGTCGATCGAGGACAAGATCGTCAAGTTCGGCGACCGCGAGGGCCATCAGATCTTCCTCGAGCCCGAAGGCCTCGACGACGACACCGTCTATCCGAACGGCATCTCGACCTCGCTGCCGGAAGACGTGCAGCTCGACATGCTGAAGACGATCCCGGGGCTGGAAAAGGCGACGATGCTGCAGCCGGGCTATGCCATCGAATACGACCATGTCGATCCGCGCGAGCTGAAGACGACGCTGGAGACGAAGCGCGTCGCCGGCCTTTTCCTGGCCGGGCAGATCAACGGCACGACCGGTTATGAAGAGGCCGGCGCGCAAGGCCTGCTCGCCGGCATCAACGCCGCGCGGGCGGCATCCGGCGATGAGCCGTTCGTGCTCAGCCGCACCGAGGCCTATATCGGCGTGATGGTCGATGACCTGACCAGCCGGGGCATCGCCGAGCCCTATCGCATGTTCACCTCGCGCGCGGAGTTCCGGTTGTCGCTGCGCGCCGACAATGCCGACGAGCGGCTGACGCCGTTGGCGGAAAAACTCGGCATCGTGTCAACGGAGCGGCTGCAGCGTTTTGGCGCGCTGGCGCAGAAGCTCGACGAAGCCCGCGCGCTGGCAAAGTCTGTGACGCTTACGCCGAATGAAGCGGCACGGCATGGGCTGGAGATCAACAAGGACGGCGTGCGCCGCTCGGCCTATGCGCTGTTGGCGCATCCGGGCGTCGACATGGCCTGGCTGAGAAGGGTCGAGCCGCGCTTTGCCGAACTGGACGCCAAGACGGCGGAGCGGCTCGAAACGGAGGCGAAATATTCGGTTTACCTCGATCGCCAGCAAGCCGACGCCGCACAAATCAGGCATGAGGAATCGCGGCTCATCCCCGAGGCGCTCGATTTCTCGGACGTTCCGGGCCTGTCGAACGAGCTGAAGCAGAAGATGAAGGCGCGCCAGCCGCGTTCGATTGCCGATGCCCAGCGCATGGAAGGCATGACGCCCGCCGCGCTTGCCATCATTGTGGCGCATGTCCGCAACGCCGAGTTCGCGGCGCGAAGGGACGTGGCGTGAGCGCGGATGCCTGGGCGGACCTGCAAAAGGCAGCGGGTCCAGTTTCACGTGAAACATTCGAGCGGCTGCAGGCTTTCGAACGGCTGTTCCTTAAATGGAACCGCAGCATCAATCTGGCGGCGCCGTCGACGCTGGATGATGTGTGGCACCGCCATATCCTGGACAGCGCCCAGCTTGCGCGAATCGCACCCACCGCGACGCGCTGGGTCGATCTCGGCTCGGGCGGCGGTTTTCCCGGCCTGGTGCTGGCCTTCCTGCTGGCGGAGCGCCCCGGCGCATCGATCGCCCTAGTCGAAAGCAACCGAAAGAAGGCGTCGTTCCTGCAATCCGTCTTAGGCCAGTTCGGTTTGCCGGCGCGTGTCGTGGCCAGGCGCATCGATGACAGCTATGCGCTTGTTTCCACACCAGAAATCGTCACGGCACGGGCGCTGGCAGCGCTTCCGGATCTGCTCGACCTATCGGCGCCCTGGCTGACCAGCGGCGCACGCGCGCTCTTTCATAAAGGCCGGGATTACCGCGCCGAGGTGGAAGAAAGCACTCACCGCTGGGGCTTCGATCTGGTAGAACATTCGAGCATGACCGACGCCGAAGGCGTCATCCTCGACATCACCGACTTGCGCCCAGCGAAACAGCAATGAATTACTGGCATAAATCCATGAAAACCGGACCGCGTATCATCACTGTCGCCAACCAGAAAGGCGGCGTCGGCAAGACGACGACGGCCATCAACCTGGCCACGGCGCTGGCCGCGATCGGCGAGCGCGTGCTGATCGTCGACCTCGACCCGCAGGGCAATGCCAGCACCGGCCTCGGCATTGACCGCAAGGATCGCACGGTTTCGTCCTATGACGTGCTGACTGGCGAGCTCGAGCTGGAGCAGGCCGCGGTGCCGACGGCGGTGCCCGGCCTCTCCATCATACCCTCGACTCTCGACCTTCTCGGCATCGAGATGGAAATCGCCTCGGCGCCCGACCGCGTGCTCAAGTTGCGCAATGCGCTGCGCGCTGCCTCCGAGCGTTCGGCCCCGTTCGGCTATGTGCTGATCGACTGCCCGCCCTCGCTCAACCTTTTGACTTTGAATTCAATGGCGGCGGCCGATTCCGTTCTCGTGCCGCTGCAATGCGAGTTCTTCGCGCTGGAAGGTCTCAGCCAGTTGCTGGAGACGGTCGAACAGGTGCGCAATACCATCAATCCGGACCTCACCATCCAGGGTATCGTGCTCACCATGTATGACGGGCGCAACAACCTCGCCAACCAGGTGGTGCAGGATGTGCGCACCCATATGGGCGACAAGGTCTATGAGACGATCATCCCACGCAATGTGCGCGTCTCCGAGGCGCCGTCCTACGGCAAGCCGGCGATCCTTTACGACCTGAAATGCTCGGGCAGCCAGGCCTATCTGCAGCTCGCCTCCGAGGTGATCCGCCGCGAGCGCAAGCTGCGCGCCGCCTGAGCATCATCGCGCGGCTTGGTTAATCAGCCGATTCGATTCCGAAACGATCTGGACAAACTCATGAGCGAAGACCAATCGAGAAAAAGACTGGGCCGCGGCCTCGCGGCGCTGATCGGCGAAATCGACCGTCCGGCGGCGCCCGAAAAGCCGGGCGCGGCGGTGGCGGCCGACGGCAAGGTGCCGATCGAGTTCGTCAGCCCGAACCCGAAGAATCCGCGCCGGCATTTCGGCGATGCCGAGCTCACCGATCTGGCCCAGTCGATCCGCGAGCACGGCGTGGTGCAGCCGGTCGTGGCGCGCCCCTCGCCGTCGCAGCCCGGCCGCTACGAGATCATCGCCGGCGAGCGGCGCTGGCGGGCGGCGCAGCGCGCCGGTCTGACCGAAATCCCGCTGATCGTGCGCGACGTCAACGACCGCACCGCGCTGGAGCTGGCGATCATCGAGAACGTCCAGCGCGCCGATCTCAATCCTGTCGAGGAGGCGCAAGGCTACCAGCAGCTTATCGACGAGCATGGCTACACGCAGGCCGATCTCGGCCAGGTGATCGGCAAGAGCCGCAGCCATGTCGCCAACACGCTGAGGCTGTTGAAGCTGCCCAACGTCATTCACGACATGCTGGTCGACGGCGATTTGTCGGCCGGCCACGCCCGAACGCTGGTCACCGCCGAAGACCCGGCCGGGCTCGCCAAGCGCATCGTCAAGGAAGGGCTTTCGGTGCGCCAGGCCGAAGCCTTGGCGCAAATGCCCGCCGGCCCGACGCCAGCCAAGGTGAAATCCCCCGCGAGCCCGCCCGAGAAGGACCCCGACACGCTGGCGCTCGAGAAGCTGATGACCGATACGATCGGCATGATCGTGAGCATCGAGCATAAGGGCAAGGGCGGCACGTTCAAGATCAACTACCGCTCGCTGGAACAGCTCGACGAGCTCTGCCGACGTCTGAAGGACGAGCAGTAGGGGGCTGAGGCGCCATGGTATTTGGCGGTAGCTGAGGTTTTGGCTGAACGCTGGATACGGCTGATATATCGGTGATAGACATAAATGGGCTGGCGATGCGCCGGCCCTTTTTTTGTTTGCGCGGTGCGCGGCTAAGATGCCGGGAACTGCGAATCCTTCCCTGCGAGAAGATGCCCCGGCAGGACAGAGGAGCGTGCTGTCCCGTCAACCTGTCCTTCGTCATTCTAGGGCGGAGCAAGGAGCGAAGCGACGCGCGAAGACCCTAGAATCCATGCCGCCGCCACCGTGCAGAACGCTCACCAACCAATTCCGCGAAACAGCTCGAACCATTCCGGATTGCTCTTTTCGATCAGTTCAATCTTCCATCGCCGTGGCCAGCGTTTCAGTGACGTCTCACGCTGGGTGGCATCAGCGATGTCGAAATATTCCTCGTACCAGACGAGACGCTGCACACCGCAACGGCTGGCGAAGCTGGAACCTTGGCCATTCTTGTGCTCGGGTATGCGGCGGGCAAGGTCATTGGTGACACCGATGTAGATCGTGCCCCCTTTCTGGCTAGCAGTCATGTAGACATAGCCGGTCATCTGGCGATCCTAGCTGGCGCAGCCATCGGCGCCTATTCTGGACCGCAGCATTCTACGGCCAATGCCATGGCATGGATTCTAGGGTCTGCGCGCGTCGCTTCGCTCCTTGCTCCGCCCTAGAATGACGAAGGATATGTCGGCGAGACAGCGCCCCTCCCCAGCGCCCTCCGCTTGACAGTCCACGGCAACGGCGTACGCTCTATTAGCTTGACCTTAAATTACTGCCCGGCGTGCCGATCAGTCGCGGTGAGGGCTATCTGCCGTTCTCCGTGAAACGGCACCGCCTCGCCAAAGCCGGACACGCCTGACACAATGGGAGGTGTAAATGGCGGTCAGTTGGCGGTTGTCTGGAAGCTACTTCGAAAACTGCAGCTGCGATGTCGTATGTCCTTGCCTGTTGTCGACCCGGGCGCAGCTGACATCGAAGCCGACGAAAGGCGTTTGCGACGTCGCCTTGGTCTTTCATATCGGCAAGGGCAGTTTCGGGGACGTTCGATTGGACGGGCTCAATGTCGCGATGGTTGCTCACACGCCAGGCCCGATGGCGGAGGGCAATTGGACGGCCGCCGCCTATATCGACGACCATGCGGATGACAGGCAGACCGAAGCGCTGGGCGCCATCTTCACCGGCGCCGCGGGCGGGCCGATGGCCGCCTTCGCGCCGATGATCAGCACCAATCTCGGAGCCAAGAAGGTGCCGATCAGATACCAGGTCGACGGCAAGAAGCGGTCGGTGGAGATTGCCGGCGTGATGCAGCTGGCGGTCGAACCGTTGCCGACAATGCGCGAGGACGGCGAGATGTGGGTGGCCTCCGGCCATCCCGTCAATCCCGACTGGCTCGGTATGGCGATGGGAATGGAAGGCAATACTTTCAGCGACCATGGCATGAGTTGGGACAATTCCCGCCGGAACGCACACTACGCTCCGATCAATTGGTCCGGCCAGCAATAGTCCCGCACGCATGGTCGGAACGGCCTCGCCCATGACGCTGACATTGCAGCGAAACATCATTCTCGCCCTGTTGGGCGCGGTCGCCGCGGCGGCGTGGGTCTTGCTCATCCGGCAGCGGATCGGCGCGGACGCAGATATGCGCATGGAGATGTACTCACCCACCATGGGCATGGCGGCGCCGCTGTTTCTTGCCGTCTGGATGATCATGATGATTGCCATGATGTTTCCGACGGCGGCGCCCATGATCCTGACCTTCCACCAGGTCCAAGCCGGCAAACGGGGTCGCGGCGAGGCCTTTGTCGCTACCTGGGTATTCGTGGCAGGCTATATGCTGGTTTGGGGCACGGTGGGCGTTTTGGCCTTTGCCGGCGCCGCAGGAGCCGAGACGCTTGCCGATCATGCGGGATTGTCCACGGCGACGGCCGCGCGCATCGGCGGCGCCCTGCTGATCATTGCCGGCGCCTACCAGCTCTCGCCACTGAAGGATCTGTGCCTGGCCAAATGCCGCACGCCAATCGGTTTCATCCTGACCTCCTGGCGCGATGGTTCTTGGGGCGCGGTCCGCATGGGCCTCGAGCACGGCGCCTTTTGTCTGGGCTGTTGCTGGCTCTTGTTTCTGGCACTTTTCCCGCTCGGGATCATGAAGGTCGCCGCAATGGCCGTGGTCACCTTGCTGATCTTTGCGGAAAAGACCTTCCCGGCGGGAAAGGGCATAGCAAAAGTGTCGGGTGTCGCCCTGCTCCTTTACGGCGCGGCGGTGCTGGTCTTTCCCCAGGCGCTGCCGACCTTTCATATGATGATGAACTGACCAGCGGCAGGGCAGGACGTATCCTTCGTCATTCTAGGGCGGAGCAAGGAGCGCAGCGACGCGCGCAGACCCTAGAATCCTGTGTGTTGGTTCTGGTGTA
>NZ_JAIUGS010000014.1:0-122969 GCF_020164735.1 Mesorhizobium sp. ESP-6-4
CGCCTTTCCTCTCCCCCGTCGATCGGGGGAGAGGTGGCTCGGCGAAGCCGAGACGGAGTGGGGGTCGACCAGCGCTGGAACGGGGAAAAGGAAACATCATCATTTGCCAGCCGGCAGCAGCCTGAAGTCCGGTAGCTCTCGCAGCGCGAGTTCCGGCCCAGCTGGCGAATAGACGACGAAGAGCTGCATCGACTGGTCGCCAGTGTTGAGCGTCGAATGGAAGCGGCTTTCCGGCACATAGATGGTGCAGCCAGGGCCGACTTTCGCCACCACAGGATTGCCGCTCTCGTCCTCGACCATCTGCTCGCCATTGCCGGAGATGACGAAGATGATCTCTTCGGCGCCCGGATGGTTGTGGCGGGTGTGGCCTTTGCCCGGCGGCAAGTCGACGACACCGCCGGAAAAGCGCTCGGCGCCGTTCACTTCCGGCGCGACGGTCAGCGACAGCTTGCCCCAGTCGAAGCCGAAGGCGCTGACATCCTTCGGGTAGACGAACACCTTGCTCCTGTCGGCCATTGCCTCATCCCTTCTTTTTCGTGATCGCGACCGTCTGGAAATCCGCTGTCTGCCTGGCGATCGCCGCTTCCGCCGGTAGCCGTTCCATCGAGCTTGCGCCGTAAAAGCCATGCAAGCCCTCGCAGCGTTCGAGAATGTAGCGCGCGTCGTCGGGCATCGAGATCGGTCCGCCATGGCAAAGCAGGATGACGTCCTTGCGAACCGAGCGCGCGGCATCGGCAATGGCGTCGATTTCCTTGGCGCAGGCGTCGAGCGTTTTCGCCGAAGTGGCGCCGATCGAGCCGCCGGTGGTGACGCCCATATGGGCGACGACGATATCGGCGCCGGCACGTGCCATGGCGCGCGCCTCGTCCGGGTTGAAGACGTAGGGCGTGGTGAGCAAGTCGAGCTTGCGCGCCTCGGCGATCATGTCGACCTCGAGCCCAAAACCCATGCCGGTCTCCTCGAAGCTCTGGCGCATGGTGCCGTCGAACAGGCCGACGGTCGGAAAATTCTGTACGCCGGAAAAGCCCATCGTCTTCAGCTCTGTGAGCAGCAGCGGCATGATGACAAAGGGGTCGGTGCCGTTGACGCCGGCCAGCACCGGCGTCTTCTTCACCACCGGCAGCACCTCATAGGCCATTTCCTTGACGATCTCGTTGGCGTTGCCATAGGCAAGCAGGCCCGCGGCCGAGCCGCGCCCGGCCATGCGGTAGCGGCCGGAATTGTAAATGATGATGAGGTCGATGCCGCCGGCTTCCTCGGCCTTGGCCGACAGGCCGGTGCCGGCACCGCCGCCGACGATCGGCAGGCCGTCGCCGATCATGTTGCGGAATTTTTCCAGGATTTCCTTGCGCGGAATGGCAGCCATGCTTGTCTCACTTCTTGGCGATGTCGAGGAAGGCCTCGGCCGCAGCCTTGGCGAAGGCGGGATCGTTGATGTGCAGCGGCAGGCGAGTGACGGTGCGGTCCCTGGTCGGCTCGATCGTGCGCTCAATGGCGTCAAACAGCTCGGCGTCGGCTTCTGGATCGAAGAACGGGCCGCCTTCGATATCGAGCGCCGAGACGCCCTTCTCCGGGATCAGGAAATGGACCGGACCGTCGCATCGGGCGAGGCGGCCGCCGATCCATTCGCCGGTCTTGCGGCATTCCTCGGCCGTGGTGCGCATCAGCGTGACATTGGGATTGTGCTCGTAGAAGAGCCGCCCATGATATTTTTCCGGAATAGTCGGCGGCGCCCAGAAGTTCACCATGTCGAGCGCGCCGACCGAGCCGACATAGGGCAATTTCGTGCGCGCAATCGCGCCGAAGCGATCCTCGGTCGCCGGCAGCACGCCGCCGAACAGGAAATCGCACACCTCGGTCGTGGTGATGTCGATGACGCCGGCCAGCAGACCGCTGTCGGCGAGCTTCTCCATCGAGCGGCCGCCGGTGCCGGTGGCGTGGAAGACCATGCAGTCATAGCCGGGGCGCAAGCGCTCGACGATCGCCGTCACGCAAGGCGTGGTGACACCGAACATGGTGAGCCCGAGCGCCGGCTTGCCGGCGAAGGCTGAGGCGGGCTTCGCGGCCATGCCGGCGATCGCCTGGGCGGCGTTGTGCAGCACAGTGCGGGAGAGCCTGTTCAGTCCCGCCATGTCGGTGACCGACGGCATCATGATGATGTCGGAGATGTCGACGTAAGGCGCGGTATCGCCGGAGGCCAATGTAGAGACCATGATCTTCGGCAGGCCGAGCGGCAGCGCCCGCATGCCGGCGGTGACGATCGAGGTGCCGCCGCCGCCGCCGATGCCGATCACCCCGGCGATGTCGTCACGTGACTGGATGAAATTGACGAAGGCCGCGCCCATGCCGGCAACGGCGGTGCCGCGATCGTCGATGCCGAGAACAGCGCCGGCTCCCTTGGGATGATGCGCGGCGACCTCGCTGGCAGGGATATCCACCGGGACGGTCGCGCCTCGCGTGCCGATATCGACACGGACGACCGCGCCGCCGGCCTTGGCGACGGCATCGGCCAGGAAGGCGAGTTCCTCGCCTTTGGTGTCGGCGGTGCCGATCACATAGATGCGCTTCATCCGCGGTTCCCCGTCCGGCATGGCCGGCTTTGCCGCCGGCCTTTTTTGCCCCATCCTCAAGCTCCTAGGCTAAAGCCTCGTCGCTGGTGGGGACCCTATTTTTTGCCCCACCCTCAAGCTCCTCGGCAAAGCCTCGTCGCTGGTGGGAACCCGTTATTGACCGGCATTGCGCCATTGCAAATTTTTGAGACGCGCGTATCGTATTGATATGGATGTCTCACGTCAACAAGCCGCCTCCATCGATGACGCCGCACAGGCGCCGGCCGCCGAGAAGGGGCCGCGCGCCCGCACAAAGCGGCTGATGCTGGAAACGGCGACGAGGCTGATGCAATCAGGCATGACCCCTTCGGTCAGCGAGGTCGCGGAGGCGGCAGAGGTGTCGCGCGCCACCGCCTACCGCTATTTCCCCAGCCAGGCGGCGCTCGTGCAGGCCGTGGTCGATGAAGGGCTCGGCCCTATCCTTACCTGGAAGTCGACGTCCGACGATGCCGAGCGGCGCGTGGCAGATCTGTTCGCGACCGCGATGCCGCGCATCGAAGCCTTCGAGGCGACCTTCAAAGCGGCGCTGAAACTGTCCCTCGATCAATGGGCGCAGCGCCAGGCGGGCACGCTCGGATCCGAACCGGCCTTCATTCGCGGTCATCGCGTCGACCTGTTGAAGGATGCGATCGCGCCGCTCAAGGGACGCCTGAAGCCGCGCCAGCTCACGCGCCTTGCCCAGGCGCTGTCGCTGATGTTCGGCGTCGAGGTGGTAACGGTGCTGAAGGATATCTGGGGGCTGAACAGCGCCGAGATGGTGTCGGTGGCGCAATGGGCGGCGGGCGCGCTGGTGCGCGCCGCAATGGCGGAATCGGAGGCGAAATCGGCAGGAATGGCTGCGGCGCCTGGGGCGACGATCGGGTAAATCTGGTTCGACCAGATTGTGAGGACGATTTTGAATGTTAAATGGGGTGAGCTGGCCCTTACAAGGGATCGGCGTATCAAGGAGTAGGAAAAACAAGGGAAAACAGGCAGATGCCATAATGGTGGCCTCGTTCGTCTGCGCCTAGCCTCCCAAGAAAGCGCTTGACGTCAAGCGGGAATTGGTAATACCAGATTTAGGACCGATAAAGCGGATCAAAGTGAAGGCTGCGATCCATTTCCGACAGGGTGGGAGGCCTGGACCGGAGAGGTGCCATCACAGGAGGAACTACCAAGGCCGGCTTCGCCGCCGGCTCGCATGAGACGGTAGAATGCGCACAAGGGAGGAAAACTATGCGCAAGATTATGACCAGCGTGATTGCTGGTATTGGGCTGGCGCTTGCCTGCGGGACATCCGTCCGCGCGCAGGACAAAGAACTCACCATCTTCTGGGCGGAATGGGACCCGGCGAACTACCTGCAGGAGCTCGTCAACGACTACACGGCCGAAACCGGCGTGAAGGTCACCGTTCAGACGACGCCGTGGCCCGACTTCCAGACCAAGGCCTTCACCGAGTTCAACGCGCATGGCGATGCCTACGACATGGTCGTCGGCGACTCGCAATGGCTGGGCGCCGGTTCGACGCAAGGCCACTATGTCGACCTGACCGACTTCTTCAACCAGCACAAGCTTGGCGACGTGATGGCGCCCGCGACCATCAAGTATTACGCCGAGTATCCGGGCGGTTCCGGCAAATACTGGGCGATCCCGCTGGAAGGCGACGCGATCGGCTGGTCCTATCGCAAGGACTGGTTCGAGGACCCGAAGGAGAAGGAAGCCTTCAAGGCCAAATACGGCTACGACCTCGCGGTGCCGACGACCTATGCGCAGCTGCGCGACATCGCCGAGTTCTTCCACCGTCCGGACCAGAAGCGGTACGGCGTGGCCATCTACACCGACAATTCCTATGACGCGATGGCGATGGGCGTCGAAAGCGCCATCTTCAGCTATGGCGGCGATCTCGGCGACTACGCGACCTACAAGGTCGACGGCATCACCAACTCCAAGGAAGCCGCCGCCGGCCTCGACATGTACAAGCAACTCTACAAGTTCACGCCTCCGGGCTGGGGCAAGACCTTCTTCGTGGAAGACAACCAGGCGATCACCGGCGGCCTGGCAGCGATGAGCATGAACTTCTTCGCCTTCTTCCCGCCGCTGGTGAACAAGGCCACCAACCCCTATGCCGACGTCACCGGCTTCTTCGCCAATCCGGCCGGCCCGGACGGCAAGCGCTTCGCCGCGCTCGGCGGCCAGGGCATCTCGGTCGTCTCGTATTCGAAGAACAAGGACGAGGCGATGAAATTCCTCGAGTGGTTCATCAAGGACGAGACCCAGAAGAAGTGGGCCGAGCTCGGCGGCTACACCTGCAGCCAGGCCGTGCTGAAGTCCGAAGCCTTCCAGAACGCGACGCCTTACAACAAGGCGTTCTACGACACGATGTTCATGGTCAAGGACTTCTGGGCAACGCCTGAATACGCCGAAGTGCTCGATCAGCTGAATCAGAACATCTATCCGTTCGTGGTCGGCGGCAAGGGCACCGCCCAGGAGGCGCTCGACAAGACGGCCGCCGACTGGAAGGCGACCTTCACCAAATACAATCGTTACAAGTAAGTATCGCAGTCAGAATGCCGGAGGAGGTTTCCCCCTCCGGCATTCCTGTTTTCAGGAGACAAAGTTGGCTTCGGTAGCCCTTACCAATCTTGATCCAGCGTCCAGGGCCGCCGCTCGCGGCTGGTCCGATCTGACCATCCGCAACCTGTTCATCATCCCGACGCTGGTTTTTCTGATCGTCTTCAACATTTTCCCGCTGATCTATTCGCTCGGCTATTCCTTCACGAACTTCGCCGCGAACCGCAGCGAACCCTGGCAGTTCGTCGGCTTGCAGAACTATCGTGAGCTGCTGAGCGACGATCATATCTGGTCGAACTTCGTCATCACCGCCAAATACGTGATCGTTTCGGTGGCTGGGCAGATGATCGTCGGCTTCGGCCTTGCGCTTCTGCTCAACCGCAGCTTTCCGATGAAGGGCCTGATCACCACGCTGCTGCTCTTGCCGATGATGATGTCGGCGGCGGTCGTCGGCCTGTTCTGGCAATTGCTCTACAGCCCGTCCTGGGGACCGATCAACTATGTCTTCGGCCTTGGCGACTTCGCCTGGCTTTCCAATCCCGACAGCGCGCTCTACGCGGTCGCGATCACCGATATCTGGATGTGGTCGCCTTTCGTCATGCTGCTGTCGCTCGCAGGTCTCTCGGCGGTGCCGCAGCATCTCTATGAAGCGGCCGCGATCGACCGCGCCGGGTGGTGGTACACCTTCACTCGCATCACCTTGCCGCTGGTCTCGCCGATCCTTCTGATCGCGCTGATCTTCCGCACCATGGAAGCCTTCAAGACCTTCGACATTGCCTACACCATGACCACCCAGCCGACCGCCGAGCTGATCGCGATCCGGCTCTACAAGCAGGCCTTCCAGCAGTGGGATACGGGCAAGTCCTGCGCGCTGGCCTACATCGTGCTGATCATGGTGCTGGCGATCACCAACCTCTACGTGAAGTATCTCAACAAGGTGAAGGAGCGCTGACATGGCCGCCGTCCGCACTTCTTCCGAGGTCGCCTTCAATCGCATCGCCATCGCCGCGGTGCTGATCGCGACGCTGATCTTCCTGGCACCGATCTACTGGATCGCCTCGACGGCCTTCAAGCCGAAGGAGCTCGCCGTCAGCGTCCCGCCCACCGTGCTGTTCGAGCCTGAGGTGACGCCGTTCGTGCGACTCTTCACCAAGCGCGTGCAGATGCAGAAGCCCGTCGATCCGCAAGTCTACGATGCCGCGCCCTGGTGGGAAAAACGCATCTATGACGGCGGTGAGCGGGTTCTCAAGGTCGGCAAGGACGTGCAGCTTTCGCAATATCCCGACCGGTTCATGAACAGCCTGATCGTGGCTGTGATCAGCACGGTGCTGGCTGTGGGCATGGGAACCTTCACCGCCTATGGCTTCTCACGCTTCAAGATCGCGGGCGAGGCGGACCTGCTCTTCTTCATCCTGTCGACCCGCATGCTGCCGCCGGTGGTGGTCGCAATCCCAATGTTCCTGATGTACCGGATGGTCGGCCTCAACGATTCGCATATCGGCCTGATCATCCTCTACGTTGCCTTTAACCTGTCCTTCTCGGTCTGGCTGATGAAGGGCTTCATGGACGAGATCCCGAAGGAGTATGAGGAAGCAGCACTCGTCGACGGCTACACGCGCATGCAGGCCTTCTTCAAGATCGTGCTGCCCGAGGCCGCGACGGGCATCGCGGCGACTGCCGTGTTCTGCTTCATCACTGCCTGGAACGAATACGCCTTTGCGCTGATCATGACCAACCGGCGCGCCCAGACGGCGCCGCCCTTCATCCCCTCGCAGATCGGCTCCGGCCTGCCGGACTGGACGACGATCGCGGCTGGTACCTTCCTGTTCCTGTTGCCGGTCGCAATCTTCACCTTCCTGCTGCGCAACCATCTGCTGCGCGGCGTGACGTTCGGAGCAATCCGCAAATGAGTTTTCGCTCCACCAACGAGAAGTACCTGCTGCCGGCCTCGCAAATCCTCATGGTGCTGGGCATCGTAGCGCTCTGCCAACCATGGAGCCTCGGCCTGCATTCATACGGTGTGACGATCATCCTGATCGGGCTGATTGGCTTCAACATCACGTCCAAGATCGCACCGGAGCAGAGCGAGGAAACCGGCGCCGCGACGCATGAGGGAGCCCGCCAGTGACGCAGATCGAACTTCGCGGCATCGAGAAATTCTTCGGTGCCGTCCAGGTCATCCATAATCTGAACCTGGCCATCGCCGACAACGAGTTCATCGTGCTGCTCGGCCAGTCGGGCTGCGGCAAGACCACGACGCTGCGCGCCGTGGCAGGGCTGGAGACGATCGACCAGGGCGACATCCTGATCGACGGTAAGCCGGTGCAGCACCTCAAGGCGGCGGACCGCGACATCGCCATGGTGTTCCAGTCCTTCTCGCTCTACCCGCACATGACTGTGTTCGAGAACGTCGCCTTTCCGCTGCGTGCAATGCGCATGAGCAGCGGCGAAGTCGACAAGTCCGTGCGCGAGGTCGCCCGGGTCCTGCGCATCACCGATCTGCTCGACAAGAGGCCGTCGGCGCTCTCGGGCGGCGACATGCAGCGCGTGGCCATCGGTCGTGCGCTGGTGCGGCGCCCGAAGGCGATGCTGATGGACGAGCCGATCGGCGCGCTCGACGCCAAGCTGCGCGAGGAGATGCGCGCCGAGATCAAGCGCCTGCACGTCAAGCAAGGGTCGACCACGATCTATGTCACGCACGACCAGATCGAGGCGATGAGCCTCGCCGACCGCATCGTCATCATGCATGAAGGCTTCATCCAGCAGGTCGGAACGCCGGATGAGGTCTATTCGCATCCGGCAAACCTGTTCGTGGCGCAGTTCGTCGGCAGCCCGGTGATGAACATCGCCGAGGTCAATGTCGCGGATCAGGCGGGCACTGCCTCCGTAACCGTCGGCGATGCGCCGGCTGGCTTCGAGTTCCCGCGCCAGCTCCTGTCAAGACTCAACGGGCATGCAGCCAATGGCGGCCTGACGCTCGGCATCCGCCCGGAGGGCGTACTCGTGCGGCACGATGCGGCGCCCGGCTATATGCCAGTCGAGGCGAGCATCATCGAGCCGCTCGGGTCCTTCGACATTGTCGATCTCAGGCTCGGCTCCACGATGCTGCGCGCCCGCACCAAGGCGGGCTACGTCTCGGGCCCCGGTGAGAAAGTCCATGTCCGCATCGATCCCGAGCAGGCGCACTTTTTCGACACGGCAAGCGGCAAGTCGCTGGGAGTAAGGCTGTAATGGCCCATATCGAACTGAAGAACATCACCAAGAAATACGGCAGCCACACCGCGCTGACGGGTCTGAACCTCGACATAGCCGACGGCGAGTTCTTCGTGCTGCTTGGCGAGACCGGCGCCGGCAAGACGACGACGCTACGCCTGATCGCCGGACTGGATAAGCCGACCGAGGGGCAGGTTCTCATCGACGGCGTCGACGTCGCCGACTGGGGCGCGGCCGAGCGCGACGTCGCGCTGGTGCTGCAGCAATATTCGCTTTATCCGCGCTACACTGTGCGGCAGAACCTCGAATTTCCGCTGAAGCCGAAGATCCGCCGGCTGCCGGATGCCGAGATCAAGGACCGTGTCGCGCGCGCCGCCCGCACGCTCAGGATCGAACATCTGCTCGACCGCAAGACCGACCGGCTTTCCGGCGGCGAGATGCAGCGCGTCTCGATCGGCCGAGCGATCGTGCGCAAGCCGCGCGTGTTCCTGATGGACGAGCCGCTCTCGGCGCTCGACGCCAAGCTGCGCGAGGCGCTGCGCACGGAGCTGAAGAACCTTCAGATGCAACTCGGCGCCACGTTCCTGTTCGTCACGCATGACCAGATCGAGGCTATGTCGATGGGCGACAAGGTCGGCGTGCTCAACCATGGCCGCATCGTGCAGACGGGCACGCCGCATGAAATCTACAACAATCCGCGCGACACCTATGTCGCGAGCTTCGTCGGCTCGCCGCCGATGAACCTCATCGACGGCAGGCTGGTCAACGACCGCGCGGTGATGGCGCCGGTGAATTTCGAACTGCCGCTCACAATTGGCGCCAAGAGCTTTGGCGGTGGCAGGACGAGCGGCGCGGCCGACGGTCGCCCGCTCGTCTTCGGCATCCGTCCGGAGGACGTCTATCTGGAGAGCGGGGCTCCGGTCGAGGCACGCGTGCACGATGTCGAGAACCATGGCGTGGAAAAGATCCTGACGCTCAGGGTCGGCGACACGATGCTGCGGGCCACGGTGCCGGCCAGGACCGACGTGGCTATCGAAGAGCCGGTGCGCTTTGCCTGGAACCCCGACAAGGTGGTGATGTTCGATAAAGGCAGCGGTGTGAGCCTGCGGCACGCCGGATAGAAGTCGGACTTAGCCGGCGACCTTGCTGGCGGCACTGGTGGCCTTCCTGATAAGGCCCAAGCCGGCCGCCGAATAGGCCAGCCCGCTCGCCCTTGCGAGCTTCGGCCCGGCGGGTCTCAGGAGCGTCGGGCGGTTAATTGGCTTCAAGCCGAGCGGCCGTCGAACTCGAATACCTCGATTGCGGTGATATCAACATCGTCGAGGCAGTTGATGTTGATATAGGCGGACCGTTCGTTGCCCTGGCCGACGTCCTCGGCAAAGGGGTGCATGCCGCATGTGCGACAGAAGCGGTGCGCGATTTGAGCCTTGCCGAAGGTGTAGCGGCCGAGATCGTCGCCCCAGGCGACCAGATTGAGCTTCTCATGCGGCACGGCCCACAAAAGCGCGCCCTTGCGCCGGCAGATCGAGCAGTTGCAGCGCACCGCGCCGCCGATCTCCCCCTCGACCTCGAACGCCACCTTGCCGCAGTGGCAGCTGCCTTTGTACAGCATCAGCATCTTTCCATCGCTGGCAGGGTGCAAAGGCACACTTGCCGGGTTATTTCTTCGCCGGCCAACTAGGCCGCACGCTTAAAAGACGTTGCAATTTGCAAGGCCCGACATCGAAAATGCAATCCATCCGCGACCGTCTCGAAATCATCCTGTCACGTCTTGCCAATCGGGCGGGGGATGAGAAGGTCTATACCAAGCTCTATGCCAAGGCCGCGCGGGCAGCCGCCGATGCGTCCGATGCCCGCCGCAAGGCCGGCGTCAGCCTTGGGCCGCTCGACGGGCGCATCGTTTCGATCAAGGACCTGTTCGACGTCGCCGGCGAGCCGACGACGGCCGGGTCGCTGATCCGCGCCGACGCCGCGCCGACGGCGCGGGACGCGGCGATCGTGCAAAGGCTCCGCCAAGCGGGTGCCGTCATCCTCGGCAAGACCAACATGACCGAGTTCGCCTTCACAGCGATCGGCGACAATCCGCATTACGGCACGCCGGGCAACGCCGCCGATGCCGGCCTTATCCCGGGCGGCTCGTCGTCTGGGGCGGGCGTTGCGATCGGCGAGGGCACGAGCGACATCTCGATCGGTTCGGACACCGGCGGCTCGGTGCGCATCCCCGCCTCGCTGAACGGCGTTGTCGGCTTCAAGCCGACGGCGCGGCGCGTGCCTTTGACGGGAGCCTTTCCGCTGTCGATGACGCTGGATTCGATCGGTCCGCTTGCCCGCAGCGTCGCCGATTGCGCGATCGCCGATGCGATCATGGCGGGACAAGAGCCCGCCGGTCCTCAGCCGGGCTCGCTCGCCGGCCTGCGCGTCGGCATTCCACGCGGCGTCTTGTTCGGCGAAACGCAGGCGAAGGTCGCCGAAGCTTTCGAGGCCTGCATCGACAGGATCGGACGAGCCGGCGCCCGCGCCGCCGATTTGTCCATCGACGATCTTATCGCCGAGATGCGCGCAGCAACCGAGCGCGGGACGATCGCGTCCATGGAAGGCGCGGAGGTGCATGCCGATTGGCTGGCGGGCGGCGCCTCTGTGCCGGTCGATCCGCATGTCACCGGGCCATTGGCGCGCGCGCTGGCTGTCCCTGCCTCGGCCTACATCCGGACGATCCGCCGGCGCGCCGAGCTTGTGGCGGCCATGGCGCAACGGCTGGAGACGGTCGATGTTCTGGCATTGCCGACCGTGCCGATGGTCGCGCCGTCCATCTCCGCCATGGCCGGCGACGAAGCTCTGCGCGACAAGACGGAAGGACTGCTCTTGCGCAACACGCAGGTCGCCAACCAGTTCGACCTTTGCGCGATCTCGCTGCCGATGCCCGGCACGAACCTGCCGGCCGGATTGATGCTGGTGGGCAAGCATGGGCATGACAGTCATCTGCTGCGCATTGCCGCCGCGGTCGAGGCTTTGCTTGGCACATGAATTGGCTAATGTAGCGCTGGTCGACCCCCACTCCGTCTCGGCTTCGCCGAGCCACCTCTCCCCCGATCGACGGGGGGAGAGGAAAGGCGCCATCCAGCAGCGCTCCCTTCCTTTCCCTCCGGAGGGGGAAAGGTGGCGCTGCGGAGCAGCGACGGATTGGGGGAACCACGTGGCAATCAAGCCTTGGGCCCGATCAGTCACGTCTCCGGTCTGCATCGTCGCAACGCCCTCGGCGAGCTAACCGCCGACCGGAAAACGCCGGCGATAGTGCTCGATAACGTCCGGATTGCGCAGATTGACGGGCAGCTTGCCGGCGAGTACCAGCAGCGCCTCGCCGGCGGCGCCGACACCCATGCGCATCATCGATTCCTCGGTGATGCCGGCCATATGCGGGGTGACGATGACGTTGTCGAAGCCGAAATAGGGATGGTTCGGCGGCAGCGGTTGGGTCGCAAAAACGTCGAGCGCAGCGCCGCCGATGCGGCCGGCACGCAGGGCTTCGATCAGCGCGTCGTCATCCACCACCGGGCCGCGCGAGACATTGATCAGCAGCGTGTTGGGTTTCATGCGGGCAATGCGCTCGCGACTGATGAGGCCGCGCGTCTCCTGCGTCAGCGGGCAGCAGAGCACGATGATGTCGCTCTGCTCGACCAGCGCATCGATCGACAGGAAGCCGACACGCTCGGGCGCCGGACGCAGGCTGCGCGTCGTCGCCACGACATTGAGGTCGAAGCCGTGCGCGGCGATGTGGCCGACAGCCTGGCCGACCGCGCCGAGGCCGACGATGCCGATGGTCTTGCCGGCCAGCTCGCTGGTCGAGTTGGCGTGCTCGCGGCCGGCAAGCCAGCCCTTGGCGCGCAGGTCGCGGTCCATCACGCGGAAGCGCCGCAGCAGCGCAAGGGCGGTGAACATCACATGCTCGGCGACCGAGCGGGCGTTGACGGCGGGCACGTTCGCCACTAGCACGCCGGCGGCGGTCGCGGCCTCGACCGGGATCATGTCTAGCCCGGCGCCGTGGCGGATCGCGGCGCGCAGGCTCGAAGCACCCGCAAACAGCTCCGGCGGCAGCGGCGCGCGCACGATGACGATGTCGGCGTCGCGGGCCTCAGCGGTCAGCGTCTTGGGATCGAGCGCGGAAGCGATCGCAAGCCGCCCGGCGCCGGCCAGCATCGCCGTGGCGCGTGGGTGCAGCGGATGCGTCGACAGGATCTTGCGCATGGGGTTCCATTTCCGCATTTGTGCGATGCCAAGCTAAACGTCTGGCTGCAAAATGCTCAAGGGCATTTCGCCATTTCACGGAAACGGAGAACTGCCCTGTCTCTGTGGGCTCACGCAGTTTCGGACGAAAGGCTACGGCAAAGGTGCCGAACCTGACCGTCCACACTTTCGTGGAATTGCTCAAGCCTTCTCGAGTGCCGCGCTTTTCGGCTCCATTCCGCGGCCTTCGATGATCCCCTTCCAGTAGCTCTCGGCGCCCTGCAAATGGGCATTCATCAGGGCCTGGGCGAGGTTGCCGTCGCGGCGCAACAGCGCTTCGTAGATCTGGATATGCTCGGCATGCGAGCGCACCGAGCGTTCGGGATCGTTGAAATAGATCGGCAGGCGCTGCTCGCCCATCAGGTAATAGACGCTGCAGATGTTGTGGAAGACGCTGTTCTTGGTCGCGCGCACGATCTCGAGGTGAAACTCGCGGTCCTCCTTGGCGAGGCCTTCGCCGGCGGCGATGCGTTCTTCCGAGGCCTTCAGGATCTCGCGAAGGCGCTCGAAATTCTCTTCCGTGGCGCGCGAGCAGGCAAGCTCGGCCGCCTTGATCTCGTGGATCTTGCGCAGCTCGACGGTCTCGTAGATCTGCACAGGGTCGAGCGGCAGCCCCGCGCGGGCGAACAGCGCCAGCGCTTCCACGCTCGCCTGCTTGGTGTCGATATAGATGCCGGATTTGGCGCGCCGCTCGACGATGCGCATGGCCTCGAGGATGGCCAGCGCCTCGCGAATCTGGCCGCGGCTGACGCCGAAATGTTCCGCCAGCTCTCGCTCGGAGGGCGTGCGGCCGGACTCCTTGTCCGAGTTGGAAAAGAGATAGGCGGCGAGTTCCGCGAGAAGGTTCTTTTCTTTCATCGTCAAATACGTTGCGCGTGCGCCTCCAGGAATCGCTCGGAGATGGTGAATCCCAATCCAGGCTTTTCAGGGATCGCTATCATACCGTCCTTCGCCTCGACAGTCTCCTCGACGAGGTCGTGGATCATCGGGTTGGCGCCGAGCGAATATTCAATGGTGAAGCTGGCGGGCGAGGCGGCACACACATGCAGCCCGGCAAAGAAGCAGGGCGCGCCGGCCCATAGATGCGGCGCGAAACGCAGGTTGAAGGCGCTGGCGATGGTGCCGATCTTCATCGCCTCGCTGATGCCGCCGCAGAAGGCGGGATCCGGCTGGAAGATGTCGGCCGACTTCAGCACAGCCAGATCGCGGAAGGCATAGCGCGTCGCCTCGCTTTCGCCGGTGGCGATCGGCGTCGATCCCGAGGCGCGCACGTCGGCCATGCCCGGCTTATCGTCGGCGGTCACCGGTTCCTCGAACCAGGCAAGGTCGAGATCGGCGGTGAGGTTGATGAAGCGCTTGGCCTCGGCGACGGTATAGGTGCCGTGCGCGTCGACCATCAGATCGACATCAGGCCCGATCGCCTGCCTTGCGGCGCGCACGCGCGCGGCCGAGACATGCGGGGCGCCGTCCATGGCGCCGATGCGCATCTTCAGCGCCTTGAAGCCGCCCCTGGCGATGTAGGATTGCAACTGCTCGCCGATGGCGTCGGCTGAGGCCCAGCCGCCCGAGGCGTAGGCCTGCATACGCTCGACCTTGCGGCCGCCGAGCAGCCGCCACACCGGCTGTCCCAGCGACTTGCCGAGGATGTCCCAGAGCGCGATGTCGACGGCGCTGATCGCCGCCACGCTCATGCCGCGCCGCGCCAGCTGCGGCATGGCATGGCCGGCATGCGCCGCCGTCTCATGCCTCACGCCGTTGTAGAGCATTTCCCAGATGATGCCGATGTCGGCCGGATCGCAACCGATCAGCTGCGGGCCGATCTCGTGGTTGAGCATATGGACGAGCGCGCCATAGCTGCCGGCGCTACCGGCGGCGTTCTTGCCCTCGCCCCAGCCGACCAGGCCGTCAGCGGTCTCGATGCGCAGAATTGCGGCGTCGAACGTCGTCACCTGACCGAAGTCGCTGCGATGCTGCTTCGCGACTTCGATCGGGATACGAACCCACCAGGCCTGGACGCTTTTGATGCGCATGTTTTCCCTTCGGCCCCTCCGCCCGCCGGGTGGAAGGGACAGGTTTCTACTTGATCAGCGGCAGCAGCGTTTCGGCGGTGATGCGCATCTGGTCGGTGTAGAATTTTTCCGTGAGCACGCTGGAGCCGTGGTCCTGGATGAATTTGAGCTGCTCGGGCGAGATGTCGACCGGATTGCGCTCGACCATCTCCGGATAGGGCGCCGCCGGCGTGCGGTCGACCGGCGCGACGAACTCGTTGGTCAGCGCGCCGTCATAGCCGACTTCCTTCAGCGTGCGCACGATCTTCGGCCAGTCGATCTGGCCAAGGCCGGCCGCGAAGCGGTTGTTGTCAGCGACATGGAAATCGAACAGGCGCTTTCCGACCTGACGGATCGCGTCATAGACGTTAAATTCCTCCATGTGGATATGGTAGGCGTCGAGGCAGACGCCGCATTCGGGGCTCACCGCATCGGCGAGTGCCAGCGCCTGGGCGCCGCGGTTGAAGAGGTAGGTCTCGAAGCGGTTGAGCGGCTCGACGGCGATCCTGACGCCGACCTTCTGGGCATGGCTGAAACATTCGCGCGTGGCATCGACCACCCAGCCCCATTCCTCCGCCTCGGTGCCGTCTGGAACGACCTTGCCGACGGTCGCGGGCACCAGCGTGATGATCTCGCCATCGAGCTCGCTGACCATGGTGAGCACGTCCTTGACGTATTGGACGGACCGCTCGCGCTGGCCCTGGTCCCTGGCGGCGAGGTTGCGCTCGCCGAGCATCAGAGTCACCGAGCCCCAGCAGCGGATGCCGTGCTCCTTCAGGAGCGCGCGCGTCTCCTTGGTCTTGTACTGCTCGGGCTCGCCGGAAATCTCGATCGATTCGTAGCCGAATTTCTTGATGCGCTTGAGCGTCACCTCCAGCGGCTCCGCCCGCATCCAATTGTGCGTCGAAAGATGCATGGTCTATCCTTCCCAGAATTCGCCTGTCACATTCTACCTCGCGACGCCTCCGGTCGAGGCGGGCGTATGATTCCTCCCCAAGGCGTTGCCAGCATTTTCCTCGAAACTGGTTCGACCAATTGGGCCCTCCATGACCTCTACAGCAAATTTTCATGCACGGCAACAAGTGGGCGGCTGAAGCTCTATCGGCCGAGCAATAGTCTGATTTTACGTGGTAATTCCGCTTATCTGTTTGCAAGCTCGGCTCGCCTCCGCGGTTTTCGGCCGCTTGACCGAATTCCGGGATTTGGTAATACCAGAATGGCGCAATGCATAGACGCCGACAGGGTTGACCAAACAGGCTGGCCCTCATTTCAATAGGCGCTATGCTTGGTCGCGAAAACAAACGAGGGAGGATGCCGATGCCGACGACGATGAAGGGCCCCGGCCTGTTTCTGGCGCAGTTCGCGGGCGACGCCGCGCCGTTCAATTCGCTGGATTCCATCACCAAATGGGCAGCGGGGCTGGGCTACAAGGGCGTGCAGATCCCGACCTGGGACGCGCGCCTGTTCGACCTCGAGAAGGCGGCGTCGTCGAAGGCCTATTGCGATGAGGTGAAAGGCGTCTGCGCGGATGCAGGCGTCGAGATCACCGAATTGTCGACGCATCTGCAGGGGCAACTGGTCGCGGTGCATCCCGCCTATGACGCGCAGATGGATGGATTTGCGCCGCCATCCGTGCACAACAATCCCACGGCACGGCAAAAATGGGCTGTCGAGCAGATGAAGTTCGGCGCCAAGGCATCGCGCAATCTCGGGCTGAACGCCTCGGTGTCGTTCACCGGCTCGCTGGCTTTCCCTTACCTTTATCCGTTCCCGCAGCGCCCGGCCGGCCTCATCGAGGAAGCCTTCGGCGAACTCGGCAAGCGCTGGAAGCCGATCCTCGATGTCTACGAGGACAATGGGGTCGATGTCGGCTACGAGATCCATCCGTCCGAGGATGTGTTCGACGGCGCCACCTTCGAGATGTTCCTCGACGCGGTCGGTGGCCACAAGCGCTGCAACATCAACTACGACCCGTCGCACTTCCTTTTGCAGCAGCTCGACTATCTCGAGTTCATCGACATCTACCACGAGCGGATCAAGGCGTTCCACGTCAAGGACGCCGAGTTCAACCCGACCGGGCGGCAAGGCGTCTATTCCGGCTACCAGGGCTGGGTGAACCGTGCAGGGCGCTTCCGCTCGCTGGGCGACGGGCAGGTCGATTTCGGCGGCATTTTCTCCAAGCTCACCCAGTACAATTACGATTCCTGGGCGGTGCTGGAATGGGAGTGCTGCCTGAAACATCCCGAGGACGGCGCGGCGGAAGGCGCGCCTTTCATCCAGCATCACATCATCCGGGTGACCGAGAAGGCCTTCGATGATTTCGCCGCAGGCACGACTGACAAGAAGCTGCTGCGCGCGATGATGGGGATTTGACGCTTGCCTTCCCTCCCCCTTGAGGGGAGGGTCGATCCGCGCAGCGGATCGGGGAGGGGTCGCCG
This sequence comes from Mesorhizobium sp. ESP-6-4, assembly GCF_020164735.1. Classification (NCBI taxonomy): domain Bacteria; kingdom Pseudomonadati; phylum Pseudomonadota; class Alphaproteobacteria; order Hyphomicrobiales; family Phyllobacteriaceae; genus Mesorhizobium; species Mesorhizobium sp. ESP-6-4. Next base: position 17,140 of record NZ_JAIUGS010000014.1, read on the forward strand.
GGCGTAGAGCTCGGCACCTACTGACCCCACCCGGCCCTGCGGGCCACCCTCCTCTCAGGGAGGGGAAGGGGTATCTCAGACAATGGAGGGACAAAATGGTCGGCGCATCGAAGTCGGAAGCGGGAGGCGGCCCGATCCGCTATGGCATGGTCGGCGGCGGGCAGGGCGCCTTCATCGGCGCGGTGCATCGCATCGCGGCACGCATGGACAACGACTTCGTGCTGGTGGCCGGCGCGCTGTCGTCGGATCCGGCGCGGGCCAAGGCATCGGCCGAAGAACTCGGGCTCGATCCCGCGCGCAGCTACGGCTCCTATGCCGAGATGGCCAAGGCCGAAGCCAAGCGTCCAGACGGCATCGAGGCGGTGGCGATCGTGACGCCGAACAACGTGCATGTGCCGGCGGCGAAAGCCTTCCTAGAGGCGGGCATCCATGTCATCTGCGACAAGCCGCTGGCGACGTCGCTGGCCGAGGCGAAGAAGCTTGCCGCCCTGATCGAAAAGACCGGCAAGGTGTTCGTGCTGACGCACAATTACACCGCCTATCCGATGATCCGGCAGGCACGCGAGATGGTGGCCAAGGGCATGCTCGGCGACATCCGCATCGTGCAGTCGGAATATCCGCAGGACTGGCTGACCGAGGACCTTGCCGCCACCGGCCAGAAGCAGGCCTCCTGGCGCTCCGACCCCAAGCAGGCCGGCGCCGGCGGCGCGCTCGGCGACATCGGCACGCATGCCTATAACCTGGCTCGCTTCGTCTCGGGACTTGAGCTCGATACGCTGTCAGCCGATCTCGACGCCTTCGTGCCGGGGCGCCAGCTCGACGACAATGTCAACGTGATGCTGCGCTTCAAGCCGGTCGGCAATAAGCATCCGGCCAAGGGCATGATCTGGGCCAGCCAGGTCGCGCCCGGCCACGAGAACGGGCTGAAGCTGCGCATCTACGGCTCCAAGGGCGGGCTGGAATGGGTGCAGGCAGATCCGAACTATCTCTGGTACACGCCGTTCGGCCAGCCGAAGCAGCTGCTCACCCGCGCCGGCGCTGGCGCAATGCCGGTGGCGGCGCGCGTCAGCCGCGTGCCGTCGGGCCATCCGGAAGGCTACCTTGAAGGTTTCGCCAACATCTACCAGGAGGCCGCGCGCGCCATACGGGCCGCGCGCCGGAAGGGCGGCAAGCCGGCTAAGGATGTGGTCTTCCCGACTGTCGCGGACGGCGTCGAAGGCATGGCCTTCATCGAGGCTTGCGTGAGGTCGTCGAAGAAGAACGGGGCGTGGACGAAGCTGTAGGGACGGCTGCGTCGTCCAAGCGAGTCCCCCGGATTGCCAGCCGAATTGCGAAGAGCAATTCGGGGCAATCCGACCTCTCCCCAAGGGGAGAGGAGACAAGCAACGCCGGCGCCGACCTCTTCTCCCCTCGGGGAGAAGGTGGCCGCGGAGCGGCCGGATGAGGGGGAGTGTGGCCCGCCAACGCAAATGGCTAGCTGCAAGCGGGGAGGGGGTGTCGATGAAAATCGGCATGTGCATGTTCTTGTGGACCACCAGCGTCTCGAAGAAGCACGAGGCGCTGTTGAAGGACATCAAGGCGACCGGCTTCGACGGCGTCGAAATACCGGTCTTCGCGGGCGCGCCCGACGACTACAAGAAGTTGGGCGAGATGCTCGACCGCATCGGGCTGGAGCGCACCGCGGTCTCGGCCATGGGCGATCCGGCGATGAACCTGATCTCGCCGGACGCCGCGACGCGCAAGGCCGGCATCGACTATATGAAATGGGCGATCGACTGCAGCGCGGCCCTCGGCGCTGACACGCTCAGCGGGCCGCTGCATTCGACGCTCGGCGCCTTTTCCGGCAGCGGCCCGACGGCGGCCGAAAAGAAGCGCTCGGTCGCCTCGCAGCGCGCGATCGGCGACCATGCCGGCAAGAGAGGCGTGACCATTGGGTTGGAAGCGCTCAACCGCTTCGAATGCTATCTCGTCAACACCATGGCCGACCTGTGCGAACACATCGACGCGATCGACCGGCCGCACATCAAGGCGATGTACGATACGTTCCATGCCAATATAGAAGAGGCCGATCCGATCGGCGCCTATACAAAGCATCGCCGGAACGTTGTCCATATCCACATTTCGGAGAACGACCGTGGCGTGCCGGGGCGCGGCAACATCCCGTGGAAGGAGACGTTCTCCGCCATCCGCAAGAGCGGTTACGACGACTGGCTGACCATCGAATCGTTCGGGCGCTCGCTCAAGGATCTGGCGGCGGCGACCAAGGTTTGGCGCGATTTCGCGGAGAGCCCGGAGGCGGTTTATCGCGAGGGGTACAGGCATATCAGGGAGGGGTGGAAGAAGGCGGCTTAGGGCCCCTGCGCCTGATCCATTCTATTTGCCGCGGCGGCGGTTGCCAGGTGGTTCCCCCACTCCGTCTCGGCTTCGCCGAGCCACCTCTCCCCCCTCCGGAGGGAGAGGAAAGGAAGCCTGTTGGCGCCGGGAGAGGAAAAAGCCTCGGCCTTCGACGACAGGCGCGGATCGGACAGCTTGGCGCCTTTCCTCTACCCCGTCGATCGGGGGAGAGGTGTCGAGCGAAGCTCGACGGAGTGGGGGTCGACCTTTGGCGCAGGCGAGACGATGCTTGCGCTTCTGCGCCACAAGGTTACCCCTGCGCAGCCTGCAGCCGGTTGTAATCATGCAGTGTGCGGCTCAGCCTTCGGCGCAGGAAGTTCGAGATGTTGTCGAAGATAAAGACGACGAGCAGCGTCAGCAGAACCATGTAGAAGACGTTGGCCCAGTTCGAATTGGTGCGCATCGCTTCCCATAGTTTCAGGCCGATACCGCCGGCGCCGACGGCGCCGATGATGGTGGCGCCTCGGGTGTTCGATTCCCACTGGTAGAGCGTCTGGCTGATGAAGACCGGCACCACTTCCGGCAGCACGCCGTAGCGCTGCACGAGCAAGCCGTTGGCGCCGGTTGAAAGCACCCCCTCGCGCGGCTTGTCGTCGATGTTCTCCAGCGCCTCGGAATAGGTTTTGCCCAATGTGCCGATCTCGGTGAAGAAGATCGCGGCGCTGCCGGCCAGCGGCCCGGGGCCGAAAGCGCGAGTGAAGAACAGCGCCCAGATCAGCATGTCGACCGAGCGCATGAAGTCGAAGAAGCGCTTCAGCACCTGGCTGAGCAGCCCACTCGGCGTGATGTTGCGGGCGGCGAAGAAGGCGAGCGGGAAGGCGACGATGCCGCCGAGCAGCGTGCCCAGAAACGCCATGACGATGGTCTGCAGGAGCTTCGTCCAGACATCGCCATGCTGCCACTGCGCGTTGTTCCAGATATTGTCGGCGGCCAAAGCGAGGTTCGAGGTGCCTGGCTTGAGCTCTGGCCCGGAGGCGATGAGCGAGATGACCTCGCCGGCCGATTTGCCGAAGAAGGGCGAGCGGGTGTCGAAGACGAAATTTGCCCAGCCGAGGAAGCGCTTGCGCACCTTGACGCGATCGACGGTGACGCGCACCTCGCCGACAAAGCCCATCTTGGCGACGATCTCATCGTCATGGACGGTCACCCAGTCGGGCACCGGACCTGTAACCACCGGCTTGCCGCCGGTGAGCGATACCGGCACCGTCTGGCCGTTGGCGACGATCGTTGCCCTTGTCTTGTCGAAGGTGACGGACTTGTCCCGGCCGTCGATCAGGACGGTGAAGGTGCCGTCCGGATTCTTGATCACCCAGTCGGGATCGGGATGCTCGCCGAGCGCCGAGAAGCGCGGATATTTCGGCGTGATCTCGGGCTGGTCGAGCCGGAATTCCGGCTGCAGGTCGTAGCTGATCCATTGCGACAGGAAGAGCGGCAGGCGCTCCCAATGCGATTCGCGCAGCACCTGCGGCAGGCTGAAGAACCACAAGGCATAGGCGAGATAGAGCACGGTGCCGGCGATCAGCAGCAGCGGCCAGAAACGCTTATAGGCCGGCCGCTGGAATATCTGCGGATGGCGGTCTTCTACGGTCCTGATTTCTTCGGCAGTCATGGCGGCCATTTCAAGCGCTCATCAGGAAAGCCTGCTCGCCGACAAGCTTGCGGCGCAGCCAGGCGGAGAACTGGTCGACGAGGAAGATGGTGACGAAGAGCAGGAGCACCAGCGCCAGCGTCTTGGCGCCGAAGCCGCGCGAGATCGAAAGTTTCAATTCCTCGCCGATGCCGCCGCCGCCGACCGCGCCCATGATGGTCGAGATGCGCACGTTGATCTCGATCCTGAGCAGCGTATAGGACATGAAATTGGGCAACACCTGCGGCAGGTCGGCGAAGCGCACGCGTTCGAACCAGTTGGCGCCGACAGCACGCAGGCCCTCTTCCGGGCGCATGTCGATGTTCTCGTTGATCTCGTAGAACAGCTTGCCCAGCGCGCCGATCGAATGCAGGCCGATGGCGATGATGGCGGCGACCGGGCCGATCGAGACGATGGCTGCGAACAGGCCGGCAATGACGATTTCGGGGAAGGCGCGCAGCAATTCCATGAAGCGCTTGACGATGAGCCGCAGGACCGGGCTCGGCGTCAGGTTGCGCGCGGCGATGAAGGAGAAGGGAACGGCGAAGACGAAGCCGATGAAGGTCGAGACCAGCGCCACGTTCACCGTGGTCAGCATCAGCTCGAAATATTCAGGGATGTAGAAGCCGCCCCAGATGTAGACGCGGCCAAGCGGGAAATTGAATTCCTGCGTGCCCTTGTCGTTGGGCGAGGCGATGTCGAACAGGGCGCGCCAGACATCGTTCCAGTCCTTCGGGACCAGCCAGCTCAGGAAATCGAGAATGTGCGGCAGCCGGTCGAAGAAATGGCCGGCATTGGCCTCGTCGGCGAACCACATGGTCGCGCACATGGCGACAAGCAGCAGGCCGACGCCAAGCGCGGTGTAGAAACGGCGCAGCGATGTCTGGCGCCGCCAGGCATCGGCCTGCTGGCGGGTGGCGTCGGAATGGAGTGTCGCTGATGTCATGATCGGAACATGCAAAAAGGGCGGCGTTTCGAACGCCGCCCTTTTTCCTGATGCCTTTAACCGCCGATGGCGGCTTTGCGGGCTTCGACGATGACGCTGTAGAAGTCAGGCTTCACCGGGACGTAGCCGGTGAAATCACCACCCTCGACGCCTTCGAAGCAGGCCTTGTCCTTGGCCGGCAGCGCGGTGAAGAAAGCGGTGAGCTTGGCGGTCATCTCGTCGCCGAGCGCGGTGCGGACAACCAGCGGGCCGTTCGGGATCAGGCCCGAGCGCCACACTTCGACGAAGTCATTCGGGTCGACGGCGCCCTTGGCAACTTCCTTGTGGAAGGTGCCGGAGGTGTAGCCGTTCTTGAAGTCGCCGATACCGGAGGAATCATCCACCGCCACGTCGACCTTGCCGTCGCGCACGGCCAGCACGTTATTCTCGTGGCCGCCGTTGAACTGGGTCGAGGCGAAGTAGGTTTCGTTGGAAGCGCCGGTGTCCTTCGGAATCTGGGTCAGCGGGATCAGATAGCCGGAGGTCGAATCCGGATCGGCATAGCCGAGCTTCTTGCCCTTGGCCGACTTGATGTCGGTGATGCCGGAAGACTTCAGCGCCAGGCCGATCGAATAATAGCCGGTCGAGCCGTCGGTCTGCTTGGTGGTGAGGATCGGCGTGACCGCCTTCGGGTCCTTGAGATAGACGCTTGCGTAACCGGACGCGCCGAGCTCGGCGAAGTCGAGCGTGCCGCCGAGCAGGCCCTGGATAACGCCGTCATAGTCGGCGGCCGGGAACAGCGACACCTTTTCGAAGCCGAATTCCGACTTCAGGTGATCGGCGAGGCACTGGTAGTTGCGCAGGCGGTCGGTCTCGTTCTCACCGCCGAGGATGCCGACGCGGAATTCCTTGATATCAGCGGCATGCGCGGCGCTGGCCGCCATGGCGAGCAGCGAAACCGCCCCAAAAACCATCTTCCTGAACATTTTGTCTCTCTCCTGTTGCTCCGGCTGCGCGCCGGCGGCGTTCTGATTTTTCAAGTCTTGCCTTTGACGCTGGCGGGCGATCCGGGTTGCTCTGCTGAAGTCCACGATTTGCCCGCACCGGCTGGGGCCGGGACGGTGGATTCAGTAGCCAGGAAAGGCTGGTTCGAGCGGTCCGGCGGATGCGGTGATCTTCGGCTTGATGGTCACGGCGGTCGACGTGATGGCTTCCGAGATCTCGGCGCCGCTGGCATCGGCGCCATAGACCGTGCGCACGGCATCGCGGTCGAGGTCTTCCGGAGCGCCGTCGAAGACGACCTTGCCGGCGGCCATGCCGATGATACGGGTGCAATAGGCGCGCGCCGTGTCCAGCGTGTGCAGGTTGGTGACGACGGTGATGCCTTCGCGTAGATTGATGTCGCGCAGCGAATCCATCACCACCTTGGCGTTGAGCGGGTCGAGCGAGGCGATCGGCTCATCTGCCAGGATCACCTTCGGCTGCTGCATCATGGCGCGGGCGATCGCCACACGCTGCTGCTGGCCACCGGACAACGTGCCGGCCGGCTGCAGCGCGGTGCGGGCGATGTCGAGCCGCTCGAGCGCGGCCACAGCCTCGGCGCATTCGGTGCGTGTGAACATGCCGAGCAGATTGGAAACCGTCGAGCGATGATTGAGGCGGCCGAGCAGCACGTTGGTCAGCACGTCGAGGCGCGGCACGAGGTTGAACTGCTGAAAGATCATGGCGCAGTCGCGCTGCCAGCGCCGCAGCGGCGATCCCTGCAGGCTGGAAACCTCGGCGCCTTCAAAAAAAATCGCTCCTTGGCTCGGATCGATGAGACGATTGATCATGCGCAAAAGCGTCGACTTGCCGGCGCCGGAACGGCCGATGATGCCGACCATCTGGCCGCGCGGGATCGAGATGTTGATATCGCTGACGGCGGTGTTCTTGCCAAATCGTCGGGTTACGCCGCGGATCTCAAGCGTGGCCGATGATGCTGACATACCAAAACTCCAGTCCGTCGCGCTTTTGCAGGTCTGTTAACCTTCGCTAGCGCAGGCCGATGAAGCTGGGGTGTCGGATTGATGTCAGTTTTGTTACGTCCCACAGGCTTGGAGATTCAACCAAGCACCAGCAATTCCTCGAAATGCTTCATGTCCTTGAAGCTGCAGAAGGCCGGAGGCTTGAGCTCGATCACAGGAGCCTCGCGTTCGAGGAACGACAGGCAGTCATCGAACAGATCCTGCCAGGCTGCGGCTCGCTCGTCGGCTAGACGGCGGATCTGATAGGCGAAGGTGATGTGGATGACATAAACGTCGTGGTCTGGATGGCGGTAGCCGAACGGCACCGACAGCGCGTCGCGCCACAGGCGCAGGATGCGCTCGTCCTCAGCGGAAGCACCGGCAACCGTAAGGCCGTTCGGCGTGATGCCGACGGTCTTGACGCGGAAGGATGGGCAGGCCTCGAAGCCCTCCAGGCGCAGCAGATAGAGGCGGGTCATGTCGTCGATGCTGGTGTCGAGCGGCACGTCGGAGGGCCAGTAGGGGAGCCGGCGCCGATATTCGACGACGCCCTGGAACAGGGTCATGTGCAGGCTGGAGATCGGCGTGAAGGCGAGGCGGTCCGCGTCCGGCATGGCGCGGATGCGCTCGCGCACCTCGATGATCGCAGCTTGCGAAGGCGAGCCGCCGACGAGGTGACTGACGACCGTGTTGCCGGGTTCGGGGAGGAAGTTGCCCGATGTGTCATAACGGGTGCCGAGATGCACCGGCGCCGTCGGGTTGGTGGCTTTGAAAAATCCGGCGAGCGAGGGTCTGACTGTGGCGAGCATCGCGATCTCCTTGTCGACATGGCGTCCTGTCCGAGTCATGTGTCAACGGTGTGAATGGTGAATGGTGAATGGTGAATGGTGAATGGTGAATGGTGAATGGTGAATGGTGAATGGTGAATGGTGAGAAAGAAGGGCTTCGTTGCATTCACTATTGACCATTCACCATTCACCGCGCCTAGCCGCCATGCTTCTCCAGGAACGCCTCCGCTGACAGCTCGCGGAAATCGTCGAGCGCAGCGCGCAGCCTTGCATGATCCCAATCCCACCAGGCTAAAGCCTGGTAGCGTTCGGCGGTGCGGCGGTCGAAGCGCTCGCGGATCGGCTTCGCCGGCACGCCGCCGACGATGGTGTAGGGCGCGACATCCTTCGTCACCACCGCGCCCGCGCCGACCGCCGCACCGTCGCCGACGGTCACGCCGGGCAGCACGGTCGAGCCATGGCCGAGCCATGTGTCGTGGCCGATGGTGACGCGCTTGGCGCGGCGCTGGGCGAAGAATTCGCTCTCGTGCTCGGCATCGTCCCAATAGTCGGAGGCGCGGTAGGTGAAGTGGTGCAGCGTCGGCCGCCAGGTCGGGTGATTGGTGGCGTTGAGGCGCACGCTGGCCGCGATGTTGGAGAACTTGCCGATGATGGCGCACCAGACGGCGCAGTCCTGCATCATGTAGGAATAGTCGCCGAGCTCGCATTCGGCGACGCGGCTGCGCTCGGCGATCTCGGTCCAGCGCCCGAGCGTCGAATTCTCGACCTGCGCCGTCGGGTGGATCAGCGGCGCCTCCGAAAGCTTCTTCATGCGGCGATCTTTCCGGCGGCGAAGGCTGTGACATCGATGACGCGGTCGGCGACGGCCTCACGCACATCGAGGTCGTGGAAGATGCCGAGCAGCGCAACGCCCGCGGACTTCTTGGCGGCAATGAGCTCGACCACAACATCGCGGTTGCGGGCGTCGAGCGAGGCGGTCGGCTCGTCGAGCAAAAGGATCGGATGCTCGGTGATGAAGCCGCGCGCAATGTTGACGCGCTGCTGCTCGCCGCCCGAGAAGGTCGCCGGCGGCAGCGCCCAGAGCTTTTCGGGCAGGTTGAGCCGCGCGAGCAGGGAGCGAGCCTTCGCCCGCGCGGTCTCGCGATCCTCGCCGCGCTCGACCAGCGGCTCGGCGACGACATCGAGCGCGGAGACGCGCGGCACGGTGCGCAGGAACTGGCTGACATAGCCGATGGTATGGCGGCGCACGGAAAGCACTGTGCGCGGGCTGGCGGAGGCGAGGTCGATCAACCCGCCGCCGTGCTGGACGATGATCTGGCCTTCATCGACGGCGTAGTTGCCGTAGAGCATCTTCAGGATCGAGCTTTTTCCGGCACCCGACGGACCGCCGAGCACCGCGCATTCGCCGGCGCGGATCGAGAAGGAGACACCCGCCACCACCGGCAGCGTGACGCCGTCGCGCAGATGCATGGTGAAGCTTTTGGCGACATCGGAGACAACGAGAGGAGTGGCCATCATCACACCTGCAGGATGGAAGAAACGAGAAGCTGGGTATAAGGCGCGCGCGGATCGTCGAGCACGCGGTCGGTGAGGCCGCTTTCGACGACGCGGCCGTCTTTCATCACCATCATGCGCTGCGACAAAAGCCTGGCCACCGCGAGGTCGTGGGTGACGACGATCGCGGCCAGGCCGAGGTCGGTGACCAGCCCGCGCAGCAGATCGAGCAGGCGGGCCTGCACCGAGACGTCGAGACCGCCGGTCGGCTCGTCCATGAACACCAGCCGCGGCCCAGTCACCAGGTTGCGGGCGATCTGCAGGCGCTGGCGCATGCCGCCGGAAAAGGCGCGCGGCTCGTCGTCGATGCGGTCCTCGTCGATCTCGACGCGGGACAGCCAGTCGACGGCGGTGGCGCGGATTTTGCCGTAGTGACGGTCGCCGACCGCCATCAACCGCTCGCCGACATTGGCGCCGGCCGACACCGTCATGCGCAGGCCGTCCGCCGGGTTCTGGTGGACGAAGCCCCAGTCGGTGCGCATCAGGAAGCGGCGCTCGGCCTCGCTCATGCGATAGAGCTCGCGCCATTGGCCGTCGCGCATGCGGTAGCTGGCCGTGCCGGAAGAGGGCAGCAGGCGGGTCGACAGGCAGTTGAGCAGCGTCGTCTTGCCGGAGCCGGACTCGCCGACCACCGCGAGAACCTCGCCTGGCCACAGATCGAAGGTGACGTTCTCGCAGCCGACGCGCGAGCCGTAAAATTTGGACAGCGCTGAAACGCGCAGCAGCGGTTCGTCGGTCATTCGGCCGGCTCCGTTTTTTCAGAGGCTAGGTGGGTCTCGGGAGCAAGGTGGCGGTGATGGCCGTCGGCTCGCCGCTTCTCGCAGTGGTCGGTGTCCGAACAGACGAACATGTGACCGCCATGATCATCGAGGATGACCTCGTCGAGATAGACATTCTCGGCACCGCACAGCGCGCAGGGCTGGTCGAAGGTCTGCACCTCGAAGGGATGGTCCTCGAAGTCGAGGCTGACGACGTCGGTGAAAGGCGGCACCGCATAGATGCGCTTCTCGCGGCCGGCGCCGAACAATTGCAAGGCCGGCGAACGGTGCATCTTCGGATTGTCGAATTTCGGGGTCGGCGAGGGATCCATCACGTAGCGACCCTCGACCTTGACCGGATAGGCATAGGTGGTGGCGATGCGGCCATGCTTGGCGATGTCCTCATAGAGCTTCACATGCATTAGGCCGTATTCCTCCAGCGCGTGCATCTTGCGCGTCTCGGTCTCGCGCGGCTCGAGAAAGCGCAGCGGCTCGGGGATCGGCACCTGGAAGACCAGCACCTGGCCCGCGGTCAGCGGATGCTCGGGGATGCGGTGGCGGGTCTGGATGATGGTGGCGGTTGCCGTGTCGGTGGTGACGGCGACATTGGCGACCTTCTTGAAGAAGGCGCGGATCGAGACGGCGTTGGTGGTGTCGTCGGCGCCCTGGTCGATGACCTTGAGCACGTCGTCGGGGCCAATGATCGAAGCGGTGACCTGCACGCCACCGGTGCCCCAGCCATAAGGCATCGGCATCTCGCGCGAGGCGAAAGGCACCTGGTAGCCGGGAATGGCGATGCCCTTCAGGATGGCGCGGCGGATCATCCTTTTGGTCTGTTCGTCGAGATAGGCGAAGTTGTAGGTGGCGATGTCGGTCATGGCGATCACGTCCGCTCTCTGCTATGAAATTGGCGCCCAAGACGCGGAAGGACGCCCGAATGGACTCTACCGGTTGGTTGCATCTTGGCGTGCTGCTGCTGGTGTTCGCCGGCTTCGCGACCTTTGCGCTGCGGAAAATGGTTCTCCCCGCGCCAAGGGAACCTCCGTACGGCGAGTCCTTCGGTGGCGGCGACTATGCTGGCGGCTTCGACGGCGGCGGGCATTCCGGTAGCGGACACTGAAGTCATTCCGCCGCCTCGCGCTTCTCCTCGGCGGCCTTGTTCTCGTTTTCCCGCGCTTCGTATTCGACGCGCATGCGGCGAACCAGGCCGAGCTCGGCCTGGAAGTCGACATAATGCGGCAGCTTCAGATGCTCGACGAAACCGGTGGCCTGGACATTGTCGGAATGCGAGATGACGAATTCCTCGTCCTGCGCGGCGGCAACGACGTCCTCGCCGAGCTCGCCGGCGCGTAGCGCCCGGTCGCACAGCGCCATCGCCATCGCCTTGCGCTCGCTCTGGCCGAAGACCAGGCCGTAGCCGCGCGTGAACTGCGGCGGCGCCTTGGCCGAGCCCTTGAACTGGTTGACCATTTGGCATTCGGTGACGCGGATGGAGCCGAGCGGCACGGCGAAGGGCAACTCCGGCACGTCCAGCTCCAGCTCTACCTCGCCAATGCGTATCTCGCCGACAAAGGGATGGTCGCGGGCGTAGCCGCGCTGCGTCGAATAGCCGAGCGCCAGCAGAAAACCTTCGTCGCCGCGCGACAACGCCTGCAGGCGGATGTCGCGCGCCATCGGGAATTGCAGCGGCTCGCGCGTGATGTCGCCGGGCACGTGGTCAAGCGGCATCTCGCCATCGGCCTCGATCAGGCCTTCATGGGCGAGGATCGCCGAAACGCGCGGCATGGCCTCCGGCTCGGCCGGACGCTGCGCCGGCATCTCGACCTCGGCGCCGGCGGCAAGCTCTGGATCGAGCAGGCGGTGCGTATAGTCGAAGGTCGGGCCGAGCACCTGGCCGCCCGGCAGGTCCTTGTAGGTGGCCGAGACACGACGCTCGACCTGCATGGCGCCGGTGTCGACCGGATTGGTGTAGCCGAAGCGCGGCAGCGTGGTGCGGTAGGCGCGCACCAGAAAGATCGCCTCGATCATATCGCCGCGCGCCTGGGTAACGGCGAGAGCCGCGAGCTCGCGATCATAGAGCGAGCCTTCGCTCATCACCCGGTCGACGCCGAGCGCCAGCTGCTCGACAATCTGGTCGAGGCGCAGCGCCGGTACCGAGCGGTCGCCGCGGCGGCGGTCGGCAAGCAGGCGATGCGCATTGGCAATGGCGGCTTCGCCGCCTTTCACCGCGACATACATGTCATGCCTCCATCGTCTTGATGCGGGTGGTGCGCGGCAGGCAGGCAAGGTGGCCGGGCGCCGCCAGGATGATGTCGACGCCGCGCGGGAAACGCTGGTTGTTCTGCTTCCACTGCTCGACGAAATGGCGCGGCATGCCGGGAGGCGCGATCATCGAGGTCTTTTCGATCCCCGGACCTTCGAGCAGCAGCGATGGGCCCGAGGCAAGATCGTCGACCAAGAGGATCAGCGTCGTCGAGCGGTCGGGATATTCTTGCGTGCCTTGCGCAAAACCATCGAGCGCCGCCATCTCCTTCGGATTGGCGATCAGGGCGAAATGTGCGTCGGCCGGCGTGTTTGCCGAGGGCGCGCCGGTGTGGAAGCCGAGCCAGGCCTTGACCGCGGCTTCCGCCTGCAGCAGCTGGTCGAGCCAGACCGGCGTGTCGTTGTCGCAGAGCGAGAGCGCCACGGCGCCGGCCGTCGCCGACAGCGGCGCCGGCGGGCGGGCGAGCTGCGGCAGCGGCTGGACGGTGCCGGGGCGGGCCATCGCGTCCATGATGGCGCGGAACACCGCCTGGGCGTTGAAGACCGGCTCCGCGAAGCCGCCGTCGATCGATTGCGTGGCGATATCCATCAGTCCTCTCCGCGCACCATGGTGAAGAAATCCACTTTCGTGGCCGCCGTTTCGACGCGCTTTGTCTCGCGCGCCGCAGCAAGCGCGGCGCGCAAGGGCGCGGCGAGCTTTGTCTCGACCGCCTCGCGGTGCGCTGGGTCCTGCCACAGCGCGTCAGCGATCGCCGCTAGCTTGGCTTTTCCCTTGTCGCGGCCAAGCGCATAGGAGTGGCCGACCTGGCCGGAGGGCAGCCGCACCGTGGCGCGGGTGACCGTCGCTTCGCCGACATTGAACGGTGCGCCACCGCCGCCGATCCGCCCGCGCACCGTCACCAATCCGGTTTCAGGACCGCGCAAAAGCTCGGCCTCGGAGGGCAGGCCCGACTCGTTCCACAGGCGAGCGATGTCATCGGCCGCGGCATGCGCCAGCGTCGCCATCAAGGCTTTCCGCCCGGCCTGCTCGCGCGCTTCCTGTCCTCGCATGGCATCGCTCCTTGCATAAAGAAATTTGTCTATTGATATAGACAACTATACAAATTATACTCACTTGGTAACGGGAGTCCATGACGGGTGGATGACAACGGGTGCAAAAGTTTAGGGTGATGACGTTGGGGGCGGGGAAATGACCGGGCTGGCAAGCAGCGTCGAGAGGCGCAATGGCGTATCGCTATGGCGGCAGATCGCCGACAGGATCCTGCAGGCGATCGCCAATGGCGATTTCGCCGAGAATGCCGCGCTGCCGCCTGAAGTCGCGCTGGCCGAGCGCTACGGCGTCAACCGCCACACGGTGCGCAGCGCCATTGCAGCACTGGTGCAGGAAGGCGTGCTGAAGGCCGAGCAGGGACGCGGCACCTTCGTGTTGTCGCGCAAGCGGCTGTCCTATCCGATCGGCGCGCGGACGCGCTTCTCGACCGGGCTGCAGGGGCAGACGAGCGAGCGGCATATCGCGCTGCTGTCGTCGTCGACCGAGCCGGCCGGCCGGCGCATCGCCGAGGCGCTGGGCATCGCCAAAGGCGCTGCCGTCATCCGCCTGGAGACGCGCGGCGAGGCCGACGGTCATGCGGTGTCGCGCGCGACGACCTGGTTCGATGCCAAGCGCTTCGCCGGAATCGGGGCGGCAATGGCGGAAACGGGGTCGATCACCGCCTCACTGAAGCGCTTCGGCATCAACGATTATCTGCGGCATTCGACCGTGCTGTCGGCGCGCCACGCCGATGCCGACGACCTTGCAGCCCTCGATCTGCAGCCCGGCGCGATCGTGCTGGTCACAATTGCAATCAACGTGACGCTCGACGGTGAGCCAATCCAGTTCGCGGAGTCGCGCTTTCCGGCAGAGCGGGTGGAGCTGAAGTTGTCGGTGTTGTAGGGAGTGCCAGCCTTGTACGAGACCGTGATTGATCTGCTTCACGCTGATGTCAGGTCGCTTACTCGTCAGCGGCTTGGCGTTTGAGGCTCGCCTTCCCCCACTCCGTCTCGGCTTCGCCGAGCCACCTCTCCCCCCTCCGGAGGGAGAGGAAAGGAGCACGCTGGCGGCCGGAGAAGCAGTGTGTCCGGTTGAAGAGCGTTGGCTGCAAGGCTCGCACCCTTCCTCTCCCCCGTCGATCGGGGGAGAGGTGGCTCGGCGAAGCCGAGACGGAGTGGGGGGTCGACCTGTGCGGCGCTCCGTCAATTAGGGCTGAGTTCACCGCCTGTCATGTTATCACCCGACCTCAATGACCGCCTTGATCAGTCCTGACTTCTCGTGGGTCCATCGGGCAAGGTCGCGCGGCGTTCCGGCGAGCGTGGTGCGATGGGTGACGAGCTTGTTCAACGGCACAGCGCCGTTGCGGATCGAATCTGCGACATGGTCGAAATCGGCCTTCAGCGCGTTGCGGCTGCCGACCAGCATCATCTCGCGCTTATGGAATTCAGGGTCGGAGAAGGTGATGTCGTCCTTGACGACGCTGACCAGCACCAGCGTGCCGCCATGCGCGACGTGGGCGAAGGCCGACTGCACGGACTGGGTGTTGCCAGTCGCGTCGAACACGAGGTCGAACCCTTCGCCGGCTGTTGCCTGTTGGACCAGCTCGGCAGCCGGCGTCTTCGAGCTGTCCAGCGGGGCAAAGCCGAGCTGCTTCTCGGCGAAGCCGAGACGTTCGGCGCTCATGTCGAGCAGGCTGACATCCAGCCCGGCGATGCGCGCGAAGATCGCCGTGCCGAGGCCGATCGGGCCGGCGCCGATGACCAGCGTGCGCTGGCCGGGCAGCCCGAGCGATCGGCGCACGGCATGCGCGCCGATGGCCAGGAATTCGACCGCCGCGGCGTCGGCCAGCGACAGGCCGTTCGTCGGGTAGAGGTTCTGCGCCGGCACCAAAATTTCGTCGCACATGGCGCCGTCGCGATGGACGCCCAGCACCTCGATCTTCACGCAGCAGTTAGGCTTGCCGCGCCGGCAGGCAATGCATTTGCCGCATGAAAGATAGGGATTGATGACGACCGGCTCGCCGACGCTGATCTCGACGCCTTCGCCCTTCTCGACGATCGTGCCGGCAACCTCATGGCCCATGATGCGTGGATAGGCCAGAAATGGGTGCTTGCCTTCGAAGATGTGGTAGTCGGTGCCGCAGATGCCGACATGGCTGACCGCGACGCGCGCCCAGCCGGGCGGCGGTGCGCCGGGCCCGGCGCGGTCTTCGAGGACAAGCTCGCCGGGCGAACGGCAGACAACGGCTTTCATATCGCAAATCCAGGCAAAGAGCGCCGGCGCCGCTCGAGCGGGGCCGGCGCGTTAGTTTCACGTAGGAGTCATTTGCCGCGACGACGCAGGCCGTCGAAGTAGACGATGACGATGATCAGCAGGCCGGTGATGACGCGCTGCCAGAAGGTGTTGACGTTGAGCAGGTTGGCGCCGTTGTTGATCGTCGAAAGGATGAAGGAGCCGATCAGCGGACCGTGCACGGAGCCGATGGCGCCAAACAGCGAGGTGCCGCCGATCACCGACGAGGCGATGGCCTGCAGCTCATAAGTGTCGCCCTGCGTCGGGTTGCCGATGCCGATGCGCGACGCCAGGAGCACGCCGACAATGGCCGCCAGCAGGCCCGACAGGATATAGGCCATGAAGATGGTTCGCGGCACGTTGACGCCGGACAGACGCGCGGCCTCGGCGTTGGAGCCGACCGAGAACAGGTAGCGGCCCCAGCGCGTGTGGTGCAGGAAGACGTAGGACGGAATGGCGACCAGGATCACCATCCAGAACAGGTAGGGAATGCCCGCGAGCGAGCCGCGCGAGAAAGCCTGGAACGAGTCGCTGTTGATCGAGATCGAGTTGCCGTTCGTCATCAGGAGGCCGATGCCGCGCAGCGAGGTCATGGTGGCCAAGGTGATGATGAAGGGCGGCAGGCCCATCTTGACGATGCCGAAGCCGTGGAAGAGGCCGATGGCGACGCCCACCAGCAGCGTGATCAGCACCGCGGCCCAGATCGGCCAGCCGGCGTTGATCAAAAGCGCGACAATGACGGTGGTGAAGCCGACCACCGCGCCGACCGACAGATCGATGCCGCCGGTGATGATGACGAAGGTCTGGCCGACGGCGAGGATGGCGATCAGCGATCCCTGACGCAGAAGGTTGGTGATGTTGAGCGTCGTGGCGAAGGACGGCGTGGCGACGGCCAGCACGATCCACATCAGGAGCAAAAGGCCAAGCAGCGTCAGGCCGAAGAGGGCGTTGAAATTGCGCTTGGGTTTTTCGGCGGGGATCGCCTCGGTGCTCATTTTTGTCCTCCCGACTTTTCTTGTTTCTCGGCCAGTGCCTGACCCAAAATATCCTCGTGGCTGGCGGTCCGGAAACCATGGGTCGCGACCAGCTTGCCGCGCCGGAACACGTGCAGCGTATCGGCAAGCTCATAGACTTCCGGCAGATAGGACGAGATCAGGATGATGCCGGCGCCCTTGGACAAGAGCGTCGAGAACAGGCGGTAGATCTCGGCCTTGGTGCCGACATCGACGCCCACCGTCGGCTCGTCGAAGATGAACAGCTTGGCGCCATGCGCCAGCCATTTGCCGATGACGATCTTCTGCTGGTTGCCGCCCGACAGGCTGGAGGCGAGCGCATGGCGCGTCGGCGTCTTGATGCGCAGGTCGGCGATCTGGCGGTCGGCCTCGGCCTTCTCCTTGGCGCCGGAGATCAGAAAATTGCTGGAGATGCGCTTGTAGATAGGCAGGTTGAGGTTGATGCCGACCGGCAAATTGAGGCACAGACCCTGGTCGCGGCGGCTTTCCGGCGCCAGCGCCATGCCGAGCCGGATCGCATCGTGCTCGGAGTTGACCTGGACCTCCTTGCCTTGCCAGAGAATCTGGCCGGCCGACTTCCTGTGGCGGCCGTAAAGCGTGGTGACGAACTCGCTGCGGCCGGCACCGATCAGGCCGTAGAGGCCGACGATCTCGCCGGCGCGGACGGTCACCGAGACATTCTCGAAGCCTTTGCCCGAAAGGTTCCTCGTCTCGACAATCGTGGCGCCGGGGGTGAAATGTTCCTTGTGGTAGATCTGCTCGATCGAGCGATTGATCATCAGCTTGACCAGTTCGGGCTCGTCGGTCTCGGCGATGTTGCGGGTGCCGACCAGAGTGCCGTCGCGCAGCACGGAAACGCGGTCGGCGAGCTCGAACACTTCCTCCATGCGGTGGCTGATATAAATGATGGTGACGCCTTCGCCTTTGAGCCGGCGGATCAGCTTGAAGAGCTGGTCGGCCTCCTTGCGGGTGAGATAAGCGGTAGGCTCGTCGAAAATCAGGAATTTGGTGCCGCGCACGGTGGCCCGCGCCGCGGCGATCAACTGCTGCTGGCCGATGGTGAGATCGCCAAGCATGACATGCGCCGGCAAGTCGAAGCCCAGCCCGTCGATGATCTTCTGCGCGTCCTTGACCATGGCGCGCTGCTGCAGGAGGCCGAAGCGTGACTCCTCCTCGCCGAGGAACATGTTGGCGGCGACGGTGAGATGGCGGCAGAGCACCACCTCCTGGTGGACGGCGTTGATGCCCAGCGCCATCGCCTCATGCGGCGTGGCCAAGGCGGTCGGCTTGCCTTCCCAGATCACCTCGCCGGAGGTGCGCGGCATGACGCCGGTCAGGAGTTTTATCAGGGTCGACTTGCCGGCGCCGTTCTCGCCGACGATCGCGTGGATCTCGCCTGCCTTGAAGGCAAGATGCACAGGCTTCAGCGCATGCGTGCCGGGGTAGCGCTTTTCCAGGCCGTTGAGCTCGAGGATCGTCCTGCCCGGTTCCAGCGTGGGGGCCGGATGCAATTCCTGCACCGTCGACGTCATGACAATCCTCCCAGATTGGCCTCAACCATTGGGTACGCAGCGATGCGTCTGGCGCGCATCTTGAAGGCGGAGCCTAAATCGGGCCGGCGAATTTCCAAATCGCCCCGATGGATGTTTCCGGGGCGCGAGGCCCCGGAAACGACTGTCGCGATGCTGCTCACTTGAGCTTCGGGTTGAGCAGCGCGTCGATCTTGGGATCCTTCATGTTGTCTTTGGTGACGAGGTTCGCGCCCGTGTCGACATTGGCCTCGACCTTCTCGCCCTTCGAGGCGGCCAAGGCGGTCTTGATGCCGTCATAGCCCATCCGGTACGGATCCTGGACGACGAGGCCCGAGATGACGCCGTCATTGAGGAATTTGATCAGCTTTTCGTCGCTGTCGAAGCCGATCAGCGCCACCTTGCCGCCGAGATTGTTCTCGGCGATCGCCTGGCCGACGCCCTGCGCCATGATCAGGTTCGAGGCGAAGATGCCCTTGAGGTCCGGATTAGCGGTGATCAGGTCGGTCGCGATGTTGAGGCCGGTGGTGGCCTGGCCGTCGGCATATTTGTCGGCGACAAGCTCGAGGCCCGGATACTTGGCCTTGATCTGTTCGATGAAGCCTTGCTTGCGCTGCTCGAGCGAGCCGGCGCCGGGAAGTGCCGTGATCAGCGCGACTTTGCCTTCCACCTTGCCGCCGTTGGCGGCGCCGATTGCGGCGGCGAGGCCGTCAGCGGCGACGCGGCCGCCCTGCACGTTGTCGGTGGTCAGGAAGGAGGTGAAGGCCTTGGAATCGGCGCCGGAGTCGATGCCGATGACCTTGACCTTGGAGGCAGCCTCGTCGATCGGCTTGCCGAGCGCCTTGAACTCGGTCGGCGAGATGACGACGGCCGCCGGGTTGCTGGCGACGGCGTTTTCCAGGATCGAGATCTGGCCGTTGACGTCGGTTTCGGCCTGGGCGCCGAGTTCCGGCACGTTGACGCCGAGATCCTTGCCGGCCTTGCGGGCGCCGGCCAGAACGATCTGCCAGTAGAAGGATGTGGTATCCTTGACGATGATCGGAATGGTCACGTCGGCCGCCGAGGCGGGCGCGGAATGCATTGCGCCGGCGAGCATCGAAGCGGCGGCCAAAGCCACGAAGGCGCGGCGGTTGAGAAGGCTGGTCACGAATTTCATTAGGTTCCTCCCTAAGTCGCCTGGTGAAGGTTGCGGAAGCTCCATCTGGATAGGCGCGGCCCAAACAGAACTTTATCAATAAAAAACAGATACCGTTTTTTGATAGAGCATTGCCGTGACCGATGCAAGCGATGTCTGCTGCCGTGCGCGACGCGGGCTAGGGTCCGTTCGGCTCGTCCCTGGGCAGTGCTCGGATGCTCCCGTTCCTCCTTATCGGTATGGAACAATAATTTCATATTTCTGTCAATATGGAATATTCATTCCATAGAAAAGCCTGCACGATTGTGAAGGTCGCCTCCTGTTGTCGGAGGGCGCTTCCGACGCGATAACGGCCTTTGATTAAAGCGTCGCGCCGAGGTGCCACGGCACGAATTCGTTGTCGCCGTAGCCGAACGCCTCGCTCTTGGTCTTGCGGCCGGACGCCGTCTCGATGATCAGCTCGAAGATCTCGCGGCCCATGCCGGCGATGGTCTTCTCGCCCGAGGCGATGACCCCGCAATTGACGTCCATGTCCTCTTCCATCTGGTGATACATGGTCGAATTGGTGGCGACCTTGATCGACGGCGTCGGCCGGCAGCCAAAGCAGGAGCCGCGGCCGGTGGTGAAGACGATGACATTGGCGCCGCCAGCGACCTGGCCGGTGGCCGAAACCGGGTCGTAGCCGGGCGTGTCCATGAACACCAGGCCGCTGCCCGAGACTTTCTCGGCATAGCCGAAAACGCCGTTGAGCGGCGTCTGGCCGCCCTTGGCGACCGCGCCCAGCGATTTCTCGAGGATCGTGGTCAGGCCGCCGCGCTTGTTGCCGGGCGAGGGATTGTTGTCGATCGAGGCGCCGTGCTTGGCGGTATGGTCCTCCCACCACTTCACAAAGCCGTCAAGCTTGGCGGCGATCTCGGGCGAGGCGGCGCGGTAGGCCAGCAGATGCTCGGCGCCATAGATCTCGGTCGTCTCCGACAAGATGCCGATGCCGCCGCAGTCTGCCAGGATATCGACGGCGGCACCCAATGCCGGATTTGCCGTGATGCCGGACATGCCGTCCGAGCCGCCGCATTGCAGCCCGACAACGATCTCCGAGACCGGGATCGGCTCACGCTGCAACTGGCCGACCTCCTCGGCGATCTCGGCCAGAACGCCCATCGCGCGCTCGACCGATTTGCGCGAGCCGCCGGCTTCCTGGATGTTGAAATGCCGTTTTCCCGCGGCCACGCCCTTCTGGCCGTAAAGCGTGAGTTGGTTGACCTCGCAGCCCAGGCCCACCATCAGCACGCCGCCGAAATTCGGGTGGCGCGCATAGCCGGCTAAAGTGCGGTGCAGAACCATCATGCCGTCGCCAGTGGCGCTCATGCCGCAGCCCTGGCCGTGCACGATCGGCACGAAGCCGTCGATGCCGGGATATTTCGGCAGAAGCGTGCGGTTGGCTTCGTCCGCAATGGCGTGGCAGACGGTCGACGAGCAATTGACGCTGGCGATGATGCCGATGAAGTTGCGCGTGCCGGAGCGCCCATCGGCGCGGCGGTAGCCCATGAAGGTGCGCTTGCGGTCGGCCTCGGTGGCGTGCTCGGCCTCGCTCGGCGGCACCACCGGCAAGCGGCCGCTCTCGAAAACCAGATTGTGCGAATGAACATGCTCGCCGGGCGCAATGTCTTGCGTGGCGCGGCCGATCGCCTGGGCGTATTTCACAACCGCTTCGCCCGCCGGGATCGGCTTGATCGCCACCTTGTGGCCCGGCTCGATCACGGCAGTCGCGGTTGCGCCGCCCGGCAATGGCGTTCCAATCTCGATGCGCCCGTTGGCAACGGCGACATTATCGGAGGGTGAGAGAAGGATGGTGTTTGCAACGTTCACGGGCGGCTGTCCTGGGTGATCCTGGGAATGCGGGCGGATTGACTTGCGCCCGTTTAAAGGTAATGTCTTTTATCGGGAAAAAACAATTTTGCGTCAATTGTTTTTTCGCTCGGTCGGCGCTCGTCTTTTGGACGCCCGCGCCGCCCGTTGGCAAGCCGGCGAAAAGCGTTCCGCTTTTCGGAGGCCTGCGCCAGAGCAATTCCAGGAAAAGGGCGTAGCGGCTTTCCGTCCGGAATTGCGCAGAAACAAAGATTTAGCGCAGTTCGGCGATTCCGAGAAACGCTGAGCTGCTCTAGGAACACCGATCATATCGCGTTTCCGGCAGGCCGCCGCAAGCGTTGGGGGATACGGGGCATGTCGAAAAGCAACAATGTCTACAAGGACGCCTTCAACCGCTGCCTCAGGTTGCTCGACGAGACCAAGAGCCTGCCGTCGGAGCCTGAGCTCGGCACGCTGCTCGGCGTCAGCCGC
Source organism: Mesorhizobium sp. ESP-6-4 (assembly GCF_020164735.1). Classification (NCBI taxonomy): domain Bacteria; kingdom Pseudomonadati; phylum Pseudomonadota; class Alphaproteobacteria; order Hyphomicrobiales; family Phyllobacteriaceae; genus Mesorhizobium; species Mesorhizobium sp. ESP-6-4. The sequence goes on from NZ_JAIUGS010000014.1 coordinate 38,787, forward strand.
ACCACGGTGCGCAGCATCCTTGCGCGCATGGAAGAAACCGGGCTTATCGACTGGAACAAGCGTAATAAGACCGTGCTCAGGGCGCCGCGGTCCGAGGACTTCTTCCCCGAGGAGGAGACCGACTCGCTGGCCGAGATCATCGAGCGCTCTTTCATGCGGCGTCTGCTTGCGGGAGGCGCCGAAGCCGGCATGCAGATCAACGAGCTGGAGCTGGCGCGCGAGATCGGCGTCGGCACTACCAGCGTGCGCGAATTCCTGATCCGCTTCTCGCGCTTCGGCCTGATCGAGAAGCGGCGCAACAGCCATTGGGTGCTGAAGGGTTTCACGCGCGCCTTCGCGCTGGAGCTGACCGAGATCCGCGAGATTTTCGAGCTGCGTTCGGCGGCGGCTTTCGCCGCCCTGCCGGAAGATAGCGCAGTATGGGCCGATCTTGACCGGCTGGAACTCGAGCATCGCCAGCTCGCCAGCGAGATCGCCACGCGCTTCAACGAATTCTCCGAGCTCGACGAGCGCTTCCACCGGCTGATCCACCGCGCCTCGCACAATCGCTTCATCGTCGACTTCTACGATGTCATCGCTATGATCTTCCACTACCACTATCAGTGGAACAAGGCTGAGGAGCGCCAGCGCAACGAGGTCGCTATCCAGGAGCATCTCGCCTATATCGCGGCGCTGAAATCGCGCGATCCCGGCAAGGTGGACGCCGCCTGTCGCAAGCACCTGAAGTCGGCGCGCCAGACGCTGCTGACCTCAATTCCCGAAGGGCGGCAGATGCAGCCCGCCTAGGGTCTGTCGAGATTCAGGTGATGCCGGCCTGCGAAGGGCGGCTTCCTGCGCTTCCGGTGCTCGCGTACCTTAAGTACGCTCCGCTCCGGTTCTCGGAAGCCACCATTCTCGGCTCGGCCTGACCTGAATCTCGACAAACCCTAACGCATGTCGTCCAGAAGCGTGCAGCGGTTTTGGGACAACGACATGCATAAAAACAATCGCGTCGCGCCGCGTTGCCGCAGCGCGGTTTTGCCGATTTCCCGCGCGCATTCCCCGTGCTACCGTCGACGCGTTTCCGGGAGAGGCTTTGCGTTGGATATCCGGCTGAGACGATGGAGCATGCCGGCCGCGTTCGTCGCGGCGCTGCTTCTATTGCTTCAGTCCTCTCTCGGCGCTTTCGCCTTCGGCGCGCCTTCGCAGGTCGACGCCTTCGGCAACGTCATCTGCACGCATGAAGGGGCTGTAAAACTCCCCGGCGGCGATCCCCATCAACAACATCTGCCGGCCTGCTGCTCGCTCGGCTGCAACATGGTTTCGGCGGCGCATATACCGCCGCCAGAGGCCGTCGCCCTGGCCAGGACCCAGCTTTTCGAGGCCGTCGCCTTCCAGCTTCCGGCCTTCCGGCACCAGGATTTCGCCCGCGACCGCTCGCCGGCCAATCCGCGCGCGCCGCCGGCGATGGTCTGATCCGCGGAACTTTCCGCAGGCCTATTCATCCAAAGATCAGACTGTTCGCGGCCGCATTCCGGCGCGATCCCGTACTCATGGAGCAACGATGTCCAATCTTCTTCCCAAAGCGCAAGCCTTCGCCCTTCGCGGCGCGCCGCCGTTTCACCTCCCGCTGCGCGTTGGCCTTGCCGTGCTCAGCCTTTTCTTTCTCTTGGCCTGCATTCCCGCCGCCCTAGCGCATGAGTTCAAGGTCGGCGATCTCGAGATCGAGCATCCCTGGTCGCGGGCGACGCCGCCGGGCGCCAAGGTGGGCGGCGGCTATTTCACCGTGATCAACAAGGGCAGCGCGCCGGACCGGCTGCTGTCGATCTCCTCCGACATCTCCGAAAAGGCCGAACTGCATGAGATGGGCGTCAAGGACGGCGTCATGACCATGCGGCCGGTCGAGGGCGGGCTGGAGATCCCGGCCGGCGGCAAGGTCGCGCTGAAGCCGGGCGCCTATCACCTGATGTTCACCGGCTTGAAGCGGCAGCCGAAGCAGGGCGAGAAATTCTCCGCGACGCTGACCTTCGAGAAGGCGGGCAGCGTCACCGTCGAGTTCGCCGTCGAAGGCATGGGCGAGACGGGCACCGGCGATATGGACATGGATCACGCCGACTAACCCGTCAATTCGAAATCGAGGCACAATTCATGAAGAAGTATGTTTTGGCGGCGGGCGCGCTTTGCGCGCTCGGGACCAATGCCGCGCTCGCCCACATCACGCTCGAAACGCAGGAAGCGGCCGTCGGCTCGACCTACAAGGCCGTCTTGCGCTTGCCGCATGGCTGCGAGGGCAAGGCAACGACCGCGGTGCGTGTGCAGATACCCGAAGGCGCCATCGCGGTGAAGCCGATGCCCAAGCCCGGCTGGACGCTGCAGGTCAAGAAGGGCAAATACGAGAAATCCTACCAGCTCTATGGCGAGACCTTGACCACCGGCGTGAAGGAAATCGACTGGAGCGGCGGCAATCTGCCGGACGAATTCTATGACGAATTCGTCTTCCGCGCTTCGCTGGCGGCCGATCTGCCGGCCGGCCAGATGCTCTATTTCCCGGTGGTGCAGGAATGCGGCGATGCCGCCGAGCGCTGGATCGAGATCCCGGCGGCCGGCCAGGACGAGGACGCCTTGGAAACGCCAGCGCCCGGCATCAAATTGCTGCCGAAGAAATGATCTCTGTTGGCGCGCTCCCTCGGGATGCGCCAACATTTCCAGTTATGACGGCATGAACGCAGCACTGCCTTCCCCGATGAACTGCATGCTTGCCGGCTCGCTTGTCTGGCTGGCGGCAATGCTCGTGACGATGGCGCTGCTCGTCGTTCCCGGCCGCGCTTTGGCGCATGCCGCGCTGGTCGCGACCGACCCGGCTGACGGCGCCGTGCTGACGCAAAGTCCCGGCAAATTCTCGCTGACCTTCAGCGAGCCCGTCTCGCCGCTGGTGCTGACGCTTGTGCGGCCGGACGGCTCACAGCTTGCGCTGACATCCTTCCGCCTCAAGGACCAGACCGTCGAGATCGACAATCCCGAAGCGCTCAAATCCGGCACGCATGTGCTGAGTTGGCGAGTCGTTTCGGTCGATGGTCATCCGGTCGGCGGCTCGGCGCTGTTTTCCATGGGCGCGCCAAGCGCGGCACCAGTGGCGGGTGAGGCCGTCGACTGGACGCTGCGGGCAGCGATCTGGCTCGGCAAGCTGTTTCTCTATGCCGGACTTTTTCTCGGCATCGGCGGCGCGTTCGCACTTGCCTGGCTCGCCGAGGACCGGCGCCGCGGCCGACGCTTCGTCATCGCGGCGCTTCTTATCGGTCTCGTCGGAGCGCCGCTTTCGCTCGGCCTGCAGGGGCTGGATGCGCTCGGCGCGCCGCTCGCCCGGTTTGCGACACCGGCTGTCTGGAAGACCGCGCTCGAGACGAGCTTCGTCTGGACGGTGCTGCTCGGCCTGATCGCGCTCGGCTTGGCTTTGCTTTCTCTTGCCGGACCGTCGGGCTTGCGCAAGCTGGCGGCGTCCGTAGCACTGCTCGGTGTTGGCGCGGCCCTTGCCGCGAGCGGTCACGCCAGCGCCGCCGAACCGCAATGGCTGACGCGGCCGCTGGTATTCCTGCACGGCACCGCGATCGCCTTCTGGGCGGGTGCGCTGGCGCCGCTCGGCCTCGCGCTGCGGCAGCAGCCGGCGCAAGCGAAGGTCTTTCTGCGGCGCTTCTCGCGCGCGATCCTGCCGGTCGTGGCTGTCCTTGCCGCCAGCGGCATCGTACTGGCGATCATCCAGCTGCAGCAGCCGGCGGCGCTGATCCATACCGCTTATGGCCGGCTGCTGCTGCTCAAGCTCACCCTGCTGCTCTTCCTGTTCACGTTGGCCTCCATCAACCGCTGGACGTTGACAGCGCCCGCCGTGGCCGGCGACACCGAGGTGCAGCGGCGGATGGTGCGCTCGATCGGCATCGAGATGCTGATCGCGCTCGCCATTTTCGGCGTCGCCGCCGGCTGGCGCTTCACCCCGCCGCCACGCGCGTTGGCGATCGCCGCCGCGCAACCGGTTTCGATCCACATCCACACGCTGAAGGCGATGGCCGATCTCGGCATCACGCCGGGCCATGCCGGCGAGGTTGCCGCTTCGATGATGATCATGACCGGCGAATTCGGGCCGCTCGACGCCAAGGAGGTGACGCTGGTGCTGTCGAAGCCGGATTCCGGCATCGAGCCGATCAAGCGGCCGGCGAGAAAATCCGGCGACGGCACCTGGCGTATCGACAATCTCGTCATCCCGCTGCCGGGCCGCTGGGACGCCCGGCTCGATATCCTCGTTTCGGACTTCGAGGTGGTGAAGATCGAGGCGCCAATTAATATTCGCGCAGAGTGAAATTGAGAGTGAATGGTGAATAGTGAATGGTGAATGGTGAATAGCAGGCGATTTTCGTTTCCGCGTCGCGACGGCGTTCGCCTGTCCATTTCACTATTCACCATTCACCATTCGCCCTCAGTCTTCACCCTCGGTCTCACCGATCTCGACACAATCCCGCGAGACGGTTGACGCAGCCGCCAAGGCCCGTCATTCATCTGGAAAGGCGTTCTCCAGGACGCAACCCACAACAAGCATCCGAACGCAGGGAAGAAACGATGGAAAAAGCCGAAATCGGCCTGATCGGCCTTGGCACGATGGGTTCCAACCTGGCGCTCAACATCGCCGAGCACGGGCACCGCATCGCCGTCTTCAACCGCACGCCATCGCGCACCGACGCCTTTGTCGAGAGTGCCGGTTCGCTGAAGGACATGGTCGTTCCCTGCTACAGCCTGGAGGAGCTCGCCGCCGCGATCCGGCCCCCGCGGCCGATCATCATCATGGTGCTGGCCGGCAAGCCGGTCGACGAGCAGATCGCGGCGCTGCGCGGTGTGCTCTCTCACAACGACATCGTCATCGATGCCGGCAACGCCAATTTCCGCGACACGATGCGCCGCTTCTCGGAGCTGTCCGGCTCGGGCCTGACCTTCATCGGCATGGGCGTGTCGGGCGGCGAGGAGGGCGCGCGCCACGGTCCGTCGGTAATGGTCGGCGGCACCGAGGAGTCCTGGAAGCGGGTCGAGAAGGTGCTGACCGCGATCTCGGCCAAGTTCAAGGACGAGCCTTGCGCCGCCTGGCTCGGACATGACGGCGCCGGCCATTTCGTCAAGACCATCCACAACGGCATCGAGTATGCCGACATGCAGATGATCGCCGAGATCTACGGTATCCTGCGCGACGGCCTCGGCATGGCGCCCAAGGAGATCGGCAAGGTCTTCGAAGAATGGAACAAGGGCCGGCTCAATTCCTACCTGATCGAGATCACCGCAAAAGTTCTCGCCGCCGACGATCCCAAGACCGGCAAGCCGGTGGTCGATATCATCCTCGACCGCGCTGGGCAGAAGGGCACCGGCAAATGGTCGGTCATCGAAGCGCAGCAACTCGGCATTCCGGCGACGGCGATCGAGGCGGCGGTCGCGGCGCGCGTGCTGTCCTCGATCAAGGACGAGCGACAGGCGGCGGAAAAGGCCTACGGCAACATCGGCGTCGAAAAGATATCCGGCGACAGGGGCGCGCTGCTCAAGGATCTGGAGCTCGCCTTGTTCGCCGGCAAGATCGCGGCTTACGCCCAAGGCTTCGCGGTGATGAGCGGCGCCTCCAAGGAATTCAACTGGAACCTGCCCATGCCGACAATCGCCAAGATCTGGCGCGCCGGCTGCATCATCCGCTCGCAGATGCTGGACACGATGGCGGAGGCCTTCGGTTCAGGCGGCGCTTCCACCAACTTGCTGATGGCGCCGGCCTTCATCGCCATGATGAAGGAGGCGCATCCGTCGCTGAGGCGCATCGTGGCGCGCGCCTCCGAAGCCGGCTCGCCGGTGCCGGCGCTGTCGTCGGCGCTCGCCTATTTCGACAGCTACCGCCAAGGACGCGGCACCTCGAACCTGATCCAGGCGCAGCGCGACTTCTTCGGCGCGCACGGCTTCGAGCGCATCGGGGAAGAGGGGGCGTTTCATGGCCCATGGGGGAGTGGGGCCGCCTAGGGCCAGGTGAGGCCGGCCTGCAAATGGCGGCTTCCTGCGCTTCCGGTGCTCACGTACTTTAAGTACGCTCCGCTCCGGTTCTCGGAAGCCACCATTTTCGACTCGGCCTGACCTGCCCCTCAAGTCGCGCCAGTCAGCCGCGATAGGCCAAAACCTCGCTCGGCGTGCTGAGCGATTGCAGCGTGCCTGGATCGGCGCCGCCGATCCAGCCGAGCACGGCGCGGGCGAGCTCGGAGCCGGCGAGCCGGAAATTCTCGTTGACGACGAGCAGCTCCCGCCGGAACAGATGCAGCAGTTCCGACGATTGTTTCGACACCACGTCGACGTCGCGGCCGAGCTTCAGCCCGGCATCCTCGATGCCGGCCACGATGGCGAGTGTCGCGGCGGCGGCGCTGCTGACAAAGCCGTCCGGACGGTCCTTGCGCCGCATCAATTGCGCGGTCCGCATCCTGATCTGCTCGATCGACTGATCGATAGAGACGGTGTTGAACGGCACCTCGCTGGCACCCACCTCACTCAGCGCATCGGCAAAGCCGGCGACCGTATGGCCGTGATAGGTGAGGCCGACCGGAGGCGTCACCAGGGCAAGCCGGTTGCGGCCCCTGCCGGCGAGGTAGCGGACGGCTTCGCCGGCAAAGGCATAATTGTCGAAGTCGTGATAGGGATGCACCAGCCCCATGTCGGTGCGACCATGCGTGGCGAAGGGAATGCCGCGCTCCAGCATATAGCGCGCCCGTGGATCGTTGGGCTGGGTGCGCGAGATGATGACGCCGTCGGCCGAGCCCGTCTCGACCAGATAGCGCACCGGGTCCAGCGGATCCTGCGAGCGCGAATAGGGCGTGACGATCAGATGGTAGGGCGTGTCGGCGATCACCTCGGTGACGCCGTAGATGATGTCCGAGACGAAGCTCATGAGCTCGTGCTCGGTGTTCAGCACAAGCGATATCACGTTGGTCTTGCCGGTTCTCAAGCGCACGCCGGCGCGGTTCGGGCGATAGCCGATCTGCTTGGCGACGAGCTGGACGCGGCGCCTGGTCTCGGCGCCGATCTCGGGCGCATCCTTCAGCGCGCGCGAGACTGTCGTGACGCCCAGCCCGGTCATGAAGGCAAGCGTCTTCAACGTCGGCCGTTCCTTGCCCGACGTGTCGTCGTCGCCCTTCTTCGTTATCCGTCTATCCATCGTCCCGCCCGTCAGGCGCATAGCAGTCGCGGGGCCGACCGGCAATCGTGCGGCGGTGACATTTGCGCGACCTTCAGTTTGCGGCTCGGCTCAATATACTGAAACGTTACAGATTGCCAATCTTCGTGATCAACCGGCAAGGTCGCGTCGCCGGCATCGCGGATGCGGAGTGGAGCCGAAAGTCGCTGGAATCACAAAGAAATATCTGTCTTGGCCTTCTTTTGGCACCAATCGACTGATCTGACACCGACATTGCCGCCTCGGGAGAAAGATTTTGTTCGCGTCGCGAAAAAATCTTGGCCGGCCTCAAGGCGAGGGGTTGCCTAGGCGGATCATTTGCCGTATCGAAAATCTGTAACGTTTCAGATTCTGGGAGGAGCCGAAATGCGATACAAATTCCTGACTGCTGCCTTTGCCGCGACAGTTGCGCTCAATTTCGCCGGTCCGGCGGCCGCGACCGACCTGGAAGTCACCCATTGGTGGACTTCCGGCGGCGAGGCGGCAGCGGTGGCCGAGCTTGCCAAGGCATTCGACGCGACGGGCAACCACTGGGTCGACGGCGCCATTGCAGGCTCCGGCGGCACGGCGCGGCCGATCATGATCAGCCGCATCACCGGCGGCGATCCAATGGGCGCCACCCAGTTCAACCACGGGCGCCAGGCCGAGGAGTTGGTGCAGGCCGGGCTGATGCGCGACCTCACCGATATCGCTACCAAGGACAAGTGGACGGAGATCGTGCGGCCGAAGAGCCTGCTCGATAGTTGCACCATCGACGGCAAGATCTATTGCGTGCCGGTCAATATCCATTCCTGGCAGTGGCTGTGGCTCTCCAACGAGGCCTTCCAGAAGGCCGGCCTGCCCGTGCCGAAGGACTGGAATGAATTCGTGGCGGATGCGCCGGCGCTGGAAAAGGCGGGCATCATTCCGCTCGCGGTCGGCGGACAGGCCTGGCAAGCCTCGGGCGCCTTCGACGTGCTGATGGCCGCGACCGGGGGCACCGACACGTTCCTCAAGGTCTACAAGGACAAGGATGCCGCCTTCGCGGCAGGCCCGGAGATCGCCAAGGTGTTCAAGGCGGCGGACGACGCCCGCAAGATGGCCAAGAACACCAATGTGCAGGACTGGAACCAAGCCACCAATCTGGTCATCACCGGCAAGGCCGCCGGCCAGATCATGGGCGACTGGGCGCAGGGCGAGTTCCAGGTTGCCGGCAAGACGGCCGGCAAGGACTATACCTGCCTGCCCGGCCTCGGCCTGAACGAAGTCATTGCCACGGGCGGCGATGCGTTCTACTTCCCGCTGCTCAAGGATGAGGCAAAGACGAAGGCGCAGGCGGTGCTCGCCGAGACCTTGCTCGATCCGAAGACCCAGGTCGCCTTCAACCTCAAGAAGGGCTCGCTGCCGGTGCGTGGCGACGTCGATCTCAACGCGGCGAACGACTGCATGAAGAAGGGCCTCGCCATCCTCGCCAAGGGCGCCGTCATGCCGTGGACGGACCAACTGCTTTCGCAGGACAGCCAGAAGCAGAAGGAGGACCTGTTCTCCGAGTTCTTCGCCAAGCCGGACATGACGGTCGAAGAAGCGCAGAAGCGCTTCGCCGCCATCATCGCTTCGGCCGATTGATCTACCGGCGCCCCGCCAGCTCCCGGTCCCTGCCTAACGGGGGTCGGGAGCATGATGTCCTCATTGCCCCAGTCCGGCTGTCGAGATGAGCAATAGCGAACGTCCCAACCAGCTTTTCCGTAACCTCAATGCGAAGATCGCATCGATTCCGATGGTGCTCACCGCGCTTGTGGTGTTCGTCGGCGGCACGGCGTGGACGGTTCTCTACTCCTTCACCAATTCGAAGCTGCTGCCACGGCTCAACTTCGTCGGCCTCGACCAGTATTATCGGTTGTGGGCGACGCCGCGCTGGCTGATCTCGATCGAGAACCTCCTGATCTACGGCGTGATCTCGCTGGTGTTCTCGCTGGTGATCGGCTTCGTCCTGGCGGCGCTCCTCGACCAGAAGATCCGCTTCGAGGATACGTTCCGCACCATCTTCCTCTATCCATTCGCGCTGTCCTTCATCGTCACCGGGTTGGTCTGGCAATGGCTGCTCAACCCGGATTTCGGCATCCAGCGCGTCGTGCGCGACCTCGGCTGGACGGGCTTCAGCTTCGACCCGCTCTATAATTCCAGCATCGTCATCTACGGCATTTCCATCGCCGCGCTCTGGCAGGGCACAGGGCTGATCATGTGCCTGATGCTTGCCGGCCTGCGCGGCATCGACGAAGACATATGGAAGGCGGCGCGAGTGGACGGCATCCCGATGTGGAAGACCTACGTGTTCATCGTCATCCCGATGATGCGGCCGGTCTTCATCACCACGCTGGTCATCATCGCCGCCGGCATCGTCAAGGTCTATGACCTCGTCGTGGCGCAGACCAGCGGCGGGCCGGGCATCGCCTCCGAAGTGCCGGCAAAATACGTCTACGACTACATGTTCTTCGCCCAGAATCTCGGCCAAGGTTTCGCCGCCTCGACCATGATGCTGCTCTCGGTGATGATCGTCATCGTGCCATGGGCCTATCTCGAATTCGGAGGCCGCCGGCGTGGTTGATGTCGCTGCCTCCCCATCCGATGCGGGCGTCCTTCGGCGCGACGAAGCCGGGCCTGCCGGCGCGAAGCCGCGGCATGCGCTCTCGCGCCGCAACATCTTCCTCTACGGCACGCTGATCGTGGTGGCGCTCTATTACCTCTTGCCGCTCTACGTGATGATCGTCACGTCGCTGAAGGGCATGCCGGAAATCCGCCTCGGCAACATCTTCTCGCCGCCGGTGGAAATCACCTTCGAACCCTGGGTGAAAGCCTGGGCGACCGCCTGCACCGGCCTCAACTGCGACGGGCTCTCGCGCGGTTTCTGGAATTCGGTGCGCATCACCGTCCCGTCGGTGCTGCTGTCGATCGCGATCGCCTCGGTGAACGGCTATGCCTTGGCCAACTGGCGCTTCAAGGGCGCCGACACCTTCTTCATCATCCTGATCGTCGGCGCCTTCATCCCCTACCAGGTGATGATCTACCCGATCGTCATCATCCTGCGCGAGATCGGCATATACGGCACGCTGACCGGCCTTGTGATCGTGCATTCGATCTTCGGCATGCCGATCCTGACGCTCTTGTTCCGCAACTATTTCACGTCGATGCCGGAGGAACTGTTCCGCGCGGCGCGCGTCGATGGCGCCGGCTTCTGGGGCATCTATCTGCGCATCATGCTGCCGATGTCGCTGCCGATCTTCGTCGTCGCCATCATCCTGCAGGTCACCGGCATCTGGAACGACTTCCTGTTCGGCGTCGTCTACACGCGCCCCGACACCTATCCGATGACAGTGCAGCTCAACAACATCGTCAATTCGGTGCAAGGCGTGAAGGAATACAATGTCAATATGGCGGCCACCATCCTGACCGGCCTTGTGCCGCTCATCGTCTATTTCATTTCCGGCAAGCTCTTCGTGCGCGGCATCGCGGCCGGCGCAGTGAAAGGATGATGATGGCAGCGGCAATCGCCAATCCCAGCGTGTCGATCCAGGACCTGTCGCTCAATTTCGGTGTGATGTCGGTGCTGAAGACGCTCAATCTCGACGTCGCCGAGGGCGAGTTCATCGTGCTTCTGGGACCGTCCGGCTGCGGCAAATCCACCTTGCTCAACTGCATAGCCGGCCTGCTCGACATTTCGGAAGGTCGCATCTTCATCAAGGGCAAGAACGTCACCTGGGAGGAGCCTAAGGACCGCGGCATCGGCATGGTGTTCCAGTCCTACGCGCTCTATCCGCAGATGACGGTGGAGAAGAACCTGTCCTTCGGTCTGCGCGTTGCGGGCCTGGCCAAGGACGAGATCGCCAAGCGCATCGCACGCGCCGCCGAGATCCTGCAGATCCAGCCGCTGTTGCAGCGCAAGCCCTCGGCGCTCTCCGGCGGCCAGCGCCAGCGCGTGGCGATCGGGCGGGCACTGGTGCGCGACGTCGACGTCTTCCTGTTCGACGAGCCGCTCTCCAATCTCGATGCCAAGCTGCGAGCGGAACTGCGCGTCGAGATCAAGCTGCTGCACCGCAAGCTCGAAAACACCATGATCTACGTCACCCACGACCAGATCGAGGCAATGACGCTCGCCGACCGCATTGCCGTGATGAAGGGCGGTGTCATCCAGCAGCTCGACGCGCCCCAGACCATCTACAACCGTCCGGTCAATCGCTTCGTTGCCGGCTTCCTCGGCTCGCCGGCGATGAACTTTGTCGACGGCCATTTGGAAAACGCGGATGGCGGCTGGCATTTTCTCGCCGATGGTCTGAAGATTCCACTCAGTACCTATGATTTCGATCGGCAGCCGGAACCCGGACCAGCCGTGTTCGGCATCAGGCCCGAACATGTGAGTCTGAACAGCGGCGCCGGCTGGCCATTCTCGGCGGCCAGCAAAGTCGAAGTGGTGGAACCGATGGGCTCCGACACGCTGGTCTGGCTGCAGCTCGCTCAACAGAAATTCAGCGTCCGGGTTACCTCGGAGCGTACGCCCCGGAATGATGAGGCGGTGACCGTCGGCTTCGATCCGATGCGCGCTTCGCTCTTCGATGCCCAGACCGGCAACCGCCTTTAACCTCCCAAGCAGAACGGACAGGACATGAACTGGTCATTCCAACTCTACAGCGCTCGCAATTTTCAACCATGGAACGACGTGGTGAAAATGCTCGGCGAGCTCGGCTACAGCCAGGTCGAAGGCTTTGGCGGCGTCTATGACGACCCGAAGGCGTTTCGCGCCGAGCTCGACAAGAACGGGCTTGCGATGCCGACCGGGCATTTCTCGATCGAGGCGCTGGAGAACGATTTCGACGGCGTGCGCAAGATCGCCGACGCGCTCGGTATCAGGCTTCTGATCTGCCCCTATCTGATGCCCGATCAGCGCCCGTCCGATGCCGCCGGCTGGCGCGGCTTCGGCGAGCGCCTCGCCAAGGTCGGCGAGGCGGCAAAAAAGGCCGGCTACGGCTTTGCCTGGCACAACCACGATTTCGAGTTCAAGGCGCTTGCGGACGGCTCGCTGCCGCAGGACCACATCCTGTCCGCGGCACCGGACATCGGCTGGGAAATGGACGTCGCCTGGGTGGTGCGCGGCGGCGCCGATCCGCTGCCCTGGATCGAGAAGCATGGCAAGCGGATCGTTGCCGTCCACGTCAAGGACATGGCGAAGCCGGGCGAGGGGCTGGACGAGGACGGCTGGTCCGATGTCGGTCACGGCACGATCGACTGGGCGGGCCTGTTCAAGACGTTGCGCGCCAAGAGCGCGGCGCAGTATTTCGTCATGGAGCAGGACAACCCCAACGACATCGAGCGCTATGCCCGCCGCTCAATCGCAGCAGCCAAGAGCTGGCAGGAGTAATCGAAATGGCAGAGAAACTTGGCATCGGCGTCATCGGCTGCGGCAACATCTCGAAGGCGTATTTCTCGCTGGCGCCGCTGTTCCGCGGCATCAAGATGCGCGCCTGCGCGGATATTAACATGGAGGCCGCGAAAGCGCGGGCGAAGGAGTTCAAGCTCCGCGCCGAGACGGTCAACGACCTGCTCAAGGACGACGAGATCGACATCATCGTCAACCTGACGGTTCCGGCCGTGCACTACGAGATCTCCAAAGCGGTGCTCGACGCCGGCAAGCATGTTTATTCGGAAAAGCCGTTCGTCTTGTCGATCGAGGAAGGGCTCGATCTCAAGAAACGGGCCGAGAAGAAGGGCCTGCGCATCGGTTCGGCGCCGGACACCTTCCTCGGCGGCGCGCACCAACTGGTCCGCGATCTCATCGACAGCGGCAAGCTGGGCGCCATCACCAGCGGCACCTGCCATGTGATGGGCCACGGCATGGAGCACTGGCACCCCAACCCGGATTTCTTCTTCCAGCCGGGCGCCGGCCCGGTGCTCGACATCGGGCCATACTATGTCACCAACCTGATTCAGCTGATCGGGCCGGTGAAGCAGGTGGCCGCCTTCGCAACGACGCCGGCCAAGGAGCGCACCATCAGCTCCAAACCGCGGGCGGGCGAGAAGATCCCGGTGAACACGCCGACCACCATCCATGCGCTGCTCGAATTCGCGAATGGCGCGGTGATCACGCTCAACACCTCCTGGGACGTCTGGAGCCATGGCCACGCGCCGATGGAGCTCTACGGCGAATTGGGCACCGTCTTCGTGCCGGATCCGAATTTCTTCGGCGGCGATGTACGCTTCACCGACTCGGCCAAGCCGGTGAAGAGGCTGCCCAAGTGGAACCATCCGTTCGGCGTGCCGAACGAGATGCACGGCCAAGGCATGATGGCTAATTATCGCACCGCCGGCCTTGCCGACATGGCAATCGCGATTGGCGAAGGGCGGCCGCACCGCTGCTCGATGGAGCTGGCGCTGCACGCCGTCGATGTCATGACAGGCATCCTGCGCTCGGGCGAAAGCGGCAAATATGTCGCCATGCAGACGACCTGCGAGCGGCCGGCCGCGCTCGGCGTCAAGGACGCGAAGGCGTTGCTGGCGAAGAAAAAGTAGGTGGCAACCCCTCTCCCCGTTCCGGCGGGGAGAGGGTAAGGGTTAGGGGCAAGCATCGATTCAAATCAGGTTGGCGGTGGTCGCCACGCCGTTTCGATCCCGAAGGTTCCCCATGTCCTATGTCGCCGCCGAAAACCGCTACGAGAAGATGATCTATAATCGCTGCGGTCGGTCCGGCCTGAAGCTGCCGGCGATCTCGCTCGGGCTGTGGCACAATTTCGGCAACGACACGCCGCACAGGACCAAGCAGGCGATCGTTCGCAAGGCCTTCGATCTCGGCATCACGCATTTCGATCTCGCCAACAATTACGGCCCGCCGCCCGGCTCGGCGGAAACCGCGTTCGGCGAGATTCTGCGCAGCGATTTCGCCGCCTATCGCGACGAGATGATCATCTCGACCAAGGCCGGCTACGAGATGTGGGCCGGTCCGTACGGCGAATGGGGCAGCCGCAAATATTTGCTCGCCAGCCTCGACCAGAGTCTCAAGCGAATGGGGCTCGACTACGTCGATATCTTCTATTCGCACCGTTTCGATCCCGACACGCCGCTCGAAGAAACGATGGGCGCGCTCGACCACGCGGTGCGCTCAGGCAAGGCGCTCTATGCCGGCATCTCGTCCTACAATTCGCAGCGCACGCGCGAGGCGGCCGACATTCTGCGCCAGCTCGGCACCCCTTGCCTCATCCACCAGCCGAGCTATTCGATGCTCAACCGCTGGGTCGAGGAGGATGGGCTGCTCGACACGCTGGAGGGGCTCGGCATCGGCTCGATCGTGTTCTCGCCGCTGGCGCAGGGCATGCTGACCGACAAATATCTCGGCGGCATCCCCGAGGGCAGCCGCGCATCCCAGGGCAAGTCGTTGCGACCGGCCTTCATCAACGACAAGTCGATCGCCAACATCAAGGCGCTCAACGCCATTGCCGGCCGCCGCGGCCAGACCTTGGCACAGATGGCGCTGGCCTGGGTGCTGCGCAAAGGCCGCGTGACCACGGCGCTGATCGGGGCCAGTCGGCCGGAACAGGTCGAGGATTGCGTCGGCGCGCTCAAGGCGCTCGAGTTCTCCGACGCCGAGCTCGCCGAGATCGACAGCCACGCCCGCGAGTCCGACATCAACCTCTGGGCGGCTTCGGCCGAACGCAAGGGGCCGCCGCGCAAGTAGCGATTGGCCGGTGAGCCATTTCCGTCCGCCCCGTACCTGAAGGGAGGCGCTGTGGAAACGGTGGCAAAATTGTTCGTTCGTCGCTATCTCAGGGAATTGAAGTCGTGCGCATGCGAGATCACGTGCGGACGTCGATTGGGCGAACAAGATGACGGCAAGAGATGCGCTGACCAAGAACCAGCTCTGCGTGCTCGAGAAGCTCGAGGCGTCCAGCGGGCCGCTCAGCGCCTATACTTTGCTCGACCAACTGCGCGAGCGCGGTTTCCGGGCGCCGCTGCAGGTCTACCGGGCGCTCGATACGCTGGTGAAGTCCGGCTTCGTACACCGGCTCGAAAGCCTCAACTCCTTCGTCGCCTGCGCCGAGCCGCACGACCACAGCCATTCGATGACGGCCTTCGCCATCTGCGATAATTGCGGCCAGGTGACCGAGATGTCCGACCACGATGTCGGCCACCGGCTGGACGAATGGGTGCGCTCGACGGGATTTGCAGCCAAGAAGGCGGTGATCGAGTTTCGCGGTGTATGCGCCAAGTGCAGGGCTGAGGCTGCGTAAGCTTCACTTCGTCATACTAGGGCGGAGCAAGGAGCGAAGCGACGCGCGCAGACCCTAGTATCCATTCCGTGACATACACGCACCGCCACGGTGCAGAATCTGCATTGACAAGCGGCGTGCTCGCCAAGCTATCCACAACCGCCGCGCACTACGGCGCGCGTCGCGGCATGGATCCTCGGGTCTGCGCGCGTCGCTTCGCTCCTTGCTCCGCCCGTGGATGACGAACGAACGTGAGACGCCTAATGCGCCTCATCCCAATTATCCGCGGCCCGCGCATCGACATGCAGCGGCACCGACATCGAGACCGCCGGCATCGGCGCATTCTCCATCACCTTGCGAACCACGGGGATCGTCGCCTCGACCTCCGCTTCCACCGTTTCGAAGATCAGCTCGTCATGCACCTGCAACAGCATGCGGGCCGAGAGCTTCGCCTTCTCCAGTGCTTCTTCCATATGCACCATGGCGCGGCGGATGATGTCGGCGGCGGTGCCTTGGAGCCTGGCGTTGATTGAGGCGCGCTCGTTGAAGGCGCGCACCGACGGGTTGGAAGCCCTTATCTCCGGATAGTGGATGCGGCGGCCGAAGATCGTCTCGACGAAACCGTTCTCCCGCGCATAGGCCTTGGTCTCCTCGATATAGTCCCGGATGCCCGGAAAACGCTCGAAATAGCGTTTGATGTAGGCGCCCGCCTCTTCGCGCGGGATCGACAGCTGGTTGGCGAGGCCGAAGGCCGAGATGCCGTAGATGATGCCGAAATTGATCGCCTTGGCGCGCCGGCGCACTTCCGAAGGCATGCCTTCGACCGGCACATTGAACATTTCCGACGCGGTGATGGCATGAATGTCGGCGCCGTCGGCGAAGGCCTGCTTGAGCTGTGGGATCTCGGCGACATGGGCAAGCACGCGCAATTCGATCTGGCTGTAGTCGG
This sequence comes from Mesorhizobium sp. ESP-6-4, assembly GCF_020164735.1. NCBI lineage: Bacteria > Pseudomonadati > Pseudomonadota > Alphaproteobacteria > Hyphomicrobiales > Phyllobacteriaceae > Mesorhizobium > Mesorhizobium sp. ESP-6-4. The sequence goes on from NZ_JAIUGS010000014.1 coordinate 55,171, forward strand.
CCGAGACCAGCTTGTGGCCTTTCTCCGCAATGAAGGCGGTCCTGATCTTGCGGCCTTCCGCCGTGCGCACCGGGATGTTCTGCAGATTGGGATCGGAGGATGACAGCCGCCCGGTGGTGGTTGCTGCCAGCGCATAGGAAGTGTGGACGCGATTGGTGCCGGGGTTGATGAAACCGGGCAGCGCGTCGGTATAGGTCGACTTCAGCTTGGTGAGCTGGCGCCAGTCGACGATCTTGCGCGGCAGCTCGTGGCCCTCGGCGGCGAGATCTTCTAAAAGCTGGGCCGAGGTCGACCATTGGCCGGTCTTGGTCTTCGAGCCGCCCGGCAGCCCCATCTTGCCGAACAATATGTCGCCGAGCTGTTTTGGCGAGCCGATGTTGATGCGCTCGCCGACGATCCCGTAGATCTCTTCCTCGACGCGAGCCGCGCCTTGAGCCAGCTCGCCGGAGAGCCGCGACAGGATCTGGCGGTCGACCGAGATGCCGCGCTGTTCCATGCGGGCGAGCACGGGCACCAGCGGCCGCTCCAGACGCTCATAGACGGAAACGAGGCCCTTGGCGGCAAGCCTCGGCTTCAGCACCCGCCAGAGCTGCAGCGTCAGGTCGGCCTGCTCGGCAGCGTAGGCGGTCGCACGCTCTATATCGACCTGATCGAAGCCGATGGCGCTCTTGCCCGAGCCGGCGAGTTCCTTCTTGGAGGCCGGCGCATGGCCGAGCCATTTCTCCGACAGCGAGACGAGGTCGTGACCGCCGGATGTGCCCGCATCGAGCACGTAGGAGATCAGCATCGTGTCATCGAACGGGCCGACCTCGATGCCGTGCCGGCTCATCACGACGATGTCGTATTTCATATCCTGGACGATCTTGAGGACCGATCGGTCCTCAAGCAGCGGCTTCAGCAGCGCCAGCGCCTTGCGGACCGGGATCTGGTTCTCCAGCCTGCCGCCGCCGAGCAGGTCGCCATTGCCGCTCTTGTGGGCAAGCGGCACATAGACGGCGCGGCCAGGCGCGAGCGCCATGGACAGGCCGATCAGGTCCGCCCGCATCGGGTCGGACGAGCTGGTCTCGGCGTCGAACGCAAGGACACCGGCGTCGCGGGCTTCGGCTATCCAGGCCTCGAGCGCGGCCGTGTCGCGGATGGGGGCATAGGCCGAAGGGTCGATCTTGCGAGCGGCCGCCTGCTCCAGCCGCAGGGCAGAGAGGAGCGATGGGGTATCGCCTTGTGGCGGCGCGTCCTCGCCCCTGACCGGCGCCGCCGGCTTTGCGGCATCGTTCGGAGCGGCCGCCGGCCTTGGCACCGGCGGGGCGCCGGCGCCGACATCGGGGCCATGCGCGGTATCGGCGCGCTCGATGGTGACGGCGGTGGCCTGGACGTCGCCAATGTCGGTTGCGGTCGCTTCGGCGACGCGTCGGGTCAGTGTGGTGAACTCCATCGTCTTCAGGAAGCCGATCAGCTTCGGGCCATCCGGCGCATGCAGGACAAGATCGTCCAGCCCTTCCTTCAGCGGCACGTCGTTCTTCAACGTCACCAACTCGCGCGAGATGCGCGCCTTATCGGCATTGGCGATGATGGTCTCGCGCCGTTTCTCCTGCTTGATCTCCGAAGCGCGCGCCAGCAGCCCGTCAAGGTCGCCGAACTGTTCCAGCAATTGCGCCGCGGTCTTCGGGCCGATGCCCGGCACGCCCGGAACATTGTCGACCGAGTCGCCGGTCAGCGCCTGCAGGTCGATCATCTTTTCGGGCGGCACGCCCCATTTCTCGATCACCTCGGGAATGCCGATCTGGCGATCCTTCATCGGGTCGTACATGCCGACCGTCGGACCGACCAACTGCATCAGATCCTTGTCGGAGGAGATGATGGTGGTATCAGCGCCGGCTTCGCAAGCCAGCCGGCAATAAGTCGCGATGATATCGTCGGCTTCAAAACCCTCCGTCTCTATGCAAGGGACATTGAAGGCTGCGGTCGCCTGGCGGATCAGGCCGAATTGCGGGATCAGGTCTTCCGGCGGCGCAGAGCGGTTGGCCTTGTATTCGGGGTAGAGATCGCTGCGGAAGGTTTTCGACGAATAGTCGAAGATGACGGCGAAATGCGTCGGCACCACGCCGACATCGGTGTTGCGGGCGTCCTGCATCAGCTTCCACACCATGTTGCAGAAGCCGAGCACGGCGCTGGTCGGCAGGCCGTCGGATTTGCGGTTGAGCGGCGGCAGCGCGTGATAGGCGCGGAAAATGTAGCCGGAGCCGTCGACGAGGAAGAGGTGATCGCCTTTTTTCATGCCGGCAGGGATAGCGCGGCCCGGCTTCGCGGTCCATGGCTAAGGCTGTGGAACCCACCGGTTCGGGCAACACCCCTGACACATCTTGTCCGGCTGGAAATTTGCCGCTCACGGGTATGTTACAAAAGTGTAATTTTCGTGCCCTTGAATCGCCATGTTCACAGACCCAAATACACGTCATCGGCAGTTTTTCGCCGAAGTCCGGAGTAAGGCCCGTCCCCCGCCTATCCCGGGCAAACTGCGGCAGCCTATCCCCCCTCTCCGGGCTGCCGCAACGTTTCGAGTAGAGACCGCCGTGGTTCCCCCTCCACCACGGCGGTTCTTTTTTGCCTTCAGGCAAGCCTTTGCCGCTTGGTCCAATGATCGCGGGCTTTTCGTTTTCGGCATGGCCCTTTAGGGTCTGCCCAAAATCGAAAGGCAAAAAGCATGTCCAGAATTTCCCCCGTCCTCGACCGTCTCGACCAGAATCTCGACCAGAGCCTGGAGCGGCTGTTCGGCCTGCTCGGCATCAAGTCGATCTCCACCGATCCGGCCTTTGCCGCCGATTGCCGCGCGGGCGCCGAATGGCTGGTCGCCGAGCTCAAGCTGATCGGCTTCGACGCCAGTGTGCGCGATACGCCCGGACATCCGATGGTGGTGGCGCATCACGAGGGACCGGCGGGCGCGCCGCATGTGCTGTTCTACGGCCACTATGACGTCCAGCCGGTCGATCCGATCGAATTGTGGGAAACCGATCCGTTCGCGCCGTCGATCAAGGAGATCGAGCCCGGCCGCAAAGTGATCACCGGCCGCGGCTCGGCCGATGATAAGGGCCAGCTGATGACCTTCGTCGAGGCCTGCCGCGCGTGGAAGCAGGTGCATGGCAACCTGCCTTGCCGCGTCACCATCCTGTTCGAAGGCGAGGAGGAATCCGGCTCGCCGTCGCTGAAGCCGTTCCTGGAAGCCAACGCGGCCGAGCTGAAGGCGGATTTCGCGCTGGTCTGCGACACCAGCATGTGGAACCGCGAGACACCGTCGATCTGCGTGTCGCTGCGCGGCATGGTCGGCGAGGAGGTCACCGTCAAGGCGGCCAACCGCGACCTGCATTCGGGCCTCTATGGCGGCCCGGCCGCCAATCCGATCCGCATCCTGGCCAAGGTGCTGGCGGATATTCACGACAAGGACGGCCGCGTCACCATTGCGGGCTTCTATGACGGCGTCGAGGAGACGCCCTCGCAGGTGCTGAAATCCTGGGAGGGACTTGGCGAGACGGCCGAGACCTTCCTCGGACCGGTCGGCCTTTCCATTCCCGCCGGCGAGAAGGGCCGCTCGGTGCTCGAGCTCACCTGGGCGCGGCCGACCGCGGAATTCAACGGCATCATCGGCGGTTATACCGGCAAGGGTTTCAAGACGGTAATCGCGGCGCAAGCGTCGGCGAAAGTGTCGTTCCGGCTCGTTCACAAGCAGGATCCAAAGAAGATCCGCGCCGCCTTCCAGGCCTTCGTACGCGAACGTATCCCCGGCGACTGCTCGGTCGAATTCCACCCGCATGGCGGCTCGCCGGCGATCCAGCTCTCCTACGACTCGCCGTTCCTGGCCAAGGCCAAGGATGCACTGTCCGACGAATGGGAGAAGCAGGCGGTCACCACCGGCGGCGGCGGCTCCATTCCCGTGGTCGGCGATTTCCAGACCTATCTCGGCATGGAATCGCTGCTGGTCGGCTTCGGCCTCGACGACGACCGCATCCATTCGCCGAACGAGAAGTATGAGCTGACCTCGTTCCACAAGGGGCAGCGGTCCTGGGCGCGCATTCTCGACGCGCTGACCCGCTGAGCGAAAATCACGAAAGCCTTGAGATTCAACTTTCTGTTGATTTTTCTCCGGATCGCGGCGAGGACGAATTAGCTAGCGCGAAGTGCTGCGGTGTTGCGAGGATGCCCCAACGCCGCAGGCGCGACCCGGAGAAGAGAATGACCGATATCCGTTTCCACAAAAACGATCTGCCCGACCTGTCGCGATACAATGTCGGGGCGGTGGCCATCGACACGGAAACGCTGGGGCTCAACCCGCATCGCGACCGGCTCTGCGTGGTGCAGATTTCGCCCGGCGACGGCAGCGCCGATGTCATCCAGATCGCACCAGGCCAGAAGGAGGCGCCGAACCTCGCCAGCCTGCTGAGAAACAACACGATCACCAAGCTGTTTCACTACGGCCGCTTCGACATCGCCGTGCTCTACCATGCCTTCGGCGTGATGGCCGAGCCGGTGTTCTGCACCAAGATCGCCTCACGGCTCACCCGCACCTATACCGACCGCCACGGGCTGAAGGATCTCTGTGGCGAACTGCTCGGCATCGGGCTGTCCAAGGTGCAGCAATCCTCCGACTGGGCGGCCGAGACGCTCTCGCCCGAACAGCTCGAATATGCCGCCTCGGACGTGCTCTACCTGCACAGGTTGCGCGAGGTGCTGGGCGCGCGCCTGGCGCGCGAGAACCGCACCAAGGAGGCGGACGCCTGCTTCCGTTTCCTGCCGACGCGCGCCAAGCTCGACCTGATGGGCTGGGCGGAGGAAGATATTTTCGCGCATAGTTGAGGGACGAAGGTCCGTCGACCCAGCCCGTGGAGAAGTGAAATGGCAGAGCGCAAACCGATCGCGAGCGCGCCCAAGGACGGCTCCAAGGTAACGATCATGTGGAAGGACCGCGACGGCGTCGTCAACGAATCCGTCGGGCAATATCGCGACGGCGGCTGGTGGGTCTACACCGACAGCGACACGCAGAAGAAAGTCGAACCGACGAGCTGGCGGCCGGCAACCGATGATGGGGACGACGGCCAGTAGGCGATCCTCACCTGACAATTTCAGGGCGGGTGCGAGGCTTGGCCGCAACAAGGGGGCGCAATGAGACAGAACACGCTCTATCTCATCATCGGGGCGCTGGTCGCGGTTGTCATCGCGCTCGGCATCTATGTCTATCGCGAGCAGACCAGGCCGAAAGGCGTCGAACTCAAGATCGACGACAAAGGCATTTCGATCCAGCAGAATTGACCATGTGGCCAGCCGGGAGACCGGCGCGGTGAGGGGCTAGACCGGCTTTGCGAGACGACATTGCGCCGGGGGGATTTCGGCCGGAGATACAGGGGCTGCGCGGGCTTGCCGTCGCCTTTGTGGTGATTTTCCACGTCTGGCCGGCAGCGCTTCCCGGCGGCTATGTCGGGGTCGACATCTTCTTCGTCATCTCCGGCTTCCTGATCACCGGCCTGCTCACCCGCATGGCGCTCAGCGAGGACGGCATCTCGCTGGTCGGCTTTTACACGCGCCGGGTCAGGCGGCTGCTGCCCGCGGCGATCGTCGCCCTCCTGGTCACGCTCGCGGGAACGCTGCTGTTCGTGTCGGACGCATGGTGGGAAGAAACCGCCAAACAGGTGATTGCAAGCGCGATCTACATGCAGAACTGGCGGCTTGCCGAACAGGCCGTGGATTATCTCGGCGCCGAGGACGCGCCGAGCCCCGTGCAGCATTTCTGGTCGCTGTCGATCGAGGAGCAGTTCTACATCGTCTGGCCGCTGCTGATGATGGCGGCCCTGTGGTGGGCCAGGCGCCGCGGACGTTCGCCGATGCAGACGCTCGTCTTCGTACTCGGCGTGGTCATGGCGGGCTCGCTCGCGGCTTCCGTCGCTCTCACCCGTTCCGATCCGGCTTGGGCCTATTTCGTCACCCATACGCGGGTCTGGGAACTGGCCCTCGGCGGGCTGCTGGCGCTGACCTCGGACCGCTTCCGGCCAAACGGCCGCGTGCGGACAGCGGTGGCTGTCGCCGGCATCTTGGCGGCGCTCGCATCGGCGATGCTGTTTTCAAGCTCGACCGATTTTCCGGGTTTCAAGGCGCTGCTGCCGACACTCGGCACGGCCTTGATCATTGCGGCCGGCAATGTACGCATGGGCCGCTTTCGCGGCCTCGACATCGCCATGCTGCGCTATGTCGGCGATCGCTCTTATTCGATCTACCTGTGGCATTGGCCGCTGATCATTTTTTATGCCGCGCAACGCGGCGCGATCGGCCTTGCCGATGGTGTTCTGCTGATCGTCGCCATCCTAGTGGTTTCCGAACTCTCCTACCGATTCGTCGAACAGCCCTATCGCCATTCGCGCTCGTCCCCGGCATGGCGGCCACTGATCGACGGCACGGTGGCGGTGGGGTTGTGCGTGGCGGTGGCCGGCGGACTCGTCTACGCGATCGACCGGCAGCCCATCGACACCGGACTGATCGGAACGCCGAATTATCCAGGACCTGCGGCCTTGCTGGCGAACGCTGTCGTACCCCAGGGCGTCAAGCCGTTGCCGCCTTTGAGCAAGATCGGCAGCGACGTGCCCGTCATCTACAGGATGAAGTGTCATCAGCAGCAGAAGGGAACCGACGCGACCGGTTGCCAGCTCGGCGACCCGGCGGGGACGAGGACCATTGTCGTGATGGGCGATTCCCACGCGGCGCAATGGGTGCCGGCAGTCGACAAAATCGCCAAAGACAGAAAATGGAGGCTCGTCACCTTCACCAAGGCGGCATGCCCGGTAACCCGGGTCACTATCCTTGACGACGGCAAGCCGTATCAGCAATGCGCGCTGTGGCGGGAGAAAGTTCTCGCTGAAATCGCCAAATTGAAGCCCGATTTCGTGATCACCAGCCAGAGCAACTATACCAGCGTTGCCCAGGGCGCGATGATTGAGGGATTGCGCAGCGTCTGGGGCGAGCTCACAAGTCAGGGCGTGCGCGTCGTCGCCATCCGCAACACACCTTTCAGCCTGTTCGACCCGCGCACCTGCCTGGGCACGGACCCGGCCAAATGCATCAACCCGCGCGCCGAGGTCGAACGGGAAAACATCTACGCGCTCGCCGCCCGGTCCGTGGCCGGGGTGACCGTGGTCGACATGAACGATGCGCTCTGCGGCAAGGACAGTTGCCCGGCGGTGGTCGGCAACATCGTCGTGCTGCGCGACAACCATCATCTCACGGCAACCTACGCGCTGGCGCTGGCTCCCTACCTGGCCAAGGCAGCGGGACTTTGAGCAACCGTCCACCCGCGATGATACGGCGTCCCGCAGGCGCGAATTCGACAGCGAAGGATAGTGCGATGCCGTTGGATTTAGAAAATCCTAAGGGTTTTCAAAACGCCGCATAAACCCTGCTTTAACCCGCCTTTAAACCGCCGCATCTAGTCTTCAACCCGAACGCCATCGGCACCCGGGGCAGGTTAGCAAGAGCGCATGGCGAACCGCAGAGACAGTCGCATCGAACCGAGCTTCGAGGAGGCGCCGCGCGCGAAATCCTCCGAAGGCTTTTCGGTGAGCGAGGAGGATCGCGTCGTGCCGCGCAGCCGTAAATCCACTGCAAAGGGCAGATCCGCAAAGAAATCACGCGGTCGCGGCCGCGACCGCAGCCGGCGGGGCTTGCTCGGCATCGCAACCCGCCTGGTCTACTGGTGCTTCGTGCTTTGTATTTGGGGCGGCATCGCGGCGGCCGGCATCGTCGTCTATTACGGTGCTAAGATGCCGGCGGCGACCACTTGGTCGATCCCCGACCGCGCGCCCAACATCAAGATCGTGTCGGTCGATGGCGGGCTGATCGCCAATCGCGGCATGTCGGGCGGCGAGGCCGTCGGCCTGCACGAAATGTCGCCTTATATCCCGCAAGCCGTCGTCGCCATCGAGGACCGCCGCTTCTATTCGCATTTCGGCATCGACCCGATCGGGCTTTCACGCGCCATGGTCACCAACGTTCTCGGCGGTCATTTCTCGCAGGGCGGCTCGACGCTGACGCAGCAGCTGGCGAAGAACCTGTTCCTGACGCCGGACCGCACGCTGGAGCGCAAGGTGCAGGAAGTGCTGCTCGCGCTGTGGCTCGAGCACAAGCACAGCAAGGACCAGATCCTCGAAATGTATCTCAACCGAGTCTATTTCGGATCCGGAGCCTATGGCGTGGAAGCGGCTTCGCGGCGCTATTTCGGCAAGAGCGCGCGCGACGTGAGCCTTTCGGAGGCCGCGTTGCTGGCCGGCCTGCTCAAGGCGCCGTCCAAGCTTTCGCCGGCGCGCGACCCGAAGGCGGCCGAGGAGCGGGCGCAGCTCGTGCTCGCGGCCATGCGCGCGGAAGGCAAGATCAGCGACAAGGAATACAAGGTGGCGCTGAGCGCGCCGGCGACGCGCGCGCCGTCCTACTGGACCGGCTCCGAGAACTATGTCGCCGACACGGTGATGGAGGAGCTTCCCGATCTCATCGGCGAGGTGCGGGGCGACATCGTCGTCGACACCACTGTCGACTTGACCCTGCAGAAGCTTGCCGAACAGTCGATCCGCCGGCTGATCGACGAAAGCGGCAAGAAGCTCAACGTCAGCCAAGGCGCGCTGGTGTCGATCGATGATTCCGGCGCGGTGCGCGCCATGGTCGGCGGCTATGATTATTCGACCAGCCAGTTCGACCGCGCCTCGGAAGCGCGCCGGCAGCCGGGCTCGGCCTTCAAGCCGTTCGTCTACATGGCGGCGCTGGAGGCCGGCCGCACGCCGGACAGCATCCGCAACGACGCGCCGATCAAAATCGGCAAATGGACGCCGGACAATTACGGCGGCAAATATTACGGTAAGGTGACGCTGGCGACGGCGCTGGCCAAGTCGCTGAACTCGGTGGCGGCGCAGCTCACCATGGAAGTCGGGCCCGACGCGGTGGTGGAAGCCGCGCATCGCATGGGCATCCAGTCCGATCTGCAGGCCAACACCTCAATCGCGCTCGGCACCTCGGAGGTGACGCCGCTGGAGCTGACTTCCGCCTACGTTCCGTTCGCCAATGGCGGCTACAAGCCGGACGTCCATTTCATTCGGCGCATCACCACCGGCGAGGGCAAGGTGCTTTACGAGAACAGCGGCGGCAGCGCGCCGCGCGTGGTCAAGGCCGACACCGTCGGCATGATGAATTCGATGATGACCGGCACGGTCGAGATCGGCACCGCCAAGAAGGCGGCCTTCAATTGGCCGTCGGCCGGCAAGACCGGCACCAGCCAGAACTCGCGCGACGCCTGGTTCGTCGGCTACACCGCCAATCTCACCACCGGCGTGTGGTTCGGCAATGACGACGGCAGCCCGATGAAGAAGGTCACCGGCGGCGCCCTGCCGGCGCAGGCCTGGCACGAATTCATGGTGGCCGCGCATGAGGGCGTGCCTGTGCGGCCGCTGCCCGGCACCTGGAAGTCGACGCCGTCCGACACGATCGTGCCGGACGAGATCCCGTCGGCCGATGCCTCGCAGCCGCCGCCTGCGCCGCCCGCGGCTGTCGGCCAGTCACAGCCTGCTGGTCCATCGCAGCCTGTCGCCCAGGCGCCCGCGCGTCCGGTGCGGACCGCGCGACCTGCCGAGACCGTCGATGCCGCCGGCTTCGGCATGCCGAGCGATAGCGGCGAAACCGCCTCGATCAAGCATCCGGTGCCGCCCGGCAATGTCGGCGGCCCGACGAAAAAGCGCCAGACTTCGATCCTCGATATTCTGGGCGGGGGTTAGAGCGGCAACTTCGCCTCTCGCAATGGCAAGCGCCTTCGGCTACATGTCCGGCCGGAGATCAAGCCATGGCCGAGACCGACAGCAGAAAAACAATCGTGCTCACCGGCGCCAGCCGCGGCATCGGCCATGCGACGGTGAAGCGCTTTTCGCGCGAGGGCTGGCGCGTCATCACCTGCTCGCGCCAGGCCTTCGCCGAGGACTGTCCATGGCCGGCCGGTCCCGAGGACCACATCAAGGTCGACCTCGCCGACCAGGAGGATGTCGGTATCGCCGTTTCGGAAATCCGTCACCGGCTTGAGGCGCATGGCGGACAGCTGCACGCGCTGGTCAACAATGCCGGCATTTCGCCGAAGCTGAAAGACGGCAGGCGCATGGACTCGATCGAGACGCCGATGCATGTCTGGCGCGACGTGTTCCAGGTCAATTTCTTCGCGCCGATCATGCTGGCAAGGGGGCTGTTCAAGGAACTCGCCGCTGCCAAGGGCTCGATCGTCAACGTCACCTCGATCGCCGGCACCCGCGTGCATCCGTTCGCCGGCACGGCCTATGCCACATCGAAAGCGGCGCTGGGCTCGCTGACGCGCGAGATGGCGCATGATTTCGGCCCGCACGGCATCCGCGTCAATGCCATTGCGCCGGGCGAGATCGACACCGCGATCCTTTCGCCCGGCACCGACAGAATAGTCGAGACGATCCCGCTGAGGCGACTGGGCGCCACTTCGGAAGTTGCCGACATCATCTTCTTCCTGTGCTCGGGCCAGGCGTCCTACGTGACCGGCTCGGAAATCCACATCAATGGCGGCCAGCACGTTTGATTGGCTGACTTCAGGTCATGGTGACAACGACCTTGCCGCTGAAGCTGCGCTGCCGCAAAGCGTCCAGGGCCTGGCCGATGTCCGTCCACGGCACGGTCATGGCCACGCGCGTTTCGAGCCTGCCGGCCGCGACGAGATCGAGCAGCGCGGCGATGTCGGCGCCGATGGCTGAACCGGACGTGTAATAGGCGAAGGTCTGTAGCCGCGCGCCTTCGTGGCCGGGAACGAATTGGCGGAAGCCGATCGGCGTGAGCTCGCCGCTGCTCGAACCGAATATGACGATGGTCCCGCCGGGCGCAATGCGTTCGATCGCATCGGCGAGGCTTTTGCCGCCGACCGACTCGGTGATCAGCGAAAAAGGTCCCTCGGCCAGTTCGATCGACTCGACGACCTGCCCGGCGCCCAGATCGCGAAGATCATCGTGGTGCCGGGCCGAAGCGACCGCTGTCACCGAAGCGCCTTGCTCGCGGGCGATCTGGACCTGGAAACGACCGACCGCGCCGCTCGCGCCGGTGATCAGGACCCGCTGTCCGGCGAGATCGCCGCCGTGGCGCAAGGTCCTCAGCGCCGTCGTGCCCGCCACCGGAAGCGTGGCGGCAGCGGCGAAGCTGACTCCGTCGGGTATGACGGCGAGGCGGTCGGTCGGAACGGCGACCCGTTCAGCCCAGCCGGCCTGGTCGACCAAGGCGGCAACGCGCGTGGCCGCGGTCGGGCCCGAGCCATCGGCCGCCGCGCGCTCGACAATGCCGACGATGTCCTGACCAGGGATCCAGCCGTCGGGACGTATGCCGAGCAGGCGCAGTTCGCCACGATTCAACGAGATTGCATGAACTGCCACCAATGCTTCATTTCCATTGCAGTTTGGCTCCTCGGCTCTGGTGAGCTTCAACCGGTTGGGGCTGTCGGAAGAAATGGCGAGAGCGAGCACAGGCCCCTCCTTTTGAAATCGGCTTTGGGAGTCGCGATCGATTGACAGAACGGCTGCAGCCTATCGACTTTCGATCTCGAAGAATTTAGAGATAAAGCCAGGTGATCGCTAAAAGACATCAGATATGAGACAGCCACTCCGTTGGCCGTGGCTGGATTTCGACGTCGACGATGTGGCTGCGCCGGCGATGGCCGTTGGCGTCGATGTCACCGAGACTAGGGCCGAGGCGCGTGAGCATTGGCACCGCAAGGGGCAGCTCGTCTTCGCGCTCGGCGGCGGCGTCACCTGCCGCGTTCCGAGCGGGCTTTGGATGGTGCCGCCGCATTGCGGCGTGTGGGTGCCGAGCCGCATGGAACACAGCAACATCGCGACGGCGAATGCGCGGATTTTCTTCGTCTATATCGAGCCCGGCGCCGCCGACCTGCCGGACCGGTGCTGCACGCTTTCGATCTCGCCGCTGCTGCGCGAGTTGATCATCGAACTGTCGGAGTGCGCGCCGAACGATGCACGCGGCAACTTCCTGGGAAGCGTGCTGCTCGCGGAACTGCCGCGTATGCCTGTGCAGCAATTGCATTTGCCGATCTCGGCCGAGCCGCGGCTGCGGCGGATCGCCGAAGCGCTGGCCGACGACCCCGCCGATCGCAGCACGTTGCCGCAATGGGCCGGCCGCGTCGCGCTCAGCGAGAGCAGCCTGGCGCGGCTCGTTGTGAAGGAGACGGGCCTGAGTTTCGGACGCTGGCGCCAGCAGCTGCATCTGATCGTGGCACTTAGGGAGTTGTCTTCCGGCGCCAGCGTGCAGCAGGTGTCGGGCGATCTCGGCTATGAATCCGTGACCGCTTTCATCACCATGTTCAAAAAGGCGCTGGGCAAGCCGCCGGCAAAATACCTCAGCGATATCGCGCAGAATGGCGGCTCCGCGTTCCTGGCCTGACATCCATCAAGCGGGCTGCGGATCGATCTCCATGGCAGGCCCGGCCCAATCGGTGGTCTTGCCGGTCACCACCTCGACGATGCCGCGGGCGATCTCGCGCTCGCCCATGATCACGATGTCTGCGCCGAGCCCTTTGAGATGCTCGACCTCGGCATCGGAATGAGCGCGGGCAATGACGTTGATCGCCGGATTGGCCGTGCGGGCCCGAAGCACGATCTGTCCTGCCTCGAAGGCGTTGGGAATGGCGAGGATCAGCCGCTTGGCGCCCTCCGGGTTGGCGGCCGCGAAGACGTCCGCATTGGCGGCGTTGCCGGCGATGGTCTCGACGCCGTCGTCGCGCAGCTTGGCCAGCGTCTTGTCGGCGTCCTCGATGACCAGGAAGGGTAGGGCGGCTTCTTTCAGCGCAGCGCCCACAAGGCTGCCGACCCGACCATAGCCGATGAGGATGGAATGGCCGGCGAGGGTCGTCTTCGGCGGCGGGCCGTCTTCCTTTTCTGGAGCCGCCGACACCGAAGCGACCTGGCCGGGCTCGGTCGCCGGGCCGATAGGCCTTTGCTCTTCGGCCGGCGCGGCCTTGCCGGCGCGCTTTTCCAGCCACGGCTTCATCCAGTCGACAACGAGGAACATCAGCGGGTTGAGCAGGATCGAGAGGATGGCGCCAGCCAGGATCAGGTCGCGGCCCTGCTCGGGCAACAGTTTCAGGCCGACGCCAAGCTCGGCCAGGATGAAGGAGAATTCGCCGATCTGGGCAAGGCTCGCCGAAATCATCAGCGCGGTCGCGATCGGATAGCGGAAGGCGATGACGATAACGAAAGCGGCGATCGACTTGCCGATAATGATGATGGCCAAGGTGGCGAGAATCGGCAGGCCGTTGCTGATCAGGCTGAACGGGTCGAACAGCATGCCGACCGAGACGAAGAACAGCACCGAAAAGGCGTCGCGCAGCGGCAGCGATTCTTCCGCCGCGCGGTGGCTGAGCTCGGATTCGCTCATGATCATGCCGGCGAAGAAGGCGCCGAGCGCCAGCGAGACGCCGAACAGCTTCGCCGCGCCGAAGGCGACGCCGAGCGCGATGGCCAGCACTGCGAGCCGGAACAATTCCCGGGAGCCGGTGTGAGCGACGTAATGCAGGATCCACGGAATGACCCTGCGGCCGACCACCAGCATGACCACGACGAAGGCGGCGACCTTGGCGAGCGTGACGCCGACCACGCCCCAAATGCCATAGCTGGCGGGCAGCGAAAGCAGGCTCGCATGGTCGTCGACCTGGGGCTGGCCGCCAAGCACGCCGGCGAGCGCCGGCAAGAGCACCAGCGCCAGCACCATGGCCAGATCCTCGACGATCAGCCAGCCGACGGCGATGCGGCCGCGCTCGGTCTCGATCAGCCGCCGCTCCTGCATGGCGCGCAAAAGCACCACGGTCGAGGCGACCGAAAGCGCCAGGCCGAAGACCAGGCCGGCGCCCAGCGACCAGCCGAGCAGCCAGGCAAGTCCGACGCCGAGCAAGGTCGCAAAGCCGATCTGCACGATGGCGCCCGGCACGGCGATGGCGCGGACGGACAGAAGGTCCTTCAGCGAAAAATGCAGGCCGACGCCGAACATCAAAAGGATGACGCCGATTTCCGCGAGTTCATTGGCAAGGCTGGCCTCGGCGACGAAGCCGGGCGTGTTCGGACCGACAAGGACGCCAGCGACAAGATAGCCGACGAGCGGCGGGATGCGGAAACGGTTGGTTAGCGCCCCGAAGACGAATGCAAGCCCCAGACCGGCGACGATGGTGGCGATAAGGGGCGTGTCATGCGGCATTGTCTTTTGCGCGCCTTTCGAAAATTCACGATGTCGGATGGGCGCCCGCCGAGGCCGTCGCCTTCGGCAATATGATTGACGCAGCGGCGATGATGCAACCGCCGCCGCGCAGAATTCGACGCTGAAGGCGGCGCGCACCGGAAATCGGCGCCGCGCCGACAAAGAGACGGCTTCGGGACGCGACCCAGCCTCGAAGCCGCTTTTTTTCGGAGCCTTATGCCGCTTGCAACAGGTTCTCGATGTCGGGAATCGTATGGTTCGTGAGTGTCTTCGGGATTTCCGCCTGCACCTTCTCGCAAACCTCCTTGTGCAGCTTCTGGCGCATCTCGCCAAGCACCTGCGGCGGCGCAATCAGCACGACCGCGTCGAACGCGCCGCGGTGCGCCAGCTTGTAGAGCCGGTCGGCAATCTCGACGGCGAAGCGCTCCTTGCCGAGACGGTGCCAGTCGGTTTCCTCGACGGCGCTGCGCGGACCCTCGTTGCTCTGGCGGCCCGGCTTGTCGCTGCCTTGCTCACGCGTGGCGGGGTTCTCCTGCTCCATCTCCTGCACCACTTCGAGGTTCGGGAACTTGGCGTCGCCCTGGTTGCGCAGGAAAAGCGCCTTTTCGCCATCAGCCACGATGACCCACAGTCCGTGTTTCAGCTTGATGCTCATGGCGTTCCTCCTTGCTTGCTGCTTGCCGATAGATGGAGCTTGGGATCCGCAAATGGATTGCTAGGCAAACGAGCCGCGAGGCATGATTGTTCCGATCCGGCGATGGCGTCGCGATCGCTTCCGGCAGACTCGGTCGAGCGCCTATCCCGCAGGGTCAGCTTTAATCTACTAACTTAGTAGAATTTAGAATAAACTGTTTTGCGGCTTTCTCGGTCAGGCGCTAAAAATTACGACGGATCAAGGCTGTTTCTTATGCCGCTCCGGCCGTCTCACCGTCAAAGTAGAATTTTTTTCTCTTGGCCTTCGCAGTTGCGAAAAAGCGATTGCCTGCCGTTCGGTGACGCGCGAGTGCTTGCCTTCTGATTTTGGGCGTGGCCGCGTAAAACTGCCAAACTATTCCAATATTGCTCATTGCCATGTCGTCAGCCAACGCCAAGCTCAATGCCTTTCCCGTCTTCATGCGGGTCGACGGCGAAGCCGTAGCCATCATCGGCAATGGCGAGGAGGCGCTCGCCAAGGCGCGGCTGCTTTCGCAATCGAGCGCAGTGTTGCGCATCGTTGCCGACGATGCCAGCGACGGCCTGCTGGATTTCATCGCGTCGGCCGGCGCTGTTCACATCAACGCAGCCTATCAGGCCGCGCATCTCCAAGGTGCCGCCCTGGTGTTCGCCGCCAGCGGCGACGAGGCGCTCGATCGCCGCGTCGTCGAGGACGCGCGGCGGCTGGGCATTGCGGTCAATGCCGTGGACCGTGCGGAGCTGTGCGATTTCTTCACGCCCGCATTGGTCAATCGGGCGCCGGTGGCGATCGCCATCGGCACAGAGGGCGTCGGACCGGTTCTGGCGCAGATGCTGCGCGGGCGCGTCGACCGCATGCTGTCGCCGTCGCTCGGCCGGCTGGCTTCACTTGCCGCGTCTTTCCGCGCCGCCGCCGAGACGCTGCCGAAAGGCAATCGGCGCCGCCGCTTCTGGAGCGATTTCTTCGCCGGTACGCCGGCCAAGGCCATCGAAGCCGGCGACCTCGCCGAGGCGCATGACGCGGCGCTCGAGCTTTTGGCTCACGATGCTCCGGTCGAGGGACATATCGCGCTGGTCGGCGCCGGTCCGGGTGCGGAGGACCTTTTGACCTTGCGCGCGCATCGCCTGCTGTTGGAGGCCGACGCCATCGTCTACGACGCGCTGGTGCCGGAGGCGATCGTCGCCATGGGCCGCCGCGACGCCGAGCGCCTGCCGGTGGGAAAACGCAAGGGTTGCCATTCCAAGAGCCAGGAAGAGATCAACGCGCTGCTCATCGAGCTGGGCCGCGCCGGCAAGCGCGTGGTGCGGCTGAAGTCCGGCGATCCGCTGGTGTTCGGCCGTGCCGGCGAAGAGATGGCGGCGCTGCGCGAGGCCGGGGTCGCCTATGAAGTGGTTCCGGGCGTCACCGCCGCCTTCGCCGCCGCCGCCGACTTCGAGCTGCCGCTGACGCTGCGCGGCGTTTCGTCCTCGATGGTGTTTACCACCGGCCACGACCTCAAGGGCAACTCGCTGCCCGACTGGGCAAAGCTTGCCATCTCCGGCGCGACGGTCGCCGTCTATATGGGCCGTTCAGTCGCGGCGGAAGTCGCGGGCCGACTGATCGAAGCGGGGCTGTCGCCGGACACCGCGGTCGCCGTCGTCGAGAACGCCAGCCTCGCCGGCCGCCGCCGTTTCCACGGCACGCTTGCCGATCTGCCGTCGCTGGAGGCGCGCGCCGATCTCACCGGACCGGTGATGACGATCATCGGCGACGCCGTCGCCGGCGCCAATTTCGGACAATCCGAGCCGCTCGCGGCACATAGGCATGAGGGCGCGGCTTCAACCGTCGCCGAAGGAGTTGAGCAATGAAGGTTCTCACCGCGAACAGGCTCTCCGACGGCATCGCCGTCTGGTACGCCGCCGGCGGCTGGGCGGAGACGGTCGGCCATGCCGATATCGCGCACGACAAGGCGGCGGAGGACCGGCTGGAAGCGATCGGCGCCGCGGCCGCCGCCAACAATGAGGTGGTCGACGTCAACATCATCGATGTTGCGATCGTCGACGGATTGGTCGAGCCGGTGCGGCTGCGCGAAAAGATCCGCGCCGCGGGCCCGACCATCCGCACCGATCTCGGCAAGCAGGCAAGCCCGGAAGCGGCGCGGGCGGCTTAACCCCAAGAAAAGCAGCGGGCGGACGCGCCCTGAAAGACGAAGCATGTACCGTTACGACGAGTTCGACCAGGATTTCGTACAGGCCCGTGTCGCCGAGTTCAGCGACCAGGTGCAGCGCCGGCTTGCCGGCGAGATCACCGAGGACCAGTTCCGGCCGCTCAGGCTGATGAATGGCGTCTATCTGCAGCTGCACGCCTATATGCTGCGCATCGCCGTGCCCTACGGCACGTTGAACAGCAGGCAATTGCGCATGCTCGGCCACATCGCGCGCAAATACGACAAGGGCTACGGCCATTTCACCACGCGCCAGAACATCCAGTTCAACTGGCCGGCCCTGTCGGACATCCCTGCGATCCTCGCCGATCTGGCGAGCGTCGAGATGCACGCCATCCAGACCAGCGGCAACTGCATCCGCAACGTCACCGCCGACCATTTCGCGGGAGCCGCCGCCGACGAGGTCGCCGATCCGCGTCCCTATGCGGAAATCCTGCGCCAATGGTCGTCGGTGCATCCCGAGTTCTCGTACCTGCCGCGCAAGTTCAAGATCGCGGTGACCGGCGCCGAGCGCGACCGCGCCGCCATCCAGACGCATGACATCGGCCTGCATCTGAAGAAGAACGCGGCCGGCGAGCTGGGCTTTGCCGTCTACATAGGCGGCGGCCAGGGCCGCACGCCGATGGTGGCGAGAAAGATCCGCGACTTCCTGCCGGAGGCGGAGTTGCTGTCCTACTGCACGGCCATCTTGCGCGTGTACAACCTCTACGGCCGTCGCGACAACAAGTTCAAGGCGCGCATCAAGATCCTGGTGCACGAGACCGGCGTGGAGGAGATTACCCGCCAGGTCGAGGCCGAGTGGCAGGCGCTGAAGGACGCCGAGCTCAAGTTGCCGGAAGCCGATATCCAGGCGATCAACGCCTATTTCGCGCCGCCGGCGCTGGTTTCCCGACCGGAAGGCGATGACGCGGTGAAACAGGCCAGGCTCGATTCCAAGAGCTTTTCGGAATGGCTCGACCAGAATGTCGTGACGCATCGCCATCCCGACTATGCGGCGGTGACCATCTCGCTCAAGGGCATCGGCGAGGTGCCCGGCGACGCAACGGACAGCCAGATGGAAGCGGTTGCCGACATCGCCGAGAAATACGCCTTCGACGAATTGCGCGTCAGCCACGAACAGAACCTGATCCTGCCGCATGTGGCGCGCGCCGACCTCAAGGCGGTCTACGACGCGCTGGTCGAGATCGGCCTGGCGACAGCCAATTCCAATCTGATCAGCGACATCATCTCCTGCCCGGGGCTCGATTATTGCGCGCTGGCCACGGCGCGCTCGATCCCGGTAGCGCAGGAAATCTCGCGCCGCTTCGCCTCGCTGGAGCGGCAGCGCGAGATCGGCGAGTTGAAGCTGAAGATCTCCGGCTGCATCAATGCCTGCGGCCACCACCATGTCGGCCATATCGGCATTCTGGGCGTGGAGAAGAAAGGCACCGAGCTCTATCAGGTGACGCTCGGCGGTTCGGCCGACGAAAACACATCCGTCGGCGAGATCATCGGCCGCGGCTTCTCCTCGGATGAGATCACCGATGCCATCGAGCAGATCGTGGATACCTATCTCGGCCTTCGGCTCAGTCCTGACGAACGTTTCATCGACGCCTACCGCCGTGTCGGTCCCGCGCCGTTCAAGGAGGCGCTCTATGCTGGCGAAACCAAGGCCGCTTGACCGGACAGGCGAAGTCGAGACCGGCGTTGCCGCCGAGGCAGCGGGGCTCGACGCGCTGTTGGGCCATCTGAAGCCGATCGAGATCATCGAACGGTCGGCGCACGAATTCCGCGGCGCGGTCGCTGCGGTGTCTTCCTTCGGCGCGGACTCCGCCGTGCTGCTGCACATGATTTCGGAGATCGACCGCGCGCTGCCGGTCATCTTCCTCGACACCGGCAAGCATTTCGAGGAGACGCTCGGCTATCGCGACGCGCTGGTCGCCGATTTCGGCCTCACCGACATTAGGGTGATCAAGCCGGAAGAGACCGCGCTCCAACGCGTCGATCCGACCGGCAGGCTGCACGAGACCGACACCGATTCCTGCTGCAATGTGCGCAAGGTCGAGCCGCTGGCGCGCGGCGTCGAACCGTTCCGCGCCTGGTTCACGGGGCGCAAGCGCTTCCAGGCTTCGACGCGCACGGCTTTGCCCGTCTTCGAGGCCGTCGGCTCGCGCATCCGCATCAATCCGCTGGCGCATTGGACGACATCGGACCAGGCCGACTATATGCGGGCGCATGCGCTGCGCGAAAATCCGCTGGTCGCCTATGGCTATCTCTCGATCGGCTGCTTCCCCTGCACGCAGCCGGTGCAGCCGGGCGAGGATGCGCGCAGCGGCCGCTGGGCGGGGCACGCCAAGACCGAGTGCGGCATTCATTTGTCGGGGCTGGAAAAGTCGCTGACCGACGCCTCACTTTAGGATACGCCGATATTCAGGTGATGCCGGCCTGCAAATGGCGACTTCCTGCGCTTCCGGTGCTCACGTACTTCAAGTACGCTCCGCTCCGGTTCTCGGAAGCCACCATTTTCGGCTCGGCCTGACCTGAATCTCGACATATCCCTTGGGACTCTTTGGAACTTTAGGAATTTTGATGACTGGATCGACGACAGCGGGGACCCGCCTCTGGACCCGTGACGGTTTTCGCGAGGATGAGTGGACCCACGCCGAAAGCGCCGAGGCGCTTGCCGGCAACGGCCGTTTCATCCTGCCTCTGCAGGCCTTTCTCGGGCTGGATGAAGACGTTCGCAAGTCAGCCAAGGAGCGTCTCGGCGTCCTGCTGCAGCCCGGCGACGAGCTGGACAAGATAACTGGCCTGCTCGACCAGCTGTCGCTGGTGGCGCTGGCCTTCCCGGCCTTCAATGACGGCCGCTCTTTTTCCAAGGGCGAATTGCTGCGCGCTCGGCATCAATTCAAGGGCGCGGTGCGCGCCACCGGGCAGGTGCTGGTCGACCAGCTGCCGCATATGCTGCGGCTCGGCTTCGACGAGTTTGAGGTCTCCAATCCGGTGCTCTTGAAGCGGCTGGAGGAAGGCCGCACCGGCGGCTTGCCGCTTTACTATCAGCCGGCCGTCCAACCGGAGGCCAAGGGTCCAAAATATTCCTGGCGGCGCAAGCGCCCCAGCTGACGCGGCATTTCATAGGGTAAATGAAACGCTGTGGTCCGACCAGCGTCACGCATTTTGTTGGTCAGCCCAGCTCAAGATAGGTTTGGAAAGCGCGCTGCGCTGGTCTGGTCAGACCACATTGGCGATTCGGGCTTCCGCTTCGGCCGACCTGCCCTTAGGATAGGCCATTACTTCGTACCACGAAATAATGGCCAGCTAAGGGAGGAAGCAGCATGGCAGGCAAGAAGATATTGATGCTCGTTGGCGAGTTCAGCGAGGAATACGAGATTTTCGTCTTCGAGCAGGCCATGCACGCGGTCGGCCACACCGTCCATGTCGTGTGCCCGGACAAGAAGGCCGGCGACGTGCTCAAGACCTCATTGCACGACTTCGAGGGCCACCAGACTTATACCGAAAAACCCGGTCACGATTACATCCTCAACAAGACATTCGCCGAAGTGAACCCTGCCGACTACGATGCTGTCTATGCGGCGGGCGGCCGCGGGCCGGAATACATCCGCATCGACAAGCGCGTGCAGGCGCTGGTCAGGCATTTCCATGAAACCGGCAAGCCGATCTTCACCATCTGTCATGGCGCGCAGATCCTGATCGCGGTCGACGGCGTGGTGCGCGGCAAGGAAGTGGCGGCGCTGCATTATTGCGAGCCGGAAGTGACGCTTGCCGGCGGCATCTATATCGATGTCGCGCCGACCGGCGCCCATGTCGACGGCAATCTGGTTTCAGCCAAGGGCTGGCCGGGCCTAGCCGCCTTCATGCGGGAATGCCTGAAGGTGCTCGGCACCGAGATCCGTCACGGCGAAGTGCTGATGCGCGACGACAGAAAGGCGGCCTGAAACTTGTCGGTTGCGGCGCGCGGCTACTGACGCCGCGGGTCGTCCGCGTTCTCCGCCTCGGCGCCGTCGAGGCGGTCAAGCAGGTCGGTCAACTGCCGGGGCATCTCCCTTTCCAGGCGAAATACCGGCAAGGTGCGCAGAAAGCGCTTCGTCGCTTCGCTGCCCGCCTGCCGCCTGATATCGTTGGCCAAGTCGGCGCGCCTGTTGCCGCTGTTGCCGTTCATCGTCCCAAAATCCTGTGTCGGCTTCGAAACTCCCGCGGGCGGTTCATGGTTCCCGTGGCAGTGCTCGAGAGCAAGCAAAGCTGCGTGATACGGTAAAGTTTGAATTAATTTGGAACGGCAGCCTGCCACCAGCCGCCTGCGCTTGCCCCTTGATTTTTGCCCTCCAAACCTCGATATCGGGCGCAAATCCAGAGCAATTCGAAATGACGGGAAACGCGATGAGCGACCAGGCAAAAGACGAACGCACGCCCGAAGAGATCGAAGCCGCCGAGGCTTCCGGCGAGCGTGCGGAGGGCGGCGTCGACGGCGACTACGAAGCGCTGGTGCGGCTGCTGAAGGAAAACGAGGAACTGAAGGACCGCGCGCTGCGCGCGGCGGCCGAAATGGAGAATTTGCGGCGGCGCACCGCGCGCGACGTCCAGGACGCCCGCGCCTATGCCGTCGCCAATTTCGCGCGCGACATGCTGTCGGTGTCCGACAATCTGCGCCGCGCGCTGGACGCGATTCCCGCCGAGGCAAAGGCCAGCGGCGACGCCGGCTTCAAATCGCTGATCGAAGGGGTCGACCTTACCGAGCGCGCCATGCTTTCGGCGCTGGAGCGCCACGGCGTGAAGAGACTCGCGCCCGAAGGCGAGAAGTTCGATCCGAACTTCCACCAGGCGATGTTCGAGATCCCCAATCCGGATGTTCCCGCAGGCACTGTCGTCCAGGTGGTGCAGCCGGGCTATTCCATCGGCGAGCGCGTGCTGCGGCCAGCGATGGTCGGTGTCGCCAAGGGCGGCCCGAAGGCGGCCGCCGAGGCCAAGGTCGAGCCGGGCCCGGTGAACGAGCAGGCCGAGAAGGATGCGTGAGAGGGAGTAGCGAATAGGGAGTAGTGAGTAGGGGCTGATATTTATCCGCGGCTTCGTGCTATTTCCCTACTCACTATTCGCTACTCACTACTCGCTCGCCCATGAATCCCATCGCGTTGCTCGACTATGCTGGCGTGGCCGTCTTCGCGGCGACGGGCGCGCTTGCCGCATCGCGCAAAGAACTCGACATCATCGGCTTTCTGTTCCTGGCCAGCGTCACCGGCATCGGCGGCGGGACGCTGCGCGACGTCATCCTCAACCTGCCGGTGTTCTGGGTCGCAAACAGCGGCTATGTGCTGATCTGCGCCGTCGTCGCGGTGCTGGTCTTCTTCAGCGCCCACCGGTTCGAATCCCGCTACAAGCTGCTGCTGTGGCTCGATGCCGTCGGCCTTGCCGCTTTTTCGGTGATGGGCGCGGCCAAGGGGCTGGCGATCACCGGCTCGCCTGTCGTGTCGGTCATCACCGGCGTCTTGACGGCGACCTTCGGCGGCATTCTGCGCGACCTGCTTGCCGGCGAGCCATCGGTGCTGCTCAGGCCCGAGATCTATGTCACGGCCGCGCTTGCCGGCGCCGCCATCTTCACCCTTGGCGATCTTGCCGGCCTGCCGGCGCTGGCGTCCAGCCTGCTCGGCTTCGCGGGCGCATTCGCGGTGCGCGGCGGAGCGCTTAAATTCGGCTGGTCATTTCCGGCCTATAAAAGCCGGCCGGGGCGAAGGCCGGAGGATATTCCCTGAGGGAGCGAGTAGCGAATAGGGAGTAGCGAATAGGGGTTGAACGGAACAGATCCCGCCACTTTCTTCTATTCGCTATTCGCTATTCGCTATTCGCTATTCGCTATTCGCTATTCGCTATTCGCTATTCGCTATTCGCTATGCCGCGAAACGCTGCCCTTCACCGCCATAGTAGTTGACGTAGCGGGCGCCGATCTCCTTGACCGGCATGACGACGAAGACGTCGACGGTCGAGAATTCGTGGTCGATGACGCAGCCGTCGCCGATGCGGGCACCGACGCGCAGATAGCCCTTGACCAGCGGCGGCATGGCGGCGATCGCCGCCTTGGCGTTCACCGCCTCGATCGGCATCAGGTCCATCGAACAGTAGCGTCCCGGAACCGCGCGAACATCCCAGGCGGAGTTGGTGCGGCAATGATGGGCGAGATAGGTCAGCGCCTCGGCATGCGCCGCCGGCACGATGCCATGGAACGAGGCGCAGCCGGTCATCACGCCGATGTCGTAGTGGTTGATATAGGCCCAGATGCCTTGCCAGAGCGCCTCGATGGTGCGTTTGGAGCGGTATTCCGGCAGAACGCAGGAACGGCCGAGTTCGAGGAAGCGCTGGCCGGGATGCCGCGCAATCAGCTTGGTAAGCTCGAACTCGCCCTCGGAATAGAAGCCGCCGGCCGTCGCGGCGATTTCCTGCCGCAGCAGGCGGTAGGTGCCGACGATGCGGCGGTGCTCAGGGCCGGGAAGGGAATTGTCCAACACCAGAAGGTGATCGCAGAGCGGGTCGAACCGGTCGGCGTCGCGCCGGTCCTGCGCCTGGAACAGGTCCTTCCTCGCGCCAAGCTCGTCGTAGAATACCCGGTAGCGCACTTCCTGGGCGGCGGCGATCTCGGCCTCGTTGCGCGCGAGCCGCACTTCGAGATTGCCGATGCGGCCCAGCGGAGCGCCGCTTGCGACGGCGTCGGCGGTACGAGCGGCGAGCAGGGCGCCGCCGGCATTCGGCCGAGTGTCACATTCAGGCACGACTGTATGCACGAGTGATTCTCCTTCGAGCCATCCCTCTTGGCACGGGGATACGGTGTAGGTGCAACAGGATTGTGACAGTACCGTGATACGACGTGGCGGGCAATACTTTGTCGGCTGGGCAATACACTCAACCGGCTATTTTGTGATCGCGAAAGCCAAGCAAGCCAAGGCGTTCAACGGTTAGAAATTTCCTCAGGCGGCAACCTGGCCCTCGACCGCCTGGACGAGCGCGTCCGGGTCAAGCGGCTTGGTCACGAAACCGCTGGCGCCATGGGCAAGCACAGCATGCCGGGTCTTTTCCTGGCTGTCGGCCGAAAGCACCATGATCGGAATCGGGGGCATGGCCAGGGACTCTTCATGGCGACGTATGGCGGCGATCGCGTCCAGCCCGTCCATGACAGGCATATGCAGGTCCATCAGCACCACATCGAAGCGGAACTTGAGGCCGGCATCGGTAACGGCATCGACCGCGGCCTTGCCGTTGCCGACGATCTTGACGCGGTGTCCGGCCTTGAGCAGCGTGGCGCGGGCGAGCATGGCGTTGATGTCGTTGTCTTCCGCGATCAGCACCGACAGGCCCTGGTCGCGCTTGCGCACCGAGGGGGCGCCGCGCGGCTTCGGCAGCGGCTTGGCTAGCGCCGAGCCATGGCTGGTCAACAGCACGCGCAGCAGGGTCTCGCCCCGTACCGGCCGGGCCAGGAAGGTGGCATAGCCGCTGGCCCGGAATTCGCCGAGCATGCCGCGATCCGTCGGCGCAATCAGGGTGATGGCCTCGCAGTCGGCAAAGCCAGAATCGCGCAGCCGCTTGAGCAGCCTCCCGTCGCTGTTTTCGAGCGCGGCATCGATCAAAAGGACGTTGCAGCCCGCAGCGAAGGTGGCGGCCTGGCCCGGTGTCGCGGCAACCTCGACGATGCCGCCATGGGCCTTGATCGCGCGGGCGATGGCATCGGCCTCGATGGCGTTTTTCGACACGATTACGGCCCGCCGGTCGGCAAGGATGTTGTGGCGATGCGGCGGCGGCTCGGTCGCGGCGACCGCCGGAAGCTCCAGGACGAATTCGGATCCTTCGCCGAGCCGGCTCGAAACCGAGATCGAGCCGCCCATCGCCGTCGCCAGCCGCTTCGAGATGGCAAGCCCGAGGCCGGCGCCGCCATGCACCCTGGTCGAGGTGCCGTCGGACTGCTCGAATTCCTCGAAAATGCGCTCCATGTCCTCTTCGCGCAGGCCCGGGCCGGTGTCGGCGATGGTGAAGCAGATACGGTCGGTGGTTTCGCTGCGGGCGCGCGCCACGGTGAGCAGCACCCCGCCCGTGTCGGTGAACTTCACCGCATTGCCGATGAGGTTGAGCAGCACCTGGCGCACGCGGCCTGGATCGGCGGTGATCATCTGCGGCACATCGGGCTCGACATGGCAGCCGAGGCCGATGTTCTTGGCGAAAGCCTTTGCGGCCAGAAGTTCGATGATGTTGTCGGCGATCTCGCGCAGCGAGGTCGGTTGGGGCTCGGGTTCGAAGCGGCCGGCCTCGATCTTGGAATAGTCGAGCAGGTCCTCGATGAGCGCGAGCAGCGCGCTGGCCGAGGTGGAAACGGCGCCGACATAGGTGCGCTGTTCGGGCGAGAGGTCGGTATCGGCAAGCAGCTTCGCCATGCCCATGATGCCGTTCATCGGCGTGCGGATCTCATGGCTGACGGTGGCGAGGAAGCGTGACTTGGCCTGGCTGGCATATTCGGCCCGTTCGCGCGCGGTGATCAACGAGGATTCGGCGCGCTTGCGGGCGGTGATGTCGCGGGCGATCGCCCGGTGCGAGACCGCGCCCGTGTCCTTGTCGCGCACCGACAATTCGATCCAGGAGAACCAGCGTGGTCCGTTCGGGGTGCGGATCGCGACATCCGTCGAGCTCAGGCATTCATGATCGGAGAAGGCGGCGTCGGGAACGATGCCGACATCGATGCCAAGCTCGGACAAGGTCTTGCCGGCAAGATCGCGCGCATCGAGCTCGACAAGCGAGGCAAAGACGCTGTTGGCATAAACGATGTGGCCGTCGCGATCACGATGGACGACGAGGTCGCCCAGCGCGTCGATCAGGCCGCGGAAGCGCTCCTCGCTCTCCTGCATCTCCCACATGCGGTCGGCGAGGGTTTCGATCTCGGCGCGGCTGCGCGCGGCGGTCTCGTCGAGAAGCGCTGCGGTGCGGCGCTCATCGCGACGGCTGCGCAGATGCATGGCCAAGCCCGCAAAGGCTATGGCGGCGAGACCGGCGGTGATGATGAGCGGCGCTCCGGTGAGATGCGCGAGCCCCGCCATGATGGCGATGGCAACGATCGTCAGGAACGGCAAGCCTTGGTGGCTGGCCGCGGGCAATTCGGGAGCCAACGGCGGCGCGACGAGCACCTGCCGCTTCGGCGCATCGGCGATGAGCCTGTGAGCGCCGGCGGCTTTGCTGTCCTGTCTGATGTGGGAGTCCGCGACCATGCGCAGATCATGCCAGACAGAAATTATGGAAGGCTGGGAGGGATCGTTCGAATTTTAGCTATTTGAGCGGATTCCGGCTGTCCGCACGCGCGGGCGAAACCGAGCTTCGCGAGGTCGTTGCGAGCTACATATCGACAACGACGCGCCCCCTGACCTTGCCTTCGACGATATCGCGCGCGGCGGCGACAATGCCGTCGAAACCGATCGTGCGGGACAATGTCGACAGCTTCTTGGAGTCGAGGCCGGTGCCGATGCGGCGCCATGCTTCCAGGCGTACCGGCTTCGGCGCCATCACCGAATCGATGCCGAGCAGCGAGACACCGCGCAGAATGAAGGGCGCGACGCTTCCCGGCAGGTCCATGCCGCCGGCCAGGCCGCAGGCGGCGATCGCGCCGCCATAGGAGGTCATCGACAGCAC
Organism: Mesorhizobium sp. ESP-6-4; assembly: GCF_020164735.1. Classification (NCBI taxonomy): domain Bacteria; kingdom Pseudomonadati; phylum Pseudomonadota; class Alphaproteobacteria; order Hyphomicrobiales; family Phyllobacteriaceae; genus Mesorhizobium; species Mesorhizobium sp. ESP-6-4. Next base: position 81,963 of record NZ_JAIUGS010000014.1, read on the forward strand.
ATTGGCCAAGGTATGGCTGCCGACCGAGTCGACGCCGCCTGCCCAGCGCTCCTTGGCGAGCGGTTTCGCGGGCTGGCTGAGCTCTTCGCGCGAGATCACCTCGGCCGCACCAAGGTCGATCAGATAGGGGCTCTCGGCGTTGCGGCCGGTCGAGGCGATGACATGGTAGCCGAGGCTCGACAGGATCGAGATGGCGACCGAGCCGACGCCGCCGGCAGCGCCCGTCACCACCACGGGACCGCGGTCCGGCACGATTCCGTGCCGCTCCAGCGCCATGACCGAGAGCATTGCCGTGTAGCCCGCCGTGCCGACAGCCATCGCATCATGCGCGCTCATGCCCTCGGGCAGCGGCACCAGCCAGTCGCCCTTGACGCGGACGCGGCCGGCATAGGCGCCGTAATGCGTCTCGCCGACGCCCCAGCCGTTGAGGATCACCTTGTCTCCCTTGCGCCAGTCGGCATGCGAGGAGGAGATCACGGTGCCGGCGAAATCGATGCCTGGAACCAGCGGCCAGCGGCGCACGACCGGGGCCTTGCCGGTGATGGCGAGCCCGTCCTTGTAGTTCACCGTCGTCGCCTCGACGGCGACGGTGACATCGCCTTCCATCAGGTCGGCCTCGGTGAGGTCGACGACATCGACGGACTGTTTCTTGTCCGCATCGCGCGAGACGAGGATGGCTTTGAAGGTGTCGGGCATGATTTTCTCCTCGCCTCTGTCTGATGAGGAAGTCTGCGGTTTCAACAGCGTGAGGTCAATTGCCAAGGTCCTGGGACTTGGCTTCGCGCCGCCAGCCGATCAGTTCGTCGAAGACGACAAGCGCTGCGCCGACCGAGATGAAGGTGTCGGCGAGATTGAAGACCGCGAAGGACCAGACGGGCGTGTGGAACAGGATGTAGTCGATGACGTGACCGTAGACGGCGCGGTCGATGATGTTGCCGAGCGCGCCGCCGATGATCAGCGCAAAGCCGATACGAGCGACGACATGGCCGGCCGACGTGCGCGTGGCGAGATAGAGCACGAAGGCGACGACGAGCACGGCGATGACCACCAGGCCGGTATCGCCGAAGGACTGGAACATCGAGAAGGCGATGCCGGTGTTGTAGGTGCGAAACAGCGCCAGGAATGGCAGCAGATCGACCTTCTCCTGAAAGGCGAGACCGTTCTCGACCAGCTGCTTGATCCACTGGTCGAGCGCAATGGCGATGACGACCAGCACGACGTAAGGCGACCAGTATTTCATTTGGCGGTTCTCATCGGATGTCATTGGCAGGCTCGAGCTTCAACGCGCCGCGCCGGATCTCGAACAACATCACGCCGGTGGCGACCGCCAGATTGAGCGAATCGGCCCGGCCTGCCTGGGGAATTCTGAGCAGCCGGTCGCAGCTTTCGGCGAGACTGTTCGGCAGGCCCTGCTGCTCGTTGCCCATCAGCAGCAGGACCGGTCCCCTGGAGAAATCGACCGAGCGATAGTCGACCGCGCCCTTGAGATGGGTTCCGGCGACAAGGCCGGAGAAATCGCGGCGCCAGGCGAGGAAGGCCTGCTCGGTCGCCCTGGCGACCGGCACGGCGAAGATCGAGCCCATGGTGGCGCGCACCGTCTCCAGCGAGAACGGGTCGGTGGTGTCGCCGACCAGGATGACGCCCTTGGCGCCGACGGCGTCGACGGTGCGGATCACGGTGCCGAGATTGCCGGGGTCGCGCACCCGGTCGAGCGCCACCCAGACATCGCCGTCCCTGGCGCGGATGTCCTTCAGCGGCACCGTCTGCTGCGCAAAGACGCCGACCACCATTTGCGGGTTCTCACGGCGGGTGATGGCAGCGAGCACCTTTTCGGAAACTTCGAGCACCATGCCGCCGGCGGCAACGGTCCGCGCTGCGACTTTTTCGACGGCCGGGTTGCCGCGTCCGGCCTTGGCGAAGACCAAGGTCCTGATCGACCAGCCGAGGTCGAGGGCATCGATGACCAGCTTCAGGCCCTCGGCCATGAAGGCGTTCTGCTGGTCGCGGAATTTCTTGAGCGCCAGCGCCTTGATGTCCTTGACCAGGGGATTGGCAAGGCTGGTGACTTCCTTGACCTGCCCGACCGGGCGAGCGCCGTCATGTGCCGTCATTCAAGCCACCCAGCGCGAGAACAGCGAAGTCGACAGCGCGCGGCCGGCGGATTTCTCGCGAATGATCAGCTCGCCGGATTCGACCGTGCCGCCCATACCGGCGAAGGTATCGCGCATCAGCGCATGGATGGCGAAGAAGGAAGCGCGGATCGAATAAGCGGTGAGGACGACGGCCAGCGGTTTCGGCGTCAGGATCGAGCGGCAAAGCTCGGTGAGGCCCGGCAGGTCCTCGAACAATTGCCAGACCTCGCCCTTGGGTCCGCGGCCATAGGCCGGCGGATCGAACAGCACGATGTCGTAGCGGCTGCCGCGGCGTTCCTCGCGCTCGGCGAATTTCATCGCGTCCTCGACGATCCAGCGGATCGGCTTGTCGGCAAGGCCGGCCATCTCCTGGTTCTCGCGCGCCCAGCCGATCGCCTTCTTCGAGGCATCGACATGGGTGACCTCGGCGCCGGCGCGAGCCGCCACCAGCGAAGCGAGGCCGGTATAGCCGAACAGGTTAAGCACCTTGACCGGGCGTCTCGCCGACGCAATCAATCCCGCCATATGGTCCCAATGCGAGGCCTGCTCCGGAAAGACGCCGACATGGCGAAACGAGGTGAAGCGGCCGAGATAATCGATGCCGTCATGCTTCATCGGCCAGGTTTCGCCGAGCGGCGTTTTGGGAAACCGCCAGCGGCCGATGCCTTCTTCGTCGGTGTCGCCGGTGAAGATGGCGTCGGCGCGCTCCCATTCCTTCGCCGGCAGGGCCCGCTGCCAGATTGCCTGGCCCTCGGGGCGCACGATGCGGTACGGGCCGTATTGCTCGAGCTTCTCACCGGCGCCGCTGTCAAGCAGGGCGTAATCGGCGTTTGGCGCGACTTCGAGGATCAACGGCAGGCGCTCGGCAGGCAACGCGCCTTCGCGGCGCGCGAGCACGCGCGGCGCCGGCTTGGCTTCCTGCCGCTCCGCCGGTTTCGTTTCACGGCGCTCGGCAGGTGCGGCCTGCTGCCGTCCGGCCGCGAACGCATCACGCGGGCGGGACTGTTCCGCCCTTGCGGGATGCGGTCGGCCATCGCGGCGTTTGTCGCGAAAAGATTTCAAGAAAGGTCATCTCCGGCGGTTCGGCCCGCTTCTGCCACAGCTCAGCCCACCGGCGCAACAAAGCCTGGCTCATTCAATGGTGCTGTAATCAACTATGCCGGATGCCGAGCAGGCCGAAACAAAGCGAAACGAAGCCAAGCGCCTTCGCCGCGGCCACCGCCATGTGGCCGGTCTCCCAACGCAGCCGGACGGCCTCGAAATTGTCCGGGATCGGTCCGGGCGCCCAGGTCGCAAGAATGTCGTTGGCCGGCTTGACCAGTCCGAACCAGAGCGCCAGCGAGACGGCATAAAGCAGTGTGGCGGCGAGCACGAGCCAGAAGGCTGTCGCTTGGCCGCGCAGCATCCAGGCAAGCAGCGCCGGGCAGAGGATCGCAGCGATATCGAGCGGCGCTCCAATGACGGCAAAGAGCAGGAACTGACCGTTGAAGACCGTCGCCTCTCGCCAGAGCGCCGGCGACCATTTCGTCAGCCTGGGCAGCGATTCCAGCACATGGGCAAAGGACGGCCCAAGGCTGAGCGCCGCGACGAAAGCGGTCAGCACCGACCAGAACAGCAGGGTCCCGCGCATCTCCATTGTGGGGAGAACGGGAACGGGACGCGGGCGTTCCGTGGCAGAAGGTCGCTTGCCGCGATGTGCAGGCCAGCCCTATTGTCCGGCACGCCGGTTAGCCATTCATGTCCCGTTCAGCCCGCCTGCTCGACCTCGTCCAGATCCTTCGCCGCCACCGCCGGCCGGTGAGCGGCCGCACGCTTGCGGACGCAATCGGCGTGTCGATCCGCACCCTCTATCGCGACATCGCGACGCTGCAGGGGCAGGGCGCGCCGATCGAAGGCGAGGCGGGGCTTGGCTATGTGCTGAAGCCCGGCTTCATGCTGCCGCCGCTGATGTTCAGCGACGAGGAGATCGAGGCAATCGTGCTCGGCTCGCGCTGGGTGGCGAAGCAGCCGGACAAAAGGCTGGCGGCCGCCGCGGCGGATGCGCTGGCCAAGATCGCGGCGGTGCTGCCGGATGATCTGCGCGACGATCTCGGCGCGACGACACTGCTCGTCGGGCCGCGCTCGGAAAATGCCGAAGCGATCGACCTCGGCATGGTGCGGCAGGCGATCCGGGACGAGCGCAAGCTTGGCTTCCTCTACCGTGACGCGGGGGGAGCGGCATCGAAGCGTCTGGTCTGGCCGTTCGCGCTCGCCTTCTTCGACAAGGTGCGGGTGATGGTGGCGTGGTGCGAAACGCGCCAGGATTTCCGGCATTTCCGCGCCGACCGGATGTCCGGCCTGACAGCGACAGACATCCGCTATCCGCGCCGCCGCCAGGCGATGCTGAAGGAGTGGCGGGCGAGCCTTGACGCGCCCGGCCGGAACGGCGCGAAAGACGCTTCCGGCTGATCGCTGCTGCCAGAATCTGACAGCAGGTTCGCATATCGTCTCCAAGGTTCAGACACTTTGGAGATCAGATATGACCACGCCGAATTTCGTCATCCTCTATGTCGACAGCCCGGAAAAGAGCGGCGCGTTCTACGCTTCGCTGCTCGGACGCGAGCCGGTCGAATCCTCGCCGACCTTCGTCATGTTCGTGCTCGACAAGGGGTTCAAGCTCGGCCTCTGGTCGCGCCACACGGTGGAACCGGCTGCGGCGGCAGCGGGCGGTGGCGGCGAGCTCGTGATGGCAGTCGAGAACGCGGCAGCGGTCGACGCCACCCATGCGGATTGGGCTGGCAGAGGCCTTAAGGTACTTCAGGCGCCACTAGATCTCGATTTCGGCCGCACCTTCGTCGCCCTCGATCCTGACAATCATCGCCTGCGCGTCTATTGGCCGAATGGGCAGTAGGCAGTAGGCAGTAGGCAGTAGGCAGTAGGTCTATCTTCCCTATTGCCTACTGCCCAATCCCTACTGCCTATTTGAGCGCGTTGTAGACGGCCACGCCGGCGGCGAGATCCTCTAGCGCCGCGCCGACCGACTTGAACAGCGTGATCTCGTCATCGGTTTGCCGGCCCTGTTTCTCGCCGCGCGCGAGCTCGTGCAGGTCGGCGACAATCGCTTCCGGCTTCAACACGCCGGAGGCCAGCGGCTGGACGATGTCGCCTGCCTCCTTGGTGGCGCCGGCGCGGGTGTCGACATAGACCCGGGCGCGCTTGATCGCATCGTCATCGCTCTCGCGCATCGTCGGCGTGAAGCCGCCGACGAGATCGACATGGGCGCCCGGCTTCAGCAGCGCGCCCTTGACCAGCGGCGTGTTCGAGATTGTTGCGGAGGCGACGATATCGGCCTCGGCGAGCTCTCCGTCGAGATCGCCGGCGGCATTTGCCGGAAGACCTTCGGCGCGCAACGCCGCCGCCACTTTTTCGGCATTGGCCGGCGTGCGGTTCCAGATGCGGATGGATGTGATCGGCCTGACCGCCGAATGCGCCTTGGCAAGGAAGGGCGACAGCGCGCCGGCACCGATCACCAGAAGCCGCGAGGCATCCTTGCGGGCGAGATAGGAGGCAGCGAGCGCGGAAGCGCAGGTCGTGCGCCACTGCGTCAGCCTTTGGCCGTCGATCAGCGCTTGCGGCTCGCCGGTGACGCCGTCGAGCAAAAGATAAAGGCCCATGACCGCCGGCTTGCCGATGGCATTGTTGTCCGGCGACACGGTGACGATCTTGACGCCGATATGGCCTCCCTCGGAGGTGCCCGCGGCGTTGAAGTCGGTCCAGGCCGGCATCAAAAGCAAGGTCGAGGCGGCGCCGTCCGGCCGTTCGACGCCATGATGGTGGCGAACCGGCTGCACGGCGCCATCGCGAAAAGCCGTGCGCAATGTCTCGACAAGGCCGGGAAAGGTCAGCGCGCGGTCGACCTCGGCGGCCGAAATGGTCAACATTGAAAGCTCCGTGGTGTCGAAATGACGCTCGACTGTCTTCTACGCAATTCCGGACGGAAAACCGCTACGCACTTTGCCTGGAATTGCCAAAGCGCGTCGCGCTGAAACGGATTCAGGCGACGCGCTTTAAGCCTTTGTTCGATGCGTTGTCCCAGAACCACTGCGCACTTCTGGGCGACATGCATTAGTTCGTCGGGCTGGGCAGCGCCGGTCCCTTGGGCGCCACGGGCGTGCGGCTCACCGCCTGGCGCAGGTTTTCCGCCTCGAGGCCGCGCTGGCGCGCGAGCTTGCGATAGCGCCCCTGCTTCACCCAGGTGGCCAGGCTTCCGACGACCATGCCGATGGCCAAAGCCAGGAACAGGAAGATGAAAAGCGGCAGGTTCAGCGTCAGCGCAGGATTGCCGGGATGAAATGGATCGACCGTGAAGGCGACAGGGCCGCGATTGGCGACGGCGAGCGCGATCAGGATGACGGCCAGCGGCACGAAGACCACGACGAGGATGAAGCGATTGAACATCAAATCTCCATGGAGAGGCTTCTTGAAGCGCGCATGTCCTTGTCCCGAAACCGGTCTCCACTTTCGGGAGACATGCCTTTAGGCGCCAAGATGCCGTTTCGATCCGCCGGCCCGGCGTCTATTTGCCGCCGTTCAGCCTTTCGCGCAACTCCTTGCCGGTCTTGAAGAACGGCACCCATTTTTCCTCGACTTCAACGGATTCGCCGGTGCGCGGGTTGCGACCGGTGCGGGCCGGACGGTTCTTCACCGAAAAGGCGCCGAAACCGCGCAGTTCGACCCGGTTGCCCTCAGCAAGCGCGTCGGTGATCTCGTCAAAGATCGCGCCGACGATGTTTTCGACATCGCGCAGGAAAAGGTGCGGGTTGCGTGCAGCAATGATCTGCACAAGTTCGGATTTGATCATAGAACATTCCCCGTAAAACCACTGCAACCGATTATCAGGATGATTTTATTGCTTTTTCGGCTCGTCCCAACGGCACCTTAAGGGTGCCAGACCGAAACGAGACCGTCAAGAAACAAGCGGTCGGCGCCAAGTTCGTGAATGATATCGCCGCCGGCATCCGGCAGGCCGAGCGCCTTGGCCGCCACTTTTGCCATCGACTGGGAAAACAGGAAACCGCCATGCCTGTCCTTGTCCTTCCACTCGACGACCTTGAGCTTGCTGTCCACGCCCTTCGTCGCCAGCCAGTCGATCGCCTCCTGCTCGCCGCCGACGGCGTCGACCAGGTGGTTGGCCAAAGCCTGGCGGCCGGTGAAGATCGAACCGTCGGCCAGCGCCAGCGCCTGCTCATGCGTCATCTTGCGGCGATCGGCGACGATGCCGACGAACCAGTCGTAGCTGTCGAGGATCAGCTTGCGCACCATGGCGCGCTCGTCGTCATTGGTCGGCTTGAAGGGCGAGGGCGAAGCCTTGAGCGGCGACGATTTCACCTCCTCCAGCTTGATGCCGAGCTTGTCCATGAGACCGCTGACGTCGGGATACTGGATCAGCACCCCGATCGAGCCGACGATCGATGTCTTGCGGGCGACAATGTGGTCGGCTGCACTTGCGATCATATAGCCGGCCGATGCCGCCAGCGTGCCGACTTCGGCCACCACCGGCTTGTCACCGGCAAGCTTGCGCACGGCGTCGAATGTGGACTCGCCGCCGACCGTGGTGCCTCCCGGCGAATCGATCGAAAGGATGACGCCCTTCACCTCCGGCGACTTGCGGATCGATTCCAGCCTTTTGAGCAGCTCCTCGTCCTCGGTGATGGTGCCTTCAACCTTGACCTTGGCGATGTGGGGGACCGCCCGGCCGGTAAAATTGTCGTCATAGACCCAGGTCGAGAAAGCGATGATCGCTGCCGCCAGAACCAGAAACGCGACCACGCGCCAGAATGTCAGCTTGCGGCGCAAGCGGCGGCGGTCGATCAAGTCGTCGGCTCTCATTGCCATTGTCAGCCTCATGGGTGGTGGGAAAGCACGCTTTTAAAGCAAGCTTCTACACACGGCTACCGTTTCCTGGCGCGGGTCATCCGCTTCACAGAACGGTGACCCCTCTACTTTCTTGTCCTGATGCAATTCCTGTCGGAAACCGCTCGCAGCTTTCCCGGAACTGTTCCGAAAGGCCCGGCTTCGGCCTCCGGCGGTGACGCCGGGCTCACGAAAAATTAACGCAAGCAGTCCGTATCTGCTATGAAGTACAGGCCGTCTCGCCGAATTCCTTTCGATTTTGCGCGCGGCAGCTGTCACATTTTTGCAGTTTTCCTCCGCTTGTGCTTGCTTGTAGGTGCCGGCATACCACCTATAGGCGGTGTTTGGGCGGGCAAAGGTCCATTAGAAAAAGTCATGTTGGCGCGATCTGACGAAACGAGCGATGCCGGTGAGGCATCGGCTCCCGCGAACCAAGGCGGCACGCGTGGCGATGCGTTCAACCGCGCCCGGCGGCACTCGCGCCGCGTGCGCGTGCTGAAGTTTGCGGTGCCGCTGCTCGCGGTCGCGATCGCCGTCGCCTTTCCGGTCTATTCCTACCTCAAAGCGCCGCTGTCGGTCTCGGTGCAGGCCGACGGCACGGCGTTTTCCGACGGCAAGCTGGTGATGGCCAATCCGAAGCTCAACGGCTTCACCAAGCAGAAGCTGCCATATTCGCTGACGGCGACCAGGGCGACGCAGGATGTTGGCCAGCAAGCCGTCATCGACCTCGAAGGCATCAACGCCAAACTGCCCGTCGCCACCGACAACATCGTGTCGGTCGATGCCGCGCACGGTATCTACAATCGCGACGCCAACACGATGGATCTGACCAGCGACGTCAGCGTGACGACGACGGATGGCCTGATGGCGAAGTTCAAATCGATCTTCCTAGACATGGGCAAAGGCTCTATGAAGACGAGCAATCCGGTCGACGTCAGCCGTGGCGGGTCGCGCATCACCGCGGACTCGATGTCGGTCGAGGACAATGGCAGGCTCGTGGTCTTCGAGAGCCGGGTTCGCGTCAACATAGATCCAACTGCGCTGAAGGCAGCGGGGGTAAACGGTGGAGAACAGAATGCGTCGCAGTAAATCCGCATGGCTTCCGGGCGCTGCTTCTGCATTGCTGTTCTTGGCAACGGCGCATTCGTTCGCGCAATCGAGCGCGACCAGCCAGATTCCCGGGCTCAAGCTGTCGGGTGACCAGCCGATCCAGATCGAAAGCGACAAGCTCGAGGTCCGCCAGGCCGAAAGCATGGCCGTGTTCAGCGGCAATGTGACGGTTAATCAGGGGCCGACCCTGCTCAAGGCCGGCAAGATGACGGTCTACTATGTCAAGGATGCCAATGCCGGCAAAAGTGCCGCGGCAGGCGCATCGGCGATGACGGGCGCCACCAATATCGACCATCTCGAGGTCGAGAACAAAGTCTACATCAAATCGAACGACCAGATCGCCACCGGCGACACCGGCAAATTCGACATGAAGACGCAGGTGCTGGTGCTTTCCGGCAAGGAAGTGGTGCTGTCGCAGGGCGACAATGTGCTCAAGGGCTGCAAGCTCACCGTGCAGATGAAGAGCGGCCTCGGCAATGTCGAAGGCTGTCCTCGCGTCATCATGATGTTCAAGCCGCAGAAACAGGACGCGCAGCAGGGAGCGTCGAGCAAGTAATGGCCGGCGTGACTTCGCTGCTGGCCCGTCTCCCGGGACGGGCAGCCGCACAACCCGCTGCGCCGGCGACGGTCGGCGCCGACAAGGCGAAGTTCAAGGGCACCCTGATCGCCAAGGGGCTGACCAAGAGCTACAAGGGCCGCAGGGTGGTGAGCGGTGTGACGCTCGGCGTGCGCGCCGGTGAGGCTGTCGGCCTGCTCGGCCCCAACGGCGCGGGCAAGACCACGTGTTTCTACATGGTCACCGGCCTTGTTCCCGTCGACGAAGGTTCGATCGAGATCGACGGCTTCGATGTCACCTCGATGCCGATGTACCGGCGGGCCCGCCTCGGCATCGGCTATCTGCCGCAGGAAGCGTCGATCTTCCGCGGCCTGAATGTCGAGCAGAACATCCGGGCCGTGCTGGAGGTGGTGGAAAAGAGCCGCAAGGAACGCGAGCGCACGCTCGACGAGCTGCTCGAGGAGTTTCACATCAGCCATCTGCGCAAGGCGCCGTCCATGTCGCTGTCGGGCGGCGAACGGCGTCGCCTCGAAATCGCGCGGGCGCTGGCGACGCGGCCTGCCTATATGCTGCTCGACGAGCCCTTCGCCGGCATCGACCCGATCGCCGTCGCCGACATCCAGCAACTCGTTCGCCACCTCACGGCGCGCGGCATCGGCGTCTTGATCACCGACCACAATGTGCGCGAGACGCTCGGCCTGATCGACCGCGCTTACATCATCCATGCCGGTCAGGTGCTGACGCATGGCCGCGCCGACGAGATCGTCGCCAATGCCGATGTGCGGCGTCTCTATCTCGGCGAGGGTTTCACGCTCTGACTGTGGGTTTCGACGCGGTTTGGATGGCGTCGTCACGGCTTTCGGTCATTTTAGCGCTCGATAACGCTCCGGTAAGCCGCAACTGCTAGCGTTTTGCTTGACAAGCAAAAGCCGGGCCAGTTTCTATGCCCGACCGAAAAACAGTCGACGCGTAGACGAGGCGTTTGAAGTCCATCATGGCGCTGGCAGCCAAACTGCAGCTCAGACAATCCCAGTCGCTGGTGATGACGCCGCAGCTGATGCAGTCGATCCGGCTGCTGCAGCTCACCCATGTCGAGCTCGAGCGCTTCATCGACGAGGAGATCGAGCGCAATCCGCTGCTGGAACGGGCCGAGCCGCAGGACGATGCCGCCGGCGATCTATCCCAGAAAGGCGAGACATCGCCGGAAAAGGGCACCGACGGCGACTGGTTCGAGGGCGAGATGGAGTGGAGCGCGGAAGCGATCTCGCAAAAGCTCGATTCTTCCCTGGAGAACCTGTTTCCCGACGACCCAGGCACCAGCGAGAGGCTGGGGCCGGATCTCACGGCGCAATGGAAGTCGGCCGCCGGGGGCGGCGCGGGCGCAGCATCGTCCGAGGGGTTCGACGTTGGCGACATGGCCGCGGCCGCCATCACGCTGCGCGAACATGTCGGCGAGCAGATCGCGCTTGCCTCCCTCAGCCCCGGCGAACGCCTTATTGCGGGTGAGCTGGCCGAAGGGCTCGACGAAGCCGGGTACCTGCGCACCGAACTCGACGAGATCGCGGTTCGGCTCGGCACGGACGGCGCGGCGGTGGCGCGGGTGCTTGGCGTCTGCCAGACCTTCGAGCCGGCAGGACTTTTCGCGCGCGACCTTGCCGAGTGCCTGTCGCTGCAACTGGCGGTGCGCGACCGGCTCGATCCGGCGATGAAGGCGCTGGTCGCCAACCTCGAGCTTCTGGCGCGGCGGGATTTCCAGTCGCTGAAACGTATCTGCGGCGTCGACGAGGAGGACCTGCTCGACATGCTGGCCGAGATCCGCGCGCTCGATCCGCGGCCCGGCCTGGCGTTTTCGGGCGGCGCGAGCGACGCGATCGTCGCCGATGTCGAGGTGCGCGCCGCCAATGACGGCAGCTGGGCGGTGGAGCTCAATGCCGATACGCTGCCGCGCGTGCTGGTGGACAATGTCTATTTCGCCCGCATTTCGAGCCATGCCAAGGACCAGGCGGAAAAAGAGTTTCTCGCCGAATGCCTGCAGAACGCCAACTGGCTGACGCGCAGTCTCGATCAACGGGCCAAGACCATTCTCAAGGTGGCGTCCGAGATCGTGCGGCAACAGGACGCTTTCCTCGTCCATGGCGTGCGTCACCTCAAGCCGCTCAACCTACGTACGGTGGCCGACGCCATCGGCATGCATGAATCGACGGTCAGCCGCGTCACCGCCAACAAATATATGCTGACGCCGCGCGGCGTCTTCGAGCTGCGCTATTTCTTCACCGCGTCGATTGCCTCCGCGGAAGGCGGCGAAGCGCATTCGTCCGAGGCCGTGCGCGACCGCATCAAGCAGATGATCGACGAGGAAAAGCCCATCGACGTGCTTTCCGACGACGCCATCGTCGACATGCTCAAGGAAAGCGGGGTCGACATCGCGCGCCGCACCGTCGCGAAATATCGCGAAGGCATGAACATTCCCTCGTCGGTGCAGCGGCGGCGGGAGAAGCGGGCGCTCGCGAACGCCGGCCGCTAGGCCGATGCGAATCTCGACAAGCCCTGGCCGGTGCGAGACGGTGCTGATTTCCCACAATTCCCGAGTTTCATTGACAAGCCGCAATGAAGTGTCTAGAAGCCCGCCCGCATGGAGCAGGGCGGTGATGCCCGCTAGCGAATGGGTCCGTCAGACACGGCCATGGACGGCCAAGAAGGCGACTTGTGATCAACCGGAAAGTTCGGGTCTAAAATCGGCGCGCATGCCGCTGCAAAGCTTGTGCGCGCGCACCACGGGTATAAACTCGGGAACAGTTTGAAGCCTGAGCAAGGAAGGTCAGTTTTCAGATGAATCTACGCATTTCGGGAAAACACATGGACATCGGCGATGCGTTCCGCACGCGCATCAACGACCGGGTCGGCGAGGCGATCGAGAAATATTTCGATCGGGGTTTTTCAGGACATGTCACGGTCATCAAATCGGGGTCGCGTTTCTCCGCCGACTGCATGGTCCGGCTCGATTCCGGCGCTTCTTTGCAGGCGACCGGCGACGCCCAGGACCCGACGCTTGCCTTCGAGGCGGCGGCCGACCGCCTGGAAACGCGGCTGCGGCGCTACAAGCGCCGGCTGAAGTCGCGCAACACCGGCAACGGCAATGGCGAAGAGCCGACCGACATCGCCTACACCGTGATGGCTCCCCTCACCGATGACGAGGAAGACATTCCGGAGGACTTCGCTCCGGTCATCGTCGCCGAATCAAGCTTGACGCTGCGGACCATGTCGGTGGCTTCGGCGGTCATCGAGCTCGACAACAGCGACAGCCCGGTCTTCCTGTTCCGCAACGCTGGAACCGACCATCTCAACATCGTCTACCGCCGGCCGGATGGCAACATCGGCTGGATCGATCCGTCGACGACCAAAGTCGCGCAAGGATAAAAGCCACCGCGCAAGGGGGCGACGACTGGCGCGGCAGGCGAGCAAGGGATTTTTCAAGCATGGATCTCAGCGATCTCATCAGCGTTCCGGCGATCATGCCGGCGTTGAAGGCGAATTCCAAAAAGCAGCTTCTGCAATTGCTGTCGGAGAGGGCGGCGGCGATTTCGGGGATTCCGGAGCGGGAGGTGTTCGACACCATCCTGCAGCGCGAGCGGCTGGGCTCGACCGGCGTCGGCAACGGCATTGCCATTCCTCATGGCAAGCTCGCCGGCGTGAAGCGGATCGCCGGCGTCTTCGCCCGGCTGGAAACGCCAGTCGATTTCGAGGCGCTGGACGACCAGCCGGTCGACCTGGTGTTTTTGCTGCTTGCGCCGGAAGGTGCCGGCGCCGACCATCTCAAGGCGCTGTCGCGCATCGCACGCGTGCTGCGCGATGCCGACACGGTGGCCAAGATCAGGGGCACGCGCGACGCGGTGGCGATCCACGCGCTCTTGTCGGATACGCAGGCCTCGCACGCGGCCTGACGTTTTGGGATCGAACCTGGTTTTTGGGATGAAACCCTAGAGGGGCCGCCGGGAGCGGCCCTTTCCATTTCAGACTGCCAGCAATCGCCTTAGTGAATGGCGACAGTGGTCAGGTCGTTCTCCAACGCACCCGCCAGTGCCCGGTCACGGGCGTCGGAAAGCAGAATCGGCTGGCCGTTGGCGGCAAACAGCGCCCACAGCTCCAGGCCGGGTGCGATCTCGCCGAGGCCGGGGAAGCGGCCGCGCAGGTCGTCGCTCGACACTTTCCTGAGATAAGCGACCGAACCTTCGCCGAGATGGGCGAGTTCGCCGCTGGTCATGGTGATCGTTTCGTCAGTTCTGGTCATTTCAAGCCTCCTTGGCGCGAGGACGCCAGGATCGGCCGCCTCGCATAGAGCCATCGGCAAAGGTCAGTCTTTCACCGATATGTTTATTTTCCGTACCATCCGCTCGGACTCCGGCCGATCGAGATCGATCGACAGCAGACCGTTCTTCAGTTCCGCCGCGATCACACGCATGCCGTCGGCCAGCACGAAGCAGCGCTGGAACTGGCGCGCGGCGATGCCGCGGTGCAGGAATTCGCGCTCGGTGTCGTCGGTCTGACGACCGCGCACGATCAGCTGGTTTTCCTCCGTGGTGACATCGAGGTCGCTTTCTGCAAAACCGGCAACCGCAAGCGTGATGCGCAGCCTTTCGGCCTTGCCGTCGGCGGCATTGAGGCGCTCGATATTGTACGGAGGGTAGCTGTCGCCGGACTTCGCCAGACGCTCAAGCGTCTTTTCCATGGCATCAAAACCCAGGAGAAGCGGGCTGGAGAAAGGCGTCATTCGACTCATTGTTACACTGTCCTCTGAAGAGCGACACAAACTGGAAAAACCCGGATGGCATTTTTCCCGATGGTCTTGATATGGTCCGTCGCGTGATCAAGTTCAAGCCGCCAAATCAGGATGGCGTTTCGTCGAACCGTCATCTTCATCCAGCCTTTCATTGGAGCATGATTTCGTCCGAAAACCGGTTCCCACCTTTCGGGAACCATGCTCTAAAACCCGCCCAAAAAGACTTCCCAAAAGGAATTGAAATGCCCCAGTCCAGAAAGATCATCATCGACACGGATCCCGGCCAGGACGATGCCGTCGCCATATTGCTGGCGCTCGGCAGTTCCGAGCTGGAGATCGTCGGCATCACCGCGGTAGCCGGCAACGTGCCGCTGAATCTGACCCAGAACAACGCCCGCAAGATATGCGAGCTGGCCGGCCGGCCCGACATCAAGGTCTATGCTGGCGCCATCCGGCCGCTGGCGCGTGAACTCGTCACCGCCGAGGAGGTGCATGGCAAGACCGGCCTGAACGGCCCGCAGCTGCCCGAGCCGACCATGCCGCTCCAGGAACAATATGCCGTCGATTTCATCGTCGAGACGCTGATGCGCGAGGAAAGCGGCACCATCACGCTCTGCCCGCTCGGACCGCTCACCAACATCGCGCTGGCGCTGATCCGCGAGTCCAGGATCGCGCCGCGGATCAAGGAAATCGTCCTGATGGGCGGCGGCTTCTTCGAGGGCGGCAATGTCACGCCGGCCGCCGAATTCAATATCTATGTCGACCCGCAGGCCGCCGATCTGGTGTTCAAATCGGGCATTCCGATCGTGATGATGCCGCTCGACGTCACCCACAAGGCGCTGACCACGTCCGAGCGCATCCAGGCCTTCCGCAAGCTCGGCACCAAGGTCGGCACCGCGACCGCCGAGATGCTGGAGTTCTTCGAGCGCTATGACGAGGAAAAATACGGCACCGAGGGCGGACCGCTGCACGACCCGTGCGTGATCGCCTATCTCGTCAAGCCGGAGCTGTTCAAGGGCCGCCACTGCAATGTCAGCGTCGAGACGACCTCCGAGCTCACCATGGGCATGACGGTGATCGACTGGTGGGGCGTCGCCAAGCGCAAAAAGAACGCGATGGTGATGCGCGACATCGACCATGACGGCTTCTTCGCGCTGCTGGTGGAGCGGCTCGGGCGGCTATAAGGGCCGCTTCTTCCTTCCCCCCCTTGTGGGGGAAGGTGGATCGGCGCGAAGCGCCGAGACGGATGAGGGGTGCTCCAGCGGAGTGAGACGTCGGCATTCCCTGGAACACCCCTCATCCGTCGCCTTCGGCGACACCTTCTCCCACAAGGGGAGAAGGGAGAGGTGCTCACTTCGCCTTCGAGAACGCCAGCCACAGTCCGCCGCCGACCAGGAAGCTGCCGCTGATGCGCGACATCAGCCTGACACGGCTGGCCGACAGCAGCCGGCCGGCGCGGCCTGCGGCAAGGGCATAGGTCGAGTCCGACATGGCAGCGAAGATCATCGCTGTCAGGCCCATGACGACAATCTGTAGCGTATAATTGCCCTGCGGCGCGATGAACTGCGGGAAGAAGGCGCCGAAAAACACCAAAGTCTTCGGATTTGAGATCGCCACCAGAAAACCCTGCAGGAAGAAGCCGCCGCGCGGCTTTTTGGCCGAGCCGTCGGGGTTCAGCGCGCCTTTGGCGCGAAACATCTGCACGCCCATCCAGATAAGATAAACGGCGCCGATCAGCCGCACCCATTCGAACCAGTGGCCCATGCCGGCGATCAGCGTGTTGAGGCCGATGCCGACGATGGCGATCATGATGGCAAGGCCGGCCTGGGTGCCGGCGACGTTGGCCAAGCCCGCGCGCGAGCCGTGGCGGATGCTGTTGGCGATGATCAGCGTGACCGTGGGTCCCGGCACCAGGATGATGACGATGCAGGCGACGACGTAGGTGGCGTAGAGTTCCAGCGACATGATTTCTCTCGAACAGGACAGCGCCGACTTGGGCGGAGCGCGATCAATGCACGGGATTGACGCTGGCGCAAGCTGGCCGGGCAGGGCGGCCCGTCATGCAGCTCCCGCCGCCCATGGCAGGGTTGCCTCGTAGGCGGCGCCGGCCTTGAGCACGGCGAGATCGCCGCGCGGGCGGCCGATCAATTGCATGCCCATCGGCCGGCCCTTGCCGTCGAAGCCGGCCGGCACGTTGAGCGCCGGGCAGCCGCCCAGCGTGGCAAAGGCAGAGACCTGCATCCAGCGGTGATAGCTGTCCATGGTCCGCCCCGCGACCTCGCGCGGCCAGTGGGTGGTCACGTCGAACGGGAAGACCTGAGCGGTCGGCAGGGCGATGAGGTCGAAGCGCTCGAAAAGCGCAAGCAACGTCCTGTGCCAGGACGTGCGCCGGACAGTCGCGGCATGGATCTGCGGCGCGGTCAGGCGCATCGCCTGCTCCACTTCCCAGACAGCCTCGGGCTTCAGAAGCCTGCGTTTTGCCGGATCGTCGTAATGCGCCTTCAGCCCGCAGCCGCTGCTCGCCTGGCGCAATGTGACAAAAGCCTGCCACAGCGCCTCGAAGTCAACATCCGGCACCAAGGCCTCGCTGTGGAAGGAAGCATCGGCGAAGCGGGCAAGCGCGGCCTCGCAAAGGTCAAGCACGCCGGGCTCCGTCGGCAAGCGACCGCCGAGGTCGCCCAGCCAGGCGATGCGGCCGCCTGACGCTTTGGTCCGCAAACCTTCAAGGAACGAGCCCGTCTTGTCGTGCGAAAGCGGTGCATGCGGGTGATAGCCGGCCTGTTCGTCGAGGAGCAGCGCGATGTCGCGAATGTTGCGGCCCATCGGCCCTTCGACGCCCATCTGCGAATGGAAGACATCGACGTCCGGGCCAGCAGGCACCAAGCCCTGCGAGGGACGGAAGCCGTAGACATTGTTGTAGGCCGCCGGATTGCGCAGCGAACCGCCGAAGTCGCTGCCGTCGGCGACCGGCACCATGTCGAGCGCCAGCGCCACGGCCGCGCCGCCGCTCGAGCCGCCGGCGGTCAGCGCCGGGTCGAAGGCGTTGAGCGTCGGCCCGAAAACCGGATTGTAGGTGTTGGAGCCGAGGCCGAATTCCGGAACATTGGTCTTGCCGATGATGATGGCCCCGGCCTCGCGGACGCGCTCGACGAAGAAGTCATCCGTGTCGGGAATGAAATCGGCAAAGATCGGCGAGCCGAAGGTGGTTCTGAGCCCCTTGGTCTGGGCAAGGTCCTTGATGGCGATCGGCAGGCCGTACAGCGATCCGGCCTCGCCGCCACGGGCGAGATGAGCATCGGCCCTGCCGGCCTCGGCAAGGACATCGGCGCGCTCGCGCAGCGAGACGATGGCATTGACCTGTGGGTTCACGGCCTCGATGCGGTCGAGGAACGCGCCGACCACCTCGCGAACCGAAAAGCGACGCCGTCTGATGCCTTCAGCGAGCTCAACGGCGGAGAGGCGGAAGATATCGCCGGCCGGCGGCACGGCATGTTTTGTGACGGGGCGCATCGCTCAACGGGTGCCCGCCAAAGTCGCGTCGACATCCTTGGCCAGTGGGATCGCCGGTTGCGCGCCTGGCTTCAGGCAGGCGAGCGACCCGGCCGCGGCGGCGCGGGTGAGCGCATCCTGAAGTGAGAGACCGGACGACAGGCCGGCGCCGAAATAGCCGCAAAACGTATCGCCGGCGCCCACCGTGTCGACCGGGGTGATCTTCAGCGCCGGAACGGCAAGGAAATCGCCCGGTGTGGCGGCCAGCACCCCGTCGCCTCCGAGCGTGACGACGATGATGCGGCCTGTCTTTTTGGCATAGTCGCGCATGCGGGCCGGGCGGTCGCGCCCCGAAAGCGCGAGCGCCTCGCCATAGAGATCGAACTCGGTTTCGTTGGCGACGGCATAGTCGGCCTTGCCGAGGAGGTCGGCGGCTTCGGCACGGAAGGGGGCGGTGTTGAGCACGCTGACGGCGCCCGCCGCGCGCGCCGCGTCGAGCGTGGCCTCGACCGTCTGCAACGGGATCTCGTGCTGCAGGAGCACGACGTCGCCTTTCTTGAGATAGGCCTTGGCGACATCGCCCGGCACAACCGAATCATTGGCGCCCGGCACGACGGCGATGACGTTTTCGCCGTCGCCGCCGACCAGGATCAACGCCGTGCCGGTGGAGGCGAAGCTCTCGCCGACACCGGACAGATCGACATTGCCGGCCCTGAGAAGGGCGAGCGCCTCGGCGGCAAAACTATCCTTGCCGACCGCGCCCACCATGCGCACTTGCGCGCCGGCGCGCGCCGCGGCCAGCGCCTGGTTGGCCCCCTTGCCGCCGGGCGCGGTGGAGAAGCCGGAGCCGCGCACCGTCTCGCCGGGTTCCGGCAAGCGGTCGACATTGGCGATGAGGTCGAGGTTGATCGAACCGACAACGATAATCAAAAAACTGCCTCCCGGTGAGGCGGGTCAGCCTGTGCTGAAAGGCGGACCTGCTCCAAGACTTCTGCTTTCTTGCGCAATTCCAGGGGAAATGCATGGCGTGTTTTTTCCCCTGGAATTGCAGGCTGGGCGCGAAGCTAGCCGCAAAGCCCGCCGGTTGCCAGATCATGTCGTCGCTGGCGCGGTCTGGCCCACAGCATCATTCGCAACGGACAGTGACCTCCGCCTGGTAACTGCCGGCCGGGAAGATGCCCGGCGATTTCGTGGCGGTCAGATCGACCTGGATGGTATGGGTGCCGTTGGTCAGCCGCTGCGGCGAGCCGCCTGGGTTATCCAGCCCCGAGCCGTCGAGGCGGAAGACTGAGGCGAAAGAGACGTCGGTGTCGCCGCCGCTCGGAGCCGAGGTGAAGGCGATCGGCGCCGGCGCGGAGACGGTATAGCAGTCTAGCAGGTTCAGGATCGAACACAGCGTCGAGTTCGCGATGACGGTGGCGCCGGCGCTCGACCCGCCCGCCTGCTTGGAACCGAATATGTTGATAGAGGGGTTCGACTTCATCGTTCCCGAGGCACCGATCATGATGGTGCAGGTGCCGATGATCGCCGCCTGTGCTGGGAGACAGAAGCCGGCAAGCGCTGCCGTCGTAAGCAGCGCGCGGCTATTTCCTCTTCTTTTTCTTTTCATTGCCGGTCGTGCCTCTGATGCTCCAGCCTTCGTTGGCCCATCCCGCCGATGCGGCCGAGCGAGCCGTAGGAGCCTCGGAAGCCGTGGCAGCGATGCCCGTCGTGCTCCCCGTTGTCTGACCATCGGCGCCAAGGCCCATTTTCAGGAGCTTCAATTCAAGCTGCAGGCGCTCGACTTCCAGCTCGTAGAGGCGGCTGCAATCGACGCGTTTCGGCGTCCGCCCGATCGGGATCACCACGCGGCCGTATGTTGCGATGTCGCTATTGGCCTGATTGCTGCTGTTGTTGCCCCGGATGACGCCGAGGTCGAGATAGGCGCCGCTGCCGGAGACGGCTGAGCGGCAGGTCGTGCCGTCGCTGGCATGAACCTCGTCCTGGCCCTGAGGCAGGCTGACGCCGGGCAGACTGAAACCGGTTTGGTTCTGATTCAGGTTCAGGATGTCCTCGGCAAGCCCCTGACTTACGACAGCCAAGGCGGACAGCAGGGACAAGGTCAGAACCTGCGATGCCCGAAAAACTTTCCGCATATCTGTGCCCTTATCTGGGTCTGCTCGCTTGGAAAGGGGATACTCTCGGTACAGATACGCACCTTGCGCTCGTTCGCGCCGTCGAACGGGACGACCACCAGAACCGGACGCGACGCCTGGCCGGCCAGAAGGAAGGCGCTTGGCGTGATCTTGGCGTCGACCGGCTGGAAATCCTGGTCATAGACATGAACCTCGACACGTATGCGCTGGTTATACGGGTTGCCTGGGAAGACACGAACGGCGAAGGCATCCGCGAAGGATCGCACCTCACCCCGCATCGGCGTCATCGACTGGCCGGTCGCGGCGATGGGAAACAGCACGGCAGTCAGGCCCGCCGCCAGAATTGCAATCGTTCTCAAGGATCACTCCTTTCGCGACAAGACTATTCGCAGCGCAGCGTCACCGTTGCTTGGTAGTTGCCGGCGGAGAAGCGGTTCGTGCCGCTCTTGGTGCCGGAAAGATTGACGGCGACCGTGGATGTGCCTGGCACCGTCAGGGCCGTCGCAGTGCCGGTTTCCGCAATCGTCTGGGCGCCGGAAGTGGCGAAGGTGGGGGTCCATGTCGTCGCCGTAACGTCCGAAGCCGGCACGGTCGTCGTGGTTACCGGGTCTACGCTGAGCGAGACGCCGCCCGTGGTATCGACCTGAGCGCTGCCGGCTGAGCCGCCGGCATTATGCGAGCTCAGCGACTGAAGATTGCTGCTGACGGTCATCGTACCGTTGGAGTTGATCGTGACCGTGCAGGTCGCGGTGATCGTACCATTGAACAGCACATTTCCGGTGGTGGCGGCCGATGCTGCCTGGCCGCCGCAGGCGGCGAGCACGCTCGCAGCCATGACGGCGCGAAAGAACTTCATTGAGACCCCGCTTTCGAGCCGGATAATGCGGCTCAATGTAGGGTTATCTTCTCTTTATCGTGGTTAATTTAGCGTTAAGTGAAATAACAACGGAAAGCAACTTCAAAGAAAGCGGCGATAACCGGAGGTTGTCGCCGGTTGCATTTCATGAACAAGGCTGTTTATTTGTTTGGCTTGTGCCGCTTTATATTTGATGCGCGGTTTTTCGCAAGGAGGCGCGAAAAAATCGATTGTTTTTCAGGACGTCACTTGTCCCGCTTCCCAACCGAGGATGGCGCGCTTGCGCGTCAGGCCCCAGTGATAGCCGGTGAGCGCGCCGGACTTGCCCAACGCCCGGTGGCAGGGCACCACGAACGACATCGGGTTGGCGCCCACCGCCGCGCCCACGGCCCGGCTCGCGCTTGGCGCGCCGATGCTTGCCGCGATCGAGGAATAGGTGCAGGCCCTACCCATCGGGATGCGCAGCAATGCTTCCCAGACGCGAAGCTGGAAATCAGTGCCTATCATCACCACGCGCAGCGGCTGGTCGGCGCGCCATTGCGTCGGGTCGAAGACCCGCGCGGCGTAAGCCTGGGTGGCGGACATGTCCTCGACGTAAGTCGCGTTCGGCCAGCGGCCGGACATGTCGGCGAAGGCAGCCCGCTCGCCGCCGGCGTCACAGAAGGCGAGGCCCGCCAGGCCCCGGTCGGTGACCATGATGAGCGCGATGCCGAAAGGCGAGATGTGATAGCCGTAGCGGATGGTGAGACCCGCGCCCCGGGTCTTATAGTCGCCGGGCGACATCGCCTCATGGGTGACGAAGAGGTCGTGCAGCCGGCCGGGACCGGACATGCCGAGCTCGAACGAGGTCTCCAGGAGCGGCATGCCTGAATCGAGCAGCCTGCGCGCGTGGTCGAGCGTCACCGCCTGCAGGAAGGCCTTGGGCGACAGGCCGGCCCAGCGCGTGAACAGTTTCTGCAGGCCGGTCGGCGTCTCGCCGACTTCCTCGGCCAGCACCTCGAGCGAGGGCTGGTCGCGATAGTCGAGGCTGATCTTCTCGATGGCGCGGCGCACGACGTCGTAGTCGCTGCCTTCCGGCGTGATGTCGTTCTCAAGGATCGCGGTTGGTTTCATCCGCGTATTCATGGTCATCTGAGCGTTCATGGCAATATCTCCTTGACCGCGAATATCGGTCCTCCAGAGCTTTGCCACCACCCGAAACTTGCCTTCCCGCCATCCGCACCCAGATAGAGTCAGCTTCGCGCCGAAGAGGACGATCATGACCGTCGAAAAGGTTGATCTGACCGGGGCAAGAGAGACCTTGCTGATGACGCTCTACGGCAAGGCGCTGGAGAGCCGGCTGGCCAATTCGCTGCTCCAGGATCGCTTTGCCGACGAGGCGGTGCGCAGGATCGACTATGATTTCTCAAGGCTCAAGGTCGGCGGCAACCTCGGGCTAAGATTTGCATCCGGGCGAAGACACTGGACGTATCAGCGCGTCTTGGCGGTCGCCAGCGCGCGCGAAAAGGCGGTGGCAAAACTTTCGCGGTCGTCGGGATTGAGGAAGCCGCCAATCGCGACACTCTTGCCTTGCGCCTCGACGGCCATCTTGGTGATGCCGATTTCAGCATGGCGGGCGATCGAGAACCGCGTCCAGAACGGGTTGAAGCGATGGTTTTCCGAGCGGCCGGAAGGCGCTGTCTTGCGAATGTCGAGACTGGTGCGCGAGACCGAGATTTCCTCACGGGCGCGCGCAGCCCGGTAATTGGCGCGGAAAGCGATGTAGACGGCGACCACGTCGAGGCCGAAGAAGCCAAACACCGGCCAGGCGCCATGCGCCAGGAAGAACGCGCCGGTGACCGCCCAGCCGAACAGAAGCGCTCCCATCAGGATCAGGAAGCCGGTGCGGCCGAGCGAGCGGTGCGGCGTCAGCAAGGCCTGGAAAAATGGCTCGTCGGCCTGGAACGAGGCGTTTGTGTCGCTCATGAGGGAATATTATAGGAGGGAAATGGCGCCTCCCAAGTCGAAAAAATCCGCAGCTGTCAAAAAACCTCAGCCCGCTATCCCGGGCGGCGGACGGGCGCCTGGTCGACGGCCGCGAAAAGCCGCCACGCGGTCGCTCTACAGCCCCGCCGAGGTGCATGAGATATTCCGGCGCTTTTCCGTGCAGCGGCCTGAGCCGAAAGGCGAGCTCGACTATGTCAACGCCTTCACCCTGCTGGTCGCGGTGGTGCTGTCGGCGCAAGCGACGGACGCCGGCGTCAACAAGGCGACCAAGGCGCTGTTCGCCGCGGCCGACACACCGGCCAAGATGCTGGCATTGGGCGAGGCCAAGGTCGGCGACTATATCCGCACCATCGGTCTGTGGCGCAACAAGGCCAAGAACGTGATCGCGCTGTCCAAGGCGCTGATCGACGATTATGCAGGCCAGGTGCCGCCGGATCGCGACGAGCTGGTGAAGCTGCCGGGCGTCGGGCGCAAGACCGCCAATGTCGTGCTCAACGTCGCCTTCGGCCAGCATACCATGGCGGTCGACACGCATATCTTCCGCATCGGCAACCGTATCGGGCTGGCGCCCGGCAATACGCCGGATCAGGTCGAACAGGGGCTGCTCAAGGTCATCCCCGCCGAATATATGCGCCATGCGCATCACTGGCTGATCCTGCATGGCCGCTATGTCTGCAAGGCGCGCAAGCCCGATTGCCCGGTCTGCGTCATCGCCGACATCTGCAAGTCGAAGGAAAAGACCACCGACGTGCCCGCCCCGCTGGTGCCGATCGCGCCGTTGGATGAGACGTTTCCGGTCGAGGCCGTCTGACTCAGTAAAGTTTTAATATCCGTAGCCGCGCGCCATGGCCGCGGCAAAAACTGGAATGAGCAGGAAGATAAAGCCCTCGGCGCGGACATAGTTCTTCACCGAGGCCAATTCCGCCGCCGGCACCGCGAAAGACGGATTGCCGCTCGCCTGCCTGTTCCAGGAGAGGAAGCGCATGGTCGGCACAATCGACAGCAGGCCGACGATGACGAAGGCCGCCATCTTTGCCCAGAACACCCAATTGTAGACGTAGAATTCCCAGCCCTTCAGCCCGAAGAACACCCGGCAGATGCCGACGATGACGATCAGCGCGGCAATGACGCCGTAGTGACGGTCGATGCCGGCAAGGCGCTTCAGCGTCGCCGCTGCCAAATCGCCGCGCACCAGCACGAACTCGGCGCCGATGATGCCGGCCAGCGAGAACACCAGAAGGTGATGCGCGATCGCCAGCAACAGGTCTGTGGTGTCCATGGTTCTTCCTTCGGTCGACTTGCGTTTCCGGTCGGCTTCGCGCGCAAACTAGCATCGCCGGGCGAAAAGCCCATAGCGATGCAGCCGTGCCATGGCCGTTATGGCTGGAAGAGCCAACGCAATGGCCTGGCTCTTGATCGAGCGTGCTGTTTTGCTAAGCGCTGTCGGGTCAATGAAGGGCAATGCCATGAGCATCAAGATGGAAGCCGGCGTGCCGCTTCTCGAAACGGCGCGCACCGTTTTGCGGCCGCACAGGCTGGACGATTTCGAAACCTATGCCGCCATGTGGGCGGAGCCTGCCGTCACCCGTTTCATCGGCGGCAAGCCGCGCACGCGCGAGGAGAGCTGGATGCGCTTTCTGCGCCATGCCGGCCTATGGTCGCTGATCGGCTATGGATTCTGGGCGATCGAGGACAAGGCGACGGGGCGCTTCATCGGCGAGGCCGGCTTCCACGACCTCAAGCGCGAGATCGTGCCGTCTCTCGAAGGCGTGCCGGAGGCCGGCTGGGCGCTGGCCTCGGAGGCGCATGGCCAAGGGCTTGCGAGCGAAGTCGTGGGGCGGATCGTCGCCTGGAGCGATGAGGCGTTCGGACAGGCAAGAACGGTCTGCATCATCGATCCGGAAAACGGCGCTTCGCAGAAGGTGGCCGAAAGGAACGGCTATAAAGAAATTTTGCGGACCACCTACCACGAGAAGCCGACGATCCTGCTGGAACGGCAGGCCGGATCCGGAAAGCAAAGCGCTTAACCCGCCTTGCGGCGCAAGGCCCCTGCCACTCCGTTCCACGCGTCCGCCTTTGCACCTGGATGGCTGCCCAGCACCGTCGTCGCGTCGAATGGCTGAGGCCTCGCTATGGCATAGCCCTGCGCGTAGTCGACGCCGATCGCCTTCAAGGCTTCGACGATGCCATCGCTTTCGACGAATTCGGCGATGGTGCGTTTTCCCGTCACCTTGCCGATGTGATGGATCATCTCGACCATCGCGCGGTCGATGCGGTCGTCGAGCATGTCCTTGACGAAGCCGCCGTCGATCTTGAGGTAGTCGACCGGCAGATGTTTCAGATAGGCGAAGGACGACATGCCGGAGCCGAAATCGTCGAGCGCGAAGCGGCAGCCCAGCCCGTGCAGATCGGCGATGAAGCGCATGGCCTCGGTCAGATTGGCGATGGCGCTGGTCTCGGTGATCTCCAGGCAGATCGTTTCGGGCGCAATGGCGTGCGCGGCGAACTGCTCACGCATGAAGCCGAGAAACGTCTCGTCGCCGAAAGTGGCGCCGGAGAGATTGATCGCGCAGGTGGATATCGGCGTCGCGCGCGGATCGGTGCGTCGCGACGCCAATATGGCGAAGGCGTTGCGTATCACCCAGCGGTCGATCGCCGGCATCAGTCCATAGCGCTCCGCCGCCGGAATGAAGCTCTGCGGGGTGACGAAGCTGCCGTCCTCGTCGGTCAGCCTGAGCAGGATTTCGACATGCGCGCCCGGCTCGGCAGCATCGTCCCGCAGCGGCGCGATCTCCTGCGCATGCAGCCGGAAGCGGTTCTCATCCAGCGCGGCATGCAGGCGCTGCACCCAGGCCATCTCGCCGAAGCGCTCGCGCAGCGCCCTGTCGCCGTCGCTGTGGAGCTGGACGCGGTTGCGGCCTTTTTCCTTGGCCATGTAGCAGGCGACGTCGGCGGCGCGCAGCACCTCCTCCAGCGTCATGCCGACATTGGCGACCTCGACCATGCCGATGCTGACGCTGATGTTGAAGGGACGCCCTTCCCAGGAGAAGTGCAGATCCTGGACCGTGGCGCGCAATCGTTCGGCGGTGGCGGCGGCACAATCGGCATCGCAATCGAAGAGCAGCACGCCGAACTCGTCGCCGCCCAGTCTCGCCAGGATGTCGCCGGGCGGCAGCTCGTTGGCGAGCAGCGCCGAGATCTGGCGCAGCAACTGGTCGCCGGCGGCGTGGCCGCAGGTATCGTTGACCAGCTTGAACTGATCGAGGTCGAGATACATCAGCGCGTGCCGGCGCGACTTCTCCGGGTCTTCGGAGATCGCACTCGCCAGACGCTTCTCGAAGTCGCGGCGGTTGACGAGACCGGTCAGCGCATCATGCGATGCCTGCCACGACAGGCGCTCGATATAGTCCTGCTCGCGCGTCATGTCTTGCAGGGCCAGGACGCAACCCAGGATCGAGCCGGAAACGATCAGCGGAGCGCCGTTCAGCGCCACCGGCACGACCGAACCGTCGGGGCGCTCCAGAAGCTGCGGGCGAACATTGGAGCGGCGCGGCTCGCCCGCCAGCAGGCGCGGGATCAGATCGGTCTCCTCGACGCCGCTGTCCTTGTCCACGAGCCGGAACAACGAGGCGACCGATCTGCCTTTGGCGGCGGCTAAAGAGCAGGCAAGCAGCCTTTCCGCTCCGGCATTCATATAGTCCAGCCGCCCCTTGGCATCGGTGCTGATGACAGCCTGGCCGATCGAGGCCAATGTGATCTGAGCCCGCTCGCGCTCGGCGCTGAGGGCTGTCTGAAATGCCTGGCGCTGTTTCATCAGCTTTCGCGTGCGCCAGACGGCGAGCAGGATAAGCAGCGCGGCTGTCGCGAGATTGGCCGCCGTCAGCGCCGTCTTGATGAAGCGCGATCCCTCGCCGAGACTGTCCGAAAAGTCCTTGGCGAGCGGCCCGATCCGGTGGTCGATCTGGTGGATTTGCACTTTCCAGAGAGCGATCTCGGCTGACGATGGCGGCCCTTTTTCGAGCCTGCGATGCATGTCGTCGCCAAGTCTTTGGATGGCGAGAATCATCTCGTCGGCAGCCGTCCAGTGGCGGATCGCCGTGTCGAGATAGCTGACGCCGCGGAAATTCCGGAACAGCCAGATCAGGCCGGCGACATCGTCGGGATGGTTGTTGCCGCCGAGAAAGCCAAGCCTGGCCGCATTCGTGTCGGGCTCAGCCTGTTCGAGCGCAAGCCGCGCGGCGCGATCGGCCAGCGGCACGGCGATGGCCTGACGATATTCGCTGAAATACTCTTCCCGGCCGGTGTCGGCATAAAGGCTGAGGAAATAGATGGCGTGCTTCTGCCCCTTCGACCATTGGCTTTCGCCGCCGACATAGGCGCGGACGGCTGACAACGTGTGGAGGCTGAGGGTCGCAATCAGCGCCTGGATCAGGACGACCGCGACGAAGGGCCAGACCAGCCCGATGAGACGCGGGGCGGCATCGGTCGATGAGAGCTTCATCCCATTCCCATGGCGCGTGCGCAGGCCCCCTCGGTGTCTGTCCGACTGGCTCATCCGCCGGTTGAGACGATGTTCTTCCCCACATGTCGTCCGGTTACTGGCGACATCAATCCAAATAACGTGCCTGGATTAACGGTCGATAAATTTGCCCAGTATTTGTTTCATGAGTTATTGCTCAGCAACAGAAGGACGCTTACACGCTTGATGCCGATATTTCGTGCCTAATATCGGTTACGGTGCGAGGGCGCGGAAGAAAAAGCCGGCAACATCAATCCGATAGCGCCGCGCGACAGTCTCGTCTCAGCGCTTGGTCTTGAATTTGTTGAGCGCAACGGCCTCGCGGACGAGCGCCTTCAGGGCGTCGGCGTCGATCTTGTCGCCTTCCTTGAAATCGATGGCGCGCCGGGTGTTGCCTTCCAGGCTGGAGTTGAAGAGCTTCTTGGGATCGGGCAGCGCCGCGCCTTTGGCGAAGGTCAGCTTGACGACGGCCTTGTAAGTCTCGCCGGTGCAGATCATGCCGGCATCCTCCCAGACAGGGACGCCGCGCCATTTCCATGTCTCGACGGCTTCGGGCGCTGCCTCCCTGATAAGAGCGCGGAGCCGGGCAAGCGTCTCGCCCCGCCAGTCGCCCAACTCCTTGATCCGTCCGTCGATCAGTTCGGACGCAGACTTGCCGTCCTGTACGTCGCCTTGTTGCATGTCCGGTTCTCCTCGATGCTGGATAAGAGATCGCCACCATGGCCCTTTCGGGGAGATGGCGCTTGATTTTTCGTGCGCTTACATCCGTTCGCCGGGCAGCCGGCTTGCCTGCTTCACCCAGGAGACGAACTGCGCCTCGTCGATCGGCTCGTTCTCGTGGATGTGGAAATAGCGTGTGTCCTTGCTCTTGGATTCGACAGGCGGCACGGGCTTCAGCGACAGGCCGCGGAAGAACGCCACTTTGATGTATCTGGCGAAGCAATGGATGCCGAGGAACCAGCCTTCGCCTTCCATGCCGTAGAAGGGAGAGTTCCATTTGACAGCCTTTTGCACACCAGGGACGGCCTGCATGATGAGCTGGTCGAGCCGGCGCCCGACTTCGCTCTTCCAGCCCGGCATCGCCGCGATATAGGCCTGCACCGGAGCATCGCCATAGCCCTTGGCGATCTGCGGGTTGCCGCCCGAAAGCAGGACAGGTTTGGCGTCCGCGGATCCGGCAGCCTTCGATTTCGTCTTTGCCATCAGGCCGATCCCGTGCGCTCGCCCGCCGGCTCCCCGCGCCATCTGGCGGCATAGGGCAGCACGAACATATAGAGGCCGCTGAACAGCAGCAGGAAAAGCGGAATCAACGGCGAATAGACGATCCAGGCGGGCGGCGGGCCCATGGCCATGGCAGCGAAATTGGCAATGACGGTGACGGTGAAGATGATCGAAAGCCAGCGGTGAAGCTGCCTGATCCACTTGCTCCAGTTCAATATAACCTCCCTTGCGAATGACGATACGGATCGAGCTCTCTACCAGTGCGCCAGTTGCGAAAGCTGAATGAGGTTGCCACAGGTGTCGTTGAGCTGCGCGATGGTCGCGCCGGTCACCGCGGTCGGCGCCATGGCAAAACTGCCGCCATTGGCCTTGATGCGCTCATGGTCGCTCTTGATGTCGTCGGTGAACAGCATCAGCGCCGGCTGGCCTTGCTTGAAGATGGCCTGCTGATAAGTCTTTGCCGCCGGATTGTCGTTGAGGGCCAGCTGCAGTTCGGTGCCGTCCGGATCGTCAGGCGAGACGACAGTCAGCCAGCGAAACGGCCCATTGGTGAAGTCGGCCTTCTTGGTGAAGCCCAGAATTTCGGTATAGAAGCCAAGAGCCTTTTCCTGGTCGTCGACATAAATGCTGGTCAGCTTGATCTTCATTTTGGTGCCTCCATTGCTTACGCTAGCGGTTTGCCGCCCCGCTGGGACCGTGTCTGTCTTTTGAGGCTTCGGCGGACTTCAATCGATCCGCGAAAGCAGCTGCTCCAGGGCCGTGAAGTTGCGCTTCCAGCCGACCGTGGCGCCGCGGTAATACGGCTCCTGGTCGGTGCGGAAGCCGACCTGCTCCATGCGCAAACGCGTGCCCTTGCCCGTCGGGGTGAGCGTCCAGGTGACCACGCTCTCGAGATCCTTGGTGTCCCAGCTGTAGGACAGGGTCCGGTTGGGCTCGACCGTCCGCACCTGGCAGTCGACGCCGCCCCATTCGGCGCTCATGTTGAAGCGATGGTTCACGACCGGCTTGAAGCTGTTCTTCATCAGCCACTCCTCGATGAGATGCGGTTGGGTGAGCGCGCGCCAGATCTTTTCCGGCGGAAAAGGTATCTCGCGCTCGACGATGACGGAGCGCGTTGCGGCCTCATTCATTGATCCATCCTTTTGAGCAGGTCTTCCAGATCGTCGAAGCGGCTTTCCCAAAACCCCGCCATGTGGCGCGTCCAGTCCATCAACGGCGCGAGCGCCTTGAGCTGGGCGCTGTAATGGGTCTGGCGGCCCTCATGGCGGTCGCGCACCAGTCCCGCCTCCTTGAGGACGCCCAGATGCTTCGATACCGCCGGCTGCGACACCCCGGCCTGGGCGGTCAGGGCTCCGACCGTCTGCTCGCCGTGACGGCAGAGGCGTTCGAAGATGGCGCGTCGCGTCGGATCGGCGAGCGTCCTGAACAGCATGTCATGCGCGGTCGTCATTTTTAACCGATAACCCAGTGGCTATTGATTGACGTATAACCATTGGGATATGCATGAGTCAAGCAGCGAATGAGGACGCGCACCTGAAGCCGCGGCCGTGGGCCGGCACGCCGGTACGGCCGGACGGCACTGAAAAGATGGTTGCTTATGCCGCGTTTGCTGACGGAACGGTCAAATCCCTCAGCAGCGTGGAAAGGTCCGGTTCGTCGATGAGCAGGGCGGCGTCGACCGCCGGAAGCCATGCGCGCTGCCGGTTCGCGGCTTCCTGCCAGTCGACAAGCTCCTCGGCGACCTCGAGCAGATAGACCACAACGTCGACCCGAATGAAGCCGTCGGGCATGCGTTTCCAATAGGAATAGGTGCCGGCAGGCTGCTTCAGCGTCCTCCCGAGCACGCCGGCTTCCTCCCGGGCTTCGATCATTGCCGCCTTGCGCCCGCTCTTGCCCTTCATCGGCCAGCCCTTCGGCACGATGAAGCGCCGCGTGGTGCGCGAGGTGACCAGCAGCACTTCGAGATTGCCGTCTTCTCGCACCCGATATGGAATGGCCGCCACCTGGCGGATGCGTTGGCCTTTCCTGGCTCTGCGGACTGCTTTCTTCTTGGTTGTTGCCATTCCAAATTCCGTCAGAGCAGCATCCCTGCCATACGCTATCCGCGCGGGCAAAAACCTGTCCTCCTGCAAACTCTAGAGCGTTTCACCGTTTCACGGAAACGGCGACCCGCTCCATCTCTTTAGTTTTGACGCAATTCCTGACGGAAAACCGTGTCACACTTTTCCTGGAATTGCTCTAGAACCACCGCCCTTGCAATCCGGCATTTTGCCGGCAAGTAAGTCGGCTAATAAACTGAAAAAAACAAAATGTCAGCGGCAAACCCTGGAAATCGTGTTGCCGACCGCTTCCATCCGGCATGTCTTGTCAAATACCGGCACATCGGGCTGGCTCCTGGGCGGGGCCGGCCGGTCGAGCTCGCGATAGATTTGCTGCTGCTGCTGGTATTGCTGCCGCTGCAAGCGGTTCTGCAACTGCTGCAGCTCATTTTGCTGCACCAATGCGTTGCGATTCGTCGGGATGACGATCTGCGCATAAGACGGCGCAATCAGACAAACCGAGGCCGCCAGCACTGTGCCTGCAAGAACAGACAGACTGTGACGAAGCATCCGCGCGGCTCCCATGCAAAAAACCATACATTTCATATAATGCGGGCAGCCAATAGCGCCATGGGTAACCGCGAAACGTGATGCGGCTCACCGAAGCCGCGCGATTGGCTATGCCGCGACGCCGGCGCTGGAGATCGGGCCGACATCCCGGTCAGGGCCATCGCCAGTTCCCGCATCTGCGGAAAGGCCGGCGTCGAGTTCTCCACCAAGCAGTGGGAGATCGAGGGGCGTTGCGCCGCCGCCGAGAATCTGTCCGGCAATCCGGCATTGCACTTGACGGAAGCCATCGATTCGCCCCTCTATCGGGTCGGCGCCGGGCTGGAGCTCGATGGCGTCAACGGCGTCGGGTTGGCTGTCAGGTACGACGACGCCTTTGGGCAAAACGGTCAAGCAGAATGCGGTCAGCGCGTCTCTGAAGGTCAGCTTTTAGCTGACGCGGGCGGCGGCTAAGAAGGGATCTCATGAGGACGAAATACGCGTATCTCGCGGCGATGCTGGCAGCCGCCTGCATTGCCGGTGTGCCGGCAGCGGGAGTTGCCGCGCAAAATAAGGCCGACAAGGTGGCGCCCGCGGCCGCTCAGTCAGGCGACGCAGCGGCCAAGCCGCAGCTGCCGGGCGGCGCCTCGGCGCTGTCGGAGACGCATGGCGACTGGACGGTCAACTGCCAGGTCACCGGCACCAACAAGGTCTGCAGCCTGTCGCATCAGCAGTTCAACAAGCAGAGCGGCCAGCGGCTGCTGGCGATCGAATTGACGACCAAGACCGGTCAGGACGCCGCCGGCACGCTGGCGCTGCCCTTCGGGCTTGCCTTGGCCAACGGGATCTCGTTCGAAATCGACGACAAGAAGCTGGATGGCACGTTGCAGTTCAACACCTGCCAGGCGGTAGGTTGCCTGGTACCGGTGACGTTCGACGCCAATATCACGCCGTTGCTGCAGAACGGCACCACGCTGAAGGTCAACGCCACGGCGGCCGACACTGCGCAGCCGATTTCCTTCACCATCTCGCTCAACGGTTTTGGCAGCGCCCTGGCGCGGACTGCGGACCTGTCGGCGGACTAGGTTGTCGAAGACCGGCCGGCTGAACGCTTCGTCATCCACGGGCGGAGCAAGGAGCGAAGCGACGCGCGCAGACCCGAGGATCCATTCCGTGACATAGGAGCGCTGCTCACGGTGCAGAATTCTGCGCCGCTGCGCTCTACAATCCAGGTAACGGAATGGATCCCAGGGTCTCCGCGACGCCGCTTCGCGGCTGCTCCGCCCAGGGATGACGAAGTTGGAAGGTTTCGGCCAACCAGCACGGCTTGCCTCAGCTACTCAACCTCGCGCAAACGGTATCCCACTCCCGTCTCGGTGATGATGTAGCGCGGCTGGTCCGGTGTCTTCTCGATCTTCTGCCGCAGCTGGCGCACATAGACCCTGAGATACTGGACGTCGGTCGAGTCGTTCCAGATCTGCTTCATCAGGAACTGATGGGTCAGCACCTTGCCGGCATATTGCACGATGATGCGCAGGATGTCGTATTCCTTGGGCAAGAGTTTCACTTCCTTGTCCTCGACCTTGACGATACGCTTCACAAGGTCGACCGAAAAGGATAAAAGAATTCGAACAAAAAGGGAACGAAGAAAAATGCTCGACATCGCACCATCGCAACAGGCGGCAACCTGGCTCGGCTCATTCGGCCGGGCGCTCGGGGCCGGCGATATCGAGGCGACGACGAACCTCTTCGCGCAGGATTGCTACTGGCGCGATCTCTTGACCTTCACCTGGAATATCAAGACCATGGAGGGGCAGGCGGCGATCCGCGAAATGCTCAAGGCCACGCTCCACTTGGCGCAACCCTCGCACTGGCGGCTGTCCGGAGAGCCCAGCGTCGACGACGGCACCGTCGAGGCCTGGTTCACATTCGAGACGGCGGTGGCGCGCGGCGAGGGGATCCTGCGGCTCAAGGACGGCCGCTGCCGCACGCTGTTCACGGCGATGAGCGAACTCAAGGGGTTCGAGGAACGGAAGGGGCCGGCGCGGCCACTCGGCATCCGCCACAAGGCCGACCCGAACCGCGAGACCTGGGCGGAAGCACGGGCACGCGAGGCGCGCGATCTCGGCGTGCATGAGCAGCCCTATTGCCTGGTGATCGGCGGCGGGCAGGGCGGCATCATGCTCGGCGCCCGGCTGCGCCAGCTCGGCGTCCCTACGCTGATCATCGAGAAGAACGCGCGCGCCGGCGATTCCTGGCGCAACCGATACCGCTCGCTCGTGCTGCACGATCCCGTCTGGTACGATCATCTGCCCTACATTCCGTTCCCGGAAAACTGGCCGGTCTTCACGCCCAAGGACAAGATGGGCGACTGGCTGGAGATGTATACCCGCGTCATGGAGCTGAACTACTGGGTCGCCACCAAATGCATCAGCGCCGCCTATGACGAGGCCGAAAAAGTCTGGACCGTGGTGGTCGACCGCGTCGGCCAGCGCATCACGCTGAAGCCGAAGCATATCGTCTTCGCTACCGGCGCCTACGGCCCGCCGCGGCAGATCGAGCTGCCGGGCGCCGACAGCTTCAAGGGCGAGCTTCTGCATTCCAGCCAATATTCCACCGGCGAGAAGTTTCGCGGCAAGCGCGTGGCGGTGATAGGTGCTGCAAGCTCAGGCCACGATGTCAGCGTCGACCTGTGGGAAGCGGGCGCCAAGGTCACCATGGTGCAGCGCTCGCCGACGACGGTGGTGAAGTCCGACACGCTGATGGATATCGGCTTCGAGATCTTCTCGGAAAAGGCGCTGGCGCGCGGCATCACCACCGACAAGGCCGACATGATCGTCGCCTCAACGCCCTTCGCGCTGGTGCCGAAGGGCCAGCGGGCGCTTTATGATGTGATCCGGGCGCGCGACGCGGATTTCTACCAGCGCCTCAGCAACAGCGGCTTCGCCATCGACTTCGGCGAGGACGAGACAGGACTGTTGATGAAAGCCTATCGGACAGGCTCGGGCTATTACATCGATGTCGGCGCTTGCGAGTTGATCCTGAACGGTGAGATCCAGGTGAAGAGCGGTGTCAGCATCAAGTCGCTGACGCCGGACGGCATCCTGTTTGAAGACGGCAGCGAGCTCGCCGTCGACGCGATCGTCTGCTGCACCGGCTACCAGTCGATGAACGAGACGGTAGCGGGGATAGTCTCGCGCGAGGTCGCCGACAAGGTAGGTCCGTGCTGGGGCCTTGGCTCCGGCGTGAAGGGCGATCCGGGTCCATGGCAGGGCGAATTGCGCAATATGTGGAAGCCGACGGCGCAGGAAGCGCTATGGTTCCACGGCGGCAATCTGGCGCTGTCGAGATTCTACTCGAAATATGTGGCGCTGCAGCTCAAGGCGCGCATGGAGGGGATAGCGCCGCCGGTGTATGGTGAGCCGAGCAACGCAATGCGGTGAAGCAGCAATCTCCCCCTCGTGGGCCCTCGTGGGGGAGATGGCCGGCAGGCCAGAGGGGGGGCGCTGTCCCGCCAGCGTCTCAAAACTGAGGTTCCTCGCCCCCGCCAAGGGCGGGGGAGAGGTGTCCGCGAAGCGGACGGAGAGGGGGTCTTCGTAGAGCGCTCCCCTCTCCGTCTCGGCTTCGCCGAGCCACCTCTCCCCACTTCGTGGGGCGAGGAACCTCGAACTCGCAAGCGCCGCGTTCCTTCGCGCCCCCCCTCTGCCCTGCCGGGCATCTCCTCCACAAGGGAGGAGATTGGCCAATCATCGCCCAAAATGCCTCGCCGCCACATCCACATGCGTATGTTGCGCATGGGCCTCGAAGTGCTCCGTCTCATTGTGGTCGGGCGCTTCGTTCGGCCACCATTTGCCGCCGATGACGATGCCGTTGGAGACTAGTCGCTGGTCCGCGACCAGTGACGCTCCAACAGCATCGACGAAGGTGAAGCGGCCGGGCTGCAGCTTCAACACGGCGACGTCGCCGGTGCCGCCGACCTTCAGCGTGCCGAGTTCCGGCCTTGCGATCGCCTCCGCCGGCCGCTGCGTCGCCGCGCGCAGCACCTCGACCAGCGGCATGCCGAGCGCCATGAGCTTCGACATGCAGACCAATATGTCGAAGGCCGGACCGTCGACGCAGTAGAGATGCACGTCGCTGGAGATGACGTCGGGCGCGAGGCCTTCGGCAAGCATCGCCTTCGCCACCTCGAAGTCGAAGGAACCCATGCCGTGGCCGATGTCGAAGATGACGCCGCGCTCGCGCGCCAGCCGCATGTCCGGCCGCACCGCTCCGGAGGCAAAGACCGGCGCGTTGGGGAAAGGCCGGAAGCAATGGGTGAGAATGTCGCCGCGGCGCAGCCTGGGCAGCACTTCCGAGCGGCCGGGCGGCGGCTCGTCGATATGCGTCATCAGCGGCAGGCCGGCCTTGTCGGCGGCTTCGAGCGCGAGGTCGACAGGCGCGATGCCGCTCAAGCCGCCGGCATGCTTGCCGGAACGGACCTTGACGCCGACGACGACATCGGCGTGCTCGCGCACCGCCGCCACCGTCTCGCGCGGCTCGCAAAGCCTGAGATCGCCGCATTCGCCGACGGATACGGTTTTGGCGAAGCCAAATATGCCGGCAAAGGAGATGTTGACGTAAGCGAGGATGCGGACCTTCGAGCGCTCGATGACATGGCGGCGGAAGCCGAGGAAATTGCCGGCGCCGGCGCTGCCGGCATCGACGAAAGTGGTGGTGCCGCTCTTGGCGGCGAGCCGGTCGGCGTCGACGCCGAGCGAGGTGCCGCCCCAATAGACGTGGCTGTGCAGGTCGATCAGGCCGGGCGTGACGATGCAATCCCTGGCATCGACGACTTCACTCGCCGCCTCGGCATTGATGGCGGCGTCGATCGCGGTGACGCGGCCATCGGCAATGGCAACATCGCGTGGCGCGTCCAGGCCCGATGCGGGATCGATGAGGCGCCCGCCCTTGATCAGGAGATCGAACTGCATTGGTGCCACTCGCTTTGTCTGTTCGTTTCACGCAATTCCGGACGGAAGGCTACGGCGAAGTCGCCGAACTAACCGCTAAGCACTTTTTCTGGAATTGCTTCAAGCGATCCGACCGGGCGATCAGATCGGCCGATAGGCGACGGCTTCGACTTCGATCTTGATGTCGATCATCAGGCGCGATTCGACCGTGGTCCGCGCCGGCGGATCCTTCGGGAAATGTTTTGCATAAACGGTGTTGAATGTGCCGAAATCGCGCGCGTCCTCCAGCCAGACGGTGGTCTTCACCACATCGTCCATGGTGCAGCCGGCGAGCGCCAGGGCCGCTTTGACGTTCTGCAGCACCTGCTCGGCCTGCTCGGCGATGCCGCCCTTGATCACGAGCCCGTCGCTGCCCACCGGCACTTGACCGGAAATATAGACGAAATCGCCGGCGCGGACGGCGGGCGAGAGCGGAACGTGGGATTTCCCAAAGCACTGCTTGGACAAGGGGAGCCTCCTTCAATCGGCGACGGGAACCGGGGTTACATAGCCGTCTACGCCTGTCGGCACGATCCTCCTAGAGCCAATGTCGGAAAGCAACATTCTTTCGAAATCCATGTTGCTTTATTACAGAAGCCTGAGCATCTTGCGCTCGACGCGGCTTGAAATCGGCCGCGCATATGAGGGAGATCGGCATGACCTTC
This sequence comes from Mesorhizobium sp. ESP-6-4, assembly GCF_020164735.1. Classification (NCBI taxonomy): domain Bacteria; kingdom Pseudomonadati; phylum Pseudomonadota; class Alphaproteobacteria; order Hyphomicrobiales; family Phyllobacteriaceae; genus Mesorhizobium; species Mesorhizobium sp. ESP-6-4. Next base: position 118,874 of record NZ_JAIUGS010000014.1, read on the forward strand.
GACAAGAATCCGTTTCCGGAAGGCGATGCCGACCGCCACGCGCTGTGGGAAATGCTGGTGCGGCGCGATATCGACGCCTTCCTCGGTCAGGACTGGTCGATGGTCGAGGACGATTTCATCGCGGAAAGCTTCTTCGGCATGCATGCGCATTTCCTTGCCAATGCAGATGCCTGGCGGCTGCAGTTCCCCCGGCTGGAGGTCTATCGCGACGAATGGCTGCGGCAGGCCAAGGAAACCGCGGCGACGAAATTCGCCGAGCCGCTGCGCGAAGCGCTGTTTCGCGTCACCAACATGCGCGACATCGATGTCGACGGCGATCGCGCGGTGCTGCACAAGAAGTTCGACGGCTCGGTCGCCAAGGCCGACGGCGGCGTCGACCGGCTCAAATGGCAGACGCTCTACTTCTGCCGCAAGGTGGGCGGACGCTGGAAGATTGCCGGCTTTGTCGGCTACATGCCGCATCCGCTGGGCAGCTAGGAAGGAGCTATCGGGCGCCGCCTGAGCTTAGCCGAAGCGTCTGTCAGTTCGTCATTGACGACGTTAGCGAAGGCTTCAGCCGACGGGCTCGCTAGGACAGCCGTGGCAACCGCTCATCGGGCGAGCGGTGGTCGAAGACGACGCCCATGGTCTTACCAACGGCGGTCATCACGATTAGCTCGACCAGATGGTCGTCGCTGTCCACGCAGGCGGGGTCGGCGTGGCGTATGGCATCGAGCATGGCGCGTGTGGACACGGTGTCGCCAGCGCGAAAGCTCGAAAGAGCAGACGAAACAAGGTCTTGCACCGTCAGGTCCGGGACCGGCACTTCCGCAGCGATGTTCATTGGCCTCCTCCTGCCATGAACCCTCTCTGAAAAGAATGATACGCCAATGGTTGGATTGCGCCAGCGAAATGGTGGTCCGACCAGTGCGATTGCCGAACAGCCTGCCGCCCATTCGGCCCCAGGGACGGGCCGCCCGCCCTTAGATGTGGACATCGGTTGGCCGATGGCCGGCAAGCTCGACGCACCGCGCTCGGGTTGATAAGCCCGTCGCGCGCAGGGAGACGATCCGAGTCGAAATATGACCGTTGCAATCGAGATGGGGCAGACGACGGCAGGCGCGTCGGCGGCCCTCGACCTTGAGGAGTTGCTGGCGACCCGCCTGCTGGTGCAGGGCAATTCGGGCTCGGGAAAGTCGCATCTGCTGCGCCGTCTTCTGGAGCAGAGCGCGCCCTGGGTGCAGCAGACCATCATCGACCCGGAAGGCGACTTCGTGTCTCTGGGTGAACGCTTTGGCCATCTGGTGATCGACGCGGAGGAACATACCGAACGCGGCCTGCAGGCGGCTGGCGAGCGGGCGCGCATCCACCGCGTCTCGACGGTGCTCAACCTCGAAGGGCTCGATGCCGAGAACCAGATGCGGCGGGCCGCGGCCTTCCTCGGCGGACTGTTCGAGGTCGCGCGCGACCACTGGTATCCGATGCTCGTGGTCGTCGACGAGGCGCAGCTCTTCGCGCCCGCCGCCGCCGGCGAGGTTTCGGACGAGGCACGCAAGCTCTCGCTGGGCGCCATGACCAATCTGATGTGCCGCGGCCGCAAGCGCGGGCTTGCCGGCATCATCGCCACGCAGCGGCTGGCGAAGCTCGCCAAGAACGTCGCGGCGGAAGCCTCCAACTTCCTGATGGGCCGGACCTTCCTCGACATCGACATGGCGCGCGCCGCCGACCTGCTCGGCATGGAACGGCGCCAGGCCGAAGCTTTCCGCGACCTGGAGCGCGGGCATTTCATGGCGCTCGGTCCTGCCTTGTCGCGCCGTCCGCTCGGCATGCGCATCGGCCAGACCGAAACCAGCCCGCGCAACGGTACGCCGCGGCTGATGCCGATGCCGGGAGCCGCGCTCGAAGATGCGCGCTCGATCATTCTTGCCGCGCCGCCGCCGGAGACGGTCAGGCCGCAGCGCCGGCCTTCGCCCGACCTGCTCGACCAATTGATGGCGGCCAAGGCCGCGCCGCTGGACATCCGCCCCGAGCCGATGGAACCGCAGCCAAGCGCCGAAGATCTGGCCGAACGGCGCGAGCGGATGGACCGCATCCTGCGCGCCATCTTGGCCGAGCCGGATGCCGGGTTCCGCGTCATCGGCGTGCTCTACCAGGAGTTCGTGGTCCGCTGCCGCATCGAAGGGCTCGCCTCCGTGGTGCCCGACCTTTCGGAGTTCCGCCGCATGCTGACGCGCGCCCGCGCCGGCGTCGGCTCCGACATGGCCGAGGACGACGCCTGGCGCGACGTTTCCGTGCGCGCCTCGCTGCTGCCCGAAGACATGCAGGGCGTGTTCATGATGATCGCGCGCGCCGCCAAGGAAGGCTGGCCTTGCCCGAGCGACGCGGCGATCGCGCGGGCTTACGGTTCGCATTCGCTGCGCCGCGCGCGCCGGCTGCTCGATTATATCGAGGAGCAGGGCCTCATCGTCTGCCAGGTCGACGGCGCCGGCCGGCGCACGGTGACGCTGGTCGAGCTCGCCTGGGCGACGGCGCCGGGCGACCCGAACGCCGTGGAGCAGGACAGCCTGGCTGGCTGACATCGGAAGACGTTGGCGACCGCGCTCTGGCAGCCTTTGCGCCATTGGTTGACGGCGAGCCTGCTTTGTCGGTTGCACGCAGCACTACATGTTCCGATAAAATTTCCAACAGAAATGCCAGCGACCGAGCGATGGCGAAGTCAACGCTGCGCCATCAAATGACGCTGCGCCGAGACGGACTCGGGCCGTGCACTTTAAGTCTTTGTTTTGTGCATATCATTCCCTCCAAATCGCAGCCCACTTTGGGAGACACAGGCATAATAGATGGGGTGGCAGATTTGTTAAATGTTTAATGAATCGTTAACATTACGCGGGGATATATATCCCGTTATGGTTTCCAAATCGTAAAAAGCTAATATACCTGGATATAGGTTTGCTTGTCCCGCGATTGCGGCGACCGAAGGGGGGCACGCCAGCTAGGAACGTTGGGTGCGAGCGTGCAAGCGCTCTGGGGTGGGGTTTTGTCTCTCGGCGAGAGAAGTCTTTACGTTCAATCAGAGTGGCTTGGTCCTGACCAACCGCCGCGGGCGGAAGCATTCGCTTGCGTCGTCCGCACCAGGATCAGCAGTAACCGTCGGGGCGAACACTTTGGTCGTTCGCAAAGGGATCACAGGGGGTAATTGGCAATGGCGACCACAACAGTTTCAGGCTCGACCGTCACGTTTTCGAATTCGGGCGCGGCAGCCAATCTGACGCAATCCGGCAGCGAGGACGGCAGCCTCCTGTTCACATTCGACGTTCTCGCGGCGAGCGGCGGCGGAACCAAGACGACGATCTATTCGGTGGACGACGGCATCAAGAACGATGACGGAGGGGCCGGGATTGTCGTCACCAACAAGGCGTTCGCTGATTACAATAAGGACCTGCTGATCCAGGACGGTGCGAACGTCATCGAAACCAACAGCACGAGCGGGGCGAAATTCTGGATCGGCACCGACAACAAGATTCATTATGACGCAACCACTCTAGCCCCCCTGATCAACGCGCTCGGCGCTGGCGAGCAGTTCACGGACACGATCCAATATACGATCAAGATGTCGAACGGCACGCTCAGCGTGGGTACGCTGTCGGTGGTGATCACAGGTACCAACGATGCCCCGGTGATCACGGTCGCCGCCGGCGATCACGATGCCGACACGCTTACCGAAACAAACGCCCCTTTGTCGACGCACGGTACGCTGACCGTCAGCGATGTCGATATCCATGATACGGTCAACGCCTCGGTGACGGGAGTGACCTTGGGCGGGACCACCGGTTCCCTCCACGCAGCCGACGTCATGAACATGCTGTCCCTGGCCGGCAATCCCGTCATCGACAACAGCCACACATCGGGCGCGATCAACTGGTCGTTCAACTCCACGCCGCAAGCTTTCGACTATCTCGCGGCGGGCGAGCATCTCACCCTGACCTATACGATCAAGGCGGATGACGGCCACGGTGGCACTACCACGCATGACGTTATGATCAACATCACCGGCACCAACGACGCCGCCTCGATCGTGGTCGACGCTTCGGTCACCGACGACCGGGCGGTGAGCGAG
>NZ_JAIUGS010000015.1:0-116377 GCF_020164735.1 Mesorhizobium sp. ESP-6-4
AACCATCGAGGCAGCCGAATGCAAGAACTACTTCGAAAACGCCGGATACGCTTCCGTCAAAACGTGAAAGACTCTAGCAGGTGGCGGCCATCGGCAACGTGCGCTTGTTCACAGACAATCGCTTCAAGATTTGATATGGTGCGCGCCAGCGAAACCCGCTCAAACAGGAGTGACGGTCATGCGGTGGGGCAGCTCAGCCTTGGCATTGGCGACCGTGCTTTTTTCAACGCACGTTTATGCCGATCCGCTACAGAAATCGGAAGACATCGTGAAGTTCTTCGCTGGCCAGGGTAATCTTGGCGCGTCGCGCGGTATCTGCGTCGGCACCGAAGAAGAGTGCAAGAGCAAAGCCGACAAGAACGAGGCGCCCCAAAAGGGCAGCCTCGACATGATGATCAATTTCGCCCTCGATTCGGCCCAGCTCGACCAGACCGCCCGCACGGAGCTGGACGAGTTCGCCAAGGCGCTGAAGGACAATAGGCTGAGCACGTTCAGCTTCGTCGTTGAAGGCCACACCGACGCGACCGGTACGGATCGCTACAACCAGGACCTGTCGCAGCGAAGGGCGCAATCGGTGGCGGCCTTCCTGACGGCGAACGGCGTTCAATCGACCCGCCTCGAGCCGATCGGCTTAGGCAAGTCGCATCCGCGCGTCGCCAATCCCTACGATCCGGTCAACCGCCGGGTGGAAATGCGGATCAGGACGCAATAGGCGGCCGGTGAGCGCGCGCCGCCCAACGCGATGGCGGTGCCGAAGATCAGCGCCCTGGTCATTTGCGTGAAATCAGCGCAAACGCAGGGGACTCGTCATTCTATGGCGGAGCAAGGAGCGAAGCGACGCGGCGCAGACCATAGATCCATTCCGTGCCTTGGAAGCGCCGCCACGGTGCAGAATTTTGCTCCGTTGCGATCCGTGGCGAAGGTAAAGGCATGGATTTCAGGGTCTCCGCGACGGAGCTTCGCTCCTTGCTCCGCCATAGAATGACGATCGCGATGGGCGTTTCGGCCAATCTTCAGTGCAGGCCATCTGCCAACGCAAACAGAGGTCAAAATCCCTGTGCAGTGCCGTTAGCCGGGCTCCAGCGTATTCTGGATCGAACCTATCAGCGCGGTGATCGCCTGCTTGTATTTTTCGAATTCCGGAGACGTCTGCCGGATTTCGGTCGTGGTCGTCGCCGGCTGGCCCTGATCGGTCACCACGCGCGGCGCTTTCTGCCCCATTTTCCGCTCGGCCCAGTCCACGACATAACTGGCGGTCTTGCCGGTAAGGAACGGGTTGGCCTGAATGACGGCTGATCCCAGAACCGCGGTCAATTGCGACGAGCCCGGCGCCGCCAGCACCTGATGCGCCCCTTCCATGCCGAGGAAATGGCAAAGATAGAGGCGACCGGCGGTGATCTGGTGGCCGCGGGCGCGCAGATAGGCTTCTCCCTCGCGCGCCAGGTTGCGCACCATCTCGCGCGACAGCGTCGCGTCGTAGCGGAGTGCCAAAAGGTCGGCGGTCGAAAGCGAGCGGGCGAGATCGGGACGATAGGTGTTCATCATGCGGATCCAGGTCTTGGAGATGAACTGGCCGGCGCCGGTTGCCGACGAAAGCGGGTTCTTGGCACGGGCGCTGCCGCCGCTTTCGACGTGCACGATCCGGTCGGTCAGCGTCTCGACGGCGGAATCACCTGAGCCGCCGGAGCTGACGGAAACGGCGGTGGCGACCGAAGTGACCGTGCCCAGCGGGTCGATCGCCTCGCCATTCTGATAGAGCTCGAAATGCAGATGCGGGCCGGTCGAAAGCCCTGTTGTGCCGATATAGCCGATGACGTCGCCGGCCTTCACCTTGGTGCCGACCCCGCTGGCGATGGCGAATTTCTGCATATGCGCATAACGCGTCTCGCGGCCGTTGGCATGCGTGATCTTCACCAGATTGCCGTAGCCGCCGCCATCGCCCTGAAAGGAGATCGCGCCGTCGAAGGCGGCCACGATCGGCGTGCCGACCGGCGCCGCCCAGTCGACGCCCTTGTGGATTCGAACCGTGCCGAGGATCGGATGCTTGCGCGGGCCGAAGGTCGAGGTCATCACTCCGGCGACCGGTGTGACCATGCCGTTGGTGACGGTCAGCGATCGCACCTGATCGTCGCCCGTCACGCAGGCATACTGGCCGTCGCTTTGCTGGAAGACGAAACAGTCGAGGCTCTTTTGCGCGCCCTGGACGCCGACATAGAGCACCCGTCCGGAGATTTCGCCCTGGCCGCGCGGCGTCTGCGAATAGATCAGCACCAGGCGCTGGTCCTCGCTGGCAAAGGCGTCGAGGTCCTGCCCCCGCGACAGATACATGATCGCCTCGCCGATGACGCTGGTCGGCACCTTGTTGCGTGCTGCCGTCGAATAGATCGCGTCGAGCAGGCGGTACTGCCGCTTGGGCCCGCCCTGGTCGGAGGCGCCGGAATAGTTGAACAAATCCTCGCGGACCCAGGGGTCGACGCCCGACACGAAGGCGCCGGCCGCATTGCGCGTCAGCGTGCCGACATAGACATTCTTGGCGTAGATCGAGACCTGCATCAGCGACATCATCGTCGTCTCGCGGTTCGGCCGGAACCCGCGCATGGCCACCACAAAGCCGGGCTCCAGCCCGTCGCGGTTGAACAGCGTCTTCAGCGCCTCGCCCGCAAGCTTCGCGTCGTCGGCGGAGAAATGCGCGTCGAGTGCCACGCTGTCCAGGCTGCGGTCGTTGAGGATCTTCACGAAGGTATCCTCGGTCGCCTCGAAGCGCTGGTATTCGCTGGCGACGGTCGCCACGGTCGTGTTGTTCTCGACCGCGGTCTTCTTGAAAGCCGGGAGCGCGGCTTCCCCCTTGTCGATGGTCTCGCCCCAGCCGGCCTCGGGATCGTCGGCGTCGGCCTTGGGCGCCGGGCCGGCGTCGCTCTCGTCAGGCGCCGCCTGGAGGTCGTTCTCGAGGTCGCCCTGCGGATCGCCCTGTTGATCGTCTGGCGCCGCGGCCGGAGCGGGCGGTGCCGGTTGCGCGTCGTCGGGCGTCGCCGCCGAAGGCTTGGAAGCGGCCTGCCGCTGCGCCTGGAAGAAGGCGAAATCCTCTTGCGTCGACGGGATCGTCGTCATGAACTTTTCGCTGGCGCTCAGCATCACGTCGGAGAGGATTTCGATCTGCGGCGAGGCGCCCGAACTGTCGAGTTCGGCAGGGCGCGCGACGGTCTTGCCTTTCGTCGCGGTGTCGGCATCGGGCGCCAGCGTGATCCACATCGGATCGCCGGCGAGATCGATGATCGCCGGTACATAGACCGAAGCGTCGGGCGGCACGTCTTCCATACCCTCGACGGGATGCAGCTCCTCGTCCTCGTCGCCGAACGACCAATAGTCCTTGGTCAGGTAGAAGCCGGTGGCCAAAGCGACGACGGCGAGCGTTGCGGCCCCTGCAAGGATTCCGCGCCAGAGCTTGCGCCGGCGCTCGGCCAAGCGCGCCAGCTTTTTCTGTTTGAAGCTCGTGTCGATCGAGTGCGTCACGGGCTGCTTCCGGTCAGGAAGTAGGTCCAGCGCACCTGCTCCTGCGTATCGACCTCGACGAAGCGCGCCGCGATATGGCCGCGCTGCCAGCACTCCTCGATGCCGCGGATCGAGAAGCGCCGCCGGTCGATGCACATCTCGGTCGATCCGTTGAGGATCGCGTGGCCGAAGACGTCGGTCGCGTAGAGATAGATATAGCGGTTGGTGAGCTCCTCGCGGATGACGTTGACGCACTGGTTGGCGCCGATGGTCCACCAGCCGTCCGTCTGGTCGGCATTGTCGACTTTCTGTCCGACCGCGAGATTAACGACGTCGAGCGTCTGGTTGCAGACGGTGAATTCGGCATGCGCCTTGCCGGGCGAAAAGATCAAGAACAGCGCCGCGCCGAGCAGCGCCGCAAGCGTGATGCGGCTCGGCAATCGGAGCCGGCTACGCTGCTTGCGTGGCGAGGGCTGGTGCAAATAACGCAGGCGGCGAAGGTCCATCGGCGTTCATGCTATCCGCCAAGCCGGAAATAGGTGGCCGTGGCGGAGAACTGCGATCCATCGGCCTCGATCTCCTCGAGGATCCTCGGCAAAAGCTCCGAGGCCGGCGTCGGCCTGGAGAACAAGGCGGCCTGGATGTCCTTGGGGCCGGTGATCACCAGCATGATCTGCGGCACCGCCTTGCCGGCTGCTTTGTCCGCGGCAGCGAGACCGATCGGGATGTTGAAGGTCACCTTGTCGGTCTGCGGCACCATGCGGTCGTCGAGATTGAAGGCGATGCCCTTGTGGTCGATCAGCATGATGTTCGAGACAAGCCCGCCGCCCGTATACAGCGCGCCGCTGACCGGCGATCCGTCGGGGACCGATGTCCGGTCGAGGACAAGCTGTGGCTTTGCAGCCGAGCTTCGGTCGAGGAAGCGAAGGAAGGTGGGCACGCCGCACTGCGGCGGGGTGATCAGGCGCACGCTGATGTCCGGCTCGACATGGAACCTCGTCTGGAAATCGTTGAGCAATTGTTCGAAGGGCTGCACCGCCGTTGCGTATCCCTCGATCGTCGGGGAAGCGCCGGGTCCCGAGGTGACGTTCGCGTAGAAGCAACTGCCGCCGCTGAAATCACGCACCCAGGAGCGCTGGTCGTTCCACTTGATCATGTCGTCTTCCGCTGAAGGAAGCGCCGGCTTGGGCACATTGATGGCAACGTCGGTGTTGTCAGGCTGCTTGGCCGCCGGCGGCTGCGCTTGCTGCGCCGGCTGTGCCGGCGCGGTCGGCGTTTGCGGCGGGTTGGCCGTCGGGGTCTGCGCCTCCAGCTTGGCCGGCGGACTGACAGGTTGCGCCGGTGCCGGGCTTTCCGAAACGGGAGGTGGGGAAGCGTTCAGCTTCTGCAGCTTGGAAAGCATGTCAACGAGGTCTTTTACGCTGTGCTTGGCTGCCGGTGGGCTTGCCTCCTGCACCGGTTTGTTTTCAGCCGTCTGGCTCGGTTCCGGCATCTTGACCGCCGGCGCGGTTGCAGGCTGCGCCGGCTTCTGGCTTTCCGCGGGTTTCGATGCGGGGACCGGTGCAGGCATCGGCGATTGCTCGGCTGGCGGTTGCGCGGGTTTGGTCTCGATCTGGGGGAGATGCGGTTGGCTGTTGGCCTCGCTCTCCGGCTGAGTGGCAGGCCGGGCCGGCCTCTCGACGGGCGTCTTTGCCTCCGCATCGGGTTGGACAGGCGGCTTCGCCGTCTCGATGGTGGCGGCGCCGTCAGGCTTCGGCGCCTGCGGCTGAGCCGCGGCCGGTGCCTGCGTCTGAGGTTTCGGCGCCTCCGGTGGCTGCGCCTCGGCCACCGGCTTGGCGGCTTCGGCGACCGGCTTCGGCGTCAGTGGCTTGGGTGTTACCGTTGCCGGCGGGGGCGCCAGGACACCGCTGAAATAAACGCCGCCCCCAACCAGCACAGCGAGAGCCGCGACCCCGCCGACGATGGCGGGCATGCGCGAAGTCTTTTTGGGTGCGGCCGGTGCGGGCGCTCTGGCCGGGGCGGCTGCCGGCGCTGGCCGTGGCTCCGACAGATATGCGGGACGCACATGCTCAACGAAGCGGGGCTCGCCGGGAGACGCCGGCGGCTGCGGTGTGGAATCGGGCAGCGCCGTCCAACCGGCGCGCGGCAGGCCGGAGCGTTCGCGTGCCCCAAACGACACCGGCGGCGGCAATGTCGCCTCGAGATCCTCGCCGCGCGAGGCCCTGGCAATCTCGGCCATGCTGGCCGGCCGGTCGCGCGGATCCGGCTGCAGCATGGCTTCGATCAGCTCGCGGAAATCGGGATCGATATCCGACAGGTCCGGCACCGCCCGGCGCTTTTCGATGACCTCATATTGTGACCCGCTCATGTCGAGCGGCTTTCCGCGCAGCGCCGCGGCCAGCACCAGGCCGAGGCTGTAGATGTCGGATTGCTCGCTCACCTCGCCGCCATAGAGGCCGAGCTGTTCGGGCGAAACGTAATTGTATTTGCCGGCGAACTTTCCGCCGATCAGCGTTTCTCCGCCGACGGTGGCCGAACGGGCGATGCCGAAATCGATGATCTTGGCGCGCTCCACCCGACAGCCGGGCAGGATGATGTTGTCCGGCGAGAGGTCGCGGTGGACAGCGCCTGCCTGGTGCACCGCGGCGAGCCCCGAGGCGAGGCGATGGCAAAGCCGGCGCACATCGTCCCCCGGCATCGGCCCGCGCCGCATGATGTCGAACAGCGACTGGCCGTCCACGAACTCCATTGCAAGATAGGGACGGCCGATCCCCGGATCGATGGTGAAGACGTGGTAGCGCACCACCGCGTCATGCGACAGATGGTTGAGGATCGACGCTTCCTTGCGGAACAGCGACAGGATCGTCTGGTCGCGGGCGAATTCGGGCAGCACGATCTTGATCGCCACATGGTCGCCGGTCTGGATGTTGTGGCCGCGATAGACTTCGCCCATGCCGCCGGAGGCGATCCTCTCGTCGAGTTCGTAGATGCCGCTGAGCTGCGTGCCGACACCCGTGTAGGTGACGTTCGTCGACAACCGTGTCTTGTCGTCGTCGCTCATCCGGCCAGCCCCTCCGCTGCGGACCGATCCGAATGGTGCGTGCCGCTCTGCCCGTCGCCGATCCTCACGAGCACGATGGTCACATTGTCGGTTCCGCCGCGCGCCAGCACGGTTTTCAAGAGGTTCTCGCATGCCGTCCGCGGCGTGGCGGATCTGACCGCGGCCTCGATCTCGGCGTCGCTGACATGCGCGGTCAATCCGTCGGTGCCCAGAACGAAGACATCGCCCGCCATCAGCTCGCCCTGCTGGAAATCGATCTCGAGCTCGTCGCTGACGCCGATCGCATGCGTGATCACGTTGCGGCGCGGCCAGACGCGCGCTTCCTCGGCGCTGATCATGCCGCGGTCGAGCAATTCCTGCACCTCGGTGTGATCCTTGGAAACCTGGAAGATCGAGCCGTTGCGGACGAGATAGATGCGGCTGTCGCCGGCCCACAGGCAGGCGAAGCGCCCATCCATGGCAAGCAGGGCCGCGAAAGTGGAGCCGATGGTGATGCCGCGCGAGCGCGATATGTTGCGGATCTCGGCATTGGCGCGGCTGAGCCTGTCCTCGAAGCGGGCACGAAGATCCGGCGCCGAGCTCGCAATTCCGATCGTCGCGAGATGGTCGACGATGCTGGCCGAGGCGACTTCGCCGGCCTCATGCCCGCCCATCCCGTCGGCCACCACCCACAGCCCGGTCTGCGGCTCGATGAGGTAATTGTCTTCGTTGTGGTCGCGCACGCAGCCCTTGTGGCTCACGCCGAAGCTGTCGATGGGGAGGGCGACAGTGCTCAATTTGCCACCAAGCGCTCAGCAGGCGTCCTCTGTGACCAGCCATGGGCCGCGTGCCCAGGCCACTCTGCCACAAGCGTATGTATTAGAGTACCGAAATGAAGGCTGGGACCGACCATCTCAGAACGCCTTCGGACAGCTGAAGCCGGACAAGGCCGGCAGCAGCAACGGATTGGCGCCCGAGCCGGCCTGGATGGTGTAGGCGACATCGCGTCCGCCGATCACGAAGCGCGCTTCGGTGTTGGCGCCGTCGCCGGTGACGGTTGCTTTGTCGAAAAGCCGCTTCAATGCCCATGGTCCTTCAAATTTGAGCGCGGACTCCCGACCGGGCATTTCCGGCACGAGGCTGAGGCTCGCCGATCCGGAAGCGGCGCCGCTTGGCCATGTCACGATGCTCGGCGCGTTGCCGGCCTGGGCGCTCTGGACCGTCTGCCCGTCGACGTCGAGCAAAGCACTGTCGACTTCGCTGTTCAATGAGGTGGGCGTTATGGTGATCGACACCGAGGGCACCGAGCCACCGGAAGGGAAAAAGGCGCTGCGGATTTCCGCCGCCGACTGGAACGCCTTCAAGGTCGACTTGGCCAGGTCGCGGCTGGAACGGGCGTCCTGCTTCCAAGTCCACTCCTGGCCGGTCATGTCGATCAGCGGCGCGAGGTTCTGCGCGAAGAACCGGTCCATCAGGCCGCCAGGCGCGAACAGCTTGGTGAAATCCGCCATCGAGATCTCGTCGGTGCCGTCGCGTGTGAAGGGATAGCGGCCGTTGACTGCCTCCTCGCAGACGCGCGTCACCGTCTGGTCGAGGCTCTGGTTGAGGTTGGCGACGGAGGCCTCGGCGACATTGCCTTCGAGCTCGTCCGCCGCCGCGTTGACCATGCGCGCCAGCGGCTTGGGCAGGCGCGAGACATTGGCCCTTAGCGTCGAGATCTGCAGTTGCAGGTTGGCGTTGACGCGTTCGGTCTGCGTGGGGACATCGGCCGCCAGCTTCAAGCTCTGGAAGATGTCGTGGAAGTTCTGCGTCAGCGCATCGAGCGGCCGGCGCCCGGCGGCCCCGCCGACCAGCGCCTGGAACGAACGGAACTGCGCCTCGACGCTCGCGCCGGCATTCTGCACGACGGCCGAGCTAGCGCCGGCGCGGCTCTGCGACTTGCCGCCGGCGATCTGCAGGCCGATGCGGGCCAGCCCCTTGGCCATGCTGGCGGGGTCCTGCTGCGCCGTGCCGATATCGCCGTCGGCGCCGCTATCCTTCGTCAATGCGGTTTCATCGGCGATTGCGGTGAAGAGCTGGTCGAGCGGCGAGTCCGGCGCGGCGAGGGCGGAGAGCGCCAGATATTGCGGCTTGTCCTTCAGCATCGCCTTGAGCTTCAGCTGGTCGAGCACGCCGTTCCAGGCTGCGGCGAATTCCTTGCCGTAGCGGTCGATGAGCTCGGGACCGAGCCTGGGCAGGTCCTGGTCGATGCCGCCCTGTTCGCCGCCGCCGCCGAGCACCCATTGGTCGTCGACGAGCATCTGCGCGATGCGCGAGAGCTGCGGCAGGAAGAAGCGATTGAACCCGGCGCGCGTGTAAAGACCGGGGACCTGAAGATCGGCGAGCTCGCTGCCATCCGTGCGCTCGAACAGCAGCTGCGCTTCCGGACCGGCTTTCGCGGCGATGGAGAAATCCCGCAGCTTTGCTGCGTAGACCGCCGACTTGATCTGCGCAGAGGCGCGGTCGGCGAGGCTCATGCGTCCGAGCGAGCGCTGCGCGGCCTCGACCAGCGGCTGGTTGAGCGCAAAGGTTGGATCGTAGGCGTCGTCAAGCGCAAGCATCGCGCGCAGATGCTTTTCGAGCTGTGCGCGGCCCTCGCGGTTGTTCTCGCCGGGGTAGCGGTTCTCCTCCCAGTCCTGCTTCATCCAGGAGACGATCAGCTCGTCGTCGACCTTCGGCGCCTTGCCGCCCAGCATCAGGTAGATCTTGAGCGGCTCGTAGAGCGCGATCGGATCGGCCATCCTGGCCTGGATCGTCCGCTCGGCCTGCACCAGCAGCCGCGAGCGGAAGGTCCGCTCCAGCGCCTGCCGGTAGGCCGTCTTCGAGGCCGACAGCAGCCGCTCGCGCTGGCTGAGCCCGAACGTCTCCTCGATCGGCTTTCCCTGGTCGCTATTTTCGAACCCGGCCGGCAGGTTGCGCAGCTGGTCGAGCGGACCGATGACGTTTTCGAGGTCGACGTCCGTCACCGTGGTGCTCTTGAGCAGGCTATCGGCGCTGTCGCGATAATGCGCCATGGCTTGGCGTGTGGAAGCGATCAGCGCCTTGTTGGCGAAGAAGCTGAGGCCAAGCATGCCGAGCGCCGCGAACGCTGCCAGCGCGATTGCGGCCAGGCCGCCGAACCTGGCGAGCTTCGCGCGCCGCTCGGCCGCCCGGTCGAAGGACACCCAGCCCGATTCCGGGAAGATCACATTGGCCAGCAGGTCGTGCAGGAAGAAGCTCTTGCCGGCGCCGGAAAGATGCGCCTGCGAGGCACTGCCGAAACTGCGGCCGATCGCGCCCAACACCTGGTCGAAGGGCGTTCCTTCCTGCGTCCCGGACGAGAAATAGAGCCCGCGCAGGCTGACATTGACCTGCGACCTCGATGTGTCGAACAGGCTGCCGACAAACTGCGTTATCCGGTTCTTCAGCGCCCCGAACTGGGCCGGGAAGCCGAACAGCGCGATCCGCGCCACCGGGTCGGGCTCTTCGTGCAAGCGATCGGCGACTTCTTCGGCGAGCCGCTTCGCCAGCTCGTCGAAGGCTGCGGGCGCCTCGCCGGCCATGTTTTTGGTGCGGTCGGCGGTCTGGAACGTCGCCCCCCATACCTTGCGCCTGCGCGCCTCGTCGAAATCGCCGAAATAATCCATGAAGCCGCAGATGAGATCGGCCTTGGTGAAGAGCAGATAGACCGGGAACTGGACCTTCAGCGTCTCGTGCAGCTCGCGCAGGCGGCTCCTGATCTCGGCGACATGCGCGTCGAGTTGCCGGTCGTCGAAGCCGATCAGGTCGGCAAGGCTGATGGCGAGGATCACGCCGTTGATCGGTTGCCTGGCGCGGTGCTTCTTGAGCAGTCCCAGGAAGGCGAGCCAGCTTGCCTTGTCGCGCTCGCGGTCCGATTCCTGCGTCGTATAGCGGCCGGCCGTGTCGATCAGCACCGCCTCGTCGGTGAACCACCAGTCGCAGGATCGCGTGCCGCCGACGCCAGCCAGCGGCTGCGCGCTGCCGGAGCCGGCAAGCGGGAACTTCAGCCCGGAATTGACCAGCGCCGTTGTCTTGCCGGCGCCTGGCGGACCGATGATGATGTACCAGGGAATGTCATACAGGAAATTGCGCTTGCCGCTCGTCCGCTTCAGCGTCGCGATCGCTTCGCTCATGCGCGCTTCGAGCACCTGTGAATCGTCGTTGCGTTCGTCGCTGCGCAAGATCGCCGTTTCGAGCGCCTTTTGCGCCTTGCGCCGCTGCCAGAAGCGGATCCCGTAGAACAGTGCGAGTGCCACGATGGTGACGCCGATGATGGTGGCCCTGAGCCACACAGGCCCGAACGGGCGCGTATTGGCGAAGCGGATCAGCGGCCCGGCATACCAGACCGCCGCCGAGAAACCGGCAAGCGCGGCCAAGCTGAAGATCCGCAGCATCCAGCGCATCAGTCGCCGTTCTCCGCTGCTGCGCTTGTCTGCAACGTCTCCTGTTTCGGGATCATAACGTCGACGCGGCGGTTCCTGGCGCGACCGTCCGCCGTGCCGTTGTCGGCGATCGGTTCATCCTCGCCCCTGCCGTCGGCGGTCAGCCGCGACGGGTCCTTCAACTGCTTGGCCATCATCGCCTGGACGGCCTTCGCCCGGGCGACGGAAAGATCGAAGTTCGATTTGAATGTGCTCGATTTCTTCGGCTTCACATTGTCGGTGTGGCCGATGATATTGATGGGCCCCGGTTCAGCATCGAGCGCCGTGGCGATGTCGGCGGCGACAGGCTGGAACTGCGGCTTCAGCTCCGCCTGGCCGGGCGCAAACAAAAGCTGGTTGTTGATCTCGACGACGATGAACTCGCCCTTCTCGCCGACGCTCAGTCCGCCGCCGGCGATCTCCTTGGCAAGTGCGGCGCGGATGCGGTCGATCTGGGTGGTGCCCGGAACCGCGGGCGGCGGCGGGCTGGCTTGCACGGGCTCAGTGGGCGCCGCCACGCTGGCGCGCTCGATGGTGACGGGCGTCGACGGGTTGAGCGCCAGCAATTCGCCAGCGGTCGCGTCGCCTTCGTCGGTGATCAGCATCCGCAGCCCGAAGAAGGCCGCTGTCACCAGCGTCGCCGCGGCGGCCGCTGCCGCCCAGAGCGGCAGCCGCGCCCTTGGCTTTGGCAGCGCCGCCGCCATGCCTTGCCAGCGTGGCGAGATGTCATCATTGGCGCGGGGCTTGAAGTAGCGCAGCGTGTCGTAGACGTCGCGCCGGACGCGTTCGAGCATGTTTCGTTCGCCTGTCAGCCCCCGATACTGGCCTTCGAAGCCGAGCGACAGGCAGGCATGCATCAGTTCGAGCAGGTCGTAATGCGCTTCCGGCCTCGCGAGAATCTTGTTCAACGCTCCATAGAAGCCCGTGCCCGTCGGTTGGGTGTGGAAGAACCGCGCCGCCATGCTGTGCTGAAGCCAGCTGTCCTTGTCCGGCCAAGGTAGATTGCCGACGAGGTCGTCGGCGGTTTCGCAAAGGGCGAACTTGGCGATGCGTGCGTCTTCCTCGGCTACGCCGACTTTGGCGATCGCGCGGTCGAAGGTCTCGATCGCGTCAGCGATACGCTCCGCCAAGGGTGCGGCTTGCCGTTCGACCGGCATCAGCCGCAATTGGCCGAAGAGCATCAGCAGCGGCGCCGCCGCGGCAAGGATCGGATTTGTCGCGGCATATCGCACGCCCTCGGCGGCGGCGAGCACGGCGTCCTGCGGCAGCCCCGGCGTCGCATTGTCCACCGCTCCCGGGGCAGGCCCCTGAAACAGCACGGTTCCGGACGACCAACCGGTTGGCATCTGTCGGCCGCCGCCGGGGTCGAACACTGTCGCCTCGCGGGCAGGCGATGGAGCAGGACGTGCGCCTTCCGGACCGGATCTCTCGGGAGCCGCAAGCGGCTTCTGCTTCGGCCGCGGCGCGCGGATGACGGTTCTATCCGCCGGCCTGGAAGGATCGTCCTTGGAACTCATCGGCGACGACCCGCCCTCGAATTGCAACGAGCAGGTTTTGGCCCGGGGGAACGCGTTCCAGCCTGAGCCTCGGCGGCGCACCGCATGGACAGGCTCATCTCGCCGAAACATGACATTGCTGCACACGCCCCAAGCCACGCCGCTTTGCCCGCCGGGCAAGCATCCCTGGGCATTCTAGTCGCCCGGATACCCAATTGAAACGGCCCGCCGATTGAAATCGGAGAGCAAGATGCTCGAAGAGGCGGCTTCTTCTATGAGACCCGTCACATACGGCCGGCGCGGTCCGTGCCCGTGCGGCTATTTCTGCTTGTCGGCCTTGGCGTAGGCTTCGGCGAAATAGGCGAGGAAGACATCCAGCATGCCGTTCTCGTGCTTGTCTTCCATCGTCCGCCAGGTCGCGACAAGCGCATCCCAGGCCTGGCTCTTTCTGGACGAGAAGGACGCCGGCGGGATCTTTTTGGCGATCGCTTCCGGCGACAGGTCGTCAAGCAGCCTGGACAGCGCGGCCTGCATGGCGGCGTAGGTCGCGATCTCATGGGTCTTCAGGTCGCGGAACGCATCCTCGACGCTGCGCCTGGCATCGAGATAGCCGGCTCTGCGCTTGGCGAACATGATCTCCAATATGTCGTCGGTGCCCGGCACGAATTTCAGCGGGTTGTTGTCCTCCGCGCCGATCATCGTGCGGTGCGCGCTCTTGGCGAGCACCTTTGCCGCCGCGCGCGCCTTGAGGAGCAGGGATAGCTGCTCGACCGTGGTCCTCAGCACGGAGCCGATCTCGGCCGCGATATCGTGCGGGTCGCGCGATTGCAGCAAGTCAGGCGCGATGCCCGCCGCCCTGGCGATCTCCCGCAGCATCGCGTCCGCTTCGGCCGGCCGATTGGCCTGCGCGGCCGGACCGGGCTGCGGGGCCGAGGATCTGGAGATGGGCGCCGTCCCGGTCGGGCGCGGTTCCGCCGGACTGAAGAACGGCTCATGGCTGGGAACCGACGGGCCGTTGGGCGAGGGCGGCAGCTCGCGCTGCGTCGATCCCGTCCTGGTCTGCGGATGTCCGGTCGCGGCCCGTTCGTCTTCGATTGAAACGCCGACGACGTAGCGGCCGATCAGCAGCCGGTCGCCCTGGGCCAGCCGATGCGGTCCGCTCATGCGCTGGCTGGACCCATTGATGAAAGTGCCGTTGCGCGAGACATCGTAGAGCCAGAACGAACCCGCCTGGTAGCGGACCTCGCAGTGCCGGCCCGAAATGAACTTGTCCGGATCGGACAACGTCCAGTCGCAATTCTCGCGGCCGATCTCGAAACTGCGGTCGCGGGCGGCATAGCTGGCGGCGGTGCCGGCCGGCAGCCTGTCGACATTGCTGATCTGGAGCGAGATGAACATCCGGAAGCGTCGCCCAACTTGGTCAACAAAATGCTTATTTTCCGCGCAGTTCCAGGCGGAAACGCCAACGCAGCTTTCCTGGAAATGCTCTGGCATTCTAGCAGCTTGCGAGCGCGGCGGGAGAGCTGCGTTTCACACCGGCGCACGGGGCGGTTTAGCCACGGCTGTTATTTGGCCGCCGCCAAACATGTGCTAGGCTGAAAGTGGTCCGGTGCGGTGGGCGTGAAAAGTTCCCGAACGTGATGCGGTTAACATAGCGGGGGCTTCAATCCATCATACTGGCGGCCGCGTCCAGGAGGGGCACGACCATGCCGAACGAACGCGCCACGGTTGTGCAGACGCCGGCGGGCGCCGACCTGACCTTCACCCATCTCATCGGCCGCGATGAGATCAGCCGCTGTTTTGCCTACACGGTCGGCTTCGTCTCGAAGAACCGCGACATCGACCCGTTGAAGATGTTGGGCGGCGTCGTTTCGGTCGAGGGCGAATCCGATCCGAAGCGCTGGTTCAGCGGCCTCGTGTCGGATTTCAAACTGACCCGCATCGAGGACCGGCTGGCCTTCTACGAGGCGACCGTCAGGCCATGGCCCTGGTTTCTCGGCAACACCACCGACTGCCGCATCTTCCAGAACATGACCGCGGTGGAGATCGTCGAGAAGGTATTCTCGAAATACGGCATCGCCAAATTCGAGAAGCGGCTGCAGGGGTCCTATCCCCAGCGCGAATATTGCGTTCAGTACGACGAGAGCGATCTCGATTTCGTGCAGCGGCTGCTCGAGCACGAAGGCATCTTCTATTTCTTCGAGCATGACGAGGGCAAGCACACGCTCATCCTCTGTGACGCGATGAGCAAGCTAAAGCCGGCGCCCGGTTATGAGAAGGTGCTTTACAACTTCGAGGGCCAGGCCTCACGGCGCGATGTCGAATACATCACCGAATGGATCCCTGGCAGCGCGGTGCGCCCGGGCGCCTATGCCCATACGGATTATGATTTTGAGAAGCCCGGCGCCGATCTGATGGCGAAATCCGCCCAGCCTTTCGCCCACAAGGAGGCTTCGGGCGAGAACTATCGCCAGCCCGGCGCGCATCTCGATGTCGGGCGCGGCGACAAGATCGCCGGGATCCGCCGCGAGGAGCTTCAGGCCGTGCACCAGCACAGCACGGCGGTTGGCACCGTGCGCGGCCTTTTTTCCGGCTGCAAGTTCACGCTGGAGAGCTTTCCGCGCGACGACCAGAACCAGGACTATCTGGTGGTCAGCGCCGAATATCGCCTGTTCGACCCGGGCTACCGGACGCAGAACGAGGCCCACAGCGAGAATTTCAAGGTGGTGCTCGGCGTTGCGCCCACCAAACTGCCCTACCGGCCGGCGCGCATCACGCCGCGGCCGATCATGCGCGGTCCGCAGACCGCGACCGTCGTCGGCCCTTCGGGCGAGGAGATCTTCACCGACAAATATGCGCGGGTGAAAGTGCAGTTCCACTGGGACCGGCTCGGCAAGAAGGACCAAAACTCCTCCTGTTTCGTGCGCGTCTCGCAGACCTGGGCCGGCAGCAACTGGGGCTTCATCCAGATCCCTCGCATCGGCCAGGAGGTCATCGTCGATTTCATCGAAGGCGATCCGGACCTGCCGATCATCACCGGCCGCGTCTACAACGCGTCGCAGATGCCGCCCTATGGATTGCCGGGCAACGCCACGCAGTCGGGCTGGAAGTCGAATTCCTCGAAAGGCGGCGGCGGTTACAACGAGCTGATGTTCGAGGACAAGGCGGGCTCCGAGCTGGTCAATTTCCAGGCCCAGAAGGACCACCACCTGCTGATCAAGCACGACCGCAACAAGACGGTCCAACACGACCAGTCCGACCGCATCGACCACGACGCCAAACATTCCGTCGGCCACAACCTCGACGAGGACGTCGGCAACAACAAGACGGTCAAGATCGGCGTCGACCAGACGA
Source organism: Mesorhizobium sp. ESP-6-4 (assembly GCF_020164735.1). Lineage (NCBI taxonomy): Bacteria > Pseudomonadati > Pseudomonadota > Alphaproteobacteria > Hyphomicrobiales > Phyllobacteriaceae > Mesorhizobium > Mesorhizobium sp. ESP-6-4. The sequence continues at coordinate 15,840 of NZ_JAIUGS010000015.1, forward strand.
CGAATATCGGGTCGAACGACACCGAGACGGTGGGCAAGAACAGGTCGCTGACGGTGATGGCAAACGAGACGATTCACGTCGTTTCGAATTCGACGGAGAACATCGACGCGAACCACTCGCAGACGGTGGGGCTAGTGCAGACGGTCACGGTGGGCGCGGCGCGTGTGGATACGGTGGGGGCGGCTGAAGCGCGAACTGTCGGCGCTTCGCAGACGAACACGATTGGGGCGACACGGTCGGTCACTGTGGGGTCGGCGCAGAGCCACCAAATTGGTGCCGACGACAGCTGGAACATCGCGTCAAATCAGGACGTGACGATCGGCGGCGGCCAAACCGTCAACATCGCCGGCGATCAGAAGTCGAAGATCGGCAAGGGAAGGCGTGCCGAAATCGCCGCCGACGACGGAACCAAGGTGGGGGGCGCCTACGAGTTGCGGATCGCCAAAGGGAGCATGGTTCAAATCGGCGAGGACGGAAAGATAAATGTCGGCAAGACATTCCTTATCGAGGCCGGCGATTCGATTGCCCTCAAATGCGGCTCCGCAGCGATTACGATGAAGAAAGACGGCACCATAACCATCGAAGGCAACGACATCTCCATCAAGGGCTCCGGCAAGATCAATGTTAAGGCCTCGAGCGACATCACGATGAAGGGGTCAGAGATAAAGCAGAACTGAGGGCTGGCCATGGCGGTGACAAAAGAACGGATTGATGGCGTTGTGATCGGCATTTTCCTGGGCTTCGGTGAGGATTCCCCCCTTGTGGTTTTCCCGGGCAATCCAAAGGAAACTGCCGTGTCGGCGCGAAGCCTCGCGGAATTGACCTCGGACATGATCGGCGCCGAGGTGGCACTGCTCTTCCAGGAGGGCGATCCAGGCCGGCCGCTGATTGTCGGGCGGATTGTTGACCCCGCGCGTAAATCTGATGCGCCGCACGTGGTTCGGGACGGAGAACGTGTGAGGATCAACGCAAATGAGCGCATTGAACTTCGCTGCGGAAAGGCCACGATCATCATGGAAAAAGACGGACGCATCACGATCCGCGGCACCTACGTAACGAGCCATGCCAGCGCAACCAACCGTGTTCGTGGGGCATCGGTGAATCTCAACTGATGCCCAAGGTTGTCCTGCGCGAGATCGTGCGTCAGCACGCGGAAATGGCGGCGTTTCTTTGGACCGTCTATGACCATCATTTGCTGCATCCCGACGAGAATCCCGATATGGACGAGGAGCGGCTCGAGCGCCTTGTCGAAAGGCTGGATGCTCATCTCGATGGCCTCCGGACCGCCGGCGATGCCGGACGGGAAATTGCTGAGGCCCTCTATGCCGAGTATCCCGAAGCGGGAGAGATGTTCGTCTTGCGCATGCTGATCGACGGCGCGCCGAAACGCGTTGCCGACCTCGACCTTGCCAAGGTGCGAGCGTACCTGTCGCAGAACGGCCATCAGTCTGGTGAGACGTCCGTAGTGTGAACCTCGTCTGCGGAGGTAAAGAAATACTGCCCCCGCTGGGCAGTTTCAGATAAGTCGAAGGCCGTCATCGTAGACAAGAGTCAGCGTCTTCCATCTGCGGCCATCGAACCGCCACGCCGTGTCGATGCCGGCGACGTACAGGAACTCGCCATCCGTGCGGAGGTCTGAGGCAATGCCGGTGTCCTCGAATGGCAGAAGCGCGTTGGCCTTTTCGATGTTCAGCCCGGCCTCGTCGCCCCAATAGGCATTGCCATTGAAGGTTCGCACGGAGAGATAAGTCATGTCGGCGGTAGCGGTTATCTCGGTTATTTCGTCATTTGCAATTCGAAGACAGACGCCGTCATCGCCGGCGACCCTGATCTTGCCGTCAGGCGCGACGTCGATACCGCGCAACTGATCGTGCCGGTGTGTTTCCAAGGACTGCCAGCCTGCACCCATCAGGCGGTGGAGAGTGCCCATCTCACCGCATGCATAGATGCCGTGCTTGCGGTGTCCATGAATATCCAAGTACTCGTTGGATCCGAGCGGCGTAATCGCCTGCCATCGCGGCCCAACGAGCCGGAAGGCCACGCCGTCCGTGCCAACCGTGATCGGCCCTCCGGCATCCTCTGCCCAGACCTGCCTGAGGCTTTTGTCGCTGACTTTGTCACGTGTCCAAGTCGTACCAGCGTATCGCCAGATCCAGGTGGTCGCCTCAAGTGCGAACAACTCGCCAGAAGGCGCGGCTGAGAGCGCCATCAGCCATTCAGACGTTACCAGGGCACCACGGGATTTCTTGGGGTCGAAATTCTCGACGACGAAAATCACCGAGACAGTGGTGACGTAGTCGGCATCGCTGAGCAGGAACAGGATGGCCACTTTGTTGCCGCTCAACGGCGCAACCTGCAGGCATTCGATGTCGGTGTCCGGATCGGTTGCGAATCCCTCGAGGTCTTCTTTGTCCATCTTCATTCGCTTCGTCCTTTCCGGCTAGCAGGAAACTTTCGAGGGGGCCACATCCGCGGCTGTCACAACGACGGATTCCCCACCCGCCGCCTTCCTGAGGCGCTTTTTGGCGACTTGAACAAGACGAGCCTGATCCTTCGCCTTAGGGCAAGTCCCGTGGCAGGCTTTCTTGTCCTTCACCTGTTTCTCGGACTTGTTCATGCTCTTCTTCAAGTATTCCATGTTCGCAGTCTTGAGGCATTCTGTGGCAGCGGCGTGCACGGCAGGCGGAATCTTGGGGTCGTCAAGGTTTTTCACCGTGCTGTTCACGCATTCGTCAGTAAAATCGCCCAGCTTGCCGGCAGAATTGTTGCTCAGCCAGTTGCGGGCATCCGCAGACTTTTTATTGTGCGGGGTTTTGCGCTTCTTGCCGACCACCTTTTTGCCGGGCGCGCCCGCAGCCTTGGCTTTTGCCGCTTCGCCCGCCATCCATTTCGCCTTCATGCAAATGCATGGCGCTTCTTTGTCGTCGTAGTCCTTGCAGCAGTCCAGAGTCAGGTCGCGCACACCTTCGGCCGTGAAGAACTGGACCTCAACGGTATGCTCCTTTTCATAGCCTTCCGGGCATTCCAGCTCCTTGTACGGCTTTATCTCGAGATCCGAGCATTTGAAGGTTGCCGGCGTGGCCGTAGCGACCTTCGGCATTGGAGGTCCGCCCGCGGTAGGGGAGGCGTGATCGTTCGATGAAATGTCGGTGAAACGGCTGATCGGCTCGCCATCCATCTTGACGTCGCCGGACCAGGCATGGGCGTATTCCTTGCCCGTATTGACCGAGGTGATGATGTTTTTCTTTGGCGCGCAGCCCGCCTCGTTGCCGCTACATCTGGTGTAGTAAGATTTGTTTTTCTGCGTGACAGTCTTTCCGCCGATCTTGACTGTGCCTGTTCCGTTGTCCGTGTCGCTGTCCATTCCAAACGTTGGATAGGGTACCGGGACGCCGGGCGGTGTTGCCGGAGTTTGTGGCGGGGTGAAGCAGACGTAAGGAAAGGCCGCGATGACCTGGTTAGCCTGCGCTTTGCAGGCAATCTCAAGACTATTGGCGTAGACGGTCATGCCCTTCTCCCGTAAGCGAACACCGCGGCGCCGCACGCACCTGCGTCGGAAGACGCCTCGATGAGGACCGGATTGCCGGCGGCATATCCTTTGCCGGCTGCGGTCCACGCCATGCCTACCATAAGCGGAACGGCTGCGGCACCGATGTTGCCCAGAGACTCCGCGGGCGACCATAGGTCCTGGAACTCATGGCGCCCCCGCAGCAGGCGGATCGAGGCCAGCGCGGTCTGCTTGAACCAGTATTGCTCGCCGATCAGGTCGGCGATGCGATAGCCGAGCCGGTTCATATCAATCCCGGTTTCGTGGAACGCCGCATCGTAGGCAGCCGTCATGCCATCGGCGCGCAACGGCAGATCTTGGTCGTTGTAAATAGAAGCCTCCTCGCGCGAAAGACCGAGGCCGAACAGCCGGAAACCGTTACCCTGCGGTCTCGAGCAGAGAATGGCCGCAGCGGCTTCGCCTGGAATGAAGCCGTTGGAATTATCCGCCGTAAGCAAGCGGCGCTTGCTGAGGTAGTGGGAAATTGTTGATCCGGTCAGATAGCTGTCGACGCCTGCAATCATGACATAGGGAGCTTCGCCAGATGCAAGCAGTCTGCGCGCTTGATCGAACGCTACGTGCCCGGAAGGACGTCCATAAGCCACGATGCGAGAACGCAGATGAGATTCGATCTCGACGATTTCGCTGATCCGGCGGAGCAAGGCGAGATTGTCCCGGACCGGGCGGCCGGGGCGATCCTCCTCCGGTAGGCAGAGGATGAGCGCCGTCTGCCCTCGAGCTTGCGGATGATTTCCGAACGCTTCCGATATCGCCCCTGCTGCTAGGTGGGCCATTCGTTTTTCGCCGATCCAGTTGCGTGGCAGCGGCACCGGCGCACCCGTAAGCCAGCCCGCGGGTGAGCCCACGAAACGGGTTTCCTGGAAGCCATCGAGCCGAGCGCGCATCGCTGCGCAGGCTGAGGGCGCGTCAAGGCCAACGGCCGTCACCATACCAACCGAAACGATCTCGACCGGGGAGGTCATGCTTCCTCCTCCTCCGGCGCCGTGCCGTTGGCGCGGATATAGGTGCGGCCTGTCGCGCGCGCCTTCAGCATTGCCGGCGTGGGCGGACCGACCCAGCACTCGGAGAAATCGAGGATGGTCCGCTGGATTCGCTGTGAGACGCGCCAGACCAGCGAGAAGCGACGCCTTTCGGGGTCGAGGAGGACGGTGTCGGGAAAAATATCACCTTCGTAGGCCTTTTGGTTCCCCTTGAACAAGGTGATGGGCAATGCAGTCGACGGCAGCCGAAAGCTAACACGCCCATCGGGCGTGAGGTTCACAAGCGCAATCTCCTCGCCGCCATGCGGGTGATCGATCTGCTGGTCCTCAGGCGCCATCTGGAAATAGCGTTCGTCGAAGTCCGGCGGCAGGAACGGAAAAATGTTCTTCGTCCAGTTGTCGTCATAGGTGCCGCCATATTCGATGCGGCCAGGCCAGCCGCGGCCCATCGGCCCAAAGCTCATCGGCTTGTAGTCGCCGAAGGGCGAGCGGATTTCCTCGTTGACAGCTTGCGTGTTCGGTAGCCGCAGGCCTGGGATGAGACGCTGGTTCTTCGTTCGCGACCAGCCGGTGCCGACCGGGTTGTATTTGTAGCTGGCGGGCAGTTCGTCCTCCGGATCCAGGCGATCGATGCCGCCCCAGGCGACATCGTAAGAGATCGGCAGTTTCAAAAAGGGCTGCGGCGCCGTCGCGTTGAACACCGGTCCGATGGCGCGCCACTCGCGGTGGCCGACGACCTCGAGGAGCTTCGACCAGTTGCCGACTTTGATGCCGACCGGCACGCGCTCGGCTGGGCGCCCTCCCGGCGCATAGGCGCAGCCATTGGCGATGACATCGCAGCGCGGCTTACGGAAGGCGAAATCCGTCTCCCACAGCGTCGCCGAATAGCCCGGCACGCCGGTGTGCGTGTCGGCCATCACCAGCGGCACCTGCTCGGCCGATTTCTGCACCAGTCCGCCAGGCTTCTCAGGAAAGTCGAACGTACCCTTCACCACGACGACGAGCCATTCATGGCCGGCCTTGTCCATGCCCATAGTGAACTGGTGCGGATAGCCCATCTGGTTCCAGATCTGCATCAGCTGGTCTCCCAACTAGCCGCGAAAATCTGCTCCAGCACCGGCTGCGGCGCCTGCGGATCGACGTCGAAAATATCCGTATGCGCCGTCCATGCCACGAGGCCGTCGATGACATCGCCCTCACCCTCGACGGGCGGAATGGGCAGGTCCGCAAGCGCCGCGTCGAGTTCGTCGGGCGTCAGCTCGCCCCGTTGCGCGGCGAGGGCGGCATTCTCGATGCCGTCAAACCACCTATCCGCATAAGCCAGCTTCAGCGGCGCCTCCGAAATCCGGGCGACGACGCTGAGCGGGAACCGCCGGCCGACCCGGTCGGCGCTTTGCAGCACGACGCCGGCCGCAGCACCGAACGAAGCAGGGCCGCTAAGGAACCGCAGCGCCGTGTCCGCCGGCCAGGTCTCTACCCCGAACAGCGGCACGATGTGCTGCGCCAGCCAGCGGTCCCACACGCGCACGAAATCGCCTGGCAGCCGGCGCGTGACGAAATCGCCGGCGGCAGGCATCTTGCCATAGAAGCCGGGCAGGATCAGATCTGCGGCGGACATGTGAACTTCTTGAACATTTCGAGCGTGTAAGGGTTCTCGACGCTGGCCGCCTTGAGCTCGAAATCGGCCCACATCCCCTTGGTGCCGAGCCGCAGGCTGTAGACGTCGGTGAGCTTGGTCGCGTTGAAGCGGCCGCCGCGCAGCATTCTCAGCCACGCCCAGCTGCCGGTCTCGTTGAGCATCACCTCGGGCGAGCCGTCGACCGGCTGGAAGGCCAGCGAGATCACGCCGGTGCCGTCCTTGCCCGGCCATGTCATCGGCTGCGGCCTCGTCGCGTTGTTGTAGTAGACGAGGTTCTGGCCATCGAGGTTGAGCGTCACCCGCGCCACGTTGGGCGACAGGTCCTTGGGCTCCAGCGTGAAATTCATCACCGGTCCGGTGCCGCCGGGGAACAGATCGTCGCGAATGTGGCGCGCCTGCTCGAACGCGGCGAGCGCCGCCGGGTCGAGACCGAAATCGGCGCGCCATTTCCATGGCTCGCTGGCGGTGTCGACATAGTTGATCAGATGGTCGTTGGTGAAGGCGTCGATCAGCCCGGTCGGCCCGAACAGGCGCTGGAAGTCGCGCACATTGACGTCGACCGCGCTGTCGGGGCTGAACGGATAGCGGTTGTTGAGCGCGGCTTGACAGAAGGGCAGGATATCGGCGCGCCAAATGGCGTTGAGCTCGTTGGTGACGGCCTTCTGCGACAGGCCGCTTGTGTCGCCGGCAATGCCGCCCAGCCAGTCGTTGATCGGCGAGGGAAGGATCTGCGCTTGTCTGGCGACGGCGCCCGTCAGTTCGGCCAGCCCGCCCTGCTTCTTGATGGCGTCCTGCGGATCCGGGTTGGCGGTCACCGTCTGCAGCACGTTGGACAACGCCGTCAGCGCCACGACGGCGGCGTCGAGCGCCGGCGGCTGGCCGTCGACCTGGGCGATCGTGCCCTTGAGCGGCTTGAAATGCTCGGCCACCAGGCTGCCGGTCATGTCGACCTGGTCGGCCGAGCCCGCGCGGGGCAACAATTTCGCGCCCGTCTTCACCACCTTGCCCAATTTGCCGAGCTTGCTCAAAAGCTTCGAGCCGGTCTTGGCAGCGCCGCTCTTGTCGTCGGCCGCCGCCTCGTCGGAACGGGTCAGGTCGGTCTCCTGCACCACCGCGGTGAGCAGGCGCTTCAGCGCCGAGTCGGCGCTGGACAGATCCTTGAGGTTCTCGCTGGCGACGTTGAGGTCGGTCAGCGGCGCCAGCCGCATGTCACGCAGGAAACTATCCCACTGCGCGATATAGTCGTCGTAATAGAGCTTCAGAATGTCTTCCGACAGCGCCGAGACCGACGTCTCCGAATTCTCCGAACAGCCGCCGGCAAACACCGCGCGGTCGAGCGCCGCCTGTCCGGCGACATCCTCGACCCGGTCGAGGATCGCGTCGTGGAAGCCGGCATAGGTGTAGGGGCCCGGCACACCCACCCGCAGCGTCTTGTCGGAGCGGCGCGCGAACACCTTGGCGCCGTTCGGTCCGGCGAAATTGGCCGGCACCCATTCCTTGACCGCCGCCACTTCCGGGTCGGCAAGCAACTGCTTGTAGGCGCGCTCCGGCAGCGAGATCGTGCACACCGTCTTCAGCGCCTCGGCGACCAGTTCCTTGTCCGGCGCGATGTAGCTGTCGTCGACGGCCATGCGGCGGATCGCGGCAAGCTGGTGCTCTTCGGCGTCCGCTGTCGGGAAGGGCGCGGCCGGCGCGAATTGCGGCAGGCTGTTCACCCACCAGTTCTGCACGAAATCGGTGTCCATCTGCGATAGGCCGGTCATCATCCGGTAGGTCTTCAGCGCGCCGAGCATGAAATCCGGATCGCGGATCTGCCGCCACATCGTGGCTTCCAGCAACGCGACCATATGCGGCTCCAGAACGTTGCGCAGCGCATGGTCGTAGGTATCGGCCTGCGCGCGAATAAGCTCGGCCGAGGCGGTCGGGCCGAGCAGATTGTGGACGGCATCCGGCGGTGCCGTGCGGGCCGTGGCCACCGCGTCCATCGCCGCCAGCGCGCCGTCGATGGTCGGCTGCTCGACCGCAGCCGGCATCGCGGCGACGTCCGTGAGCGGCGCCTGCAGCGCCTCGAATTGACCGGCCTGTTCGGCGATCGCATTGCGGTTGTCGAGATAGGACCAGGTGAACAGTCCGCCGGCGAGCAGGGCGGCGAGCGCGCAGGCGGCGGCGGCTCCGCGCCAGATCCAGGCGCGGCGGCGCTGCGCCAGCGGATCGAATGTGCCAAGGCCGGCTTCCTTGAAGATCACTTCGGTGAGCAGATTCCTGAGGAAGAAGCTGCGCTTCTCGACGCGCGCTGCCGGCATGGCACGGCGCGGCGGCAGCCCGAAGGATGACGACAGCGCCGCGGTCAGCCGGTCGATCGGCGCGCCTTCCTGCGTCGCCGAGGTCAGATAGAGGCCGCGCAGCCAGGCGGCTTCCTCATAGCGGCTCTCGCCGAACATCGCCTCGACCAGCACCTGGATCGGCTCGGACAGGCTGGCAAGCTGCGCCGGGAAACGGAAGATCTCGGCGCGCTGGCCGAGCTTGTCTTCATCCTCCAGCCGCGGCACCAGCCGCCGCTCCAATTCGCTGGCAAGCCTGGCGAGTTCGGTCTGGATCATGCCGGCACTGACGCGGGCGTCGAGCGGGAAAGTGGTTCCCCACACCTGCTCGCGCGCCGTGGTCGACAAGCCGCCGAAGAACGCTTCGAACCCTTTGATCAGATCGGCCTTGGTCAGCATCAGGTAGACAGGAAGGCGGATCTCCAGCCGGTCGTTCAGCTCCGCCAGCCGGCGGCGGATCTTTCTGCCATGCGCCTTGATCGCGTCGTCGCCCTCCGACAGCGCATCGATCGACAACGCCACGATCACCCCGTTGAGCGCGCGCCGGCCTCGGTGCTTCTTTAGAAGGTCGAGGAAGCCCAGCCACTCCGCCGCGTCGACATCCGGCTGGCTTTCCTGCTGGACGTAGCGGCCCGCCGTGTCGATCAGCACCGCGTTCTCGGAGAAGAACCAGTCGCAATTGCGTGTGCCGCCGACGCCCTGCAGGTCGTCCGTGAGGTCGATCGGAAAATTGAGGCCCGACTGGCGCAATGCCGTGGTCTTGCCGGTGGCCGGCGGACCGACGATCACATACCAGGGCATCTCGCGCAGGAATTTTCTGCCGCCGAGCTTGCGGCGCTTCAGCTCCGCCATCACCTCGCCGAACTTGGCGCCGACGGCGGCCACGCTTTCCTCGCCGGGCGTAAGCTGCTTTTCGGCGACCGGCGCCGCGATCTCGGCGACGAACATGCGGTTGGCGCGGATCGCGCGGCGCTGCGCGATGATCAGCCAGATCAGCCACAGGATGATCAGCCCGGCGATGATGGCGATGCGCACATTGTCGGATTCGAACGGCGCGTAGGGGCCGACCTGCACGATCGGGCCGAACACCCAGATCAGGAGCGAAAGCAGCGCAATGCCGATCAGCGTCCAGAGAAAACGCGAGGTGATGACGGCCCAGAGGAAGCGCAGGATGAACATCTCAGAGCCTCTTCTCGACCAGAACCTCGACGCGCCGGTTGAGCGCGCGGCCCTCGCGCGTCGAGTTGTCGGCCACCGGATCGGTTTCGGCGCGGCCCTCGGAAGAAATACTCTCCGGCGGCACGCCGGCTTGCACCAGAAGCTTGGCTATGGTTTCGGCGCGCGCTTCCGACAGACGCTGGTTGCTGGCCAGCGGGTTGGACTTTTGCAGGCGCACATTGTCGGTATGGCCGACGACGGTGATTTTTCCGATCAACTCCTTATTGTCCAGGATCACCTTGGCGATCGCTGCGATCAGCGGTTCGTATCCTTCCGTCAGCGTCGGCCGGGAGGACTGGAACAGCTCGGGATTGGAGGACTGGATGATCAGCTTGGCCAGCGAGACGCTCTCGGTGCCGCTGAGCGCCCCCTTGAGGTTGTCCGGCGCCTCGGCCTTGAATTCCGGCAGCAGCGCGAAATCGACCGGCTGCGGCTCGGGCGCGGGTGCATCCAGCTTGGGCGCCGCGCGGGTGATGTCGCCGCGCGAGGCCGGCGGCAGCGTGCGCACCAGCGCGGAAAGCTCGACCGCCTGGCTGCTCAGGCCCATCGACAGGCCGATATAGGCGGCTGCGGCGACGACGATCGCGGCAAGCGCCATCACCCAAATCGGAACGATGAAGCGCTGCGGCTCGTCGGAGGCGATTACGCCCTTCCAGTTCGGCGACAGCGGTGCGTCCTCGGCGTCCGCGTTGCGCAGGAAGCGTGCGGCGGCCACGCGCACGGCGTTGAGCGAACGGTCGCCGGCGCGGCCGGGCACCCGGTATTTGCCGCGGAAGCCGAGCGCCAGGCAATAATATTGCAGTTCCAGCATCTCGCGGTCGCGGTTGGGATGCCGTTCCAGCTCGTCGAGGCGCGTGAAGAACTGGGTGCCGGCATCGACATCGCCGCGCAGCATGACCACCAGCGGCTGGCGCGGCCAGGCGCTGGCGCCGCCCCACGGCGTGTTGAGCGCGAGATCGTCGAGCAGCGCCGCCACCGCCCAAGCCGCCTTGTCGGCGCGCTCCAGCGACGAGCCCGCGGCAACAGCGGCATCGCGCGCCCGCACCAGCTCGTCGAGCAGGCGCGTGCGCATGACTTCCGGGTTCTCCGGCGCCAGCGCGCTTTCGAGCTCCGGCGCGAATTCGAGCAGCGGCGCGAAGATATTGATCAGCGTGTTGGGATGGGCACGCGCCCGTTTGACCGGCGCGCCGGGCGCCAGCGGCGCCATCGGTCGGGGCGCGGCACCGGTCAGGCGGATGCGGGTTCGCTCGCGATCCTCCGACAGTCCGAAAGGATCATCCCGGCTCATGGCCTCACCTGTTCACCGAATAGCAGTCGACCTGCGGCTCGCTCGGCAGCACACCGGAAACGCCGATGACGAAGCCGGGGGCGTCGAGCAGCGAGGCCCAATGCTCGCTCTTCTGGTCGAGCTCCAGGCACAGCCTGTCGCCGTCATACGGGATCTCGCGCGGCTGCGAATGCAGCGGTTTCAGCGGAATGCCCGGCAGGCGCGACTTCCACAATCCTTCGAACTGGTCGGCGGACCCGACCGTCGCCTGGTTGACGAAGATCTTGCGCAGCGCATCCTCCGAAAGCTCGGAGCCGACGCGGATGACGATGCGGCTGGCGACCAAAAGCTTCGGGTTGTCGATGCGCACCTTCCAGACATTGGTCGCGTGCCGCATGACCGGCAGCGCGCGCGACTTCGGCTCGATATAGCGCAGGCTGAGGATGAGCGAACGCAAGGCGTCGGCCAGCGCCATATAGGCGGGACCCGGCGCCATGTGGTCGTAGGCCGGCAGCTCTCCGAGCCGCCGCGAGCTCGAGCCGTAGGTGGCCATCTCGCCGGCGAGGCCGGCAAGCTCAAGATAGAGCTCGGCCGGATGGAAGACATCCTGCGCCAGCATATGCGCAAGGCGCGGCCGCGCGGCATTGGCGAGATGCAGCATCAAAAGGTCCTCGACGCTGCGGCCGGCGCCGCCCATCACCATCTTGCCATGCGCCTCGGCGATCTGGTCAAGACCGGTGACGACCTCCTGCAGCAATTGCCGGTACCAGTGGACGGCGCCGGTGATCAGCGTCGGCGGCAGGAAGGCCTGGTCGAGCGAGACGCCGCCATCGGCGCGCACACCTTTGATGTCGGCGACCGGCAGCGCCGTATAGCCGCCGACCGATTTGCCGGGCGCCAGCAGCACCGCTTGCGGCCGCGCGATCTCGATCTCTTCCGGATCGGCGCCGCCCTGCACGGCATCGCGTACCGCAACGATCTTGCCGTGGTAGCGCGCGCCCGTCGACGCGGAATGCGCCGGATCGAAGCCGACGCCGCCGGGCGGCTCGAGCGGCAACGCCACCAGCACCGGCCCGGCGCCGGTGTCGGCCGTGACCGGCAGCGGCTTCGGCGCGTCCATCAGTTCCGGGATGGAGAAGGGCGTACCGTCCGGGAAGATGCCCCGGGCGGACACGATCGACACCTGGCCGGCATCGAGCAGCGACTGGTCGAGCGTCAGCTGCTGGAAGCCGAACGTATGGAGCTGGCCGGCCTGCAAGGCGCCGCGCACCATCCCCTCGAAGAACCGGTCCTGCTGCTGGAAATGCTGGGTCCTCAAGAAGAGTCCCTCGGACCACAGCACCCTGTTTGCGTCGCTCATGCCACTGCTCTCTGCACTGCCGTGCTGTCTCGTCGTCAGGCGGAAATGCCGCCCTTGCCGAGGCTGACGTTGATGGTGAATTTCGACCCCGGCGATACCGACTTGGTCGTGCGCCAGTTGCGTCCGCCGGGTTCGCGGATCAGCGCGACGAAGCCGAGCGCCGTCGCGTTCGGTTCGACCGTGATGGTCTTGGCCGCCGTCTTGCCCGGAGCGACCGAGATCGCGTCCGATCCGATGAGGTCGGCGCCGAGCGCCGAGCCGGCATCGCCCTGCAGCGCGAAATAATCGGCCGAGTTGAACTTGCCTGTGCTGGCAAGCCGCATCACCAGCACGGTCACCGGCCTGTCGCCGCCGCCCGGTCCCGGATTCATGCCGGCGCCACCGGTCACGTTGACCGAGATGACCGATGGTTTCGGCGGGCCGCTCTGGCAAGCCGCAAGCAGCCCCGTCGCGCCGATGGCGACGATGAATTCACGTCTGTCGATCATGTCCCTACTCCTCTTCATATGCGTCCCTGAAATCTGCGCCGATCTCGCCCAGGAAGCTCGATTCCGCGCTCTGGGCGATGTCGCGATGGCGTTTCTGGTAGAGCTCCCACAGCTTGGCGTTGCGCCCGCCGGCGAGCAGATTGCCGATCGCGGAATTTGACTTTAGCTCTTCCTCGATCGCGGCCGGATCGAAGCGGTCGATCATGCGCCGCAGCGCCGCCTGCACACCGCGCCAGGCGCGCACGTGATGCTGCGCGAGGTCCTTCACCGCGTCGCCGATCGCCGCCTCGCCGGAGAGAAAGCCGGGACTGCGTTCCGCGATGATGGTGACGATGACATCCTCGACCGTCGGCAGGAATTTGAGCGGGTTGACCTCGGAGGCGCCGACCATGGTCTGGGCGACGCGCGCGCTGCCCTTCTCCTCGGCGCGCTTGCGCAGGAGCTGCATCAGCCCATCGAGCATCAGCCGGTACTCGCGCCCGAATTTCTCCATTTCGGCGATCGGATCGCGCCCGGGGAAATCGGCCTCCTCGACGCCCATGCCGCGCAGGAACGCCGCGCGCAACGCCATGTCGCTGGGCGCCGGTTGCATCGGACGTGACGGTTTGGGAGCGGGACGCGGCGGCGCAGCGGGTTCGGCCCGCACCGGCATCTCCCATGGGCGGGCGGCCTGCGGCTTCTCGGCGGCCTTTTCGACGCGGCCAGCTGAATCGGCACTGTTGCCGGAAGCGGGCGTCGCGGCTGGCCCGAAGCCGAAATCGTCGAAGCCGGACGGTTTCGCCGCGGGTTCGGGCATATCGCTGCGCAACGGCATGTCGCCGAAGCCGAACGGATCCGACCTGCCGACGGCGGGCTCGTCGTTCGAGGCCGGCGTCGCCACCGGATCGAGGCTGAACGGGTCGTCGAAGGCGGGCGAGCTGCGCTGGTTGGAACTGCGATCGTAAGCTCCGGGCACAGGCTGCTCGAACGGATCGGGCAGCCCGGCCGGGCGCGGCCGCAGCGGCTCTTCCTCGACCTTGGCCGAGAAAAAGTCGTCGCCGCCGATGCTGGCCGGCGTCCGCGATTGCGGCGACCATGCCGGCTCGGCGTTGGCGATCGGCGCCTGGCTGATCGAGGTGTGGCCGGCGCTGGGCTGCACCTCGACATGGAGCACATAGTCGCCCATGCGCAGCCGCATGCCGCTTTGCAGGCGCGTCGACCTGCCGGTGCCGAGCGGGCTGTCGGAATCGTCGATGAACAATCCGCTGCTCGACGTGTCGGTGACGTAATAGCCGTCGCGGCCGCCGCTGATCTTGCAGTGCGCGCGTGAGACGAACATGTCCGGATCGTCGATCTGCCAGCCGGCATCGGCGCTGCGGCCGATCACCAGCTCGCCCTCGTCCAGCCGGGCCTGCCTGACCACCTGCGAGCGCGGGCCTTGTTCCAGGGTCAGCAGCAGGCTCATCAGGCTGCCTCCGCCATGTCCGGCCGCCAGCCGACGATGGTGCGCAGCCTGAAATCGTCGGCATCGCCCTTTTCGGCAGGGCGCGAAAGCCAGGAGGTACGGCCGAGCTGGATGGTTCCCATCTTCGGCGAAGGCACGGCGTCGCGCGCGAGCACGATCCTGAGATCGACGTCGAGCGCTTCGCCGATCATGTCGCGCACCGCCTTCTTGAACAGGGCAAGGCGCCGTTCTCCGGGCAGGAACGATTTGAAGTCGTCGAGGCTCAGCGGGCCGACGCGCAATTCGATCCGGCTCTGCCGGCTGAAGACGCGCGGGCCGATCGTTGCCCCGCCGCCGAGCGCCGCATAGGCCTTGCCGACGCGGCTCTGCAGCGCCGTGGGAATGGTGATCCAGGCGGCGACGAATTCCTTGATTTCAACCGGCACCTTGAAGGCGGTGGCGAGAAAAAGCGTCAGCCGCTCCGCGCCGTCGACCTGGTTGGCCAGCGACCCGGCCTGGCGCAGCCGCACCGCATCGAGCTCGGGGTCCTGCGTGCCGGGAAGGCCGATGCCGGCCATGGCCTCCAGCATGGCGCGCACGCGCCCGCCGACCGAACGTTCGACCTGCACCGCCGGATGCGCATCGGCCCATGCGCGGTAGTAGAGCGCGATCATGCGATGCTGCAGGATGTTGACGAAGTCGACGAAGGTCGTGTCGCTGGTCTGCTCGGCGTCGGCGCCGCTGAACCAGCGCTGCGACAGCCGGTCGAGCACCCAGCGCGTCAGATGCAGCGGCATCGGCCCTTCCGGCCCGAGCAGGCCGAGATTGGCGATCGTCACCCGCGCCGGAGCCTTGTCCGTAGCGTCCTGGAATTTGATCACGTCCCTGGCCGAGAAGCTCAGGCGCACATGTTGGCCGAGCCTTGCCGGCTCACGGTCCGCGGTTCCGGAATGCCCGAACAGTCCGCGCCGCTGCTCCAGGCGGCGCAGCAGCTCGAAGAAGTCGAAGCTCTCCGACAGCGCCTCGGCCTCGGCTGGGGCCGGCTGCGCTAGATCAGGTAGCGATTGCCGGGCGTCATCGGCCATGGCACGTCCTCCTGCTTCTGCAGCAGCCGCGTACGCGTCCGCACAAAACCGTTTATCCCGGCATGGCGGGCAAACAGCCGCGCCAGCAGGGCCGAAAGCAGCAGCGTGCTCTGGCCCGCCAGAACCGACTGATCGACATGCAGGGTCACCTCGGTGCCGCGTCCGAAACACATCGGCCCGTCGATCTTGAGCCGCTCGATCACCGGCCGCGAATCGATCCGGGTGATCGAATGCACGTTGCGGGCAAGGCTCGGATCACCACGATCGGCATAGAGGTCGAGCAAGGCATGCAGCGGATCGACGCCGCGGCCTTCTTTGGCGAGGCTCAGGAAATTGAGCGAGAGCTGCGCCACCAGCCGCCAGGCGAGATTGTCGGCGCGGGATTCGCCTTCGGCGCCGGCCGGCAGCGCCGCCGGGATCGCCGGCTGCGGCGGCCGCAGCGCGCCGAGCAGGCGTACCGCTTCCACCGGGTCGGCGGTCTCCAGCGTCAGCGACGGCGTATCGTCCAGGATCGGCAGGTCGCGGTTGGTGCAGAGCGCCATTACGTCGAGCCGCTTGAGCGGCCGGTTGGACGGGCTGCCGGCCGGGCGCGAGATGGCGAGGAAGACGTCGTCGCCGGTGTAGGAGGTGCGGGTCAGACCTTCGCGTCGCTCGTCCTCCGTGGCCCGCCGCGGGCGCCGCTCGGTCGAATAGACCCAGCCGCTGCCGCGGTTCTGCCCCAGGCTGAACAGTTCAGGGATTGTCGCCTCGCTGCCTTCGGCGTCCGCATCTTCCACCCGGGTGACCCGGAAGATCTCGAAGTCGCGCGCCCGGGTGCGGTCGGCGTGCAGCACCTGGCGCGTCCGGCGCGGATCGATCTCGATGACGTTGCACTCGCGTTCGAAGAGATTGATGATCGGCGTCGCGAACAGCTCGAAATCGGCCACCGTCACATCGGCGAGTTCCGGCACCGGACGCCGGAACAGGAAGATGATCTCCATTCCCCCATCGCACTTGCGCACCACCGGCTGCAGGCCGGCGACGCGCACATAGTGGAAGCGTTCGGGGATCATGAAATATTCGCGCAGCAGCCGGTATCCCTCGAAGGTCGGCCGCGTGCGCGGCATCAGCGCTTCATCGTCGTGGATCCCGACCATTTCTGGCTCGGGCAGCGCGGTGAGCGGATTGGTCTTGCCTTCCGCCCGCCCGCCGACGGCCGAACAGGCGCCGAAGATCGCGTCGAATATGAGCGGCGCCTTGGCGCGCCCGGCGAAATAGAGATCGAGGCGGTCGAGCGACAATTCGCTGAGCTTGCCCTTTCCGGTCCGGGTAAGCGCGATGCGGAACGCCGCTTCGCCGCGAACGCCGCCGACAGGCGCGATGCCGGCGGCGGCGAGTGCGCTGCGGTCCTGGAAATAGCTGACCGAATTGATCGCGATCGGCCACAGCGTCACCTCTTGCGCGGTGGTGAAGGTTGAGCGCGTCGAGAGCCCAGGATGCAGGCCGGAAACCAGCCGCGTGCCGCGCGCCACGGCATGGCCGGCGATCATCGATTGCACCTGCTGTCCAGGTTTCAGCACGGCCATCGCCGTCGCCGGCGCCGGCGTCACAAGGTCGGGATAGAGCACGTCGAGCACGGCGCGCGAGAAGCGCGAGCGCTCGGCGTCGACCTTCAGCCGCGTGCGCGCGGCAAGAAAGGCCACGCCGTCGAGCAGCCGTTCGACATAGGGATCGGGGCAGGGGACGGTATCGAGGGAAAGGTTGCGGGCCACCGCCGGATGCATGTCGGCGAATTCCGCGGCCAGCGCGCGGATATGGGTCAGTTCCTCTTCGTAATACTCCACGAAGACCCGATCCATCTCAGGTCTCCCGGAATTCGGTTCGCGCCAGGCCGTTGTCGAGATTGATCGTGGTGCGCAGCCGCATGCGTTCCGGCGTCGGCGTCATGATCAGCACGGCGTCGATCTCGATCTTGAGACCGACGGTCTTGTCGCCAAGCGTGACGTTGACGGTCGTAGCGCTTTCCTTGAGGCGCGGCTCAAAAGTGGCGAGCACCGCACGGATTTCGCGCGCTAAAGTATCGCGGTCGAAATCCCGCGACGAACGGCCCGAAAAGGACGGCACGCCGTAATTGACGACGCTGCGCCGCACCTCCGGAAAATCGGCAAGCGGCGGCAATTCGTCCAAGGGCTGTTCATGCTCGGCGTCGGAAAGCATCGGGACGGACTCGAAACGCTCTGTGTTGAACAGGGCCTCGATATCGCGCCGGACCGCTTCCCTGAGCACGCGCGCCGACACCACCACGCCGCGGCTTTCGATCTCGGTGCGGTGCTCGGTCTGGAAGACCAGCCTGTGCAGTCGCCGTTTCTGCTCGGGCGTCAATTCCGCATCGGCATCGATGAGGCGGGCGCTGCCGACAAGAAGAGCCTCGACGCGCTCGGCGCCGAGTTCTTCATCCAGCAGGCGGCGCAGCCCATCGATCTCCGACGTCAGCCCGGGCAAATCGTTGACAAGGCGGTCCCAGAGGGAGGGCTGGACCGCCTCGCGCTTTGCCCGAGAGCTGCCGGCGAGCTGCGCCTTCGCGGCCGGCCGCTTGGCCTCACTTGCCGACATAGACGTCCATTTCGATCTCGTCGTCCTTGTCGTAGACGAACTTGATCTTCTTGTAGGCGAAGCTGACCTCTTCCTCGATCAGGTCTGGCTCGTCGTGCGCCTGCCGCATGTCGTATTCCATGATCGAGGCGTCGGTGAGCGTCACCACCAGATAGTCGCTGGTCTCGCCGTCGATGGTGCGGCGTGCCGAGAACACCACCTCGTCGAGCGCCTTGTTCTCGAACAGTGCCTTCTTCAGATAGGGCGACGACTTGTCGTAGTGCTTGATGAATTTGATCATACCCATCGACACGCGGCCGCGCCGCGAGAGCGAATTCGGGTCGTAGGGCGCGATCATCTTATAGTCGACGCCATGGATCTCGATTTCGTCTTCATGGCCGTCGCGCTTGCTCGGGCCTTTGATGTCCGGGACTTTCAGGAAGCCGTCGATCTTCGTCGAAGGCGCATCGGTTCTCTCTGGCATTGTCTTTCTCCACCGCTACAAACAAGATGACTTTGCTTAACGATTTCAGCCCTTCACCGACGGCAGTTCCGATACCAGCCGGAGCGAGGCGTTGATGCCTTCCAGCTGGTAGTGCGGACGCAGGTAGAAACGGGCATTGTAGTAACCGGGCCGGCCCTCGACGCTGTCGACCTGGACCTCGGCCGCGGCGAGCGGGCGCTTGGCGCGCGCCTTGTCATCGGCAAAGGCTGGATTGGCCAGCACATACCGGTTGATCCATTCGGTCAACCAGATCTCCATGTCGGTGCGTTCCTTGAACGAGCCGATCTTGTCGCGCGCAATCGCCTTCAGGTAGTGCGCGAAGCGCGAGACCGGGAAGAGGTAGGGCAGGTTGGCGCTCAGCCGTTCGTTCGCTTGCGCGTCCGGGTCAACCAGACGTCCGGCGCGCGTCTCGTCGTCCTGCAGCGAATGGGCGCCGATGAAGGCCGCCAGGTCGGTATTCTTGCGGTGCAGGATCGGCATCAGGCCGAGCTTCGCCAGCTCCGCCTCGCGCCGGTCGTCGATGGCAACCTCGGTCGGGCATTTCATCGCGATCGACCCGTCGTCGGTCGGAAAGGCGTGCACCGGCAGGTTGAGCACCGTGCCGCCGTTTTCGACGCCGCGGATCTGCGTGCCCCAGCCATAGAGCTTGTGGCTGCGGTTGATATTGACTCCCATCGGGAAGGCGGCGTTCATCCAGACATATTTGTTGTGGTCGCCGCCCACTTCCTCCTCGAAGGTGAAGCCCTTCACCGGAACGGTTTCCGAGCCGTAGGGCAAGCGCGCCAGCACGCGCGGCATGGTGAGCCCGATATAGCGGGCGTCCTCGCTTTCGCGCAGCGACTGCCACGAGGCATAGGCCGGGTTGTTGACGATCATCTGCAAGTCCTGCGGGTTCGGCAGTTCCTGCCAGCTGTCCATGCGGAACAGCCGCGGCGAGGCGGCCGCGATGAACGGCGTGTGCGCCGAGGCGCAGACGCCGGAAATGTTGCGCAGCAGGCCGACGTCGCGCGGATGGTTGGAGAACTCGTAGGCGCCGATGATGCAGCCGATCGGCTCGCCGCCCAGCATCGAATACTCGTCCGTGTAGACCTTCTTGAAGATCGGGCTCTGGTCCCACATCTGGCCTTCATAGTCTTCCAGCGTGTCGGCCAGCTGCTCCTTGGAGATGTTCATCACCCGGATCTTCAGCTTGGTGTCGGTCTCGGTGTTGTTGATCAGGTACCAGAGGCCGCGCCACGTGCCTTCCATCTCGCGCACTTCCGGCGCATGCAGGATCTCGTTGACCTGCGTCGTCAGCATCTTGTCGATGCCGGCGATCAGCGACTTGATCGACTTGATCGCATTGGAAGAGATGGTTGTGGTCTCGGAGCGCGACTGTGCGGCCAAAGCCAGGTTGCGCACCAGTTGCTGCAGCTTCTCGCTGTCGTCCTTCTTGACCTTGAAATCCTTTTCAAGGAGTCCGCTGAATTCGCCGAGATCGATGGCTTCCGCCTCGGCGGTGGCGGCTGCGGTCTTTTGCTGTTCGGCCATGACTTACTCCTCGCTCTTGCCGTCATCCATCGCCTGGCTGGCGATCTTGCTCAGCAGCGGCTCGTTGTTCAAAAGCTGCGCGATGCGCTTTTCGGCGTCGACGCGGCCGTCCATGAAGCCCAGCAGCTCCTCGAGCTGACGGCGCATCTTCAGGATCTCGGCCAGTTGCGGGACCTGCTCGGCGATCTTGTCCGGCGCGAAGTCACCCATCTTGGAGAAGGTGAGATCGACCATGAGCTCTTCCTCACGCTCCTGGCCCTCGGCCTGCGGCAGCGTGTTCTTCACCCGCGCCTTCACGCGTGGCCCCATCGCTTCCATGAACTTGGGGAAGCGGTTGGCGTCGGTTTCGACGAAGTTGCGGTCAAGCACCGACTTCGACGCTTCCTTGGTCTGCGACGCGCCGGCAAGATCGGCCATCACGGCCATGACGAACGGCAGTTCGATCGTCGTAGGGCTGCCGTAGGTTTCGACGTCGTAGGCGATCTGCACGCGCGGCGCGCGGTTTCTTTCGATGACCTTCGCTTTGCTCTCTGCTGGCATGCTTTTCTACCTTTCATCCTTCTGGGCCGGCTTCTTGGGATCGGGAACGCCGGCAAGCAGCCGGAACTCCTTCAGCCCCGACGGGGCGAGATCTTCCATCAGTTCCACGAAATCCATGTGCACCATCCGGCGCACGCGCCGCGCGAGATGCGGAATGGGGCTGGACGGTTCGGTGCGGTCGTAGAAGGCGACCACGAGGTCGAGGCATTTGACGACCTCGTCGCGCGAGTTGATGCGGTCCGGCAGACCGGTGCTCGCTTCCACGGCGCTTGCCACACTTGCCATCGTCTCGGCTCCATGACCGTTGCGGGCGGGCATTGCTGGTTCCGCCGCCGCCTGCGGAGCGGCCTTCGCGGCACCATTCGCCGTGGCGCCGGCACCGGAATTCCGCTCCAGCGTCGTCAGCAAACGCTGCAGGAACTTCTTCAATTCCGGGACAGTGGCGCCATGGCCGTCGATGCGGGCGTTGAGCGCGGCGTCCACCGCGTCGAGGGCAGCGATCGCGGCTCGCGCGTCGGCGAGCAGCGAGGTCATCACATCCGCTGCTTGATCGATTTGCGCCGCGCATCCGGTGCGCACGCGGTTCAACAGCTGATTGTGGGCGCTCGTCAGCGCCGCCTTTTCGGCGGCCCCAAGGCCAGAGGCCGCTTCCTGGAGCATGACGCGTTCGTCGAGCGCAGCCTGTTCGAGGTCCCGGCCGCTGATCGGTCCGATCGCGCGCGGGGAGAAGAAGGCCATCTGCCTGAGGTTCGCCAGCAAGCCTTCCTGGCCGTTCTGCAGATCGAGCAGCGCGTTGATGCGCCGCAAGGCAGCATCGCGCGGCGCGCCTGTCCGCAGCGACGGGTGCATGGTGTCCCAATACTGCTCAAAGGTTCGCGCAATCAGCGTCAGGCCCTGGGCGAGGCCGGCCAGCCCTTCCTCGTTGGCCAAGGCCCGCGCGACGATGACAAGCAGGCGCAGGTCCCGGCCGCGGGCGCGCAACTCTTCGGCCTTTTCGAGCACCGCCGCCCAGTCGACAGGACTGGGTTGCGAGGTGGGCTTGCTGTTACCGTCATGGACAACTTTGAGCTGAGGCTCGGCCAGGCGCTCCAGCTCATGAAAGGCCGGGTCGTTGCGCAAGTCCTCTCCCGACGGATTCTCACCGTTCAGAGGATTCAGCCAGAGTGCGAGATCAATCACACCAACCCCCAGCCAGCGGCCCTGAGACCCCTATGTAACGTAACGTTATCACCGGCTTCGCGCGACGACAATTGAGCACCTGCGCAAAAACTAACGGAAGCTAAACGCGACCGTTCTCTTCGGCGAAACCCATTGCGCGATTGCCGGACCCGGTATGTGAAATGGCTCGCATAGCCCAGGCAGCAATCGTGTTTGTTGGCCACGAGTTTGCAAGGCTTGTGTAACCGGGCGGTGCCGCCCGGATAGAGTCAAAAAACCTTATCCGCCGTGCGGCTTTGTCAAGCAGCCGCTTATATGGCAGGGTACGGTCGGCAGGTTGCGGGAGCAGGTTCGATGGAACAGCGCCGGTCATCGCAGAGCTTCAAGCGTAAGGAACTGGTCGCCAAGCTGAACGCCACCGGGGTGCGCGCCTTCAAGGCCGCGGCCGACACGGCCAAGCTGCGCGGCAATCCTTATGTCGAGCTTGTCCATTTCATCCAGCAACTGGTGCTGTCAGAGCGCTCGGATGTGCAGATGATCATCGCCGACGCCGGACTGGATGCCAGCCGGCTGACGGCCGACATGACCCGAGCCATCGACAAGCTGCCCTACGGCGCCACCTCGGTGGAGGAATTCTCCGACCACATCTTCCACGCCATCCAGGAAGGATGGAACCTTGCGACGCTGGAGTTCGGCGTCGAGGAAGTGCGCAGCGCCCATATCCTGCTTGCCTGCCTGAAGACGCCGGTGCTGGAGGGCCTGGTCTCCAAGATCAGCGCCGAATTCGACAAGATCGACGCCGATGGGGTCATCTCCCGCTTCGCCGATGTCACCGAAGGCTCGCTGGAGGCCGGCTCACCGCCCGCCGAGCACGCTGCCGAGACGCCGATGAAGCGCCGTCCGGGCGGGGATTCGGCGCTGGCGAAATACGCCACCGACCTCACCCAGCGCGCCCGCGACGGCAAGATCGACCCTGTCGTCGGCCGCGATCCGGAAATAAGGCAGATCGTCGATATCCTCATGCGCCGTCGGCAAAACAACCCGATCCTGACCGGCGAGGCGGGCGTCGGCAAGACGGCGGTGGTCGAGGGTTTTGCGCTGCGGATCGCCCAGGGCGACGTGCCGCCGACGCTGCAGAATGTCAGCGTGCGCATGCTCGATGTCGGGCTGATGCAGGCCGGCGCCAGCGTCAAGGGCGAGTTCGAGAAGCGGCTGAAGGCGGTCATCGACGAAGTCCAGGCCTCAGAGGTGCCGATCATCCTGTTCATCGACGAGGCGCATACGCTGATCGGCGCCGGCGGCGCGGCCGGGACCGGCGATGCCGCCAATCTCCTGAAACCGGCATTGGCGCGCGGCGAGCTTCGCACCATCGCGGCCACGACCTGGGCCGAGTACAAGCAGCATATCGAGAAGGACCCGGCGCTCACCCGCCGTTTCCAGGTGGTCAAGATCGATGAGCCCTCGGAAGCGGTGGCCGTGCTGATGTTGCGCGGCGTTGCCGGCGTGCTGGAGCAGCACCACAAGGTGCAGATCCTGGACGAGGCGATCGAGGCCGCGGTCTCGCTCTCGCACCGCTACATCCCGGCCAGGCAATTGCCGGACAAGGCGGTCAGCCTGCTCGACACCGCCTGCGCCCGCGTCGCGGTCTCGCAGCATGCGACGCCGGCCGAGGTCGAGGACATCCTGCGCCGCCGCCAGGCACTCGAGGTCGAGAGCGGCATCATTGGCCGCGAAGCCGCGATCGGCATCGACGTCGCCGACCGGCAGGCCCGTGTCGACGCCGGACTGGCGGAAACCGAGACCGCTTTGGCCGCGGCCCAGGCGCGCTGGGACCGGGAAAAGGCCTTGGTGGCCGAAATACTCGACCTGCGCGCAAAATTGCGCGGCGAGGGCGTGCCGCTCGATGCGGCGGACGATGAGGTCACTGCGGAGGCCGAGAGCGCGGAGGGCGCGGCAAAGGCGCCTGAGCAAACGGCGCCCGAGAGCAAGATCGGCGAGAGCAAGACTGGCGACGGCAAGCCTGCCGAGACCAGGAATGCCGAGGCCACGAACGCCAAGGCTGCGAAGGCCGAAGCGGTGTCCGCCGAGCCGGCAGACGAAGCCGCTGCCAATCTCGCGCGATTGCGCGAGCTGATGGCCGATCTTGCCGCGGCGCAAGGCGAGACACCGCTCATCCTGCCCTCGGTCGACCGCAATGCGGTCGCCGCCGTGGTGCAGGATTGGACCGGCATCCCGACCGGACGCATGCTGTCCAGCCAGACCGAAAAGGCGCTCAGGCTCGCCGCGACCCTGTCCGAGCGCGTCGTCGGCCAGGATCACGCGATGGAGATGATCGCCAGGCGCGTGCAGACCAGCCGCGCCGGCCTCGGCGCGCCGGAAAAACCGGTCGGCGTCTTCCTGCTTTGCGGCCCCTCCGGCGTCGGCAAGACCGAGACCGCGCTGGCGCTTGCCGAGACGCTCTATGGCGGCGAGCAGAACCTGATCTCGATCAACATGTCGGAGTTCCAGGAAGCGCATACGGTCTCTACGCTCAAGGGCGCGCCGCCCGGCTATGTCGGCTACGGCAAGGGCGGCATCCTGACCGAGGCGGTGCGCAGGAAACCCTATTCGGTGATCCTGCTCGACGAGGTCGAGAAGGCGCATCCCGACGTGCACGAGATCTTCTTCCAGGTCTTCGACAAGGGCATGATGGACGACAGCGAAGGCCGCCGCATCGACTTCAAGAACACGCTGATCCTGCTCACCTCGAATGTCGGATCCGACGTTATCATGGATCGCACGAAGAACGGCACGGTGCGGACCGGCATCGACGATCTCGATAACGCGCTGCGCGCCCCGCTGCTGAAGGTCTTCCCGGCCGCCTTCCTAGGCCGCGTCGTCACGATACCCTATTACCCGTTGTCGGATTCCATGATCGAGGCGATCGCCCGTCACCAGTTCGGCAAGATCGCCAAGCGCCTCAAGGATACCAACGATGCCGAGCTGGTGATCGGCGACGGCGTCATGGACCTGGTCAAGGCGCGCTGCACGGAGATCGAATCCGGCGGCCGCATGATCGACGCCATCCTCACCAACACGCTGCTGCCGGAGCTCAGCCGCGGCGTCCTCAACCGCTCGCTCGAGGGCAAGAAGATGGCGAAAGTCATCGTCGGCGCGTCGCCGGAAGGATTTACCTACGCGTTCGAATAGGCCTTCATAGCAAGGGGAAGCCGCCTTTGCGCGACCGGATGGTCGATGCCTTGCGCCGCCGGGCTGGGAGCCTGCTTGCCAACTCAAAGGCGTCTTGTCCTGCGCCACTCCTCATACTCTGCGCGGGCATCGTCGTGCAGCGGATAATAGCGTTGCAACGGAGCGCCCTGCATCAGCTTCTCGCGTGAAAACTCTTCCCAATCGTGGTGTTTCTGAGCCTCCTCGATGACCTTGGCGGCCATTGCGACGGGAACCACCACCGCGCCGTCATCGTCGGCGACGATGATGTCGCCGGGTATCACCGTCACGCCGCCGCAAGCAATCGGGACGTTGACCGCATTGGGATAGATCCTGGTCTGCACATGATAGTTTGGCGTCCAGCCGCGCAGCCATAGCGGCAGATCGAGCTTTTCGACATTGGGCCGGTCGCGCATGCATCCGTCGATGACGATGCCGGCGCCGCCTCGGCCCTTGAAATAGGTGGACATCATATCGCCGAAGACGCCCGAGCTCATGTCGCCGCGGGCGTCGACCACGACCACGTCGCCCTCCTGCGCATGATAGAGCACATGCCGGTGCAGTTGCGTTTCCGGATCGGTATATTCTCCTTCGTCGAATAGGTCCGGCCGTTGCGGCAGGAATTGCAGCGTCAGCGCCGGCCCGACGATCGACTTCCCATGGTTCTGCGCCACCGGGCCGACCATGTGCGGACTGCGGAAGCCCATGTGGCCGAGCGTGCCGGCAACGGTCGCGGCGCCGATCTCTTTCAGCGCATCGATCAGGTCCTTGGGCGGACGCGTGATGTCGGGAATATGCGTCATTGTCGAACTCCGGATGAGTTGGAACTACCAGTTGGTGACAGAACCGTCGCGGCGTTTGAGATGCGGCGCTTCCCAGAAGCGGAAACTCTGCGCCTTGATCGCCTCCTCGTTGACCTCGACGCCAAGCCCCGGCAGATCGCTCACCGGGTAATCGGTCCCGTCGAGCCGCGGCTGCACGGGGAAGAAGTCGGAACTGTCGAAGCCCAGCTTCCTTTCGGGCGCCCTGGTTTCGAGCCAGGCGAAGTTGGGCACGGCGGCGGCCAGATGCACGGTCGCGGCGGTGCACACCGGACCGAGCGGATTGTGCGGCATCAGGTCCACATAATGCGCCTCGCTCCAGCCGGCGACCTTCATCGCCTCGGTGAGCCCGCCGACATTGCAGACATCGAGCCGGTTGAACTGATGAATGCCGCGCTCGATGTAGGGCAGGAACTGCCACTTGCTGGCAAATTCCTCGCCGATGGCAAAGGGGATGTCGGTCATCCTGCGCAGGGACTCGTAGGCCTCTGGCGTCTCGTCGCGTATCGGCTCCTCGAGGAAATCGAGCACGCCGCGGCCGAGCTTGTTGCAGAAGCTCGCCGCCTCCGCCACCGACAGCCGATGATGGTAGTCGATGCCGAGCACCACATCCTCGCCCAGCGCCTCACGCGCCTTGTTCAGCATGCTCGCCGTAGCGCCGATTGACTCGCGCGGCTCGAAGATGTCCTTGCTGTTCTGGCCGGAGGGAAAGAAGCGGATGGCCTGCCATCCCTGCGCGCGCAACTCATGGGCGCGTTCGATGGCAGCATCGCCCTCGGCCTCGTCTCCGGTCGACGCGAAGGTGGGGATGCGGTCGCGCTGCTTGCCGCCGAGCAGGTCGTAGACCGGCACTCCCAGAGTCTTGCCCTTGATGTCGTGAAGGGCGATGTCGATGGCGGAAATCGCCGCCTGCAGAACCCGCCCGCCTTCGAAATACTGGCTGCGATAAAGCTCCTGCCAGATCCGGCCGATCTGCATGGCGTCGCGGCCAACGAGGAACTCGCGATAATGCTCGACGGCGCCGGCCACGGCCTTCTCGCGGCCGCTCAAGCCGCTCTCGCCCCAGCCGAAGATGTCCTGGTCGGTCTCGACCTTGACAAGCATCTGGTTGCGCGTTCCTACCCACACTGGGTAGGGCTTGATCGCGGTGATCTTAAGTTTCGTCGTCATTCGCGCCACGTCCACACGCGTTCGCCGCGTCAATCGGCCCTGAGGGCCATTTCGGTTTCACTGTCGAACAGATGCATCCGCTCCTGGTCGAACTCGAGCCAGATCCGCTCGTCGGGCGCGACGGCAATGCTCGGCGGCACGCTGACATTGACGATGGCGCCGGACAGGAAGGCCTGAACGAATGTCACGTCTCCGGTCGGTTCCACCGTATAGGCCTTGGCCGGAATGGTGCCGGGGACAGAACTCTTGTGCAACTTGATCGTCGAATGTCGCGCGCCGAGCACGACTTTCCGGGTCGTTGCTGTCGCGACCTTCCGCGCATTGGGCGGCGACAGCTCAAGGCTCCAGCCCTCCGCGCTGGTCAACACCGTGCCGCCGTTCGCCGTCGATGCCTCGAGCGGAATAAGGCTCATCGCCGGACTGCCCACGAAGCTCGCGACGAACATGTTCACGGGATGCGCGAAAACCTGCGCCGGCGAATCATATTGCTGCAGGTAGCCGCCGTTCATCACCGCCATCCTGTCCGCCATGGTGACGGCCTCCAGCTGGTCGTGCGTCACATAGATGATCGTCGCCTTCAGGTCCTGGTGGAACCGCTTGATCTCGGACCGCATCTGCACGCGCAGCTTCGCATCGAGATTGGAGAGCGGCTCGTCCATCAGGAACACCGCCGGATCTCGAACGAGGGCGCGGCCCAGGGCCACGCGCTGCTGCTGACCACCTGAAAGTTCGCGCGGCTTGCGCTCGAGCAACTGCGTCATATCGAGCACGCGCGCCGCTTCCCTGACCTTCTTGTCGATCTCGTCCTTGGGCAGCCTGCGCATCTGCAGCGGGAAGGCCAGGTTCTTGTAGACCGATTTCTGCGGGTAGAGCGCATAGTTCTGGAACACCATCGCGATGTCCCGGTCCTTGGGATCTAGGTGGTTGACCACGCGGTCGCCGATGATGATATCGCCCGATGTTACCGAGGTCAGACCCGCCACGAGATTGAGCGTGGTTGTCTTGCCGCAGCCTGAAGGGCCGACGAGAGCGACGAACTCGCCGTCATTGACCGTCAGCGAGACGTCGTTGACAGCTTTGAAGCCGCCATAGGTCTTGACGAGATCTTTGAGGACCACGTGGGCCATCGGCAGCGACTCCTAGTGCTTGACCGCGCCTTCCGTCAGGGCGCGTACGAAGTATCGTTGCAGGACGAGAAACAGCACGACGACGGGCACGCTCATCATGAAGCTTGCCGCCATCAGGCCCGGAAAGTCCGTCGTATTTTCCGAGAAGAAGCGCTGGATGCCGACCGGCAGGGTCAACTGCTCGTTCTTGGAGAGGAAGGTGTAGGCGTAGATGTACTCGTTCCAGGCGCCGATGAAGGAATAGATCGCGGTGGCGATGATCCCCGGCGTCGAGAGCGGCATCACGATCAGGATGAAGGCCTGGAACCGTGTAGCGCCGTCGATGCGTGCCGCCTGCTCGAGCTGCACCGGGATGTTGTCGTAAAAGCCCTTGAGCAGCCAGATCGCCAGCGGCAAGCCGAAGGTCAGATAGGTGAGGATGAGCGAACCATGCGTGTTCACCAGCCCGAGCGCACGCATCAGGATGAACAGCGGCACGAGAAAGATCACCGCCGGGAACATGTTTCGGAGCAGCACTGCGAAGAACAGGAAGTTCCGGCCCGGGAAGGTAAAGCGCGAAAACGCGTAAGCCGCGGGAACCGCCACGATCACCGAAAGGATGGTCGTGGCAGTGGAAACGTAAAGGCTGTTCCAGAAGAAGCGCAGGAAATCCTGACCGACGCTGTTCTGCGGATCGAGTAGCTTCTGGTAGCTGGCAAGGGTGGGCTGGTCCGGCCACCATTGCGGCGGAAATTGCATCGCCGCGAAGCCGGACTTGATCGAGGTCAGCAGCATCCAGATCATCGGCAGCGCGGTGTAAAGCAGCATGAACACCAGGAATATGCGGCCGCCCCACCGCCACCCGTCGATTCGCATGCGGCGACGGGCCCGGTCTCGAGGGGCCGTCTCGGCAATCGTGCTCATGCTCCCCCGTCCTTCCGCTCGTTGCCGCTCAGCGCACGGACATAGAAATAGCCGAGTGTCATCAGGATGAAGAACAGCAGCACCGAATAGGCCGACGCCACGCCCCAGCGCTGCCGGCCGAAGGCAAGCTCATAAATGTGGGTGATCCAGATATGCGACGCATTGGACGGCCCGCCGCCGGTCATGATCCATGGGATGATGAAGGAGTTGAAGTTAGCTACCGCGAGCAGCAGGATCGTCACCGTCGAGACGTTTCTCAAATGCGGGAAGGTGACGTGCCAGAAGCGCTGCCACGCATTGGCCCCGTCGACGGTCGCGGCGCGCAGCAACTGGTCGGGAACCGTCTGCAGGCCGGCCATCATCATGATCATGGCAAACGGAAACTCGCGCCAGATATTGACGACGATCAGGGAAGGCAGCACCGTGCTGACATTGTCGATGAAATTCGGCGGCCCTCCGGCCAATCCGAGGCCAACCAGAACCGCGCCGATGACCCCGAAATCCGAATGGTAGATCCACTTCCAGATATAGGAAGCGGCGACCGCGCTGATGACCCAGGGAATGATCAGGATGGCGCGCAGGATACCGCGGCCGACAAAGTCGCGGTGGAGCGCCAGCGCGGCGCAAAAGCCAAGGACGAAGGAAATGAAAGTGGAGGCCGCTGTCCAGATAAGCGTGTTCCACGTGACCTTCCAGAACACCTCGCTTGTGAGGATGGCCGTGTAGTTGTTGATGCCGACGAAGATCTTGTCGCGGAGCTGCAGGCCGGGCGGGGTGTTGAAGAAGGACAGCTCGATTGTGTAGTAGATCGGATAGGCGATGACGATGAGCATTACGGCGATCGCGGGAAGCACATACGCGTAGTCGGCGCGATGCTCCCAGACACTGCGGAGCACGCCGGACCCGGCGGGTTGCAATCTGCGGCGAGCCTCGGCCTTGCCGGTCGCGATCGTCACTGTAGCGCGCCCTTGTTCTTGGGGAAGGATCGGCTGCGCTCACGGCGCAGCCGATCCGATAGTCGGTCAGGCCCGGATTAGAGCCCGCCTCCCATCAGGTCTTTCACCTTCTTGGCCGCGTCCTCCGCCGCCTGATCGACGGTCATCGCTCCGGTCAGGGCATTCTGCAGCATGTCCGGGATGATGATGTTCATGATTTCGGGCGACTGCGGCAGCGCCGGGAACGGGATGCCGTATGGCAGCATCGAGGTCGTGACGTCGAGGAACTTGATATTGTCCAGACGTTCCTTCATCCATTTGGTCTTGAAGCCGTTGAGGTTGCCCGGGTTCGAGCCGGCATAGGCCATCTTCAGCGACCATTCCGGGCTCGTCCACATGCAGATGATGGCCTTTGCGGCCGGCTCGTCCACCTTGCCCCCCTCGACATATTCGGGCTTCAGGATGTGGATGTTCGAGCCGCCGAACACGACGGCGCGCTTGCCGTCGGGGCCGGTCGGAATGAGGCCATAGCGCATGTTGTCGATGACGGTCTGTGCCTTGTCCTTGTCGGTGCCCGTCGCCTTCTTCTGCAGATCGAGCATGACGTTGTAGTCGGACGGATGCGAGATCATCATGCCGAGCTGGCCTGCGAGAAACAGGGGCTGGTTGTCGGCTTGCTGGTTGGTGAGCGCCGAGACCGGAACCGATTTGTCGCGGACATACATGTCGTAGGAGGCCTGCAGCGCCGCCTTGCTCTGCGGGCTGTCGAGCTCGATCTGCTTGTAGGTTGGGTTGGGGGTAGCCTCGTCGAAGACGCCGCCGCCATAGGCCCACAACTGCGGCATGAAGCGATAAGGCGTGTTGCCGGCATTCTTGCGCGCCACCAGGCCGTAGCCGGCAATGCCGAGCTTGTCGTGGATTTGCTTGGAATATTTGACGACGTCGTCCCAGGTTGCCGGGGGCTTGTTCGGATCGAGGCCCGCGCGCTTGAAAATGTCGGCGTTCCAGATGAAAGCCATCGTCTCGTTGTTGGTCGGAATTCCGTAGGTCACGCCGTCCCAGGTGACGGCCTTCATGGCGCCGGGCCAGAAGTCCTCGGTCGAATACCCCACATCCTCTGGCTTGAGCGGCTGCAGATAGCCCTTCGAGGCGAATTCGGTGCCGCCCAGGATTTGCAGGCGGACCGCCATTGGCGCCGCGTTGCCGAGCAGCGCCGTGCGGAACTTGTCGAGAAGGTCGTTGTAGGTGAGGGCTTGTTCCTCGAGCTGGATGTTCGGATAGGTCTTGCGGAAGGTTGCGAAGAAATCCTTGTAGTACTGGCGCAAAAGGTCCGGGTCGCCCTCGAACACGCCCTGGTACCAGAAGGTCAGTCGGCCCTTGTAGTCGAGCGGGGTGACCTTGGCGCAATCGCCCGCAGTGTCAAAATCCTGCGTGCCCGCAATGGAGCGCACATATTCCGGCGACCACTTGCTCAGGTCGACCGGCGGCGCGCCCAGCGCCGGCGCGGCCATCAACGATGCCATTAACGCAGTGGAGACAGTGCCGCGCAGGACGGCACCGCCGAGCGTAATCCTCGTCATAGGTATCCTCCAGGTTTCTCTCCCGTGCCGCTCTGCGTCGAGGCAAGCGGTCGTTGCTCGTTCGATCGCGGGATATTTTGCCAGTTCTAATGTATCCCTTCGACGACTTTGTACGTTTTCAGATCACAGATTATCTGTCAACGCGAAGAATCGTACATTGTTTTATCGAAACCGAGCGTGATATAGGGCGGAGGGTGTATTCACTTGGGGGAGATGGGCCTTGGCCAAGACAAGCGATTTCAAAGCGGAGCCACCTGCGGGAATAGACCCCATCGGGGCTTCCAGCGAGGGCGCCTCGCTTTATGAACTGATCAGGGATGACATCATCGAAGGACGGCTAGCCGCCAACGAACGGCTTGTGGTCGCCGATCTCGCCCGGCGTCACGGCACCTCGACCAACCCGGTCCGCGAGGCCCTGCAATTATTGCGCGGAGAGGGCTTTGTCATCTTCAGCCCCAATCGCGGGGCACGCGTGCGACCCATAGATCAGGACTTTGTCCGGGATATCTACGAGATCGGCGTCCTGATCGAACCCGCCTTGACGCGATGGTTTGTGAACATGGCCACCGACGAGGACATCGCCGAGCTCGAACGTCTCCAGAACCTGATCGAGGAGAACAATTTTGCCGACACGTTCAGGCACAGCGAGCTCGATACCGCCTTCCACACCGTGATGTACCAGCGGCATTATAACCGCCATGCGGCCGAGCTCTGGTGGAAGCATCGCGAGGTGCTGAGGGCGGTCAGCCGGCGGTTCAATTTCACGCTTGCCAGACGCGCCGCGATCATCCGCGAGCACCGCGAGCTCATCGCGCTGGTAAAATCGGGAGAGGCCGAGAAGGCGGCCGAACTCATTGCCCGCCATGTCGAGGGCTCCGGCCGGCATGTCCTCGAACACATGCGTGCGCGTAGCGCCGCCCGGGCAGGGTAGCCGATCCGCAACACCATCAGCCTGGCCGTTTCAGAGAGGATAGTCCAGATGAAAATCACGAGCATTCGGCCATGGCTGATCAAGTCCGATGCGTCTTACTGGGGAGAGTTCCTGTTCGTCGAAGTGACGACCGACAAGGGGGTGAGTGGCTGGGGAGAGATCACCACCACGACAAAGCTCGCCAACCGGGCTCTCTGCACGATCCTGCGGCAGATCGGCATCGCAGTGACGGGCGAGGACCCGGCCCGTATCGAATATCTCTGGCACAAGATTTTCCGCAGCTTCACCTATATGGGCAGCCGCGGCGCCGCCGTCGAATGCGTCAGCGCCATCGACATAGCTCTCTGGGATATCCGCGGCAAAGTCCTCGGCAAGCCGATCTATGAGCTGCTGGGCGGGCCAGTGCGCGATGAAATCGCGCTCTACACCCATCCCAACCAGGCCAAATTCACCAGCAAGGAAGCCGTGATCCGCGAAATTCGCGACATCGTGGAGTCCGGTCACACCGGCCTCAAATTCGATCCTTTTCCCCATCAGGGCCCCAGCGTCGATGGCGTGGCCCGCGAAAGGCGGGACGGTTATCTCGACGGCAGCATGACCCGCAAGGACGAGCGCGAGGCCGCCGAACTGACGGCCCTGATCCGCGAAACGGCAGGCTCCGATGTCGACATCCTCATCGATGCGCATGGCCGCTTCGATGTTCCGACCGCCATTCGCCTCTGCTGCAGCCTCGAAGAGGCGGGCCAGATCGACTGGTTCGAGGAGCCCTGTCCGCCCGAGAGCCTCAATGCCCTCAAACAGGTGCGCGACAAGGTCAGCGCCGCCATCTCGTGGGGCGAGCGCGGCCACACGAAGTGGGATTTCGTGCCGGTGCTCGAGGGCAAGCTCGCCGACTACATCATGCCGGACGTCACCTGGACCGGCGGCGTCACCGAGCTCAAGAAGATTTCCGCCCTGTGCGAAGCCTATTACGTGCCCGTCTCGCCGCATGACGCTGCCGGACCGATCAACGTGGTCGCGGGAGCGCAGGTGATGATGACCGTTCCCAACTTCTATAAGCTCGAAACCTCGGAGTGGGACCTCTCCAAATACGACCACCTCATCGACAAGCCGCTCGATGTTTCGAACGGCAGCCTCAAGCTGACGTCGAAGCCCGGTCTCGGTGTTGAGATGAATCGCGACTACCTGCAGGCCCACGAGATCGAGTTGGGCTAGCAACGACCTGTGCGAGCCAGGCGAGGGGCATAACCATCGACGAGAACGAGGATAAGTCATGCCGAAGACGGATGCAGCCGACGAGGCTCTCAATCGGGTCAACACCAATTCCAGACCGTCCGAGCTTCGCATCACCGACATGCGGGTGGCCGAGATCGTCGGCGCGCCGTTCACCTCGGCGCTGCTCAAGATCTACACCAACCAGGGCATCGTCGGGCTTGGCGAGGTGCGCGACGGCGCCAGCGCCACTTATGCGCTGATGCTGAAGAGCCGGCTGCTCGGCGAGAATCCCTGCGATGTCGACCGGCTATTCCGCCGCATCAAGCAGTTCGGCGGGCACGGGCGGCAGGGTGGCGGCGTGTCGGCGGTCGAGATCGCGCTCTGGGATCTCGCCGGCAAGGCCTATAGCGTGCCGATCTACCAGATGCTGGGCGGCAAGTTCCGCGATCACGTGCGCGTCTATTGCGATACCGACGCCGAGAAACCGAGCGGCACCGAGACCGGTAAACGCCTCAAGGAACGCATGGACCGCGGGTTCACCTTCCTCAAGATGGATCTCGGCTTGATGCAGATCGCCCACATTCCGGGTGCTGTGACATCGCCCGCCGGCGCGCTCGAAGGGTTTCACGCCAATCCGCGCGGCCGCGGCGGCACGATCGAGGAGCGCAAGGCCCGCAATCTCGCCTATGACGCGCAGAACGTGCGGCACCCGTTCACCGGTCTGCATTTCACCGAGAAGGGCATCGACCTTCTCGAGCGGTACATTCACGAGGTTCGCGAGGTCATCGGCTACGAGATCCCTTTGGCCATCGACCATGTCGGCCACATCTCATTGCAGGACGGCATACGCCTGTCGCGCCGCATCGAGAAATATGTCCCAGCCTGGCTCGAGGACGTCATTCCCTGGCAGTACACCGATCAATACCGGCAGCTGCAGCAAGCGACCTCGGTGCCGATCTGCACCGGCGAGGACATCTACCTCAAGGAGGGTTTCGAACCCCTGCTCGCGAGCGGTGGCCTTTCCGTCGTCCATCCGGACCTGCTCACCAGCGGCGGTATCCTCGAGACCAAGAAGATCGGCGACATGGCGCAGGACCACGGCGTCGCCATGGCGATCCACATGGCCGAAAGCCCGATCGCCGCGATGGCCGCGGCGCATGTCGCGACTGCGACCGAAAACTTCATGGCGCTCGAATATCATTCCGCCGATGTGGACTGGTGGGACGATATCGTCACCGGCCTGCCCAAACCGCTGGTGAAGGACGGCTTCATCACCGTTCCGGACAGACCGGGCCTGGGGATCGACGACGTCGTCGACGAAGTGATCGCGCAGCATCTGCAGCCCGGTGTCACGGGGATATGGCAATCCACCGAGCATTGGGACAATGAATATAGCTGGGACCGGACCTGGAGTTAGCCAGACCGCCCGCCCTCATTCCCCCAGGTTCACAGGGCCAACGACCGACCATTCGTGTCGACCTCTCCCAAGGGAGAGGTGAAGAAGGAAACGGACGAAACCATGATCTACGAACTGCGTATCTATGATTGCCTGCCGGGCAGGCTGCCGGCATTGCTCAAGCGCTTTTCCGATCAAACGCTGGCCATCCGGGAGAGGCATGGCATCCGCCAGGCCGGTTTTTTCACCACGGCGATCGGCGAAAACAGCAATCGCCTCACCTATTTCCTAGCATGGGAATCGGTGGCCGAGCGTGAGGCGAAATGGGCGGCTTTCGTCACCGATCCGGCATGGCACAGGGCCCGGGACGAGTCTGAGCGCGACGGGCAGATCATTGCCAATATCAGCAGCCAACTGCTCACGCCGACAGCTTTCTCGTCTGTGAACTAGGACTGCGCCATGAAGATCACCGACCTGCGTTGCGCCGTCATCGGCCAGCACCCTATCGTGCGCATCGTGACCGACGAAGGCCTCTACGGCCTTGGCGAAGTCGAGTTCACCAAGACCTACCTCAAACCCTTTGTGCTGCATTTCCGCGAAGCGCTGATCGGCGAGGACCCGACCGACGTCGAGCGGGCGATGCTGAAGATCCGTCAGCGCGGCTCCTTCAAACCCTATGGCGCGGCGGTGAGCGCCATTGAGCATGCGTTGTGGGACATTGCCGGCAAGGCCGCCGGCGTTCCGGTCTATAAGCTGCTTGGCGGCAAGGTGCGCGACAAGGTGCGCGTCTACAACGGCTCGATCCGCCGCAAGCGCACCGGCGACCGGCCGGAGGACTACGCTGCCGACGTCAAATGGATGATGGAGCAGCCGCAGAACTTCTTCATGATCAAGCAGGGAATCTCGTTCCACTCCAATATGAAGGACACCATCGAGGGCTTCCATTACGGCGTGACGCAGAAGAAGGCCGGCTATCACGGCGCCATGGATCAGGGCGTTATCAGCGAGCGCGGTTTCAATCACATGCTCGACTGCGTGATCGCGATGAAGGAAGTGCTGGGCGATAAGGTGAGCCTGGCGCTCGACTGCGGCCCGGGCTGGATGTTGCCCGATGCGATCAAATTCGCCCGCGCGGTCGAGAAGTACAATTTGATGTGGCTGGAGGACATGCTGACCGGCGATTATGTGCCGTGGGTCAATCCGCAGGCTTATCGGGAGCTGACCGCCTCCACCTCGACGCCGATCCATACCGGCGAGCAGATCTATCTGCGGCACAATTTCAAGGAGCTGATCGAGACGCAGGCGGTGCGCGTCATCGGCCCGGATCCGGCCGATATAGGCGGCATCGCCGAGCTCAAATGGGTGGCCGAGCACGCCTACATGCATTCCATCCTGATGGCGCCGCACGGCACCGCCAACGGCCTGCTCGGTCTTGGCGCGTTGATCAATGTCTGCGCCACCTTGCCCGCCAACTACATCGCCTTCGAATATCCGAGCGCCTCCGATCCCTGGTGGGAAGACATCGTCATCGGCCTGCCGTCGCAGATCGTGAAGGACAGCATGGTGGACCTGCTCGAAGCGCCGGGACTGGGGCTCGATATCGACGCCGAGGCAGCCAGGAAATATCTCAGGGAAGAGGATGCGGGTTTCTTCGACTGAGCGTAGAAGCTTCGGCGCAGGGGAATGTCGGGAGAAGAGGGGATGGTGCCAGACGCGGAATCCAAGTCAGAGAAATCTGGCTGTCATTTCAAATGGTTAAGACTCGCGCAAAAGCAGTGCTAACCAACAAAAAATACCAACAAAATATTTCTGTGGATTGGTTTGGTTCCCGAATATTACTCGCAGGTCCCAACTCGGCGCAGCTGGACCGCTGCCGGTCGCCATTAAGGCAGTCCGACTTTGTCAAGCGCATGGCGCAAGTTGACCGAAGTGACCTCCTGCTGACAAAGTCTTGAACGTCTGCTTAGCGCCTAATGTCGGCCGTAGTCTTGAGCTCTATCGTTGACCCAAAGCTGTCGTTCGCCAGATTCTGGCCAAGCCTCATTGCCCAATTCCCTCAGGCAACTAACTGCTCAGAGTTTCAGGCTCACCGCTCCAGGCAGATCGCCACGCCCTGGCCGCCGCCGATGCAGAGCGAGGCGAGGCCCTTCCGCGCGTCGCGGCGGATCATTTCGTGGAGCAGCGTCACCACGATGCGGCAGCCGGAGCCGGCCAGCGGATGGCCAAGCGCGATGGCGCCGCCGCTCATGTTGATGATGTCCTCGTTCCAGCCCATCTCGCGGTTGACCGCGATGGCTTGCGCGGCGAACGCTTCGTTGACCTCCATCACGTCGAGATCGGACGCGTGCCATCCGGTCTTGTCGAGCGCGCGGCGCGAGGCCGCCACCGGTCCGAGGCCCATGTCCATAGGCTCGACCCCGGCTGAAGCGTAGGAGGCGATGCGGGCGAGGGGCGTCAGGCCGAGTTTCTTCATCCGCGCCTCCGACATCACCAGCACCGCCGCCGCCCCGTCGTTGAGGCCTGACGAGTTGCCGGCCGTGATCGTGCCAGCCGCATCGAAGACCGGCCTCAGCCGGCCGAGGACTTCCATGGTGGTGGAGGGATTGGGATGTTCGTCACGGTCGATGACGAGATCGCCCTGCCTTGTCCTTATCGAGATCGGGACGATCTCTTCGTCGAACCGGCCAGTCTGGATGGCGGCGTCCGCCTTCTCCTGTGAGCGCAGCGCGAACCTGTCCTGTTCCTCGCGGGTGATCTGGTAACGCTGCGCCAGCGCCTCGGCCGTTACGCCCATATGCACCTGATGGAAGGCATCCCACAGCCCGTCGGTGATCATCGAATCCTTGAGGGTACGGTCGCCCATGCGGATGCCGCCGCGCATATCGGAAATGAAGTGCGGTGCCGAGGTCATCGAGTCCTGTCCGCCGGCGATCACGCAATCGGCGTCGCCGCAGCGAATGGCCTGGGCGGCGAGATGGATCGACTTCTGGCCGGCGCCGCACACTTTGTTGACGGTCATGGCGGGGATACTGACCGGAAGGCCAGCCTTGAGCGCGGCCTGCCGCGCCGGGTTCTGCCCGGCGCCGCCGGTCAGCACCTGGCCCATGATCACCTCGCTGACGGCATCGGGCGCGAGCTGAGTATCGGCAAGCATTGCCTGGATAAGCTGCCCGCCCAGCTCCGCCGCGGACAGGCTGGCGAACGCGCCGTTCAGCTTGCCGATGGGCGTGCGCTTGGCGGCAACGACATAAACCGCATCCATTTCCGATCCTCCGCACGCGCGACCCACACAGGCGGGATCGCCGCTTGACATTCTGGTTATAACCAATAATCATGAAATGCATCGGCAGGCAAGGTCGCGGCATCGAGCGATCTGCGTTGCGGGAGGAAATCCATGTCATCCGTGCTTTGGACGCCGGCGCCGGCCGCGTTCCAATCATCCAACCTTGCGCGCTTTTCGACCGCCAACGGCTTCGACCCGCGCGACTACGATACGCTGCATCGCTGGTCGATCGGCGATCCCGGGGCCTTCTGGCGGGCGGTGTGGGATTTCGCCGAGGTCGTCGGCGATCCAGGCGCGATCTCCTTCCTGCGCGACGACAATGCGCCGATGACCGGGAGCCGCTTCCTGCCGGAAGCAAAGCTTAATCTTGCGGAAAACCTGTTGCGTGGCGACGGCGAGAGGGTCGCGGTGATCGAGGCCGACGAGGGCGGCCATTTCCAGGCGATCACGCTCGCTGAATTGCGCCGGCTTGTAGCTCGAACGGCCGACGGCCTGCGCGCGGCCGGTATCGGCAAGGGCGATTGTGTCGGCGGTATCTTGCCCAATAGGGTCGAAGGGCTCGTGGCGCTTTTGGCGACGCTCTCCATCGGCGCCGTCTGGTCGTCCTGTTCGCCGGATTTCGGCGCCGCCGCGATCGTCGACCGCCTCGGCCAGATCGGCGTCAAGGCGCTGTTCGCCGCGCCCCGCTACCGCTATGCGGGCAAGGAGCACGACATTTCCGGCAGGCTGGGCGAGATCGTCGCCGCGATGCCGACAGTGACGATGCTGGTGCTGACCGGCGAAGCGGCCGCCAAGCCGGATTGCGCGGCGGCTAGCGTTGCGTTTGACAAATTCGGCGGCGAAAGGCCACTCACCTTCGAACGCGTGCCCTTCGACCATCCTGCCTATGTGCTTTACACCTCCGGCACGACAGGCGCACCGAAGGCGATCGTCCATCGGGCCGGCGGCGTGCTGCTCCAGCATCTGAAGGAGCACCTGCTGCACGGCGATGTTCGCCCCGGCGACGTCATGAGTTGGTACACGAACACCGCCTGGATGATGTATCACTGGCTGATCTCCGGCCTTGCCTGCGGTGCGACAGTGGTTCTCTATGACGGCGCGCCGATCCTGAAATCGGCCGATGGCCTCGACCCCAGTCCGCTATGGACGATGGCCGAGCGTGCCCGCGTCACGCATTTCGGCACCAGCCCGAAATATCTGGCGACGCTTGCCGCCGAAAATTACGCGCCCGGGCGCCTGCACGACGTTTCGCCGCTGCGCTCGCTGCTGTCGGCCGGCGCGCCCGTCTCGCCCGGGCAATTCGACTGGGTCTACGAGCATGTGAAGCGCGACATGATCTTTGCCTCCATTTCCGGCGGCACCGAGATCATCGGCTGCTTCCTGCTGGGATCGCCGATCCATCCTGTGCGGCGCGGCGAGCTGACGGTGAAAGGCCTTGGCCTCGCCGTGGCCGTCATGGACGAGCGCAACGCGCCGGTGATCGGCCGCCAGGGCGATCTCGTCTGCACCGAGCCCTTCCCGTCGATGCCGCTGACCTTCTGGGGCAAGGACGGCGACGAGCGTTATCACGCCACCTATTTCGCCACGCGCCACGAGATCTGGACGCATGGCGACGTGGCTGAGATGACCGCTTACGGCTCCGGCGTCATCCACGGCCGCTCGGACACGACGCTGAAGCCCGGCGGCGTGCGCATCGGCACGGCGGAAATCTATGCCGCCTGCGAAAACTTTGCCGAGATCGAGGATTGCCTGGTCTTTGGCGCGCCGGTCGAAGGCGACGAGGAGATCGTGCTCTGCGTCAAGCTCAATGATGGCTATGCGTTGACCCCAGAGCTTGCCGCGCAAATCCGCGGCGCGATTCGCGAAGGGGCCTCGCCGCGCCATGTGCCGCATCGCATCCATGCGGTGCAGGCCGTGCCCTATACGCTGAACGGAAAACGCGTCGAGGGCGCCGCCCGCACCACGCTCGAGGGCAAGCCGGTCAAGAACATGGCTTCGCTCGCCAATCCGGCATGCCTAGAGGAATACCGCACGCTCGACCGGAGCAAGGCGGCATGAGCCGGCCGAAGGGAGCGATCGTCGGCATCGGCGAGTTGAAGCCGCAGCGCCTGACCAGCGGCGTGAGGACGCTGGAGATGATCGCCGAGGTCTCGCGCCTGGCGGTGCTCGACGCCGGGCTCGATCCGGCGGCAATTGACGGGCTGCTGGTCGGTCCCCAGGTCGGCGAGACGCCGCAGCATGTGCCGGCGACGATTGCCGAATATCTGGGTCTCGCGCCGACCATGGCCAATGTCGTGGACCTCGGCGGCGCATCCGGCGCCGGCATGGTCTGGCGCGCGGCCGCCGCGATCGAGGCAGGCATGTGCGAGACGGTGCTGTGCGTGCTCGCCAACAACCGCGAGGAGACGCCGCCTCGTTCTCCCAACCGCAATCCGATCCGCGAGTTCGACGTGCCTTTCGGCGCCTCGGGCGCCAACATCTCCTATGCGCTGCTGATGCAGGCGCATATGGCCGCATACGGCTCGACCGCGCGGGACTTCGCCCTGATCGCCGCGGCCGCGCGCGCCAATGCGCAGCTCAATCCCGACGCCATCTTCTTCGGCAAGCCGGCCGATGTGGAGGCGGTGCTGGCCTCGCCGATAATCGCTTCGCCGCTGCACCTCCTCGAAATCGTCATGCCGGTCGCCGGCGGCGAAGCGGTCGTCGTCACCTCGGTCGAACGCGCGCGGTCGTTGCGAAAGCCGCCCGTGCATCTGCTCGGCGCCGGCGAGAAAGTCACGCACCGCGCGGTCAGCCAGGCGCCGAGTCTTACCTCCGGTCCGTTGAAGAGCGCCATGGCGCGGGCCTTCCAACAGTCCGGCACGCGGGCCGATGAGATGGACCTTCTGTCGCTCTATGATTGCTATACGATCCTGGTCGCCACCACGATCGAGGATGCCGGCCTCTGCGCGCCGGGCCAGTTCGGCGCGTGGCTCAACGACCACGACCTTTCCCACAAGGGCGACAAGCCGCTCAACACGCATGGCGGCCAGCTCGGCTTCGGCCAGCCGGACCTTGCCGGCGGTATGACTCATGTCGTCGAGGCGGTACGCCAGCTGCGCGGCGAGGCGGGCGAACGCCAGATCGGCAAGGCCGGGCTCGCGCTGGTCACCGGCAATGGCGCGACGATGAGCGAAGCGACAGCGCTCGTGCTGGGAGCCGCCTGATGTCCGTCGATCTCAATACGCTGAAAACCCCTGGCCCGACGATCACCGCGCTGACCAAGCCGTTCTGGGATGCCGCCGCCGAAGGCCGGCTGACCATCCAGCACTGCGAGGACTGCGGCAAGGCTATCTTCTATCCGCGCCCGATCTGCCCGCATTGCTGGAACAAGCGCCTGGTCTGGAAAGACGCATCGGGCAGAGGGCGGCTCAAGTCTTTTTCGGAGGTGCACAAGCCCGGCCATGCCGGCTGGCTGCCTGTGGCACCTTATGTGGTCGGCCTTATCGAATTGGTCGAAGGCCCGACGATGCTGAGTTTCATCCTGGCCGGCACACGGCCGCTACAGATTGGGGACATGCTTCGGCTTGCGCCGACAGCCATCGGCGGTCGCGTCCTGCCGGCCTTCAAACCAGTCGAACCCGGAGCAGAGGAGAAGCCGCAATGAGCACCGAGACGAAAGACGGTTGGGTGGGTGTCGTGAAGGGTCGCCCGCAGGTCGGGGCCTTCGCCGAGCGCACGCGCCGCACAAGGATGAGCGACATCGAGGCCTTCACCGACATCACCGGCGATCGTAACCCGCTGCATTACGACCGAACGCTGGCCGAGAAGTCGGTGTTCGGCAAGCTGATTGTCCCGGGCGGCGTCACCTCGGGTATCCTCAACGCGCTGGTCGCGGAGGATCTGCCTGGCCCCGGAACCGTGTTCCTCGAAGTGGCCTGGAAGTTCGTCAAGGCGGTCGGCGTTGACGAGGAGATCACCGGACGCGTGGAGGTCAAGGAAGTGCGGTCCGATAAGCCTATCTGCAAGATCGAGACTAGCGTGCGCAACGGCCAGGGCGAACTTTGCCTCACCGGCACAGCCACGGTCTTCACCGTACCGCTGCAAGGCGCATGAGCACGGCCGGCGGGGTTGGCACGGCGGCCGACAGCGAGCGCTGGCGCGTGCTGTCGCTGCTTTGCCTCGCAGTCGTCCTGTCGCTGACCACCTGGTTCTCGGCCACCGCGATACTTCCCGAACTGAGGCAGGAGCTGGCGTTGGGCGCGGGCGCCGAGGCCTGGCTGACCAATGGCGTCCAGGTTGGCTTCGTTCTAGGCGCGCTGGCGGCGAGTCTGGTCAATCTTCCCGACCTCGTACGGCTGAGTCACCTGATGGCGGCGGCGGCGCTCGTCGCCGCTTTGGCCAACGCGACGCTGCTCTTCCATCCCGGACCTGGCGGCATGATCGTCGCGCGCATCGTCACCGGTGTTGCGCTCGCAGGCGTCTATCCGCCGGCGCTGAAGCTGGTCGCCACCTGGTTCACCCGCGAAAGGGGACTGGCGCTCGGCGCCGTCATCGGCGCGCTGACTGTCGGCTCGGCGCTGC
This sequence comes from Mesorhizobium sp. ESP-6-4, assembly GCF_020164735.1. Taxonomy (NCBI): domain Bacteria; kingdom Pseudomonadati; phylum Pseudomonadota; class Alphaproteobacteria; order Hyphomicrobiales; family Phyllobacteriaceae; genus Mesorhizobium; species Mesorhizobium sp. ESP-6-4. Next base: position 58,624 of record NZ_JAIUGS010000015.1, read on the forward strand.
CGCATCTTTTCCGCGCTGTCTCGACCGCGCTCGACTGGCGTCCGGTGGTTGCCGGGGCAAGCTTGGCCACTGCGGCGGGCGCGCTGCTCTTCCTGCTGTTCGCGAAGGAAGGACCCCATCCCTTCGGCAAGGCTATCTTTGAGCCCTCGCGCATCGGCCAGGTCTTTCGCGAAAAGCCGCTGCTGTTAGTCAATCTCGGCTATCTCGGCCATATGTGGGAGCTGTACGCCATGTGGGCGTGGCTGCTCGCCTACACGCGCGCCGCCTTCGAAGCACAGGCGATCGGAACGGCGGCCGCTGCCTCGCTCTCGACCTTCCTCGTCGTCGCCTCCGGCATTCTGGGGTGTTTGCTCGGAGGCTATCTGTCGGACCGCGTCGGCCGCACCGCCACCACCGCCGGCATGATGATCGTCTCGGGAAGCTGCGCGCTGCTGATGGGTTTTCTGTTCACCGGCCCGCTCTGGCTGTTCATGCTGGTGGCCATTGTCTGGGGCGTGTCAGTGATCGGCGATTCGGCGCAATTCTCCGCCGCCGTCACCGAGCTTGCCGACCGCCGCTTCGTCGGCACGGCACTATCGGTGCAACTCGGCGCCGGTTTTGCGCTGACGGTGTTCGCCATCTGGCTGACCCCACGCTTCGCCTACTTCATTGGCGGCTGGCGCTGGGCCTTCCTGCTGCTGGTTCCCGGACCGCTTCTGGGGGCGGCCGCCATGCTATGGTTGCGAAACTTGCCGGAGAGCGTGAAAATGGCCGGCGGCCTCCGCTAGCGAGGCGCTGCCGCTTATCTGAGTCGCGGCAAATGAATTGCGGCAGGATCGGATGGAACAAGCTACCAGAACGCGCGGGCGTCCTCGTTACGATCAGGAAGACGCCGAGGCGGCCGAGGCCTTCCGCTCGATCGGCTCGAAAGTGCAGCTCAACCGCGACGAGGCCGCACCGCTCTGGGTGCAGTTGCGCAACCAGGTCGAGGAAGCGATCAACACCGGCCTGCTTGCCGCCAATTCACGCATTCCCTCGGAACAGGCGCTTTGCGATTTCTTCGGCGTCTCGCGCCCTGTGGTGCGCGCCGCGATCGGCTCGCTGTCCAACGAAGGCCGCATCATCAAGATGCCGCGCAAGGGCATGTTCGTCGCGGCACCCCGCGAGCATGTCGACTTCATGACCGCCAATCTCGGTGTCTTCGACGATTTGACCGCCAAGGGCCACAAGGTCTCGACCCGCACGCTGGAGATCTACCGCTGCCCGCCGAGCGACAAGGAGTCGAAGGTCTTCGGCATTCCCGCCAATGGCAGCGTGGTCCGCATCAGCCGCGTCTATATGACCGACGGCACGCCTATCACCATGACGCGCATCAGCCTGCCGGGGCACCGGGTGCCGGGTCTGGAGAACATCCTGTCGGAAAACCAGTCCATCTTCGGCACTATCCGCGCCGTGTTCGGCCTGACGGTGAAGCGCGCCGACCGCTGGCTGCGCGCCGCGCTCCCCACCAAGGAAGAGGCCGACGAAATGGGCGTCGCCGCCAACACGCCGCTGATCGAGATCGAGTCAATCGCCTATGACGCGGACGGTGCCGCGCTCGAATATTACGAGGCCTTTTATAATTCCTCCGTCGCCCGCATCCATATGGCGGTCGAGCAGCCGTCAGCGACGGTGAACGGCGTCGATCGCACCTGACTTGCCAGCCACCAAAAAAAGAATCTGTTTTCTGGTTATAACCAGATTGACGGGTGGAAAAAGCTTCTGTAACGTCCCTGTCATGGGGTCGGGAGGAGCCTGACCCCGGAGGCATTATCAGGATCGGCTGGCTTGCGGCGCCGCTTCGGCGGCGAGGGCAGTGTTTTGCCCGCGCTCAAGCTCGTCCTGATGGAGGACGTGCATGGATTACCGGTCGCAATTCGACCTAACGAGCGAGGTCGCCGTCGTCACCGGCGGCGCCAGCGGGATCGGTCTCGAGGCCGCCGGGGCGCTGGGGACTTGCGGCGCGCGTATCGTGCTTCTCGACATGAATGCGGACGGGCTGAAAGCTGCTGTCGAGGCGCTCAAGGCGGCTGGCGTCGCGAGCGTCGATGGCCGCGTGCTCGACGTCACGGATCCGCAAGCCGTGGAGGCGATGGCCGCTCAGATCGTCGCGGACTTCGGCAAGGTCGATGTCCTGGTCAACAGCGCCGGCATCGCACGCCTCAACACCGCGCTTGACACGCCGGACGAGGAATGGCGCCTGGTGATGGATGTCAACGTCAACGGCGTCTACTGGGCCTCGCGCGCCTTCGGCCGCTCGATGGTCGCCCGCAAGAAGGGCTCGATCGTCAATCTGGGCTCGATGTCGGGCCTGATCATCAACCGTCCGCAGACGGCGCCGTCCTACATGGTGAGCAAGGGCGCCGTGCATATGATGACCAAGGCGCTCGCGGTCGAATGGGCAAAGTCAGGCGTGCGCGTCAACGCGCTGGCGCCGGGCTATGTCGGCACCGAGATGACACTGAAGATGCGCGAGCGTCCCGAACTCTTCAACACCTGGATCGACATGACGCCGATGGGGCGCTTGGGCACGCCGCAAGAGATCGCCTCGGCGATCCTGTTCCTGGCGTCGCCCGCGTCGAGCTACGTCACGGGCGCGATCCTGTCGATCGATGGCGGCTACACGGCCTGGTAATTGGCCTCGCAAGGATTGGAATACCGCATGACCCTTTCGGACCTCGAGGCGCGCCGGGCCATCATCGATGCCTGCATCGAGATGAACGCGCTGGGGATCAACCAGGGCACGTCAGGCAACATCAGCCGGCGCCATGGCGAGGGCATGCTGATCTCGCCGACCAGCACGCCCTATGACACGCTGCAGCCGGAAGACATCGTCTTCATGGGCTGGGACGGCGAGGTCGACGGACGCCTGCCACCGTCCAGCGAATGGCGCTTCCATCTCGACATCATGAAGGCCAGGCCCGAGGTCAACGCCGTCGTTCACGCGCATCCGACCTACTGCACGACCATCGCCATCATGGGCCGGAAGATACCGGCGATCCATTACATGGTCGCGGTTGCCGGCGGCAGCGACATACGCTGCGCGCCCTACGCCACCTTCGGCACGGCGGAGCTTTCAGCGCATGCGGTGGAGGCGCTGCGCGACCGCAAGGCCTGCCTGCTTGCCCAGCACGGCATGATCGCCGTCGGATCGAGCCTCGCCCAGGCGATGTGGCTGGCGGTCGAGGTCGAGACGCTGGCGCGCCAGTATCACGGCGCCCTGCAGATCGGCGAGCCGCCGATCCTGTCCGACGAGGAGATCGAAAACGTCATCAAGCGCATGGCGAGCTACGGCCTGCGCGACAATGACGCCGCTGCTTGAGGGGCAGCAATTTCACAGTTTCGCATATCCTCCGGGAAGGCCCGGAGCGATCAACAAGGGAGGAATGAAAATGACCAGATCCATGAAAGGCCTCGTCAAGGCGCTCGCTTTTGGGTTAGCGGCGGCTTGCAGCGTTGCCGCCGTCTCCAGCGCGAGTGCCGAGGAGCTGTCGCTCAAGGGCAAGCGCATCGGTGTCTCCGCCATCGGCACGGACCACTATTGGGACCTGATGGCGTTCCGCGGCATCCAGGACCGCGTCAAGGAACTCGGCGGTGAAGTCATCGCGCTCGATGCCGGCCGCAAGGACCAGCAGCAGATCGCGCAGCTGCAGACGCTGATCGCCCAGAAGCCCGACGCCATCATCGAGCAGCTCGGCAACCTCGAAGTGCTGAACCCCTGGCTGCAGAAGATCCGCGACGCCGGCATTCCGCTGTTCACGGTCGACACCGCGACGCCGCACGCCATCAACAACACCACGTCGAACAACTACAATATCGGCGCCGAGATCGCGCTGCAGATGGTCGCCGACATGGGCGGCAAGGGCAATGTGCTGGTCTTCAACGGCTTCTACAGCGTGCCAGTCTGCAAGATCCGCTACGACCAGCTGAAATACGTGCTGACCTCGTTCCCGGATGTGAAGATCATCGAGCCGGAACTGCGCGACGTCATCCCGAACACGGTGCAGAGCGCCTATTCCAATGTCACCGACATGCTGACCAAGTCGCCCGAGAAGGGGTCGATCGGCGCGGTTTGGGCGTGCTGGGACGTGCCGCAGATCGGCGCCACGCAGGCGGTCGAAGCCGCCGGCCGCAACGAGGTCAAGACCTACGGAATCGACGGCAGCCCGGAAGTCATCAAGATGGTGATGGACCCGAAGTCGTCGGCCGGCGCGGTCGCGGCTCAGCAGCCCTATGAGATCGGCAAGACCTCGGTCGACAACGCCGCCAAATATCTGGCCGGCCAAAAGGTGCCGCCGTTCACTTTCGTGCCTTCGGTGCTGATCAACAAGGAAAACGCCGCCGAAAAAGGAAAGCCGTTCCTCGACGCCGCCGAGAAGGCTGGCGTTCAATAGGACGGAACGGAACGACGGGCAGCCGCGCCTATGCGGCCGCCCGTCACAGCCAACCAGGATTGACGGCCATGCAGACAGCAACAAGAGAAATTGCTGTATCGATGACGGGCATATCGAAACGGTTCGGTCCGGTGCGCGCGCTGGAAAACGCGAACCTCGAGATCGCGCGCGGCTCGATCCTCGGCCTTGTCGGCCAGAACGGCGCCGGCAAGTCGACCATTATCAAGGTGCTGGCCGGCATCATCAAGCCGGACAGCGGCACGATCGTCATCAATGGCGAGGTCATTACCTCGCTGACACCAGCGTCGGTCGAAAAGCTCGGCGTGCACTTCATCCATCAGGACAGGCTTCTGGTGCCGACCGCGACCGTCGGCGAAGCCGTCTTCCTCGGCCACGAAATCGGCCTCGGTCCATTCGTCAGCCGCCGTGCCATGGAGCGCCGCGCCGCCGATCTGTTGAAGCGCTTCTTCGGCATGGAACTGCCGGCCGGAACCCTCGTCAAGGACCTCACCACGGCGCAGCAGAAGGTGGTGCAGATCACCCGGGCGCTGGCGCAGAAGGCGTCGGTGCTGGTGCTCGACGAGCCGACGGCGGCGCTCGTAAAGCGCGAGGTCGACAGCCTGTTCGACGTGCTGCGCCGGCTGCGCGACGACGGCATCGCCGTGGTCTTCATTTCCCACTACATGCAGGAGATCGAAAAACTCTGCGACCGCGTCACCGTGATGCGCAACGGCACCGATGTCGGCACAGTCGATCCGCGCCAGACGCCGATCGACGAGATCATCGCGATGATGATTGCCCGTGATGTCGGCGAGATGTTCCCGAAGCGCTCGGTCACTTTAGGCGCGCCGGTGCTGGAGGTTTCCAACCTCCGCCTCGGCGGCAGTTTCGAGAACATCGGCTTCAATGTGCGCGCCGGCGAGATCGTCGGCCTCACCGGGCTGCTCGGCTCCGGCGCCAAGGAGATCGTCCAGTGCCTGTTCGGCCTCAAGACTGCCGATGGCGGCCAAGTCAAGGTCGAGGGCAGGGAGCTGTCGCTGTCCACGCCGGTCAAGGCCGTGCGCGATGGCATCGCCATGCTGCCGGAAGATCGCCGTGCGCATGGCGTGGCGCTTGGTCTGTCCGTGTGCGAGAACATCTCCTTGGCCAGCCTGCGCCGCTATTCGCGCAGCGGCATGGTCAGCCGTGGCGCTGAGAACCAGGCGGTGGACGGCCTGATCAAGGAACTGTCGATCAAGACACCGCATCGCGACGCGCTGGTGCGCGAGCTCTCCGGCGGCAACCAGCAGAAGGTGGCGATCGCCAAATGGCTGAGCTGCCAGTCGCGCGTCTACGTGCTGGATGAGCCGACGGTCGCCGTCGATGTCGGCGCCAAGGTCGAGATCTACAACCTGCTGAACCGGCTGGCGGGCGAGGGCGCGGCGATCCTGCTTTTGTCCTCCGACCTGCTCGAGCTGGTCGGCGTCTGCGACCGTGTCCTGGTCGTCTATCGCGGCCGGCTTGCCAGCAGCTTCTCCGGTCCCGCGATGAACAGCGACGCGCTGCTGGCGGCTTCGTCCGGCGCGCGCTCGAACACCGATGGGGTAGCCGCATGAGCGCGACTGTTCTCCACACCGAAGTCGGCGTTTCCGACGAGAAGCAGACCGCCGCAAAGAGCGCCGGCCGGCGCTTTGGCGCGCTCGTCGTGCGGCTCGGCGCGATCGCCGCCTTCGCCGCGATCATGGCCTATTTCGTCATCTTCGCGCCGGGCTTCACCTCGACCTTCAACCTGATCAACGTCGTCGAGCAGTCGGCGATTCTAGGTGTGCTCGCCTATGGCATGACGGCCGTCATCATCGGCGGCGGTTCCGATGTCACTGAAGGCGGCATAGATCTGTCGATCGCCGCCAATATGGGGCTCTGCGCCGCCGTCTACGCGACGCTCTTGTCGATGGGCTATGGCGATTTCCTTTCCGTGCTCGCGGCCATCGCCGTCGGCATGGCGGTCGGCGCGTTGAACGCCCTTGCCGTGGTCGGCCTCGGCATCCTGCCGTTGCTCGCAACGCTTGCCGTGCTCAACGTCGCAGCCGGCATGGAACTCACGCTCACCCAGAACACGGTGGTCGGCGCATCCTCCCCGCTGCTCGGCGTGCTGGTTTCGGGCAGCTTCCTCGGCGTCTCCGCGCTTGCCTGGGCGCTGATCGTCTTCTCCGCGATCATGATCGTGCTCGTTCACGGTACTTCTTTCGGTCTCAGGCTCTACGCTGTCGGCGGCCATCCCGAGGCGGCGCGCGCGGCCGGCATCAGCGTGCCCTTCTATGTCTCCTTCATCTATGTTCTAAGCGGCCTCTGCGCGGCGGTGGCGGCGATCCTCACCGTCTCGCGCCTGTCGGCCAGCACGCCCGGTTCCGGCGAGTTGCTTCTGTCGGTGCTGGCGGCGGCCTTGCTTGGCACCGTCTTTTCGCGCCGCTTCGTGCCGACCATGGGCGGCACGCTGCTCAGCGTGCTGTTCATCGGCCTGCTCGCGAACGGTTTCCAGCTGCTCAACGTCTCCAGCTACTGGGTCAACGGCGTGCAGGGCGCGCTGATCCTGCTGGTGGTGGCCATCACATCCTTTGCCCGCGGTTCGGAGGGTTCGCGATGAGCGTCTCAGCCAACGACAATTCAGCCAAGGTGAGTGTGCGCGGCTTCCTCGCCAAATACAGCGTGCTCATCGCCTTCGCGGTTATCGTCATATTATTCGCCGTGGCGAGCCCGACCTTCCTGACGCCGGCCAACCTCTTCAACGTGCTGGTCAACAACGTCGTCATGCTGGCGATCGTCGCGCTGGGTCTCACCATCGTCATCTCGTCGGGTGGCATTGATCTGTCGGTCGGCGTCTCGGTCGACATGGCAAGCATGATCTTCGTCATGCTTCTGGCCGCCGGTTACAGCGGCGTAGTCGGCGTAGCGGGCGGGCTCGGCGCCGCGCTGATCGTCGGCGTGCTGAATGCGATCCTCATCACCAGGCTCAACATCAGCCCGTTCCTGGCGACGCTGGGCGTGCTCTTCATCGGCCAGAGCACGCAGCAGCTCGCCACCAGCGGCGGCCAGCCGATCTATCTCACAAGTGGTTATGCAGCAGACCAGTTCAACGCCATCGCCCGCACCGCCTTGTTCGGGATACCGACCCCGGTCCTCGTTCTGATCGTCCTCGTCATCGCGGTCCATGTCCTGCTGCATCGCTCAGTCTTCGGCCGTTACGTGCAGGCGATGGGCGCGCAGCCGGGCGTGGCCTGGTATTCCGGCATCCGCGTGCCGCGAGAATTGTCGATGGTGCATGTGCTGTGCGCGCTGCTCGCCGGCGTCACCGGCATATTGCTGTCGTCGACGGTGAAGTCGTACGTGCCGCTCTCCGGCAACGCGTTCCTGCTCGATGCGATCGGCGCCACCTTCATCGGTACGACGCTGAGCCGCGAGCGCAAGCCCTCGGTCATCGGCACGCTGCTCGGCGTGCTGCTGCTCGCCATCGTCAAGAACGGGCTGCTGCTCGTCGGCTGGAATTTCTACTGGCAGCAGGTCGGCATCGGCGTGCTCGTCTTCCTGGTGCTGGCCGCGAGCTTCGGCCTGCGCCGCGCCGCTCATTGAACTCGAAAGGTTAAGTCAACCATGCCACAATTCGACGTCAGCTCGATCGGCTTCTACGTCCTCGACATCCTCGGACGGCCGGTCTCGCATATCCCCGAAGGGGGCCGCGCCGACTATATCGAGGAGATCCGTATGACGGTCGCCGGCACGGCGGGCGCGACGGGCATGGACTGCGCCATTCTCGGCCTGAAGACGCGCGCCGTCACCACGCTCGGCACCGACGATATGGGCGACTGGTTCCTCGCCAAGCTCAAGAAATACGGTCTAGAGACGAGCCTTGTCCGCCGCGACGGCAGCGTCCAGACGTCTTCCACCATCCTGCCCGTGCGGCCGAACGGCGAGCGGCCGGCTCTGCATGTGCCCGGCACCGCGACCCTGTTCGAGGTCGCCGATGCCGATCTCGACGCGGCGCTCGACGCGAGCGTCGTCCATGTCGGCGGCACCGGCCTCCTGAAGCGCTTCGACGGCGAGCCGACCGTCAAGCTTTTGAAGCGCGCCAAGAAGCTTGGCCGCGTCACTACCTTCGATCTGATCCAAGCGACGCCGGAGACCTGGAAGCTGGTCGAGCCGTGCCTTCCTTACATCGACTATTTCGTGCCCAGCATCGACGAAGCCGGCGAGATGGCGCATGACCGCGATCCGGCCCGCGTCGCCGCCTTCTTCAAGGCGAGGGGCGTCAAGAACTGCATCCTCACGCTCGGCGCCCACGGTGTGCATGTCTCGCCCGAGCATGGCGAGGATTTCCATCTGCCCGCCTTCGAGGTCGACGTGTTCGACACCACGGGCTGCGGCGATTCCTTCACCGCCGGCATCATCGTCGGCATCGTCAAGGGCTGGGACCTGAGGCAGTCCGCACGCTTTGCCAGCGCCGTCGCCGCCAAGGTGGCGATGGGGCTCGGCTCCGACGGCAAACTCGTTTCGTTCGACGACACGATCGCGGCGATGAACTCGCTCCCGGTCAAGACATCAAAGGTGGAAGCAGCATGACCATTCTCCCCGAAGCCAAGGGCAAGACGGCTCTCGTCACCGGCGCCAGCCGCGGCATCGGCAGGGCGCTCGCCAAGGGGCTCGCCGAAGCGGGCTTCGATGTCGCCATCACCGATCTGCCGTCGCAGGCGGCGGAGCTCGACCTGACCAAGGGCGAGATCGAGGCGGCCGGCCGCAAAGCGTATGTCTACACGATGGACGTCAGCAAGAAGAAGGACATCGAGGCGGCCGCGCAGGCCCTGCTCAAGGCTGCGGGCAGCATCGACGTTCTGGTCAACAATGCCGGTATCCTGAAGCCAAGTCTACTGCAGGATCTCGACGAGGCCAATTGGAATGCGCATTTCGACGTCAATGCCAAGGGCGTGCTGATGATGTGCCAGGCGGTGCTGCCGCATATGCGCGCCAGGAAGTCGGGCAGGGTGATCAACATCGCCTCGATCGCCGGCCGGCAGGGCGTGCCGACGCAGGGCCACTACGCCGCGACCAAGGCGGTGGTGATCACGCTCACCCGCGTGCTGGCGCAGGAGGTCGGCATGGACGGCGTCACCGTCAACGCCATCTGCCCCGGCATCATCCTGACCGAGATGGGCAAGAACAATCTGGGCAGCGAAGCGGCGATCCGCCATTGGGAGGAGGTCGCGGCGCTGAAGCGCCTCGGCGCGCCGGAAGACATCGTCGGACCGGTGCTGTTCTTCGCCTCGGATCTCTCGGCCTTCGTCACCGGCCAGGCGCTCAACGTCGACGGCGGCATCTACTACCACTGAACACTCGCTCGGTGGCCGCGCGATCGCCAAGCCCACTTCTTGGCGCAGAGCCGCCGTTTACCCATGGAATGCTTGAGTCGGATTCGGCTCAGAACGGCTGGTTCAGCGGAAAGCTTGAGGAAGTGTCGAGGGCGTTCAAAGAGGGGAGGGATCGTCTTAGCGTAGGGTTGAATTGCGCATGGAACAGCTTCAAATCACTCTCCATCTTGGTCTTTGGGTTCGTCAGACCATACGAGAGAGTACGAGGGAAAAGGTTGGCGGGCCAGCCGCTAACGTATTGATTTTCCCGTTTGTTCTCACGCCCTCCGAGCCTACCACACTATGCCTACATCTACTGTTCTCGCTGAATTTTTGAGAGTCGATTCATATTATGGATTCGAACCCTCTCGTTTGAAGGAGCTCGAAGTGTCTTTTGGCATTTCGAAGGGGCGTCGCATTCGGTGAAATCGGCGTGCTTATGGAGTCTAACGTTGAGCTACCATAGCCCATTTAGACAATTAACGTTGCCTCTCAACTGAAACGGCTGGCGCGGAAGGCCGCGAGCATTGGGTGCGGGTTGCCTGAGACAATCTCACGGGCAAGCAACTCTCCGACAATCAGTCCAAGCGTGGCGCCACTGTGGCTGAAGGCAACGTGGAGACCAGGGACGGTCTCGAGCTCTCCAAGCACCGGCTCGCCGTCAAGGCATCGGCGCCGCGCCGCGCCGCTCGAGCGCGGTCTTGCGGATGATTTCCGCGATCTCCGGGCTGCTGCCGCATAGCATCTGGAAATCCGACGAGTGCAGCGATAGCAGTGAGACCGCCGTTGCGGCGCTGACGGTCGCCATACGCGGTTCGCCGCTGATCAGCGCCATCTCACCGAAGAAGGCGCCAGGGCCAAGCTCCACCGGATTCGGCGTTGCGACGCTGACGCGCCCCTCCACGACGAAGAACATCTGGTCACCGCTCTCGCCATTGCGGCAGATCACGGCGCCCGCCGGCACGGTGCGAGGTCTTAACGCGCGCACGATCTCGACCAGCACGGCCGGTCCGAGCTTCTGAAACAACGGCACGGCGGCGACCAATTGCCAATTACGGACAAAGTCCCCGCGACGGACTTCTTGATAGAAGCCGGTGGCAAGAATGCCTGCCCAGAGGGCGAAGATGCCGATGCCACTCATCATGACAGCCCCAGCAAGGACACGGCCAGCGAAGCTTTGCGGAATAGCGTCGCCATAGCCGGTGGTGGACAGCGTGACCACCGCCCACCACATTGCCTGGGGGATGCTGCCGAACTTTTCCGGTTGGATATCGCGCTCGATGACATAGCCCGCGAGAGCGACACCGAACAGAACGACGCCGAAGAGCGTGGTAACGCCGATCAGGTTGCGCGCTTCGTTGGCCAGCACCCTGCCCAGCACCGGGAAGAAAGTCGAGTCGCGCAGCGGTTTCAGGAGCCAGACAGCACAGTAGAGGCTCCGGTCGGGCGTGCCAACGAGCAGAAATGCGGCGAGTGGAACCAAGACCGCGAGCACATCGATGGCGATTGCCGGCGTCCTGTCCCTAGCGTCTACCGCCTGGCGCTTGAGCAGCGTCGCGGCCATTTGCAGGAGATAGGCGCCCCAAATAACAGCGAGCACCACAGCCAGAGCCAGCCTGCTTCGTCCGGACATGTCCGGTATCGTGAGCCCAGCCACCGCCAGAAGCCCAGGCGCAGCCAGCAGCGCGTTGAGCGGCGCGTAAATTCTTACAAAAGGCAGTACCGACATTTCTATGCCCGCGAGTGGCTGCTGCCCTCCAAAATAGGATGCCTTCGAGGCAAGCGTAAAGGTGCCTAGAGCCGCCACATTCGCACGCGACCTGTGCCACGCAATTCCGTTTCCCCGAGCGGCTCGCAAGCAAATTCCGGCCCAAGCAATTGATGAGTCGCATCCGAAATACGGATTTCATCGGGCTCTGCGGCTTTTTGAATGCGCGCGGCGAGATTGACGGTGTCGCCCCACAGGTCATAGACGAACCGCCTTTTGCCGATGACGCCCGCGACGATTGGCCCTGAGTGAATTCCAATTCTAAGGCTTAGCGGTTCTCCTGCGAAGCGCTCGCACCTGGCCGCCTCCCGCAGCTCGAGCGCATAATGTGCAAGGGCGTGCGCGTGATCTGGTCGCGCGACGGGCAGGCCAGCGACCGCCATGACGCAATCGCCGATGGTCTTGATCTTTTCGCAGCCATGCTGTTCCGAGAGCAGATCCGCAGCCCTGAAGAAGTAATTCAAGATAGCGAGCGTCGTCGTGGCTCCGACGCTCCGCGCTCTTTCCGTAAAACCGACGATGTCGGCAAAGAGCACACTGACCTCCGCGTGGTTGTCTGCAATTTGCTCGTCCGCCTTCAGCCGCTCCGCGATCGAGGCCGGAAGAATGTTAAGGAGCAGGGATTCGGCGCGCCGGTACTCGCGCGACAAACCCTCCTGGCTCTCCCTCAATGCCTCATTCGTCGATTGCAGCTTCGCATTGAGTTGACGCTCCCTCTCCTGCAGAAGCGTCATTTCGTATGCCTTCTGCTGAAGCCGCTGCTGGTGGTCGCGTTCGGGCGTGGCGTCGAGAAAGACCAGCCACACCGAGTCGCCATCGCCAAAGAAGTGAAGGTCCGCGACATGCCCGCCGGGCAGTTCCATCATGGGCATATGGAATGGAAGCTCGGGGCAAGGCAGCAGCCCTTCCATGAATTCAAGCTGCTGGGCAACGGGCTCGCCGAGGCGAAGCGACGAGAGCCCGTAAAAGTCGAGATTGCCGCCCTTGGCTTCTATGCATTGCCGGGTATCGATCATCAGATAAGCTGCGAAGCGCTCATTCGAGAAGAAGTCGTATATCCAGCTTCTGACTTCTTTCGGCAAACTGGACATGGTCTAGTTGGCGACCATCGAAGCAAGCTGACGAAACGCATCGTCGACATGTTCGCCCGAAAGCGCGCTCGTCAGATAGATCTGCCATCCACGTTGCTTGAGTTCGTCGATCTCGCCCTCCGGTATCGCCCACCGATCAGTCAGGTCGGACTTGTTGAACAGCAATATGAACGGCATGGCGCCGAATTCGGCCTCGCACCGTTCGCGCAGCGTGAGCGCCACCGCAAGAGTGGCTGGCCGGGTTCCATCGGCGACCAGCACGAGCCCGGTCGCGCCTCGCACATAGCTGACGCGGAACGAGCCGATATCGTCTTCGCCGGCCAGATCCCACAAGATCAGGTCCACTGTCTTGTCCGGAAACGCGACGCTCTTCTTGTCGATCTTGACGCCGACCGTGGTCAGGTAGTTTTCCGAGAAGATGCTTTGGACGAACCTGCGCACCAAGCTGGTCTTGCCGACGGCGAACCCGCCCAACATGCAGATCTTTTTTTGCAGCATCCTGGGCTCCGCGCTACTCTAGGTTCACCGTAATCGAAACCCGGCGATTGGTGGAGTTCCCAGTTCGGCTATTTTCATTTTCGGGCACCGCCGGCTCGAAGGTGCCGGCGCCCCGAACCTGCAGGAGTTCCGGAGCGACGCCGCGCTTGTTGAGAAGCGCGCGAACTGTCTCGGCGCGGGCGGCGCTGATCGACGCGTTGGCCGTCTCGCGACCCGTTATGTCCGAATGGCCTGTCAACATGAACCGCGCCGTCACGCCTGCCTTGTGGGCATTTTCTGCGAATTCCTTCAGCTGATTAGCCAGTCTGTCGAGCACCGGCGTCTGCTCCGGTCCCGGGACAACTCTACCGGAAGAGAAGAAAATATCGGTCGTCTGGATGGCCTCTCTCAACTGATTAAGCTCTGCAAGGTTTAGCTCGCTCAGCTGCGAGACATCCAGAACCACTCCGTCCGCCGAAAGTTGGTCGGCGGCGGCCCGCGCTCGGCTGATCCAGCCGGCAGGTGCCTCGCCCACAACGACGATGCGACCCTGGACGATCGAAAGCCGAACCGATTTCGGCGGGGACAGCGACGCCGTCAGCCGCTTCACCACGAACTTCGGATCAAGACTCTGATAGAATTGCCACTGTGAATGAACGCGAGCGGGATCGACCTGTGTTCCGGACAGCAGAGCTTTTGGGTCGACGGCAAGAGGATCTCTCAGACCGGAAATGTAGAAATCTCCGCCCCTCGCCGATTGCTGAGCGACGATGATTCCCGGTTCAGCCTCAAGTCGCGACACATAATACTGCCAATGCTCCGCCGCGCGTGCATCGGGGCTCACATCACGAACCTTGGAGATGTCGAACTCCGGCCCGCCTTCTGAAAGCTGTCTTGCCGCTGCGCGCGCCCGATCTATCCAGGTGTCGGGAGCCTCACCCTCGGCAACGATGCGACCTTTGACGATTGAAAGTCGCACTTTATCCATCGGATACAGCGACGCCGTTAGCCGCTTCAAGACGAACTGCGGCTCAAGGCTCTGATAGAATTGCCAGCTGGCATGAACGCGCGCGGGATCGACCTGCGTCCCGGACAGCAGCGACTGCGGGTCGACGGCAAGCGGGTCTCTCAGGCCGGCAATATAGAATTGGCCATCGCGCACATTCTGTTGGGCGACGATGATGCCGGGCTGCGCCTCCAGGCGCGACACATAGGCCTGCCAGCGCTCCTCGGGGCTCACATCACGGACCCCGGAAATGTCGAAGACCGGGCCGCCGGCTGAAAGCTGCTGGGCGGCCGCGCGCGCCCGGTTGATCCACGCGGTGGTGGCTACACCCGCGGCAACGATGCGATCATTGACGACTGAAAGCCGCACCGAATCCGGCGGAGCAAGCGAGGCCGTCAGCCGTTTAAGCACGAACTGCGGCTCAAGGCTCTGGTAGAATTGCCAGCTTGCATGAACACGCGCGGGATCGACCTGCGTTCCCGCCAACAGCGACCTTGGGTCGGCGGCAAGCGGGTCTCTCAGACCTGTAATGTAGAATTGGCCGTCGCGCACGTTGTGATCGGCGACGATGATGCCAGGCTGGGTCTCCAGTTGCGACACGTAGGCCTGCCAGCGCTCCTCGGCGCTCACATCGCTGACCCCGGAAATGTCGAAGACCGGGCCGCCTGCCGAAAGCTGCTGGGCAGCGGCCCGCGCCCGGTCGATCCACGTGGTGGTCGCCTCGCCCTCGGCGACGATGCGACCATCGACGACCGAGAGTCGTACCGAATCCGGCGGCGCCAGCGACGCCGACAGCCGCTTCAGCACGAATTCCGGCTCGAGGCTCTGATAAAAGTGCCAGTTTGAATGAACGCGGGCGGGATCGACCTTCGTTCCCGGCAGCAGCGACTGTGGGTCCGCGGCGAGCGGGTCTCTCAGGCCGGCGACATAGAACTCGCCGCCACGGATTTTTTGGTCCGAAACGACGATACCCGGTTGGGCTCCCAGCCGCGACAGGTAGGTCTGCCAGCGGTGTGCGGATTGCCAGGACAGAAAGAACCAGCCGCCCCCCACGATCAATGCCAGCAGGACCGCCGTCACCACCAGCCACGGAAATCCCTCTTTCGTATCCATGTGCTGCAGCTCGACGCAGGTCTGCAACTGCGTCTCCACGCCGGGCAACTGGGAACTATCGCCGTCGAACCGCTCCAGGGCTCGCGAGGATTCTTGATGGATGCGAAGCAGTACGTCGCGGATGGCTTCATGCAGTTCCTCCGGAGGATTTCCCCGGATCACCGCAACCAGGGTCGCAAACTGTCCGACTTCCGACCAGAGGCGAAGTTCCCCAAACCGGATGGTGTCGAGGCCGCTGTTTTCCTTCTCTTTGAAAGAGTCCTTCACAAAATCCTGGATGGCGCTCAGCATCGAGGAAATCAGTTGAGGGTCTTCGCTGGTTGCGTCTTGGGATGTTACATGCGCAATCAGGAGCCCAGAAGCGCGACTGATGAGAAAGACATGTTCCACGCGATAGATAAGAGAATGCTTGAGAACAACTGCCGAGAAGCTTGTCCCCGTTCGCCAGGCTTCAAACCTCCACTTCAACCCATGCCAAGTGAATATATGCCTCAGAGACTCATTCAACGACTGGAAGGTCTGGTCGATCTTTTCGCCGATCGACTTGCGAATGGCCGGCAGAAAAACCGGATACAATATATCGGTCAGCGTGTTCGGGTTCTTTTGGATGGACCGCTGCGCGGCTCTCTCGACGGCCGGGGCAAGGGCCTCGCCGAGTTGCGCATGGGACGCGCGCGCCGTTGCTTCGGGCAGAACGTTTCCCACCGCGGCGGCAAGCTGCTCGGGTTCGTCGAGCAGGTGCGTAACGCGTGACAGCTCCGAGATCTCGCCGCCGACGAGCAGTTGGCGGAGCCTTTCAAGCCGATGATCGGCGGCCGGAACGCCTTCGTAAAGGGCACGGTTGTCCGGATCGACGTTCCGGGCAATTTCCACCAAAAGGCGGGCCAAAGCCTCGCGATCAATACCGGTATCGTTCGAAGCTTGTCTTTGAGATAGGCTGATTGGTTCGACGCTCGACGTCAAGTTCCGATCAACTCACTTTCCAGCCACGCTCCGAATTGCCCTTGCTGCCGACGGGATCCTGGTTGAGACATTTCGCGACCTCGACGAACAGGCCGGCCAGAAGATTCCGGTCAGTCTTGACGTTGCTTAGATCGGAAAAGATCTTCTCCATCAGCATTTGAGCGCTTTCGTTCTTCTGCTTGATTTCCTCGCGCAGCAAATGGTCGCTTCTGCTCATCCGATCCGCGAATTCGCGCTCGAGCTCGCTCAATTGGTCCGACAAGGCGCGCACCTGCTTTTCGAGCGCCTGGTTTTGATCGCGAAGATTGCGGTCGATCTCCTTGTCGGCCTCGGCGCGCGCATCCTTTTCGTTGCGCAACTGCGTCGCCAGCGAGTCGACCTGCTTCTTGGCATTCGACTCGTAGGTTTCAAGATTGCGCTTGGTTTCGGACTCGACATCCTTGAAGCGTTGCAGGAACCGCTCTTCAAGCTTGGAGAAACGGCGGTCGTAGTCCTGCATCTGATTGCCGAACAAAAGATCGCGTATCTTGTCGACACCTGGAGCATCACCGCCGGCCCCGCCCTCGCGAGCCTGGGAGGCCATGAAGTTCAGCCCGTTTCCCTCTGCATTACCTATCAGATTTGCGTCCGCTTTACTTGCCGAAGAAGCGGCACTCGAAGATTCCTTCGCCATTTCTGTGCCCCAATTACCCACTGCAACATTAGAAGATGGTAAATTATGTCAGACAAATACCAAGCCCGCAAGACGGAATCCGTTGGTTTGACCCAGCCGAACGCCACGTCACCGACGTGGCAATGGAAGTTGGAGCGATTCCATCTTAAAAGCGGCCGCGACTTATCAGCGATCAAGCCGGCAGGCGCGGGGTCGTCAAAGCAGTGTGACGGTCCGCAATCTCTGCGCTCACGGGCGTTCAACCGCAAGGCGATCAACCGCGTAACGACGGCGGCAGCGCTCAGGGCCGGCAGCCAAAGATGGAATCGGGGATGATCAATACCAGCGAATGGTGCAGGTTCTTCATGATCCGTGGCAAGCGGGCAACTGAGCGGGTGCGGCTCCCGCTTCAGCATATGGGCCCCTTGAGGAATACAAATTGAAAATTTTGCCCTCATGTTTCACAACAGGTCGGTGGGCTCGCGAGGGTGGTTTCGAATCCAGCGGGTCGTCCCCGGTTCTCAACGCGAGAATTCTGAAAGACGTTCAATATGACGCAGCACGTACAAGACGCTCGAATTCTCATGTATAGCCACGACACGTTCGGGCTCGGCCACTTGCAGCGCTGCCGGACGATCGCGCATTCGCTGGTCGAGGATTTCCGCGGACTTCAGGTGCTGATCATTTCAGGCGCGCCTATCGCCGGCGCCTTCGACTATCGCGCCCGTGTCGACTTCGTGAAGATCCCCAGCGTCATCAAGTTGCGCAACGGCGAATACACCTCGCTGGAAAAGGATATCGATCTGCATGAGACGCTCAGGATGCGGCAGTCGATCATCCGCCACACAGCCGAGACCTTCCGGCCGGAAATCTTCATCGTCGACAAGGAACCGCTCGGCCTGCGCGGTGAGATCGAGGACACGCTGTCCTACCTCAAGACGCGAGGTACCACGCTCGTGCTTGGCCTGCGCGAGGTGATGGATGCGCCGCATCTGCTCGAAGCAGAGTGGGCACGCAGGGATGTGATGCGCAAGATAGGCCTGTTCTACGACAAGGTCTGGGCCTATGGCCCGCCGGATTTCTACGATCCGTTGACCGGCTTGGATGTGCCGCCGGCTGTCAGGGCAAAGATGCGGTTCGTCGGCTTCCTGCAACGGAGCCTGCAGCGGAACGAGTTGCCCGGCCACCGGCCCGAGGGCGAGTATATCCTCGTTACCACGGGGGGCGGCGGTGACGGCGCGGAACTGATCCACGACGTCATCGATGCCTATCAGCAGGACCCGCAATTGCAGCATAGGGCGCTGATCGTGCTTGGGCCTTACATGCCGGCGCGCAAGCGCAACAAGCTGCTCAAGAAGGGGTCCAAGATCCCCTGCGTCAAGATGATCGAGTTCGACAACCGCATGGAAGACCTGATTGCCGGCGCCAAGGCGGTAGTGGCAATGGGTGGTTACAACACCTATTGCGAGATACTGTCTTTCGACAAGCCGGCGCTGATCGTGCCGCGCGTCGAGCCCCGCCAGGAACAACTGATCCGAGCTCGGCGCGCAGCCGAACTCGGCCTCATCGAGATGCTTTTGCCGGACGAAGCCAAGGATTCCCAGCGGTTTGCCGATGCACTGGTGGCGCTACCGGACCGGCCCCGCCCATCCCAGAGCAATCCGCATCTGAGGCTGGAAGGGCTGCCTCATATTTCCGAAATCGTTGCAGAACTGCTCGATCGGCGGGCCAGCCCTCACCTTTCGGTCATTGAGGGAATGAGCTGAGTTGCAACGTCGCAAGATCGTCGTGGTTCTGAAGGGCTATCCGCGGCTGTCGGAAACCTTCATCGCGCAGGAACTGCTCGGTCTGGAGCGCGCGGGATTCGACCTGATACTCGTCGCGCTCAGGCGGCCGACCGACGCAAAACGCCACCCCGTGCATGACGAGATCAAAGCGCCCGTCCATTATCTGCCGGAATATCTGCATCACGAGCCGCTGCGCGTGGTTCGCTCGCTGTTTGCCTATCTGCTGCGGCCGGGGTTCTGGCGCGCGCTCGGATCGCTGGCTGCCGATATCCCCCGCGACTTTACGCGCAATCGCGTGCGCCGCTTCGGGCAAGCGCTCGTGCTGGCGGCCGAATGGCCGCAAGACGCGGGATGGCTGCATGCACATTTCGCGCACACGCCGGCCTCGGTGACGCGCTATGCCAGCCTGCTTCGTAGTCTGCCCTGGAGCTGCTCAGCCCATGCCAAGGACATCTGGACTTCGGCGGACTGGGATCTGGCCGGCAAGCTTTCCTCGGCGCGCTGGACGGTCACTTGCACGAAAACCGGCTTCGACCGTCTGAACGAACTCGCCAATGGCAACTCGTCCGTGCATCTGAGCTACCATGGGCTCGACCTTGATCGCTTCGGCAGTTTCGGCGAGGCGCGAAAACAGCGGGACGGCTCGGCGCCGGACGAACCGGTCATCATTCTGAGCGTCGGGCGCGCCGTTGCAAAGAAAGGTTACGATACCTTGCTGGAGGCCCTTGCCCTCTTGCCTGGCGATTTGGCGTGGCGTTTCGAGCATATCGGCGGCGGCGAGGAACTGGAACGGCTCAAGGCGCTGGCGCAAAAGCTCGGACTGGATGGACGCGTCTCCTGGAAGGGCGCGCTTGCGCAAGAGGAGGTGCTTGAGCACTACCGGTTCGCCGACATCTTCGCCCTGGCCTGCAGGATCACCGCAAATGGCGACCGGGACGGTCTGCCGAATGTCCTGGTGGAGGCGGCCAGCCAGCGGCTTGCCTGCGTGTCGACCGATATTTCCGGCGTGCCGGAGCTTTTGTCGCCGGATGAAACCGGGCTGCTGGTTCCGACGGAAAACCCAATTGCCCTGGCAGAGGCGCTGGAGCGCCTGATCCGTGATCCCGTGCTTCGCGCCCGCCTCGGCGACGCCGCGGAGCAGTGCGTGCGCTGCAATTTCGACCATATGGCTAGCATTGGACAGCTCAAGGAACTGTTCGAGCGGGAGTGGCGGGCCGCCGAATGAAGCGACTGCGCGCTTTCTTCTATGTCCAGCACCTCCTCGGTATCGGCCATCTCGCGCGCGCCAGCCGCATTGCGGCGGCGCTGGTCGATGACGGGTTTGACGTAACCGTGGTGACTGGCGGAGCGTCGATCGCGGGGTTTCCAGGACTGGGTGTAAAATCTGTGTCCCTGCCACCCGTCACCTCCGGTGATGAAGGATTTTCCGGACTTGTCGACCTGCAGGGCAAACCCATCGACGATGATTTCAAGAAACGGCGTTCAGGAATGCTGCTGCAGGCATTCCTGGATTGCAGGCCTGATATCGTCATTGTCGAGGCGTTTCCATTTGGACGCCGGCAGATGCGTTTCGAACTCTTGCCGCTGATCGAGGCCATCGACGCGACGTCGCCCAGGCCGCTACTGGTGACGTCCGTCCGTGATATCCTTCAGGAGCGCGTCAAGCCGGGCCGAAATGAGGAAACGGTCGATCTCATCAACAGGCATTTCGACCTTGTCATGGTCCACGGCGATCCGGCTTTCGCAACCATCGACAAGACATTTCCGCTGGCTGGGGCAATCAGGGCCGAGGTCACCTACACAGGGCTCGTTGCCGCGCCGCCATCGCCCGCGGCCACCGAGCGCTTCGACATTCTGGTGTCGGTTGGCGGCGGGGCTGCCGGAACGGGCCTTGTCGGTTCCACCATCGCAGCGGCGCGGAATGCCAACAATGGCTGGAAATGGTGTTTGATCACCGGCCCCAACCTGCCGAAAGACGAGTTTGACGCGATCGCACGCGATGCCACACCGGGCCTGTCCATCTTCCGCTTCCGCGAGGATTTTGCCAGCTTGCTGACCGGCGCCCGCCTGTCGGTCTCGCAGGCGGGTTACAACACGGTCTGCGATGTCCTCCGCGCGGGTTGTCGCTCCCTTCTCGTGCCGTTTGCAGCCGGCGGGGAAACCGAACAAACAGTTCGCGCCCTGATGCTCGAAGAACTCGGGCTTGCAACGGTGCTGATGGAAAAGGACCTGACGCCTGAAGGTTTGGCGCAGGCGATCGAACAGGCGCTTGTGGCACCGAGGCCGTCCGCGCATCGTCTCGATCTGGAAGGGGCGCGTCACTCGGCGCAAATCCTGTGCGAGCGGCATCGAACACGGCCCCTAAAATGGGGCCCGGTCTCGGAATAGGACATGATCAAGCAGATGGCGGGGCCTAAAGCGCGTCGCGCTGAACCGGATTCAGGCGCCGCGCTTTAAGTCTTTGTTTTGATGCATGTCGTTGTCCTAAATGCATCAAACAGTTCCAATTAGCATGAAGCGCGAATAATTTTTTGTCGGTAGTTCGCCAGAGAATCGTATCTCCCGCAGCGCCGCCATTGCTTCGAGAGCTGCAAGTGAAGCCACGCAGTTGATGTGCGTCGGCTCGCTGAAATAGTCATTTGATTGCAGCAGTACATTCGTGCCCCGCGGAAGCAGGGCAAGCCAGGCACGCAGATCGGCTATGTGCTCGCAGCTCGTATTGACTATCAGATCGGACGGCCCGGCCGCATAGTCGAGTGCGTACATATCTGCTGTTAGCGCCCGGAACCGGCCGCCGGCTTCCCGGTTGAGGGTCCGGGCAACTGGCGCGACTTCGGGATCGATGTCGATGCTATCGACTGCCGCAATATCGAAGCGGGGGTCGTTGAAAAGCATTGCCGGCAATATGCCGTACCATCCGCCCAGAACCCATATGCGCCCGAAGCGCCCGCCGCAGCTTTCGAACAGCCTGTCGAGCGCCCACATCTTGCAGGCCACCTGCTTGTGGTTGAAGGCGTTGGCGATGTCGGCCTTCGGATGTTTGGCGATGACGCGCGCCAGCCCTGCCACGAGAGGGTGGTTGACATAGGCAGCAATTCCCCGCGTGAGGTCCAAGGCCTGCTCGTGCCCGTCCATGCCGGCATTGCGCGGTTGCGTGACATCCATCATATTCGCCTTGTACGTTGGGATTTCGGGCGACACAACGCAATCTTGCCCCGCCAAGCCGCCTCGCAGGCTTCGAACATGTCGCCGGTGATGATTGCCGATGCGCCGTCCACCAGCTGATGCTTTTACTTTGTTCTTTAAACTGAAGGTCCACAGTCGCATATGGAACCCAGCCTGGCTCGCTATATCTGGACGCACACCAAGAAGCAGCAGCTCTGGATATTGGTTATCGTCTTGCTTTCGATGATCCCGTATTTCATGTCCTTTGACCTGCCGAAGTTGATTGTCAACGGCCCGATCCAAGGTCGCGGCTTCGAGCAGCCGGGCGCGACCCAGCCATTCATGAGGCTACACTATAACCTGCCGTTCATCGGAGAGGTCCAGTTCTTTCCTGGCTTTCAGCTCGACCGCACGACGACGCTGCTTGCCCTGAGCCTTGTGTTCCTCCTGCTGGTCATCATCAACGGCCTGTTCAAATTCTACATCAACACCTACAAGGGCCGCCTCGGTGAACGGATGCTGCGCCGTATCCGCTTCGAACTGGTCGATCGTGTGCTGCGGTTTCCGCCGCGTTATTTCAAGCGCGTGAAATCCGCCGAGGTGGCAACCATGGTGAAGGACGAGGTGGAGCCGCTGGGCGGTTTCATCGGCGATGCTTTCTTGCAGCCGGTGCTGCTCGGCGGCCAGGCGGTGACGGCCATGCTGTTCATCGTGGTCCAGAACTTCTGGCTCGGAATGATCGCCGCCGTGATCGTCTTGATCCAGATCGTGCTGATCCCGCGAATGCGGCGGCGGCTGATCGTGCTCGGGCGCAAACGGCAGTTGACGGCGCGCGCGCTATCGGGCCGCGTCGGCGAAATCGTCGACGGCATCGGCGCGGTTCACGTCCATGATACGTCAAACTACGAGCGCGCCGACATAGCTGCCCGGCTCGGGCTCATCTTCAAGATCCGCTTCGATCTTTACCAATGGAAATTCATGGTGAAGTTCCTCAACAATTTTCTCGCGCAGATCACGCCCTTTCTGTTCTACATGGTCGGCGGGTATCTGGTCATTCGGGGGCGGCTGGACGTCGGTCAGCTCGTGGCCGTGATCGGCGCCTACAAGGACCTGCCCGGACCGATGAAGGAACTGATCGACTGGGATCAGGACCGGCAGGATGTCCAGGTCAAATACCAGCAGGTCGTCGAACAATTCACCGTCGAGGGTCTCATTGCGCCGCGAATCGGGGCACTGACGATCGACGATCCCGGTCCGATGACCAACCCCCTGTCGGCGATCGGTCTGTCCATGGCAGACGATGGCGGTGCAATGCTCCTCGACCGTATCTCTCTCCAGGTCAAGCCGGGGGAGACGGTGGCGCTGGTCAGCACCTCAACAGGTGGAGCGGAGGCGCTTGCAGAGGCCTTCGCGCGGTTGAACTGGCCGGAAAGCGGAAGGGTCGCTTCGGGTGCCGACGACCTGCTTGAACTCCCCGAAGCAGTGACCGGCCGGCGCATGTCCTATGCCTCGTCGGATGTTTTCCTGTTCCAGGCAAGCCTCCGCGACAATCTGCTCTACGGGTTGAAGCATGCGCCGCTGACGTCGGTGACTTATGACGGTGCCGCGGCGGACCAGCACCGCTGGAACATCCACGAGGCGCGCCGATCAGGCAACCCGGACCTTGATATCCACAGCGACTGGATCGACTATGCTTCCGTCGGCGCTACCGGCCCGCACGACCTCTTTGAAGCCGTGCGCCAGGTGCTCGACGCGGTTCTTCTGTCGCGCGACATTTTGGATCTAGGCTTGCGTTCTTCGGCCGACCTCACGCGTCACACGGAACTTGCCGGGCGGATCGTCGAATTGCGTGCGGCGCTGCGAACCCGGCTGGAACACGAAGGATTGAGCGGACTGGTGGTTCCTTTCGAACCGGGCGCCTACAACAAGGAAGCAACGATCGGCCAGAACCTGCTCTTCGGCGCTGCCGCCGGCCCGGAGCTGGCCGACAGGGCTCTGGCGGCCAATCCTTATTTCGCGTCGGTGCTGATGCAAGCCGGCCTCGATCGCATGCTCTACGAAATGGGCATGGATATCGCCAAACAAGCGATCGAGCTGTTTGCCGACCTGCCGCCCGATCACCAGTTCTTCCAGCAGCTCGCCTTCATGAGCGCCGAGGAGATACCAGCCTACGAAACCTTGCTGCAACGGCTCAAGAACCGTCCCTACGAGACGGTCTCGGAGAACGACCGCGCCATGATCGTCACGCTGAGCTTTGCCTATATCGAGCCACGGCATCGCTTCGGCCTGCTCAGCGACGAATTGATGAACAAGATCGTCGCCGCACGCAACCGGTTCTATGAAGGCCTGCCTCCCGAGCTGCAAAATGCGGTCGAACGCTACGATCCTGCCAAATACATTGCCGCGGCTACGGTCATGGACAATGTCCTGTTCGGGCGTCTGGGCAGCAACCATCCCGACGCGCCGGACCGCATACGCTCCATCGTCTATGACATTCTTGATGAATTGGGGCTTTATGCCGAACTGCTGGATGTCGGTTTGGACTTCAACGTCGGCGCCGGCGGCAGGCGGTTGACCAGTGGACAGCGACAGAAGCTCGATGTTGCCCGGGCCCTGCTCAAGCGTCCCGATTTTCTCATTTTCAACCGGCCGCTGTCGGCGCTCGACCAGCGCGTACAAGAAAAGGTGCTGCAAAACGTGCTCGAGGAAGCCAGACGCGACGGCCGTTCGCCGGCAATTGTGTGGGTCGTGACGAATCCGGCAATGGCGATGATGTTCGATCGCGTTGTCGTCTTCGACTCGGGTCGTTTGGTGGAAGACGGACCACACGAGACGCTTTTGGCGGGGAGCGGTATTTTCAAGGAACTGCTGTCATAGAGCCCGGACATTCAGATGGGATCGTTCCGCCGATGGGAACTTGCTGCAAGCTCAAGAGATTAAGGTTTCCAACTGATCAGGCCGCCACGTTCGCGCGGTTCGTCCCGCTATCCGCAAGCAGAATTGATTCCATCTGGATGTCGGTTGTTCTAGTCTGGCAGACGTGAATTTTGGGAGGTTTGCGACAATGCTGCTCAAGGATGAGGTCGGAATGCTGCAACGCGTTCCCTTGTTCTCTGGCATCGAGCCGGCAAAGCTCAAGCTGCTTGCGTTCACATCTGATCGCGTAAGCTACAGCGCCGGCCAGATCCTTTTCCGGCAGGGCGACGAGGGAGACGCCGCCTATGTCATCCTTTCAGGCAAGGCCGATATTCTGGTCGATTCCGAGAGCGGACCGATAAAAGTTGCCGAACTGCTGCCAAATTCGATCGTTGGCGAGATCGCCATATTGTGCAACAGCTCCCGCACGGCCACCGTCAGAGCCGCAAGTCCGGTGGAAGCCTTGAGAATTCGCAAGGATCATTTCCTGAGGCTTATGAAGGAGTTCCCGGAAATGACCGTCGAGATGGTTCGGGTTCTCGCCGATCGCCTAAGCCATACGACCGCGGATCTGATCGACGCACGAAGCGCCAAATAACGAATGATTTGCGCCGATCCTTGCCGTCGTGATGGCACTGACCTCTCATCGACAAGGTCATCAGGAGGAAAACCTGTCTCGCCTAGCAGCAGTTGTTTGGCTACGATGGCCTAGGGGACTATGAAGGGCTTGCATGGACGACGACGTTTTCCTGGTCAGGTTTTGGGGCGTCCGCGGCAGCATTTCGGTATCGGGGCCAGACTTCTCCCGCTATGGCGGCAACACGATCTGCATTGAGATGCGATGCGGCAAGCATACGCTTCTGTTCGACGCCGGCTCCGGCTTGCGGCCTGCCGGCTGGGCGCTTCGGGCGTCGGGCGTGACCGATTTCGACCTGTTTTTCACCCACTGCCATTATGACCACATCATCGGGCTGCCGGCATTTAAGCCGATCTATGACCGCAGCGTCAAAGTCAGGCTTTGGTCCGGGCATCTTGCAGGACGCATGACGACCCGACAGATGGTCGATGAGTTCATGCGGCCGCCTTGGTTTCCGGTGAGACTGGACGTCTGCAAGGCAAGCCTCGACTATTGCGATTTCGTGTCAGGAGACGTGCTTCGGCCGCGTGAAGGGGTGGTGATCCGAACCGGCAGTCTCACCCATCCCGGTGGCTGTATAGGCTATCGGGTCGAATGGGGTGGCCGCGTCGTGGCGGTGATCACAGACACCGAACATGAGTCGGGTAAACTCGATCAGGCGGTGCTCGGCCTAATCGAAGATGCCGACCTCGTCATTTACGATTGCGCCTACACCGAGGAGGAAATGGAACGCTACCGCGGGAACGGGCACTCGACATGGCAACAGGGGGTCAAGCTCTGCGAGGCGGCCCGTGCGCGGGAGCTTGCGCTGGTTCACCACGATCCGGCGCGCACCGACGAGGAACTGGACGAGATCGAGAAACTGGCCAAGAACAGGTTTGCCGGCTCTTTTGCCGCGCGGGATGGTCAGACGCTCGAATTTCCAGTCTTATCGCACAAAGCGGGCTGAGCTATTTTCCTCTGCTGGCGCTGCGCCCGATCAATGTCCTGATCGGATGCCATGCACAGGCTGCATTGCGTGCGGTGACGGCGAACAGCCGTTCGAGGAAAAGCCAGGCCGATTCATCATGCACGAGATGATGGGTGAGCAGGCCGACCGGTTCGCCGCCGTCGAATGCATGCCGCAATTGCGCGGCGACGGCCTGAACCAATAGGCCATGATCGCGGCAGCCGCGCGTGCCATGCCAATCCATGATGTCGACATTGCTGTTGATGACCGCCAGCGAAGCCGGCTTCGGCGGCCCAAAGGCCGACAGTGCCAAAAATCCTATCGACCCAAGGTCGGATACCAAGCCGGCGTCGATCCTGTTCCAGGGTGGCACCAGCATCGGAACGGCACGTGCGCCGTGCAAGCCGGTTATGCGAGAGAGCCCGCGAGCCAGATCATCGAGCACCGCCTCGGGTGGCCGATGCGGCCCGAGTTCCTGCTTTTTCTGGTCCTCGGGCGCATGATTTCGGTGCGCCCAGCCATGGATGGCGACCGTGGCATGCGGCGCCTCGTCAAGCCGGACGACAAGCTTCTCATCAGTCAGGGCTGGAATGACGGCCAGAGCGACCGGAACCCCGAATTCACCGGTGAGGTCGAGCAGCCGATCAAGCGCAAGCGTCGGATCCACGGCGTCATCGTCGCGCAGCCAGAATTCTGCCTTGCGGTCCGCCCGTTGCCAGCGCGCCAGTTCTTCCACCAAGGGTTGCCAGATCGGATCGGATGTCATGAGACCGGGATCTTCGCAAGAAGTTCGGCCAGACGCGCCGCCGCCGTATCGAGCGAGCGCTCCTCGAGGATGAAACGTCTGGCTTCTGCGGCCATGATGGTTCTTTCGTCGTTACGGGCCAGAAGCCTTTCAATGGCAGAAGCGAACGCCGTCACATCGCCCGGCGGGGTGAGGAACCCGGCCTGGCCATCCCGCACGACCTCCGGCACGCCGGCGATGTCCTGAGCCACCACCGGAAGGCCGGCGGCCTGTGCTTCAAGATAGGCAACACCATAGGCCTCGCCGAAACCCGGCCAGACGTAAATTCCCCCACTGTAGAGGACATCCGGCACGGCGGCCGGCTCAATCGCGCCAAGCCATTCGATACGGTCGGCGGGCAAGCCAGCGAATTGCGCTTTAACCTCGTCACGGGCAGGCCCGTCCCCGACGACCGACATGGTCCAGCGCAGGTGACCGATCGAACCGAGCGCTTGCGCCAGCATGCGATAGCTTTCGAGTTTGTCGCCCCGGCGCATCATGGCGATGGTAACAAGGCGCGTCGGACAACCCCGTGCCGGCATTTCACGGAATGCCGATGTGTCGATGAAGGGCGAAAGCGTGCCGAAAGTGGCGCCGGGTACCGCATCCGCCAGTCCCTGGCGGTCCCTTTGCGTAAAGCAGATGTTCAGTGCCGCCTGTTCGACGGCTCGCGTTACCAACGCTTGCGTATCACCCCACAAACCGGCGTTGCGCCGCCTCGAATAGGAGGCTTCCGCCGTCACATAGGGGACAGCAAAGGCCGCCGCCAGCTCGGGCCCGATCAGGTCGGGTGCCTTGTAATAGGGATGATAAGTGAACCAGAGATCGGGCTTGCCGTCACGATCCCAAAGCCTTGTCAACCTCGCGGCTTCCTCTCGGGCCTCGATCTTGAGCGCATCGAAACTTTTCGGCTCCGGTTCGCGTAGATAGAAGCGCAATTCGGATGTCAGTTCGACGCTATGCCCCACGTGCTGCAGCGCCTTGATCAGCGTCCGTGCCATCTGGCGGTCGCCGGAGGCAACGGGATCATTGGGTGACTTCAGCGGCGCGTAGAAGGCAATTCGCATTGCCGGACCCTATCATCGGAAAGCCGGCGCAAGTCAATTTCGCAGCATGATAGACTTCACCCTTCAAGCAGTGGAATGTGCTATCTGATGCCCATGGAAACAGCTGCCGCGTCCGACCCGTTTGTGGCTTCTCTGCCGGTTTTCGCAAAGTTCGAAGGCGTTGCCGATATCGACAACTATCGGCCTCTCCCCGATGACTGGGCGCTGGCCGCCGCAGACATTGTCGGCTCGACCAAGGCGATCGAGGCTGGGCGCTATAAAACCGTCAATATGGCCGGCGCCAGCGTCATTTCGGCGCTGCTCAATGCGCTGGGCCGGCAAGATTTTCCCTTTGTCTTTGGCGGCGACGGCGCGCTCGTGGCATTTCCCGGCTCGGCGCTGGAGATCGCCCGCAACGCGCTTGCCGCTGTCCAGAGTTGGGTGGCGGACGAACTGGACCTGGCCCTGCGTGCCGCGATCGTGCCGATAAGGGATATAAGAGCGCAAGGACTCGACGTTCGCGTGGCGAGGTTCCAGGCCTCTGAAGCGGTCTTCTATGCAATGTTCGCCGGCGGTGGCGGCAGTTGGGCGGAAGCCGAGATGAAAGCGGGGCGCTACCGCATCGATCCCGCGCCGGCCGGCGCGCGGCCGGATCTGACCGGCCTCTCCTGCCGCTGGAACCCGATCGAAGCCCGGCATGGCGAAATCGTCTCGATCATAGCCATACCGGGGGCGTCGCGCGACTTGCGCGGCTTTCAGTTGCTGGTTTCCGACATCATCGCCCTTGCCGGCAGGCAGGAGCGCGACGGCCACCCCGTACCGGCGGACGGGCCGGCCTACAGTTTGCTGCCCGCCGGGCTCGATATCGAAGCGCGGGCCACGGCGCCGGCTGGACGGCGGTGGCTGACGAAGCTGTGGGTGGTGTTCCTCATGACGCTTACGGCTGTCACCGATAGATGTGGCTGGACGATCGGCGGTTTCGATCCGAAGGTCTATAAACGTGAAGTGGCCAGCAATTCGGACTTCCGGAAGTTCGACGACGGCTTGAAGATGACCATCGACGTTGACTCGGACGTCTTGCAACGGATCGAGAACCGGCTGAAACAGGCGGAAGAGGCGGGCATCTGCACCTATGGCCTGCACCGCCAGAAATCGGCCTTGATGACATGCCTCGTCGCTTCGCCGCTGCAGCGCGACCACCTTCATTTCATCGATGGCGCTGCCGGCGGCTATGCGATGGCTGCCGCAAGCCTGAAGGCGAAGGTGCCGGTTTGATGACGGCTTGCGGAAACCAATCTTCCGCAATATGCCTCGACCATGGTCCCTGGAGCCTCATGAGCCTCGCCACGGGAACGGACAGCCTGTCCGAATTGACGGGAAAGCAGATTTTTGGACGCCTCACGATCGATATATGACCATCTTCTAAACCGGATTTCGACGCGCGCTGCACAAGTCGGCGTGATCGGACTGGGCTATGTCGGATTGCCGCTGGCGGTTGCGGTCGCACGCGCCGGCTTCCCGATTTCGGGCTTCGACATCGAAGCCCACAAGGTCGAGAGCCTGAACAACGGCCAATCCTACATCGAGGCGGTGGCGTCGACAGCCCTTGCCGGCCAGGTGGCGAGCGGACGGTTCCGCGCCACTGCGGATTTTGCGGAACTGGCCGTCTGCGAGGTCATCATCATCTGCGTTCCGACACCGCTGACGAAAAACCGTGAGCCGGATCTCTCCTTTGTCAGGAACACGGCAGGCACCATTGCGAAGCATCTGCGTCCCGGCCAGCTGGTCGTGCTGGAATCGACCACCTATCCCGGCACCACCGATGACGTGATCAAGCCCATACTGGAAGAAACCGGCTTGCGGTCGAAGATAGACTTCTTCCTCGGCTTCTCGCCCGAACGCGAGGATCCCGGCAACCGCAGCTTCGAAGTCGCGACGATCCCTAAGGTCGTGGCAGGCGACGGCATTGAAGCGGCGACGCTCGTGCAGGCTTTCTACCAGGGCGTGGTCAAGACCGTCGTTCCGGTTTCCACCACGGCGACCGCCGAGGCGGTCAAGCTGACGGAAAACATCTTCCGCTCGGTCAACATAGCACTCGTCAACGAGTTGAAGGTCGTGCTCGGTGCGATGGACATCGACATCTGGGAGGTGATCGAGGCGGCAAAGAGCAAGCCCTTCGGCTACATGCCGTTCTATCCTGGCCCCGGACTTGGCGGGCACTGCGTTCCGATCGATCCCTTCTACCTGACGTGGAAGGCGCGCGAATACGAACTGCCGACCCGCTTCATCGAGCTGGCGGCAGAGATCAACACGGCCATGCCGCGTCATGTGGTCGATGAACTGGCGAAGGCGCTGGACCGGCGCTGTGGTAAGGCGCTCAGCCGCTCGCGCATTCTCATCGTCGGGCTCGCCTATAAGAAGAATGTGCCCGATATCCGCGAAAGCCCCTCATTGCGGCTCATTGAACTCATCGAGGAATGGGGCGGCAAGGCGGAGTTCCACGATCCGCATGTTACCGAGATACCGACCACGCGGGAGCATATGGCGATCAAGGGGCGCCGCTCGGTCGAATTGACCGAGGCGGCTCTGAAGGATTTCGATGCTGTCGTCGTTGCAACCGACCACGACGCGATCGACTATCAGACGATCGCCGATCACGCCCCTCTAATCGTCGACACACGCAATGTTTTTGGCCGCCTCGGGCTGGACCGAGAGACAGTGCTAAAGGCCTGACGGCATCTGAGCCGGCGAATTTCTTGTGCGGTGTCAGGATCGTGGTTGCACTCCGTCGGCTGACTCGCCACATAACGCCACCGAATACAGATGCATTTATGCCTTCCCCTTGGCCGCAAGGATAGTCATCCGGGATATTCTTCGCCGCTTTTGCCGCCGAGGCCGGCCTTGTTGACTTCGGGTGTCTTATCGTTGGGTCGTTGACGGACTGTGTTATGGCAGATCAGAGGATAATGGTTCCGTCTTCCGACGGGTTTCGAGATAGCATGAGCACATCGTACGCAGAAATTTCCACCATTCTCATGGATAAGGTTGCCGATTGGCTGAACGAATCGGCGCTGGCGGGCAACGACCTGGAAACATTGGTAAATGGCTTTTGCGAACGGCTGGCTGCTGCCGGCCTGCCGCTGAAGCGGGTGCATTTGAGCTTCTCGATGCTTCACCCGCTCTATGACGCGCTTGGCTTCACCTGGGTTCGCGGCCAGGGCATGGAAGTGGAAGGCTTCCGCAAGGAGGCCGGTGTGCCGTCTGAGAGATTCCTGACCAGCCCATACTACCATCTGCTCAGCAATAAGCTCGACCATCTGCGACGCCGGCTCGACCCGTCGGTGGTGTCGGAGTTTCCTGTTTTCGATGACCTCCGGCTTATGGGCATCACCGATTACATGGCTTTCGTCCATCCCTTCAGCGGCAACGCCAGTCAGGGCATGATGGGATCTTGGTCGACCGACAGCGCCGCGGGCTTCAGCGACAGCATGATTTCGGCGCTGCTGCGCATCCAGAGCCATCTCGCTATCGCCACCAAGATGGCGGTGCTCACCAAGCTCGCCGACAACATGATGACCACCTATCTCGGCGGCGACGCTGGCAGGCGCGTTCTTGACGGCCAGATCAAGCGCGGCGAGGGCGATACAATCCGGGCCGCACTGGTAATGGGAGATATGCGCGGGTCGTCGAGGCTCGCCGAAACCTCCGGCCGCGAAGTCTATATCGATACGCTGAACCAGTTTTTCGACGCCGTTGCCGCACCTTTCAATCGCAACGGCGGGCAGATCATGAGTTTCATCGGTGATGGCTTCATTGCCGTCTACCCTTGCGAAAGGCACCGTTCGCAGTCCGAGATCGCCTGCCAGGCTGCGCTTGCGGCCGCGCACAAGGCCAGCGCGCGCATGATGGATCTCAACCTGCGCCGAAAGGAGCAGGGGTTGTCAGACATCAAATTCGGTATCGGCCTGCATGTCGGCAATGTGATGTTTGGCAATGTCGGGCTTAAAGACCGGCTCACATTCTCTGTCTTCGGCTCGGCTGTGAACGAGGTCCAGCGCCTGCAGACCCTGACCAAGAAATATCCGCACAGCGTTCTGGCCAGCAAAGACTTCGCCGGCTATTGCGGCGCCAACAGCTGGCTGACGCTCGGCCACGAGGAACTGGCTGGCATCAAGCAGAAGCTGATGGTGCTTTCACCCGATCTGTCGGGAGCCCTCGTACCCGATGAAGACGGTGCGCCGGAGCCGATTCACGACCGAAGATCGGACGCCGAGCAGGTCATGCTGCTTCATCGCGATGCCGCGCGGATGGCGGCGGGCGACCCGAGTAAGCTCCAGTAAACCGCCGCGATCTGGCCCGATCGCCTTTGGTAGCCAGTTTGGTCGTCGGTTCCGCCACTGGCGACCGCTTCGAATCCAAGTTGCTCTGCGCTGACAATGCGCTAGTCTCGCTTTCTGGAGAGCTGCCAGAGTGGGGCTGGTGTGAGAATGAATTCGAGTGTCGATCTGCTGCGGATCGAAGACGTTGGCATCTCTTTTGCCATCATGGGGGGGCCGTTGCATGCCGTCAGGCGCGCAAATCTTCGCGTCCTGCCCGGTAAGGTTACCGCGCTTGTGGGCGAGTCAGGTTCCGGTAAATCGGTTCTCAGCCAAGCCGTGATGGGCATTTTGCCGAACACAGCCCATGTTCGCGGCCGGATCCTGTTCTCCGATCCTGAAAAGCCCGGCACGACGCAGGATATTCTCAAGATGTCGCGTGATGGGCCCGAAATCCGGGCGTTGAGAGGCAGCCGCATCGGCAAGATCTTTCAGGAGCCGATGACATCGCTGTCGCCGCTCCACACGATCGGCAACCAAGTCAGCGAATCCCTGCAGATTCATACGCCCATGGCTCGGGCGGAGCGCAAGGCGCGGACCGAGGAAATGCTCAGCCTCGTCGGCTTTCCCAATCCCAAGCGCGCCTATGACATGTATCCCTTCGAACTTTCTGGAGGATTGCGTCAGCGCGCCATGATCGCCATGGCGCTTATCTGCCGGCCCGCCCTGTTGATCGCCGATGAGCCGACGACGGCGTTGGACGTCACCATCCAGGCGCAAATCCTGCAATTGCTGCGCGGGCTTCAGACCAAGCTGAACATGGCGATGCTGCTGATCACGCACGACCTCGGCGTGGTCGCCAATGTCGCCGACGAGGTGGTGGTCATGTACCATGGCGAGATCATGGAGGCGGGACCTGTCGAGGCGATATTCCGCCGGCCAGGCCATCCTTACCTTAAGGGCCTGATGGCAGCCGTTCCGCATTTCGACCTGAAGCCTGGCGAAAGGCTAAAGGCGCTACGCGAGGTGCCGGTGAATGTCGGAAACCTGCTCGGCAAGCAGACCGCGCCGGCATCGGAGGGGCCGGACGACATCCTGCTGTCGGTCAGGGATCTGACAAAGACCTTCACCATCCGCAAGTCCGGATGGTTCGGCGGGGATCATCAAACCTCTGTTCGCGCCGTCGACGGTGTGAGCTTCGACATCAGGCGAGGTGAATGCCTGGGTCTGGTCGGCGAAAGCGGTTCCGGCAAAACCACCGTCAGCAAGATTCTCATGCGGGCCGTCACTCCCAGCGGTGGTTCTGTGATCTTCAACAGCCGCGAGGGACCGATCGACGTCCTGGCAGGCGAGGGAGAGGCCTTGCACATGCTGCGCGCGAAAATCCAGATGGTCTTTCAGGATCCGGTTTCGTCGCTTTCACCTCGCATGACGGTGGAGAACATCTTGAGCGAGCCGCTGGAAATCCATCAGCGCGGCAATGCCGCGTCCCGGTTAGCCATGGTCAAGAACCTGATGCAGGCAATCGGGCTCGATCCGCGCTTTATCAAACGTTACCCGCACAGTTTCTCCGGCGGGCAGCGTCAGCGTATCGGCATCGCGCGCGCGCTAGCGCTGGGGCCTGAACTGCTAATCTGCGACGAGCCGGTTTCGGCGCTCGACGTCTCCGTCCAGGCGCAGATCCTGAACCTTCTGAAGGATCTGCAGAAGGAACTGGGACTGACCTACCTGTTCATATCCCACAACCTGGCGGTGGTGGACTACATGGCAGACCGCATCGCCGTGATGTGCGGCGGGCGTATCGTCGAGCTTGCGCCGCGCGAAATCCTGCTCAGGAAACCGATCCACCCCTACACGCGCTCACTGGTCGCCGCAGTGCCTTTCCCCGATCTCGATAGGCCGATGGATTTCAAGACGCTGAAGCTCAGCGGCGCTTCCGACAGTAGCGCCTGGGGACCGCAATTCCGCGACGAGGGCAGCGACGATATGCTATCGCCGCTCGATCTTGGCGGCGGCCACCTCGTGCTGGCCCGGCGTTCGGCCGATGTCAGCGAGCTGCGCCATTGATCAGCCGGCGCACCGTCCTCGGACTCTTGGCTTCGGCATTTGTGCCGAGCACGTTGCACGCCGGCGATCTGGAGCCAGAATTTCTTCAGCCGCTGCTGAAGGCCCTGGCGCTGCCGGCACTCGCCAAACGCCTGCCCAAGAGCCCGCGCGTGGTGAACCTCGCTGCAATGGGCCGGCAGCCCGGCCAGTATGGCGGCACGCTGCGCACGATCATCGGCAGCCAGAAAGATATCCGGTTGATGACCATCTACGGATATGCTCGCCTGGTCGGCTATGACGAAAAGCTCAACCTGCAACCCGACATTCTCGAAAGTTTCGACGTGGCGGACGATCGCGTCTTCACTTTCAAGATACGGGAAGGACATAAATGGTCTAACGGCAGCCTGCTGACGCCGGAGGATTTTCGCTATTGCTGGGAAGATGTCTGGCTGAACGATGAGCTTACGCAAGGCGGGCTCCCCCCGACGCTGCTGGCGGACGGCAAGCCGCCACGCTTCGAGATCGTCGATCCGCTGACGGTCCGCTATAGCTGGGATGCGCCAAATCCCGACTTCCTGCCCAAGCTCGCTGCCGCTTCGCCGCTATCGCTTGTTCTGCCGGCCGCCTATCTCAAGCAGTTCCACAAGAAATACCAGGATCCATTCCGGCTCGCCGGCCTGATGGAGGAGAACAGGGCCAAGAAATGGACGCTCCTGCATATCCGCATGTCTCGGCAGTATCGCCCGGAGAACCCGGAACTGCCGACGCTCGATCCCTGGCAGAACCGGACCAAGCCGCCGGCCGAGCAGTTTGTCTTCGAGCGAAACCCGTTCTTTCATCGAATAGACGAGAATGGCCGGCAACTGCCCTATGTTGACCGGGTAATCATGAATGTGAGCTCGTCGGCGATCATCTCCGCCAAGACCGGTGCCGGCGAGAGCGACCTGCAATGTATGGGAATTGACTTTGCCGATTACTCCTTCCTGAAGGATGCGGAGAAGCGCTACCCGGTGAAGATGCATCTGTGGAAACGCACACAGGGTTCGCGGCTGGCGCTGCTGCCCAATCTGAATTGTGCCGACCAGGTGTGGCGTGGCCTTTTTCGTGACGTGCGCATGCGTCGCGCACTTTCGCTTGCTGTGGACAGGCGCGAGATCAATTTGGCGGTGTTCTACGGATTGGCGCAGGAAAGTGCCGATACGGTCCTGCCAGAGAGCCCGCTCTACCGGCCGGAATTCGCGAAAGCCTGGGTAGCCCATGATCCCGACCAGGCCAATGCGCTGCTCGATGAGGTCGGGCTTCAGACGCGTGACGGTGACGGCTTGCGGATACTTCCTGACGGACGCCCGGCGCAAATCATCGTGGAAACGGCCGGCGAAAGCACACTGGAAACCGACGCGCTCGAACTCATCACCGATCACTGGCGCGAGATCGGCCTCGCCCTGTTCGTCCGGACTTCGCAGCGCGACATCTTCCGCAGCCGCGCGCTTGGCGGCGAGATCATGATGTCGATATGGTCGGGCATCGACAATGGCGTGCCGACCGCCGATATGAATCCGTACCAGTTGGCTCCCACCATGGACGACCAGCTGCAATGGCCGCTCTGGGGTGCTCACTACTTGTCTCATGGCAAGGTCGGTGAGGCGCCCGATCTTCCGTCTGTCGTCGAGTTGATGGCTTTGCTCAAGCGCTGGAACGCTTCGACCGGAGCCGCTGAGCGCGCCGAAATCTGGAATTCAATGCTGTCGATCTACACCGATCAGGTGTTTTCGATCGGCACGGTGAACGGAACGCATCAGCCGATTCTGGCGTCCTCGCGGCTGCGCAATCTGCCTGACAAGGCGCTCTACAGCTACGACCCGACCGCCTATTTCGGTGTCTATATGATGGACACATTCTGGCTTGGAGAGTCCTGAGCGTGCTTCGATATATTGTCTGGCGCATCGCCGTGATGGTTCCGACGCTGCTGATCATATCGGCGCTGGTGTTCACGATCATCGAACTTCCCCCGGGCGACTATTTCGACAGCTATGTTTCCGAGCTTCGGGCTCAGGGCGAAGCGGTGGATTCCGATCGCATCCAGATGATGCGAAAGGAGTATGGTTTCGACAAGCCGCCGGTCATTCGCTACTTCTACTGGGTCGGCGGAATGCTGCACGGCGATTTCGGCTATTCCTTCGAATATGAGCTGCCGGTTCGCGACGTCATCGGGGACCGAATGTGGCTGACCGTGCTGGTTTCCTTCGTCACGATCATCTTCACCTGGCTCATCGCCTTTCCGATCGGCATGTACTCAGCCACCCATCAATACAGCTGGGGCGACTACGGCCTGACTTTCTTCGGCCTTCTCGGCCTTGCCATTCCGAATTTCATGCTGGCGCTGATCCTGATGTATTTCGCCAACATCTGGTTCGGCACGTCCATCGGCCATCTCATGGACCAGCAATATCTCGGCGAGCCGATGAGCTGGGCCAAGGCGAAGTCGATCCTCGCCCATCTCTGGATCCCGGTCTTGATCATCGGCACCGGTGGCACGGCAAGCATGATCCGGCGGCTGCGCGCCAATCTGCTCGACGAGCTGCACAAGCAATATGTCGTGACCGCGCGCGCCAAAGGCCTTCATCCCTTCAAGGCGCTGGTCAAATATCCGCTGCGCATGGCGCTCAATTTCTTCATTTCAGACATCGGCTCTATTCTGCCGGCCATCATTTCCGGCGCCGAAATCACGGCGATCGTGCTGTCTTTGGAAACGACCGGGCCGATGCTGATCAAGGCGCTGCAAAGCCAGGACATGTATCTGGCAGGGTCGTTCCTGATGTTCCTCGCCTTCCTTACGGTCATCGGCGTCCTGATTTCCGACCTCGCGCTGGCGCTGCTTGATCCGCGAATTCGTTTGCAGGGCGGGAGCACCAAATGAATACGCAATCGCCGCTGCCCGCTCCGGGTGCTCCACTACAACACTACGTTTCCATTGCGCCCTTTGACCTGCAGTCGGTCGAGGCGATGACGCCTGAGCAGTCGAAAGTCTTCCAGGCGTCGCAGTTGCGGCTGATGTGGTGGAAATTCCGACGGCACCGGCTTGCCCTCATATCCGGCATATTCCTGGCAGCGCTTTATCTTGGGATACTGATCTGCGAGTTCCTGGCGCCCTACAATCTGCACACGCGCAACATGGACTACATCTATTCGCCGCCGCAGTGGGTGCACCTGTTCCACAACGGCCAGTTTGTCGGGCCGTTCGTGTATGGCCGCGAGATGACGCTGGATATGGACACGCTCAAGCGGAACTATATGGACAAGCAGGATGATGTTCAGCGGATCCGTTTCTTCTGCAAGGGCGACAGCTACCTATTCTGGGGTCTGATCGAAGGTGACAGGCATCTTGTCTGCCCTGCCGAAAACGGCCAGCTCTTTCTGGCCGGCACCGACAGGCTGGGGCGCGATGTGCTCTCGCGCATCATCTACGGCGCACGCATTTCACTGACAATCGGCCTGGTCGGCATCGGTTTCAGCTTCCTGCTCGGCATCGTCATCGGGGGGCTGGCCGGCTATCACGGCGGCATCTTCGACCTGATCGTTCAACGGATAATCGAAGTTCTGCAATCGATCCCCAGCATTCCGCTCTGGCTGGCTCTGGCGGCGATCATGCCGATAACCTGGAGTCCGATCCTGATCTATTTCGGCATCACCGTCATCCTCGGGCTGCTCCACTGGACCGGACTGGCGCGGGCCGTGCGCTCAAAACTTCTAGCCTTGCGTGAGGAGGATTACGTTCTGGCCGCGCAATTGATGGGCGCCTCGAGCAGCCGCATTATCCGGCGGCACCTCATTCCGGGCTTCATGTCGCATCTGATCGCGACGGCGACGATCTCCATACCCGGCATGATCCTGGGTGAGACGGCGCTGAGCTTCCTGGGGCTCGGCTTGCGGGCGCCGATAACCAGCTGGGGCATCCTGCTCACCGAGGCGCGCAGCGTCAGCGTGATCGCGTTCTATCCATGGCTGCTTTTGCCGATCCTCCCCGTCATTCTCGTCATCTTGGCGTTCAACTTCCTCGGCGACGGCTTGCGGGATGCCGCAGACCCCTACAAGTGACATCGCTATTCCGCCGCGCGCCGGGCCGCAGATTCCAACGGCTGTTGCAGCGTTCACCGTTCGCCTCTAGAGCGGTTTCACCGTTTCGCGGAAACAGCAACCCGCTCTATCTCATTGTTTTGACGCAATTCCGGAAGGAAAACCGTTTCCACTTTTCCTGGAATTGCTCTATATGCGGCGAGGCTGGATCGGGTCCGGCACGCTACTTTTGCGTTTCACCCGGGTGGCGGGCATTGCCGGATTCTTGGGCTGGTTCAGGGCACACAAACGCATATGAGTCGCCTCGAGAGTTTCATCCGCAGGCTGACGGCACAGCGCGACATTCTCGATCAGGTCTGCGCGGAGGTGGCGAAGATCGAGGGCCCCATCCTCGAGCTCGGCCTCGGCAATGGCCGCACGTTCCACCATCTGCGCGAGCGCCTGCCCGGACGCCGGATCGTGGCGTTCGACCGCGCACTGGCCGCACACTCCAGCTCAATTCCCGAAGCCGAAAACCTGGTGCTCGGCGAAATACGTGAGACGGCGATCAGGTTCATTGGCATCGACGCCGCTCTTGTTCAT
This sequence comes from Mesorhizobium sp. ESP-6-4, assembly GCF_020164735.1. Taxonomy (NCBI): domain Bacteria; kingdom Pseudomonadati; phylum Pseudomonadota; class Alphaproteobacteria; order Hyphomicrobiales; family Phyllobacteriaceae; genus Mesorhizobium; species Mesorhizobium sp. ESP-6-4. The sequence goes on from NZ_JAIUGS010000015.1 coordinate 97,783, forward strand.
GCCGACATCGGCACCGGCTATGAAGATCGCGACGCAGTGACCGCTACCTGGCTTCCCGATCTGACCGCGGGCCTGCTTCGCGTCGGCGGCATCGTGGTCAGCGGCACGCCGCTCGATCACCCGCAGTTGCAACGCCTCCCGCTGCCGCCTTCGGTGCCTGCCGATCGTTACTTTATCTGCAGGCGCGTGTAAGGGACCGGGACGACCGAGTCTTCAGGGGATCGTATATACTGCTATCTCTCGCTCAATGCCGCGCAGCGAGACCTCGTGGGGTTCCGGCTTCAGCGATTTCCTGCGCAACAGATCGGCGGTGAGATTGTCGTCAACCACCGCGCGAGTGGCGAAGATCGCCTGTGCGTTGGCAAGGTTCTGGACTCGCGAAGCGATGTTGACCGTCTGGCCGAAATAGTCCTGCCGCTCGTTCATGGACACGGCGATGCAGGGGCCGGCATGGATTCCGATCTTGAGCAGCAGATCCTCGCGCCCGCTCTCGTTGTTGAGCGCACGCATTGCCTCGCGCATCCTGAGGGCCGCAGCAATCGCCCGATCAGGCGTCGCGAAGGTCGCCATCACCGCATCGCCGATCGTCTTCACCACTGCGCCGGCCTCCGCCGCGACGATCTCGTGCAGAACCTGGAAATGCTCGCGCACGAGATCGAAGGCTGAAAGGTCGCCCACCCGCTCGTAGAGCGCGGTCGATCCGCGCAGGTCCGTGAAAAGGAAGGTCAGGCTGGTGATCTTCAGGCGCTGGTTGATGTCGACCGTATCCGTGCGATAGAGATCGCGAAACGTCTGGTTGGTGAGCAGGCGCTTGGCGGTCAGGAAGGGTCGGCGTTTGCGCAGCAAATCATGCAAGCCCTGGCCGGCGATGAAGACCGTCGGTAGCACGCGAGTGTCTGTTCTATTTTCCAGCGAAATGCGCAACGGGCCGGGTTGCATCTCCAGCGTCTGGCTCTGGACATGGTCGCGGTCGAAGACCAAGGAGAGGCCTCGGCGCTCCTTTGTCGGTTCACCCTTCACGTCGATGAACTGCACTGAATGGGTGACCGGCTCGAAGACGATGATGAATTCTGACGGAAGCTGTACGGGCAGAACCGCCTTTTCACCGGGCGCAAGCTCGATGTCCTCCAGCGAGATCTCTTCCATCCTTTTCGCGAAGTCTTCATCCGGCAGATCGACGCCGGACGCCCAGTAGATCTGCCGGAAATACTCCATCAACGGCAGCTCATGCGGATTGTGGGCGGCGATCCTGCGTATGCGGGGACTGACGGTGAACGTCACCTCGACCATCTCGTCGAGGGTCGGTGAATAACCCTCGGCGCACAGCGTGCAGGTGTATTCGTCCTTCTGCACCGTTTTCAGCGTGGCGTTGGTGTCGAGCACGCCGCCACAGCCGGGGCACAGAACATTCCACGAAATGTCGAAGATGCCGACCCGCGCCGCATGGAGAAAGGCGCCTATGGTGCGCTCCTCGTCGAGGCCATGCTCGCTGGCGAAGGCCGGCGCATTGATGCGGCAAAGCTCACGGTCCCCGCCTTCCGCGATGGTTCGCTGGATCGCGTCGATTGCAAGTGGATCGACATCTGGTGATTGCCGCAAAAGCGAGAACAGATCCTGAGCTTCGTTCATCGTGCAGGCTCCGAAAATGCGCCCAAGCCATGTTGACCGGACCGCTCCTTGGTCCGGCCGCTGCATTTTACTTCGAAACGGACCGTGCGACCATTCGAATAGACAAACCTGATGACGGTTCAATTCCATTCGGCAGATTTTCACCGGCCGCAAGCGGCACTATGATGGTCCACGGGCATTCACCTTGGGGACTCTCTCCCATGCCGACATCCGACAATCCGCCATTTCCCGCGGCCCTGCGCCTTTTTTCGGTGGCGGTCATCATCGTCCTGATCGTGGGCGCGGGCCTGTTTTTCGCGCCTGTGCTGGTCAAGCCGAGGTGGCCTTGGGCCGTCACCCCGTTCAATGCCCGCTTCCTCGGAGGCTTCTACACCGCCGAAATGGTCGTGATGGCGGCGCTGCTGTTCTGGAACCGCTGGTCGCCCGGCAGGCTCGTGCTGGTCATGGCCTTCGTCTTCACGGTCATCGTCTCGGCGGCTTCGTTCATCAATCTCGGCTATTTCAACTTCGAGCGCAAAGCGCCGTGGCTGTGGTTTTTGGTCTATCTTGCCTCGGCCGCGGTATCCGGGCTGTTCCTGTGGCGGGCCAGGGCCCGTCCTTCGGTAAAAGGCGTGGCCTTAACCCCCGCATGGCGCGGCTACATGTCAGCGGAAACGGCGATCCTTGGGCTATACGGCGTCGGCATGTTGCTGTTTCCCCGGGTGGTCAGCAGCAGTTGGCCATGGCCGGTCGATCCCTTCCACGCCCAGGTCTACAGCGCCATCTTCCTCGCCGGCGCCGGCGGCGTATATCTCCTCTGGAAAAACGCGCCGCGCGAGGAACTGCTGGTGCTAGGCCTGGCGCAGTTTCTGGTTGGCCTGCTTGCCATCCTCGGCCTCTTCATCACCGACGCTGCAGTGCACCGGATCGGCTGGACGGCGACCGGGACATTGTGTTGGCTCGCCCTTTTCGGCTGGATCGGTCTCAGCGGCGCCTTCAAGCTCTACACCGCCTCCCAATATTTCAGCTCGCAACCGGCATCGTAGGTCGAAGAGACGGCTGGATTTCCAGTTGAGGTCCGGTGCATCGTGCCGGACCGATTGCCTTCGCCGGGAACGCCATGACCAGCACGACCTCGCCATCGTCCGAGAAGATCCGGCCACAGCTCCGACCCATCCGGTCAAGCGATGCGGAGGCGCTTTGCGCTATCTTCAACATGCCGGGTTTCCGCTGGGGCACGTTCAGGATGCCTTTCGAGAGGGTGGAGCAGGTGGAGCGGCGTATCGCCAAGTCCGGCCAGGAAACCACCTGGATCGTTGCGGAGGTGGACGGCAAGATCGTCGGCCATGGCAGCCTGATCGTACAGGGCTCGCCGCGCCGTTCGCATATCGGCGAGATCAACATCGGCCTTCACGACGCCTTTGTCGGCAAGGGGATCGGCTCCGCCATACTTGGCGCGCTGCTTCACGTGGCCGACAACTGGCGGGCCCTGAAGCGGGTCGAATTGACCGTCTATGCCGACAACGAACCGGCTATCCGTCTTTACACGAGCCACGGCTTCGAGATCGAAGGTCGGCATGTGAAGGCCGGTTTTACCGACGGGCGGTACCACGACCTCCTGAGCATGGCCCGGCTGCGGTTCTGAGATCCGCTGTTGGCCTTGGCCGTGCAGCCGATCTGACATTTTGTGCCGAGTCGGCGAACGGGTGATTGCTGATGGAGAACTCCGTGGGATACGGTCAATTTCGTCTTACACCATTTGATCGCGTTGCGTGGGCCGAGCGCGTCCAGCAAGTCTGGTTCCCTTGGCCTCTGCACCGCAAGCGGCTGACGGGAACCAATGACCGCCGTCTTTGACCCGACCCCTACGCCTCCGGTGGAAATTCTGGCTTTGCTGTCGCCACTCTGCCCGGAAGTCGTGCGTGACATCGAGCAGAACTGGAATGCACCGGTTTCCGACTACGCCCGCCATCTGTGGCGGCCGGTGGCAAGGCCCACATCCGGCCCCGCGATCGCTGCCCGCTCGATCCTGCGCGAAGTCCTGCATCAGCGCCTCGGTGTGATTATGCAGCCTGAGGAGATCGGCAAGGCCCTCGAAGAGTTCGAGCACAGACCGGTGATTCAGGCCGGCCTGCACTGCCTGCTTCTGATGGACCGGATCACCTTCGATGCCCTCCTGCTTGCCTGGCTCGGCGCGGTCGAAAACGGGCTGTCGGTCTTCTTCGGCTTCATGGGAACGACGATGACCATGGAGACAATTGGCCGGGAGGGGCCGGGATGGCTCGATGTCGGCGGCGACAAGATCAACCTGTTTGGCATAGGGCGCCATAAACTGTGCCGCAAAAGTGCCTGCGTGGCCGGTCCCGTCTCCCTCAACAAGCGCGCGCTCGAAGCGGTGGGCGATGAAACGGATGCCAGCCGCTGGCTGGGCACACTGCTTGCCAGTCAAGACAAGGTGTTTGGAACCGCTGCCGATGCGCTGACAGCCTTCAACCAGGATCTGGTCGCCAATTGGGATTGTTCCGGCGTGACCCGGCCGGTTTTCATTGATGATCGGCTCGCCGCGGCCGCCATGGTCCGGCATCTGCAATATGACGGCAGCCTCCTCTCCAGCCTGCTCTTTGAACCCGCGAGGCGCCAGCGTCTCGAACGTGCCTTGCAAGAGACCGCATCGGGCCCATTTGGCAGATTCCTGCCCAATGCCACAGCCTATTTCTGGGGCATCCGCGAGGAGCGCGTGCGCAAGCTCGTCCTCGAGGGCGGGCACCTGATCGAGCCTGACAGGCCGCATGGTCTTTCCATCCCGTTCGAGCGACCGCATCTCAGGCAGGCGCTGCTGGACGGCATGCTGCTGCCGAACTTGTTCCTGGCGTTCCTCGTTCTTGCCATATTGCCCCGCGTGCGGGTTGTGGGCGGCCTGAGACAGATTGGCTATGTGGCGCTTTTCCACTCGATCCTGCTGGCCGCGCTGGACGAAAACGCGCAGGAAGAGCGCGATCTGGCCGCGGAGCTGCAGGTTCAGGAAAATGCGTGGGGCGTGCGGGTCATCGATGAAAGGATCTCTGTCCGCGAGCAGCTTGCCGGCCTGCCGGCAGGGGCTCTCTTCCCGGAACTGCTCCGGCAATATCGTTTGCGGACATTTGCCGAGACGACCGACGATCTGAAACTGGTTCGCGAAGACGCCCGGTGGCGCAAGGTCGGCCAGGCAGAGATCAAGGCGACCTGAGCCTCACTTCAGCCCTTATCTCAGGCTGTTTTTCTAGGGTGCAACCGCAAGCGACGGCGATTTATCGGTGAGCCTCTGGCGTCTGATCCGGCCGCTTCCTTGAGGGTTAGCAGCAGTCAAACGGAAACAAAACGGTTACGGAGGCTCCATCGCGATCGGCTGCAGTTCAAGGCCAGACCTGACTTGGCCTCACCTGTCATTGCACGATACCGGCCTTGCGGAGCCCGTCCACGACGAGTTCGAAATCGGCAGGGTTCTTGTAGGGCAAGACTTTGCGTCGGTAGTCCAGCGAATAGTCCGGATTGACGCGCAGCACCTCCTGCCATGCCCCACGGGCCTCGTCGAAACGGCCCAGATGGCCGTAGCTGGCGGCCAGAAGCGCGCGCGAGACATCGGTGGCAGCGTTGCGAGCCAGCCGTTGCAGCAAGAGGTCAACGGCCTCTTCGTACCTTCCGAGTTGAAACGATGCCAAAGCCTGGAAATGCAGAAGCACATCCGGAAAGTATGGATTCAAGGTCTTGCCCCGGGCGAAACTCTCGAGCGCCTCTTCGGACCTGCCCGAATAGTGCAGCGCCTCGCCGAGGATCACGTGCCCTTCGGCGAAGTTCGGATTGAGGGCTATCGCGTGCTCGGCTTCGTTGATGGCCTTATCGTGCCGTCGTGTATACAGCTTGACGATAGCCAACGCCCAGTGCGCCCAGGGATCGCTCTCATCCAGCGTTACCGCTCGCGTCGCAGCCTCTTCCGCTTGCGCCATCGATTCCGGCGGCGACCCACTCCACCTGTTCAGGTAATCGAGCCCGTGCGTCAGGGCGAGGAAGGCGTGGGCAGAGGCAAATTTCGGGTCAAGTTCGATGGCACGTTGCAAGAGGTCGCGGGCTGCGACGTTCGTCTCCTTCGTCAGCCGGTGCCACAGCTCTCGGCCCCGTAGGAAATAGTCATACGCCTCCGTGTTGCGCGCATACTCGGGCGCCAGCCGCTGACGGTCGCCCTCAGTCAGATTGAGCGCCAACGCACCGACGATCTGCTGCGTCACGTCGTCCTGCACGGCGAATATGTCGGTCAGGTCGCGATCGAACCGCTCGGCCCAAAGATGGCCGCCGGAGGCTGCATCGATGAGCTGCGCGGTAATGCGCACCCTGTTCCCCGACTTGCGTACGCTGCCCTCAAGTACATGCCGCACGCCGAGCTTCGCGCCCACCTCCTGCACCTGGACGTTCTGGCCCCTGAAGGTGAACGACGAATTGCGTGCGATGACGAAGAGCTGCGACAGTTTGGACAGCGCCGTGATGATGTCTTCAGAGATGCCGTCGGCGAAGTAATCCTGTTCGGCGTCACCGCTCATGTTGGCGAACGGCAGGACGGCGATCGACAATTTCGGCGGCGCTGCCGTCGCGGGCCGGCTCGGCGCGGTTTCCGGGGTCGCGGCCGCCTTGGTCCCGGCGCCGACTTGCAGCGAATAGACCCGGATCGGCTCGGCGATGTTCTTTAGCTGTGTGCTGCCGAGATCGCTGACCGAGAGGTCGAGCCTCGCCTTGACCTGGCGATAGGCATCCTCGGACAGGCAGATGGCACCGGGCGCCGCGACGCCCTCCAAACGCGAGGCGATGTTGACGCCGTCGCCCATCAGGTCGCCGTCGCTCTCTTCGACCACATCGCCCAGATGGATGCCGATCCTGAACTCGATGCGGCGGTCCTGCGGCACGCCGGCATTGCGCTCGACCATGCCGTTCTGAACCTCAACGGCACAGCGCACGGCATCCACCACGCTGCGGAACTCGACCAGCGCTCCATCCCCGGTGCGCTTGATCACCCGCCCGTGGTGCACTTCGATGGTCGGATCGATCAGGTCGCTGCGCAGCGCCCGCAACCTCGCCAAAGTACGATCTTCGTCCGCGCTCGCGAGCCGGCTGTATCCGACCACATCGGCAGCCAGGATTGCCGCTAGCTTACGATTCTCGCTCATGGGTCGTCTCCTCATTTCCAGGATAGCAGGAAGACGGAGGGTAAGAGGGAACTTTCGCAAGGGACGGCCAGGCAGCCGCCCGAATCGACAGCGCTCTGCCACAGAACCCACACTAATCGCTCGATGCCCATTTGCGTTGCCGCTTGCTGGTCGACGGCTATCGGTTCATCCTTGTGTGAATACCCGGCCGTGAAGTGCGTAGCTAGATCACGCCGTCACGGCCCCTGGTGAGGTCTTGTTCGATGGACTGCGCGGGCTGCGGTTTCGAGGTTGAGGACGGTTACGCTTTCTGTCCGAGGTGTGGCAGGCGCCAGCCCGTGCCATGCTCCAGTTGTGGCTACGTCTGCGCACCTGATTTCGAGTTCTGTCCGAAATGTGGGACAAGCGTCGGTGCGCCGGCAAAAGCCGTCGAACGGCCTGATCCGACACCAAGCCGGACCATTGTGCCGCCTTCTCGAACTCCGTCGCTGCTTGCAAACATCGAAAGCGAAGACGGGCTGCATCCCGTCTCTGACGCCGATCGCAGGACGGTAACGGTCTTGTTCGCCGACCTTTGCGGCTTCACCACACTCAGCGAGCAACTCGACCCAGAGGTCATGCAAACGCTGCAGAACGAACTGTTCAAGGAATTGACAGCGGCAGTGCGAAACTTTGGCGGTTTCGTCGACAAGTTCATCGGCGATGCACTGCTTGCCTTGTTCGGTGCACCGGTCGCGCATGAGGACGATCCGGAACGTGCGCTTCGCGCCGCTCTCGACATGATGGCCCGGACGGCACGGCTCGGCGAAAGCGCTCCCCACTCCGGCTCGCCTCTGTTGCTTCACATCGGCATAAACACTGGTCCGGTCGTTACTGGGGGATTGGGCATCGGTACCGCCAAATCCTATTCGGTGACCGGCGATACGGTGAACACGGCGCAACGCCTGCAATCGCTGGCCGCACCGGGTGAGGTGCTGGTTGGCGAGCTCACTCACAGGCTGACCCGGCATGCCTTTGCTTACGAGTCGCTGGGTGATGTCGTGCTTCGCGGCAAGGCTGGCAGCGTGCTAGTCCACCGACTGGATGGACCGCTTGCGGCGCCGCGTGCAGCGCGCGGGCTCGAGGCGCTCGGCCTCAGCGCGCCGATAATAGGCCGCGGTGCGGAGCTCAATAGAATGCTGGCCAGCCTTGATCAGGCGTGCGGCGGCTCGGCCCAGCTTGTCCGCCTCGTCGGAGAAGCCGGTATCGGGAAATCGCGGCTGGTGAGGGAGTTCGTCGCCCGCGTCGGCGACGAGGATCGTTTTCGCAACGTCGCCGTGCGGCAGGCCACGTGCTCGCCGCTTGGCGAACAATCATTCGGCGCTTTGGGTGCAGTGGTGCGCAGCGCTGCCGGAATGATGCAAAACGACAATGGGGACGAGATCCGGGCGAAGCTCGGAGGCTTGCTGACCGACCTCGGCCTGCAGGGCGAGGAGGCGAAGCGGCTGATGCCTTTGCTCTACCATGTGCTTGGGCTTGACGACCCCGACGCCACCTTGCAGCATGTCGAGCCCGAGCAACTGCGGCGGCAAATTCTCTACGCGGTCCGCACGATCATCGAACGGCGGCTTGCGTTGTCGCCGCTGTTGATTGTCGTCGAAGACCTGCACTGGGCCGACGCCGTGTCGCTCGAGGCACTGCGTTTCGTGATGGACAGGTTGGAACGCACGCGGTTGATGTTGCTGGTCACGCATCGTCCGGCGCCGCACAACGACCAGCTCGACTCAAGTCGGGTCAGTCACACAGCGCTCAGGCTTTCGCCGCTCAACGGTGACGACGGACGCAGCCTGCTGGCGGCGCTTTTCGGCGAGAGCTGGGTAAACACCGCAGGAGGGCTTCCCGACCAGATCCTCGAGCGCGCGGGCGGCAACCCGCTTTTCATAGAGGAGATCGTTCGCGGCCTTATCGATCGGGGTGTGCTGGTGCGCGAGGGCCAGCGATGGCAGACTGTGGCAGGCGAAGTCGCAACCGGCATTCCCGCCACTATCCAGGCAATGTTGCTTGCCCGCGTCGACCGACTGCCCCAAGAGGTGCGACGGTTGGCCCAGGAAGCCGCGGTAATCGGCCCGCGCTTCGATGCCACACTTCTAAAAGCCGTGACAGCCGACCCAAGCCGCCTGGAAGCCGGCTGCGAACTGCTTTGCGATGCGGAAATCATCGAGGAAGTTGCCGGATCAGGTTCGGTCTCATCGCAAAGCTACCGCTTTACGCAAACATTGCTGCAGGACGTGATCTATCAGAATCTGCTCCTGCAACGCCGGACCGACATCCACGGGCGGATCGGTGCCGCCTTGGAGCAACTGTGCGGCGACAAGCCGGAACGGCTCGAGGATTTGACCGTGCTCGGTCATCATTTCGCACAGAGCGCCGAGCGGGAAAGGGGCGCGCAATACCTGCAGGCGGCGGGCGATCGCGCTCGCATGATATATGCCAACGACGACGCCCTTCGTTTCTACGAGCGAGCCATGACTGCGTTGGGCGCGGTCGGGCAAACACCGCTCAAACTGGCAATTGCAGAGCGCATTGCCGATTTGAGCGGTCCGCTAGGCCGCCGCGAGATCGCGCACCAGCACTACGAGACGGTCTTGCGGGCATATCGCGAGTCCGCCGATCGCGTCGCTTCGGCGCGAGTTTTGCGCAAGATCGGTCGGCTGTTCTGGGACGTCGGCAAGCGGGACAACGCAGAATCCCGTTATGCCGAAGCGGCAGCGCTTCTCGATGGCGCGGATGCCCCGGTCGAGCAGGCGCATCTCTGGCAAGAACGTGGCCGACAGGCGTTTCGTGGCGGAGATCACGCTCTCGCGGCAAAATGGGCAGACGCGGCGCTGGATTGCGTACGCACTCTGACAGCCGAGCATGTCTCAGAGGTGGGGCGTGATGCCACTCTTGTGACCGCCGAGGCACTCAATACCAAGGCTGTTGCGCTGGCTCGCCTTAGGCGAGACCATGAAGCCGTACGTCAGATTGAGCGCAGCATCGAATTGGCCGAAGCCGCCGGTCTGCTGGGCGCGGCCTGCCGCGGCTATACCAATCTCGGCGTGCTTTACACGACCATCGATCCGGCACAGGCGATGGAGGTCTGCCGGCGCGGTCTTGAAGTGGCACGCCGTATTGGTGATTTGGGTTTCCAGGCGCGCCTCCTCGCCAATCTGGCGGTTGCTTGCTGTACTTTTACGGATCGCTGTCCAACGGAGGGCGTGCCTGCTGCCGAGAAGGCCATCGAGATCGACCGGGCGCTCGACCAGCGCGAGCACCTGGCGGTGCCGTTGATCGTGCTTGGGCAGATCCACCAGTGCAACGGCCGTCCGGAACTGGCAGTTGCGTTGTTCCACGAAGCACTGGACGTGGCCAGCGAAACGGGCGAGCCCCAACTGCTGTTTCCGTGCTATGATGGTCTTGCAACGCTTAATCTCGACCTCGACAATCTGGCCGAGGCCGAGCGCTACTTTTCCCTGGCGCAGGGAATATGCGCCCAGCACGGGCTCGACCCGGAAGCGCTTGTGGTGCTGCCTTTTCTCGACTAGCCGGGTGGGAGGTTGAAAATGTCCGCGCGTATTGAATTGGTACCGCTTCAACCGGGCGACCGTGCGCCGAACGTGGTGCTCGACGCCATTACCCAGGAAGGCAAGATCGCGCTTGACGACTTTCGCGGACAAAAGCCGGTTCTGGTCGGCCTGTTTCGAGGTCTGCATTGTGCGTTCTGCCGGCGCCATATCGCCGCCCAGGCGCGGCTTGATCCGGAGCTGCGCGAAAAGGGGGTGGAAAGCCTGACAGTGGTCAACACGCCGATCGAACGGGCGCGTCTCTATTTCCGCTATCACCCGATGCCGAACCTGCTTGCGGCCTCCGACCCCGAACGCGCTTCACATCGTGCCTTTGGACTGCCCAATCTCGAATTCACCCAAAACGAGACAAACTGGCCGTACAAGGTCTCGATGGCAGCGGCAAAGGATATGCGGGTCGACATACCAGGCGAGTTGCCCGCTCCCATGGATCCTTTTGCGGCCAGCGAATTCCTGGACAAGAAGGACCATTACGAAGTGACCGAGGCCGACGAGCAGATGATGGCAACGGGTCACGGACAACTGATCGGTCAGTTCCTGCTGGACCGGCAGGGGGTCGTCCGCTGGAGCTTCACTGAAGTCCCAGAGGGTGGGCGATACATGTTTGGGGCGCCGAATCCGCAGGAGCTGATGTCAGCCGTGTCCCAGGTCGCCCAATAGACTTGCGACCAAGTAGTCGGCGGACACCGACAAAAAAGCAGAAGAGGTTTGTTCACCGTTCATTGGAGCACGGCCTCGACAGTGGCAACAAAGTCGTCGAGCGAGCGGTCTCCCCGAATCTCGATGCGCGGAAGGTCGATGGGGTCGCAATCGAGGTCCGCCGGCCCGTGTTTGCCGCCGAAGCCGATCCGATAGCCGCACTCTTTGGCCAGCCGGCCAAGCCGTCGGTCGGTGACAGAGAAGGGTGCCGCGAACGTCGTGGTTGGACGACCGGTCCACCGTTCGATGAACATACGAGAGCGCAGGAGCTCGGCGGCCAAGTCAGAACTCGACAGACCATCGATCGCGCGATGCGTCGCCAGATGACTTCCGAAGAACGCACCTTCGCCGGCGAGGCGTCGCACCGTCCCGGCGTCCATAAGCTGCGTCGGGGGACCACTGTGGGTGTCCCACTGTGCACTTTTGCCCACCAAGTCCGTCACCAGGAATACTTCCGCGGTCAGATCGTTCTTGCGCAAGGTCGGCCAGGCATGGTCGGCAAAGTTCTGGAAGCCGTCATCGAAGGTGATAAGCACTGGGCGGCCGACGAAAGAGTGACGGTTGGCAATGGACCATTCCAGCTGCTCGGACATAATCGCGTGAAAGCCATTGGCGCGCAGCCATGCCATCTGGCCTTCGAATGCGGCGGGCGTGCACCGAAAACGGGCGAGCGCGGCCGGACCATCATCGGCGACGCTGTGATACATGAGGACCGGGATACGCTGCCGCCGCTCGCTACGTGCGACGTCGCGGCGCAAGGCCCGTGCCCCGCCCCAAACGATATTTCGCGCGACCCCAATACCGATGGGCGCGCGGATCGGCACATGATCAATCATCGGTTCCGTCGCCACGTCGTCTGGTGACAGGCGGCGGAAGCGGTCTATGCGATAGAGCTCGGTCTGGATCGATTGTTCGAGGACGAGGCCTTCAGTCACTGCCAGCGTCCCCGAGATCGCTTGTGCGCCGAAAGTGTTCCAGTCGAAGCCCGTCCTTTCAACATTGTCACGGAGCACGAATGCGTGTGCGCTGATGAAACTGCCGCCAGGCGCCAACGCCTCAACAAATTTCTTGGCGATGCGCCGCAACTCGGCGAGATCATCCAGGTAGTAGAGCACTTCCGAACAGACGATCAGATCCATCCCACCTGGCAGCGTGTCCGCCGAGAAATCCAGCACACCGAACTCAACATTCGGCTGATCGCTGCATCGCGCGCGCGCCCGCCCGATGGCTATGGCGGAGATGTCAGTTGCGGTCAAATGGCCCACTCGCGGCGCCAGCTGCCGCGTGAAGTGGCCCTCCGCGCAGGCCAGCTCAAGCGCCCGTCCGATAGGACCGGCAGGCAGAATTTCGAGCTGCCGCTCATATTTTTCCTGCTCATAGGGTGAACTGTAGTTCCAGGGGTCCTCCGTCGCGAAATAACGATTCCAGAAAGACGTGCGATCATTGTCGTGGTCATCCGCGGCCCGTGGACGGCGCGGCACTGCAAGAGGCTCTGTAATTTCGGCGCTCGACCGAACCAGCCCCTGCGCTTCAGCGACCAATCGGGCGAGTTCGCCGAAGTGGCTGTCCGGATCAGACGGATGCTCCGCCATGGGCAACGACGCCTCGGCTGCAGACAGGTTTGAATCGTCGGCAACGCCGCTCTGCGAGGCCAGCTTAATCCAATGGCTCCTTGTCACTTTCCCGAGCGCGCCGAACTGCACGCGGGCCCCGATCCGGCCGTCCACCATCAGATAGGCATAAATTTGGTCGATTCCTTCCGGCAATTCTATCGAGATCGGATTTCGAGCGTCGACGCGAATTCCCAGTGTCCGTGCCAGTCTGCGCGGCGCGGCGAGATCGTCGAAGTCGAGAAGCATTTGCTCAAGGTGATACTGGACGCGGCGACCCGCAGCGGGATCGTCCCAGATCTTGCCGAATTCGATGATCAGCTCGGTGAGAGAGCCGCCGAACCTCTCCCATCTGGCAGCCAGTTGCGTTGGCACCGATAGGCTTCCTACCAAAAGGCCATCGAAGACCACCTTGGCGACCTCACGCGCCCACTTACGTCCTGCCGGGAGCGCGCGCAGGGACTGCGGGTTGATCGAGTGCGAGCCGCCGCCGCAATCCGACGCGGCGTTCCACAGTGCGAACCACGCGAGTGCCTGGGAAGCGGTGCGGCCGTTCGCCTCGATCGCTCCATTGGCGTGAGCCGATGCTGGGTGTTTGACCCTGGGATCAGGAGAAAAGCCGCGGGCGATCACGATTTCCGCATCTGCCAGCATCTGCGTCGAATTGCGGGAGAGCGAGTTGGGGCTGACGCTATAGAAAGCGAGCGGCTCGTCGACCATCACCCAACGTTTGCCTAGACGTGCGAGGCGCTGCCACAGATCCCAGTCCTCACAGGTGCGCAGCGACACATCGAAACCGCCCAACTCGACAATTGTCTCCCGGTCGACCAGCAGCGCGTGAGTGCGAATGGCACACCGGCGGGCGAAAGTTTCGAAGGGCTGGATCGCAACCTCAGTTGAGATGCTCGACGGGGTGAGTTCGCCATCGGGCATCACGCGCCGAGAACCGCAATAGGCGGCCACTGCATCGGGCGTGGTTTTCAATGCGGCCAGCATTTTCGCAAGGAAGCTGGCATCCACCCAATCGTCCGCGTCCAGAAACATGAGCCATTGGCCGCGCGCTGTCGAAATCCCGCTATTGCGCGCGCCGGCGGCGCTATACGCGCAAGACCTCAACGCCCGAAATCGGGCATCGTGCTCCACATAACCGGCAATGATAGCGGGGGTGCGGTCCGTGGAGGCGTCGTCGACGATGATCGCCTCCCAATCCACTATTTCCTGATCGAGAAGGCAATCGAGCGCGCGCGCCAGCGTTACCTCCGCGTTGTGCGCAGGAACCACGATTGAAACCAAAGGATTAGACGCCACGCCGTCCTACCCGCGCCTAGTTCGAAGGTGGAACAGGATGCGTTGGTCTTTCTCGGCGCAGGCCGTCACAATCGACGCCGATCCGTCCGTCGACCCATCATCCATCACGACTATATCCAGTACCTGGTAGGTCTTCCGGCGGATGCCGGCAAGCGTTGCGCCGATGGTGTTCTTGGCATCGAACATCGGTATCACACCGCCTGCGGTAGCATTGTCCTGGATCATCGAGCTTTCGTTTTCTTCGGCAAGAGTCGGCGAATGTCAAAAACGTGCCCGGCGCAACGGTCTAGCTCGGAACGATGAAGTCTTGCACCACAACTTCGGCTTCTTCAAGGTAGGAGTAATGGGGGACATAGACGTCGTTGCCTGCCGATTTGAGGGAAGGTTAAACCACGATGCCACTCATGAATCGACGATTGGGAGCCGGGTATCTGGCGCGCCCGGCACGACATTTCGGAGATCTGACGGCGCTGCTGGCGGTGATTGCCGGGCCGCTTGTCCTTGGGATCGCCCTCTTGTTGGCCGGTCCGGTACAGGCACAGGCGCCGGCGGCCGTCCCGCCTGAAAAGGTCAAACAGCTGTTCGAGCTTTTCGACGATCCGTCAGTGAAGGCCTGGGTGGCCGAACAGCGAAAGCAGGGCTCCGGGCCGACGGGAGCGCCTGCCGAGGCGGGAGCTTCGCCGGCCGACATATCGTCCGACCCCGCGGCCGCACCGGGCCAGATGAATACGATGGCATCCTCGACGCTCGATCGGATCAAGCATCATATCGAAAGAATTGCGCGAACCGTGCCCTTGCTGCCAGGTCAGTTCGCGCGCGTTCGCACGGAGACCATGGACGATATGTCAAGCAAGGGCTCTGCCGGCGTATTCATGCTGATTGCGATCTTCATCGCCGCCGGCGTGGCGCTCACCTGGGCAATGTACAGGCTCACCCGTCCGTTTCGTCTTTGGATCATCGCGCAGTCGAAGGATACGCCGATTGGGCGAGCCAAGAAGATTGGCGGCCGCACGCTTTATTCCAGCCTGCTGATCGTCTCGTTCGCGCTGGGCAGCGCCGGCGCGTTCATGTTGTTCGACTGGCCAATGCTTATCCGCGAGATCGTGCTGACATTTCTGATGGCTGCGGTCGTTACGGCGGGTGTGCGCATGTACCTCGCAGCCATGCTCGTCCCTTCCTTCATGAAAGTCGAGAACGCCGTCGAGGTTCGTGCTTTGCCGATCACCAACGAAACGGCCGACCATTGGTTCTATTGGCTACCCCGGATCGTCGGCGTCTTCGCCTTCTTCGGCGCGGCGTTTAT
Source organism: Mesorhizobium sp. ESP-6-4 (assembly GCF_020164735.1). Taxonomy (NCBI): domain Bacteria; kingdom Pseudomonadati; phylum Pseudomonadota; class Alphaproteobacteria; order Hyphomicrobiales; family Phyllobacteriaceae; genus Mesorhizobium; species Mesorhizobium sp. ESP-6-4. The sequence continues at coordinate 113,084 of NZ_JAIUGS010000015.1, forward strand.
CCTCTTGCCGGGTCTCGGCATCGATCGGGACGGAATGCTGGTCCTGTCAACGGGCGCCGATTTCGTACTGCTGTTGCTCTTGCTGCTTGCGGTTTGGCGTCGACCAAGAACACAGCGAGACGGTGCGCACCAAAGCGGCCACACGGCAGCGACATGGCTATTGACTGCTTATTTCGTCGTTCTGTTCCTGCTGCGCATCGCCGGCCTCAATATATTATTCTGGTTTACCTTCGCCGCATTCTTCCTGCCTTTGGCGGTCGTGCTGACGCAGCGCGGGGTCAATTTCGTCCTGCGGCCGGGTTCGGAGGATGCTGGCCGGCCTACGATCCCGGCGGTGACGATCGCTGTCATCGACCGCGGAGTCCGGATGATCTTGATCCTGGCGGCGGCTTATTTTCTCGCGCGTGTCTGGGGCCTGGACATGCAGTCGATGCGGGACAGCGATACGACGACCACGGTCGTATTGCGCGGCCTGATCAATGTCGTGGTCATTGCCCTCGCAGCCGATTTCGGCTGGTCGATCATCAAAGCTTTGATCGAACGAAAGCTGGGCATCGAAACACCGCACCCTGTGATCGGCGACGAGGACGTCCCGATCCTCGATCCGCAGCAGGCGCGGCTGCACACGCTCTTGCCTATCCTCCAGAACATTCTGCTCGCATCGATCATAGTGATGGCGGTGCTTATGATGCTCGCCTCGCTGGGTATCCAGATTGGCCCGCTGATCGCTGGCGCTGGCGTCGTCGGCGTCGCGGTGGGCTTTGGGGCACAAACCATTGTCAAGGACATCATTTCGGGCGTGTTTTTTCTGCTCGATGATGCGTTTCGTGTCGGCGAATATATTTCCTCGGGCAATTACAAGGGTACTGTGGAAAGCTTTTCGCTGCGCTCGGTGAAGTTGCGCCACCATCGTGGTCCGCTGTTCACGATACCTTTCGGTGAACTCGGGGCAGTTCAGAACCAGAGCCGTGACTGGGTTATCGACAAATTCAATATCACCGTCGGCTATGACACCGATATCGACTTCGCCCGCAAGCTAATCAAGCGGATCGGGCTCGAACTGGCGGAAGATCCCGAGTTCAAACACTGGGTGCTCGAACCGATCAAAATGCAGGGCGTACAGGAGTTCGGCGAGTATGGCATCGTATTGAGGGTCAAGGCCACAACCAGACCGGGAGGCGCCTTCAACATGAAACGCAAATTCTATGTACGTCTCCGCCAGGTCTTCAAGGAGCAGGGCATCGAACTCCCATTCCCGACCGTCCACGTCGAGGGGCTGCAGAACCCACATGGGAACGCGCCGTTGGAGATCACACCCGAGTTGAAAGTGGCCGTCGCGCAGTCGCACACCAATCGGCGCAGAAAAAAAGCCAGCACAACGGAGTAGGAAAGCTGTGACACCTGCGAGTCACAGTACAGCTTTCCGCGTATCGCCCGTGGCAGGGATACTCTTTCTTTCCGTGTCCCTCGGACCGATCATTGCCGCATTCGGTGATGTTTCGAAAGAGGCTGGAGGAGAAATGAGCCCAGTTCAAGCAGGTCGACGGCAAGTTCGTCCTGCCGGCCGCTTCAGCACCTCATGCACCCAGTTCCGGATCGAGCGCCGAGGTTGGTTCGTCGTGGACGCGGTGGGTCATGTGGACCTTGGCGAGCATCTCCAGCGCCAGCTGCTTCGCTTCCCTACCGGGAAGCCCGCGCACCTTGCGCACGGCGATCGCGACGTTCTCCGTCACCGAAAGATGCGGCCAGAGATTGGACAGCTGGAAGACCATTCCCATTTCGGCGCGCGTATAGAGAGCTGGCTTGGCGTGTCCGCCGATTGAGATCACCCGTCCGCTGTTGCTCTCGAGTTCATCCAGATAGTCGGCCCACCATTGCATCATCTTGACGCGCTCTTCCCAGTGCTCAGCCCGGGCGTAGGCTCGACGAACGTCGTTGTTCTCAATGTGGGCCAGTTGGCGCTCTATCGCATCCCGATGCCATTTTCCGCATTCGTTTAGCAGAGTTGATGCTGTTGCTCGAAAACCATGCGCGGCGCTTCCTCCTTGCCGTAGCCCATGCGGCGAAGGGCGGCGTTAAGCGTGTTGTCGGAAATCGGACGCGAAACCGATCGAACGCCAGGAAAGAGCAGCGATCCACCACCAGAGATTTCTTTAAGCGAAGTCAAGACGCTTATGGCCTGCCTTGAAAGGGGTACGCGGTGCGGCCGGCGCATTTTCATGCGTGCTTCAGGAATGATCCACATCGAGCTTTCGAAATCGAACTCTTCCCATTCTGCCGCGCGAAGTTCGCCGGGGCGGGGAAACATCAATGCCATGAGCTTCAGGGCAGCTCGGGTTGTAGGCTGTCCGTCAAACGCATCGACCGCCCTCACCAAGCCGCCGAAGGCCTTAGGATCGATGATCGCGGCACGCGGCGTGACCGTTGGAGTGATGAGTGCGCCCCTTAACGCGATCGTCGGATCAGCCTCGGCGCGTGCGGTCGCAATTGCATATCGAAACACGGTGCCGATGGTGGAGCGCAGTCGCCTCGCCGACTCATATCGACCACGAACTTCCACGCGGCGAAGGGCAGTAAGGACGGTGGCCGGATCGATCTCCCGAATGCACTTGTCACCAATTGTCGGATAGGCAAAGTCGAGCAGCCATTTGACCTTGCTAATCGTCCGGTCGGCACGTCCCTCCTTTTTCAGCTTGTCAACATATTCGTCCGCGATTGAACGGAAGGTGTCTTTTTGCGAAGTGGCCTTATGGAATCTTCGCTCCTGAGCTGGGTCGGCACCAGCCTTAAGGAGACGTTTGGCTTCATCGCGTGCTTCGCGGGCATCGGCGAGAGAGATGACCGGGTAGGTGCCGAGAGACAGCAGCTTCTGCTTTCCGTCAAATCGATAGGTAGGCGCCATAGCCTGGTTCCCGACGGCTGAATCCATAGCTGCAGCCCGCCGCCATCGGACAGTTTCTGGAGCTTGGACGCGGGCCGGGCGTTGCGGCATTTCACGTCGGAGAGAGCCATTGTGGGACCTCCTGTTTGGCGCTTCGATACCAACAGGGTCTCAGATACCAACAAAAATACCAACACCTCGCCCCGTTGGACGAAATCTGCCGAACTGCGATGAAATTCGTTCAAGCATACTCATCGTGCCGAAAAGAGGAGCAAATTCAGTGCCTTGCGGAGACTTGAGCGTTGAAGCTTTGGCGAGAGGGAATGTCGGGAGAAGTGCCCTTCCCGAGAGATGGGTGACAGTTCATTCCGGATAGATGGGTTACACTTTTGGCCCTTTGCAAGGAGAGCAAG
>NZ_JAIUGS010000016.1:0-116368 GCF_020164735.1 Mesorhizobium sp. ESP-6-4
AACCATCGAGGCAGCCGAATGCAAGAACTACTTCGAAAACGCCGGATACGCTTCCGTCAAAACGTGAAAGACTCTAGGGACGGTTCTCCCGAGAGTTCAGCCTTCCGGCCTCTCGTCCATATCGAATGCAGCATCCACGCGGCAAGAAACAGCGGGATCAGGACAGCGACGCAATATCCGCCCCAGGTGAAAAAATTCACGACGAAAGGCGCGAGCCAGCAAATCGCCAGGATCAGCCGAGGCGGCCTGGAAACCATCGCGGCGAGCATCGCCACCGCTACGGCTACACCGATCGTGTCGTAGGTGTAGCCATAGGGCGTGGCCAGGATCGCAAGGACAGCGGTAAGCACCACGCGTTCCTGATGCGAGACCACGCGGCCCGGCCGCCAGAGCCAGATCGCCGCGGCGATGGAAGCGATGGTCGCGACCGCCTGCACGCCATAGGCGGAGGTCACCCCGGCGCCGAAAGCTCTCGCCGTGAAGAACACCGTTATCGCGTTGTACTGATAGGGCTGCGGATAAGGCGCCTCCATGATCGCCGTCATCAAGGGGCGGGTTTCGGTCAGGAACAGCCGCCAGACATCGAAGCCGAAGAACAGGCCGGTGGCGAGGGCGATCACGACGCTGGTGCCAATCGCCGCGAGAATGGCGCGCCAGTTGCCGCTGGCGAGCAGGCAGAAGGGCACGAGAATGCCGAGATGCGGTTTGATCGTCAGCAGGCCGAACAGGATTCCGGCCAGCAGCGGACGCCTTGGCGCCACGGCGAGGCCTCCGATCAACAGCGCGGCGGTCAGCGCGCCGTTCTGGCCGAACAAGGAGTTCCAGATAACCGCCGGGCTCAAGACAATCGCCAGTTCCACGGCCGCTCCGAGCTTCAGCGGCCGGACAGCCAGCCACAGGCACAGCACGGTCCCGAACGTCCAGATCAGATAGGCGGGCAGAATCGGCAAGGTGGCAAGCGGAACGCCGAGCAGGAGGATGTTCGGCGGATAGCTCCATTCCTGATTTGGAAGGTCGGGTGAGAACATCGCGCGCAGCGCCGCGCGGTAGGCCTCCACGTCGAAGAGAACGGCAACGTGGCCCTCGATGGCCATGCGCGAACCTGCCCAGAGGTTGGTGAAATCCCAGTAGGGGAGCCTGTGCGACAGCGCGGAAAAGCCTCGGCTGTCCAAGGTCCACAGAAAGCTCAGGTAGAACCAAGTCATCCATGCGGCGATGATCGACACGACCGTGACAATGGCCACGTCCAAAAGGCTCCTGGTCCTGATCCAATCCGGTTGCATGGCGATCTCGGTTATAGCAACCGCGATTGTAGCCCAGGTGTCCTTAAGATCGTCTTGCCCCAATATGCTCAGCCAGGCACCGTCACCCGCCGCAGCGTCAGATTGATGCGGCCGCCGTTCTTCAGCAGCGCCGATGTCGCCGGATAGATGCGGTCGACACCGTGGAAGGCGAGGCGGCCTTCGCCGCCAAGCACGACGACGTCGCCGCTCTTCAGCCTGAACGACTTGGTGCCGCCATCGCGCCTGTCCTGGCCGACCCGGAACAGGCAGTCGTCGCCCAGCGAGACCGACACCACGGGCGCGGCGAAATCCTGTTCGTCGCGGTCCTGATGCAGGCCCATTTTGGCATCCGCCGAATAGAAGTTGACCAGGCATGCCTCGGGCGGATGCTGATAGGCCGAGACCTCGCGCCATAATTCCAAGAGGGCTTCCGGGATCGGCGGCCAGGGCTCGCCGGTCACCGGATGCATCGGCTGATAGCGATAGCCGCGCTCCTTGTCGGTCACCCAGCCAAGCGCGCCGCAATTGGTCATGCGCACGCTCATCTCCTTGCCGGTGCGCGGCATGGCCGGCACATAGAGTGGTGCGGCCTGCACGACGCGCCTGATCTCCTCGACCAGCGCTTCCTGGGCCGGGCGCGGGAGGTAACCCGGCATATGGCGGACGCCTTTGGGCAGAACGAGCATGGATCGATCCGTTGCTCCCTAGAGCTGGATGGTTTCGGGTCTGTTCGACATGAAATCTGAATCCGTCTTTAAATCAGAGAGATAGGGCATGATGTTCCGAAAACCGCTTCACACTGGTCGGCATCATGCTCCAAGCCATGCCATCCTTCAAAGAAGGCGGCGACCCGAAACCAGCGGCTTTGGCCGGATCAGTCGCTTTCCACCCGACCGCGCAGCTTCTTCACCGTCGACCGGCCTGCCTTGCTTTTCAGGCGGCGCTCCACGGCGCCTTTGGACGGCCTGGTCTTCTTGCGCGGCGGAGGCGGCGGCTCGGCCGCCTTGGCGATCAATGCAGTCAGCCGCGCCCGCGCGTCGGCGCGGTTCTGCTCCTGGGTGCGAAAGCGGCCTGCCTCGATGACGATGACGCCGTCCTTGGTGGCGCGCTGGCCGGCCAGCTTGATGGCGCGCTCGCGCACGCGCTCGGACAGGCCGGACGCGTTCGCCGCGTCGAAGCGCAGCTGCACGGCGGTGGCCACCTTGTTCACGTTCTGGCCGCCCGGACCGGACGAGCGGATGAAGTCCTCATGCAGGTCGCCAGGACGGATGACCGCTTCGCCGGAGATGGTAATATCGTCATCGCTTGCCATACACGCACTCATGACGCGACGGCGGCAAAAAGAAAAGGCCCGGCGCGAGCCAGGCCCTGGAGGAAGAAATTAGCAGTGACTGCTATTCAGCCGCTTCCTGCATCCGCGGCGCCGCGCCGAGGATGGTCGCGTCGACATGGCGTTCGAACTTCTCGAAATTGACGGCGAACATGTTGACCAGCTTCGCGGCCTGGCGGTCGTAACCGGCCTTGTCCGCCCAGGTCGAGCGGGGGTCGAGAATGGCGCCGTCGATACCCGGGACCGCCACCGGCACCTCAAAGCCGAAATTGGCGTCGGTGCGGAACTCGGCCGACTTCAGCGAACCGTCGAGCGCGGCGCCCAGCAAGGCGCGCGTCACCTTGATCGGCATGCGGCGCCCGGTGCCGTAGGCGCCGCCGGTCCAGCCGGTGTTGACCAGCCAGCAGTCGACGCCATGGCCGGCGATCAGCTCGCGCAGCAGATTGCCGTATTCGGATGGATGGCGCGGCATGAACGGGGCGCCGAAGCAGGTCGAGAACGTCGCCTCCGGCTCGGTGACGCCCTTTTCCGTGCCGGCAACCTTGGCGGTATAGCCCGACAGGAAATGGTACATCGCCTGCGCCGGCGTCAGCCTGGCGATCGGCGGCATGACGCCGAAGGCGTCTGCGGTCAGCATGATGATGTTCTTCGGATGCCCGGCGCGGCCGGTCTTCGAGGCATTGGGGATGAAATCCAGCGGATAGGCGCAGCGCGTGTTCTCGGTCAGGCTGCCATCGTTGAAATCCGGAACGCGGCCGGCGTCGAGCACCACGTTCTCCAGCACCGTGCCGAAGCGCTGCGTGGTGGCGAAGATCTCCGGTTCGGCCTCCGCCGACAGCCTGATCGTCTTGGCGTAGCAGCCGCCTTCGAAATTGAAGATGCCGTGCGGGCCCCAGCCATGCTCGTCGTCGCCGATCAGCGTGCGCGACGGGTCGGCCGACAGCGTCGTCTTGCCGGTGCCGGACAGGCCGAAGAAGACGGCTGCGTCGCCGTCCGCACCTTCATTGGCGGAACAGTGCATCGGCATCACGCCCCTTGCCGGCAGCAGATAGTTCAGCATGGTGAAAACCGACTTCTTCATCTCGCCGGCATAGGAGGTGCCGCCGATCAGAACGATCTTGCGGGTGAGGTCGACCGCGATCACCGTTTCGGTGCGGGTGCCGTGACGCGCCGGATCGGCGCGGAAGGAGGGCAGGTCGATGATCGTCAGCTGCGGCACGAAACGCTCGATTTCCGCGGCTTCGGGACGGATCAAAAGATTGCGGATGAACAGCGAATGCCAGGCGAATTCGGTGATGACCCGGGTCGGCAGCTTCAGATTGGCGTCGGCGCCGCCGACGAGGTCCTGCACGTAGAGGTCCTTGCCGGCTGCATGTGCCTTGAAATCCGCCAGCAGCGCTTCGAACTCACCCGGCGAGATCGCCTTGTTGTTGTCCCACCAGACCTGGCCGCCGGTCGCCTCGTCGCGCACGACGAATTTATCCTTCGGCGAACGCCCGGTATGCTGGCCGGTCTCGGCGACCAGCGCGCCCTGCGCGGTCAACCTCGCCTCGCCGCGCCGGATCGCTTCCTCGTAGAGTTCGGCCGCGCCAAAATTATAGCGTACCATGCCCATTGTCTTCAGGCCGATCGCGTCGATGGCGCAGTCGGGGTTGCGTTTGCCGGCTTCCGACATCAAATTTCCTCTCTGGATTTGGCCGCATCTGACGGGTTACTTCCCGGAGCCCGCGCTGGGGCCGTCAGGTTCAGAACCAGAAAAGCCGAATGATATCAAATCATTAATCGATTTAAAAAATTTGAAAGTTGTTTAAATCGTTTATATGTGCAAAAAACCGTAGAGGTTGCCCAAAGGATTGGCAGGCTCGGTTCGTCCAATCCCACTATGGGTGCGATGGCGTGTGACGGCAGGCCGCCCGTGACTTCGGACAAGGCCCGTGCCACATTTTGTACCCAATTTGTCCTGCAAAAGCCCCTTCTCGACGACAGAAGGGACAGCTCATGAGGGAGCCGCTTGAAATGGCAACAATCGCGCTTGTCGACGACGACCGAAACATTCTGACCTCGGTGTCGATCGCGCTCGAATCCGAGGGCTATCGGGTCGAAACCTACACCGATGGCGCGTCGGCGCTGGAAGGCCTGGCGGCACGGCCGCCGAACCTCGCCATCCTCGACATCAAGATGCCGCGCATGGACGGCATGGAGCTGTTGCGCCGCATGCGCCAGAAGTCGGATCTCCCGGTCATCTTCCTGACGTCGAAGGACGACGAGATCGACGAGTTGTTCGGCCTCAAGATGGGCGCCGACGACTTCATCCGCAAACCGTTCTCGCAGCGCCTGCTTGTCGAGCGCGTGCGCGCAGTGCTGCGCCGCACCAGCGCCCGCGAGGCGGCGGCCAAGGCGCCCAGCCAGCAGGCCCGCTCGCTCGAACGCGGCCAGTTGGTGATGGACCAGGAGCGGCACACCTGCACCTGGAAGGGCGAGCCGGTGACGCTGACGGTGACCGAATTCCTCATCCTGCATTCGCTGGCGCAGCGCCCCGGTGTGGTAAAAAGCCGTGATGCGCTGATGGATTCAGCCTATGATGAACAGGTCTATGTCGACGACCGCACCATCGACAGCCACATCAAGCGGCTGCGCAAGAAGTTCAAGGCCGTCGACGACGACTTCGAGATGATCGAAACCCTTTACGGAGTCGGGTACCGGTTCCGCGAAGCGTAAGATAGGTAGGGAATAGTCAGTAGTCAGTTTTGAATGATGCGGGCGGCCACCCATAGCCGAAGTCAGCCAACCACTTCCCTACTGCCTACTCACTACTCACTAACTAAACAGGGCCTGCTATTCGATGGCAGTGGAAGTAGAGCGAGGCAGACGGGCGGGCGCGGCAAGGCGTCCGCCGCGGATCGTGCCTGCCTTCGTTTCGAAAATCACGGTGCCGATGCGCCGGTTTCTCGGCCATCACATCTTCTCCAGTCTGACGCGGCGCATCCTGTTCCTTAACCTGGCCGGCCTCGCCGTGCTGGTCACCGGCATCCTTTATCTGAACACCTTTCGCGACGGGCTGATCGACGCGCGCGTTGAAAGCCTGATGACGCAGGGCGAGATCATCGCCGGTGCCATCGCGGCTTCGGCGACCGTCGAGACCGATTCGATCAGCATCGATCCGGAAAAGCTGCTGGAGCTGCAGGCGGGCGAAAGCCTGGGGCCGGGGTCGGACCAGCTCGACAACCTCGATTTCCCGATCAATCCCGAGCGCGTCGCGCCGGTGCTACGACGCTTGATCTCGCCGACGCGCACCCGCGCCCGCATCTATGACCGCGACGCCAACCTGCTGCTCGATTCGCGGCATCTTTATTCGCGCGGCCAGATCCTGCGCTACGACCTGCCGCCCGTCGACGAGGAGCAGCCGGGCGTCGTGGAGCGAGTGGAGAAGTTCATCTTCGACTTCTTCCGCAACAAGGACCTGCCGGTCTACCACGAGCAGCCCGGCGGCAACGGCGCGGCCTTTCCCGAAGTGGTCAAGGCGCTGACCGGCAGCCCTTCGACCATCGTGCGGGTGAGCGAGCAGGGCGAACAGATCGTCTCCGTCGCGGTGCCGATCCAGCGCTTCCGCGCCGTGCTCGGCGTCTTGATGCTGTCCACCGAAGGCGGCGACATCGACAAGATCGTCGCGGCCGAGCGCAAGGCGATCCTGCGCGTGTTCGGGGTGGCGGCGCTCGTCACCGCGATCCTGTCGATGCTGCTCGCCTCCACCATCGCCAATCCGCTGCGCCGGCTTTCAGCCGCCGCCGTCAGGGTGCGGCGCGGCGTCAAGAGCCGCGAGGAAATCCCCGACTTTTCCGATCGTCAGGACGAGATCGGCAATTTGTCCATTGCCGTGCGCGATATGACGAATGCGCTGTATGCGAGAATCGAGGCGATCGAAAGTTTCGCCGCCGACGTGTCGCATGAGTTGAAGAACCCGCTGACGTCGCTGCGCAGCGCCGTGGAAACGCTACCTTTGGCGAAAAACGATGCTTCTCGCGCACGCCTGATGGAGATCATCCAGCACGACGTGAGGCGGCTCGACCGCTTGATCACCGATATCTCGGATGCGTCCCGCCTCGATGCCGAGCTGGCGCGCGACGATGCCGCGACCGTCGACCTGAAGAAGTTCATCACCGACCTCATCGCCGTCTCGCGCGAGACGACGCGCAACAAGAAGGCCGTCGAGATCGACCTCAAGGTCGCCAAGCTGCCGGCCGGCGCCAAAGGCTATTTCGTCGTCGGCCATGACCTCAGGATCGGCCAGGTCATCACCAACCTGATCGAGAACGCGCGTTCCTTTGTGCCGGACGAGCATGGCCACATCGCGATCTCGCTGGCGCGCGGGGGCAAGTTCAACATCATCACCGTCGACGACAACGGCCCGGGTATCCGGGCCGAGAAGATCGACCGCATCTTCGAGCGCTTCTATACCGACCGGCCGGCCGGCGAGGCGTTCGGCCAGAACTCCGGCCTCGGGCTGTCGATCAGCCGTCAGATCGTCGAGGCACATGGCGGCACGCTGACGGCCGAGAACATCCCCGGCACCAAGCCCGGCGAGATCAAGGGCGCGCGTTTCGTGGTGACGCTGCCGGCGGAAGGCTGATCGCCGAACCGACATGCCAGGCGCCGCCGCAAAGCCCCGCAACATCCATGGGACGGCCATACTGGCCGGCGAGCGCGGCGTGCTGATCACCGGGCCGTCCGGCGCCGGCAAGACGACGCTGGCGCTGGCGCTTGTCGATCATTGCCGCGCGCAGGGCCTTTTTGCCCGGCTGGTCGGCGACGACCAGTTGTTTGCGGCCGCGCACAGCGGCCGGCTGGTGTGCCGCGCGCCGGTGAGCATCGCCGGCCTCGCCGAGGTGCACGGCATCGGACCGCGGCCGCTGGCTTTCGAACCGGCCGCCGTGATCGACCTTGTGGCGCGGCTTGTCGAACCGGCGGACATGGCGCGTCTGCAGGACGAGACCACGGAGACGATCGGCGGATGCCGACTGCCCCGCGTCGACATCGCCCGGCGAAATGTCACCGCCGCGTTGCCCATGCTGATGGCGCGGCTGTCGATCCAGCCTTTTTCATGATCCGGCCCGGGTTTTTTGCTGCGATGCGTCAAAATGGCCCGGGCCGCCGCAATTTTGGGCTTGTCAACCGGCCGTGCGTCGACAAGATAGCGCTCCCGCCGCCTGGAATGGCTGGCGAACATAAGATACGCCTGTGAAGCGGCGATGACGGGAGCCACCAGAGAATGATCGGACTCGTGCTCGTGACGCACGGTCAACTCGCTACCGAGTTCCGACATGCCGTAGAGCATGTCGTCGGGCCGCAAGACAATTTCGAAACCGTGGCGATCGGCGCCGACGACGACATGGAGCAGCGCCGGGCCGACATCGTCGACGCAGTCGCGCGCGTCGACACCGGCGCAGGCGTCATCGTTCTCACCGACATGTTCGGCGGCACGCCTTCCAACCTCGCCATCTCGGTGATGGAATCCGGCCGCACCGAGGTCATCGCCGGCATGAACCTGCCGATGCTGATCAAGCTCTCCTCGATCCGCAAGGGCGACAACATGGCAGCCGCGCTCGACGAAGCGCAAGCGGCGGGCCGTAAATACATCAACGTCGCCAGCCAGCTCCTGAGCAGCAAATGAACGCATCGGCGCAGCGGACGGATGAGGTGGTGCGGGAGTTCCCGATCATCAATCAGCGCGGCCTACATGCGCGCGCTTCGGCCAAGTTCGTCCAGGTCGCCAGCGGCTTCGACGCCACCATCCATGTCGAGAAGGACGGCGTGAAGGTCGGCGGCACCTCGATCATGGGCCTGATGATGCTGGCGGCGAGCCCAGGCTATTCGATCCGCGTCATCGCCAGCGGCCCGGAAGCCGTGCCGGCGATGGACGCGTTGGAGCAGCTGATCGCCTCACGTTTCGGCGAGGAAATCTAGTCACGCTTTTTGTTGGATACATGTCGTCTTCCCAAAATCGTTCCGCGCTTTTGGACGAAACGCAAGACATGCGCGCATAAAGATTTCTTTATGTCCCATTGTCGTGCGACGACCGATCTGGTAGTCAAGCCGGCAACCGCGCCCTCCCATGCGCCTCCCGGCGTCGGCGCGCCTTGAGAAAAAATCACACCGGAGCACTGCCATGACGGGTAGCAAGGACTATGTGGTCGCCGACATCTCGCTTGCCGGCTGGGGCCGCAAGGAGATCGAGATCGCCGAAACCGAAATGCCGGGCCTGATGGCCTGCCGCGAGGAGTTCGGCGCCAAGCAGCCGCTGAAGGGAGCGCGCATCACCGGCTCGCTGCACATGACCATCCAGACGGCGGTGCTGATCGAGACGCTGAAGGCGCTGGGCGCCGACATCCGCTGGGCCTCCTGCAACATCTTCTCGACCCAAGACCACGCGGCCGCGGCCATAGCCGAGGCCGGCATTCCGGTTTTCGCCATCAAGGGCGAGTCGCTGGAAGACTATTGGGACTACACCGACCGGATCTTCCAGTGGACCGATGGCGGTACCTCCAACATGATCCTGGATGATGGCGGCGACGCCACCATGTACATCCTGCTCGGCGCGCGCGCCGAGGCCGGCGAGGACGTGCTGTCCAATCCTGGCAGCGAGGAGGAAGAGATCCTGTTCGCCCAAATCAAGAAGCGCCTGAAGGCTTCGCCAGGCTTCTTCACCAAGCAGCGGGAAGCGATCCGCGGCGTCACCGAGGAGACCACCACCGGTGTCAACCGTCTTTACCAGCTGCAGAAGAAGGGTCTGCTGCCCTTCCCGGCGATCAACGTCAACGATTCCGTCACCAAGTCGAAATTCGACAACAAATACGGCTGCAAGGAATCGCTGGTCGACGGCATCCGCCGCGGCACCGATACCATGATGGCCGGCAAGGTCGCGGTGGTCTGCGGCTATGGCGATGTCGGCAAGGGCTCGTCGGCCTCGCTGCGCGGCGCTGGCGCGCGTGTGAAAGTCACCGAGGTCGACCCGATCTGCGCGCTGCAGGCGGCGATGGACGGCTATGAGGTGGTGACGCTGGAAGACGCCGCGCCCACCGCCGACATCGTCATCACCACCACCGGCAACAAGGACGTCGTCACGCTCGACCATATGCGGTCGATGAAGGACATGGTGATCGTCGGCAATATCGGCCACTTCGACAACGAGATCCAGGTGGCGGCGCTGCGCAACCTGAAATGGACCAACATCAAGCCGCAGGTGGATTTGATCACCTTCCCGGACGGCAAGCGTATGATCCTTCTGTCCGAGGGCCGCCTGCTCAACCTCGGCAACGCCACCGGTCATCCGAGCTTTGTCATGTCGGCCTCGTTCACGAACCAGGTGCTGGCGCAGATCGAGCTTTTCAGCAAGCACGGCCAGTACGAGAACCAGGTCTATGTGCTGCCCAAGCACCTCGACGAGAAGGTCGCGCGGCTGCATCTCGACAAGCTCGGCGCCAAGCTGACCGAGCTGTCCGGCGAACAGGCCGCCTATATCGGCGTGACGCCGCAGGGCCCGTACAAGCCTGAACACTACCGCTATTAACCAAAGCGAAATTATCTACCATATATTGAAGCCGGGTGGTTGACTTTCCATCCGGCTTTATTTTTTGCGCCAATGATTCTTCACGCCGATTCCAGCAAGCGTTATTGTTGTGATTCGCGGTCCGGGGACATGTTGGGCCGGGGACGCATCAGGGCGGTCTTGCATTCAAGCGGCGAAGAGGACCAAGACATGCCGGGGGATTACCCGCCACGCGCGGGAAAGGCCGTTTCCGGCGGCCATGAGGATTCGAATGATGCCGGCCCCGGTGTGAGCCGCGGCGGTTTTCGTGCCGGCTCGCGGCTGGCCTTGCTGCTTGCGACCTCGACGCTTGCCGGCCCGCTCCTCGCCTTTGCGGCCCACGCCGAGACGGGCATTCCGGCAAAGGCCGCGGCGCCGGTCAGCACGCTCGAGGTCATGCAGCTCGCCATGTTCGTGGGCGTCATGGGCGCGGCGCTGGTTTCGGCCATATTCCTTATCCGCGAGCGCGCACGCACCGCCTCGCAGAACCTGCAGCTCAGGGCCCGCATCGCGGACGTCAACGCTGCGCTGCAGCGCTCCGAAGCGCTGCTCAACCTGCGCGACCAGCGCCTGATCGTGTGGACAACGGACAACAAGAAGCCCGAGCTCATCGGCAGCCTGCCGCTGGAAAGCGGCGCGCCTGACGACAGGTCCGCCTTCCTCGCTTTCGGCCGTTGGCTGATGCCGCGCTCGGCGGCGGCGTTGGAGCACGCGGTTGCCGCGTTGCGCGAACAGGCGAAGACCTTCGACCTGGTCATCGAAACGCAGGCCGGCGTGCCGCTGGAGGTGCATGGGCGCAAGAGCGCGGCGCATGTGCTGGTGCGTTTCGTCTCGCTGTCGGAGACGTTGCGCAACCAGGCCAGGCTGAAGATCGAGAACCAGCGGCTCAGCGCCGACTACGACACCTTGATCGGCCTGCTCGACGCGTTGAAGATGCCGGCATGGCTGCGCGGCGCGGACGGGCGATTGCAATGGGTCAACCGCGCCTACGCCGAGGCCGTGGAAGCAGGAAGCGCCGCCGCGGCCGTGCGCGACGCGACGGAATTCCTTGGCGGCCAGGCGCGCGATCAAATCGCCGAGCAGCACAAGTCGCACCCGGTCTTCGAACAGACGCTATCCACCGTGATCGAAGGCGATCGCCGCATGTTCGCGGTCACCGACTTCGCCGGCGCCGACGGTTCGGCGGGGCTCGCCTGCGACACCAGCGCGGCCGAGACGATCCGCGCCGAATACGAGCGGACCGTGCGCAGCCATGCCGACACGCTCGACCAGTTGAACACCGCCGTGGCGATCTTCGACACCGAGGAAAAGCTGCGCTTCTTCAACCAGGCCTTCCAGAAGCTGTGGGGTCTCGACTCGGGCTTCCTGCTCAGCGCTCCCTCCAACACGCTGCTGCTCGACCGGCTGCGCAGCGAAGGCAGGATCGCCGAGCAGCCGGAATGGCGGCGCTGGAAGGAAAACCTGCTCAGCGCCTATCGCGCCGTCGAATCGCAGGAACACTGGTGGCACCTGCCGGACGGCAAGACGATCCGCGTCGTGGCGAACCCGCAGCCGAAGGGCGGCGTCACCTGGGTGTTCGAGAACCTGACCGAGAAGATGGACCTCGAAAGCCGCTACCAGACCGCCGTGCGAGTGCAGGGCGAGACGCTGGACAATCTCGCCGAAGGCGTGGTCGTGTTCGGTCCGGACGGGCGGCTGCGCCTGTCCAATCCGGCCTTCGTCGCGCTGTGGGGGCTGACGGTGGAAGCGGTCAAGCCGAACGTTCATGTTTCGGCGATCCGCGACCTGTGCGACCAGCGCGCCGCGAACAGCCCCTGGGGCGGCTTCGTCGCCGCGGTCACCGGCTTCGACGACGAGCGCCGCGACCGCCGCGGCCAGATCGAGCTCGTCGACGGGACGGTGCTGAGCTACGCGGTGATCCACCTGCCCAACGGCCAGGTGATGATCACCTTCGTCGACGTCACCGACACCGTCAATGTCGAGCGGGCGCTGAAGGACAGGAACGAGGCGCTGGAGAAATCCGACCAGCTGAAGAACGAATTCGTGCAGCACGTTTCCTATGAGCTGCGCTCGCCGCTGACCAACATTATCGGCTTCACCGAGCTACTGTCGCTGCCCGCGACCGGGCCGCTGACGCCCAAGCAGCGCGAATATGTCGAGCATGTCGGCTCGTCATCGTCGGTGCTGCTCACCATCGTCAACGACATCCTCGACCTGGCGACGGTCGATGCCGGCATCATGCAGCTCGACATCTCCGAAATGAACATCGACCGGACGATCGCCGCGGCCGCCGAGCTGGTCGCCGACCGGCTGGACGAGCATCAAATCAAGCTCGAGATCGATGCAGCGGAGGCGCCGGCGAGCTTCCATGGCGACGAGACCCGCATCCGCCAGATCCTCTACAACCTGCTCAGCAACGCGGCGAATTATGCGCCGCAGGCAAGCACGATCCGGCTCACCTGCCGCCGGCTGGCCGACGGCGTCGAGTTCTCGGTGCATGACGATGGCCCTGGCATGCCGCCGGACGTGCTGGAATCGGTCTTCCGCCGCTTCGAGCCGCGCGCCAATGGCGGGCGGAGGCGCGGCGCCGGGCTGGGGCTCTCGATCGTCAAGAGCTTCGTCGAACTGCATGGCGGAACCGTGCGCATCGAGACCGGCCAGGACAGGGGCACCACGGTGATCTGCACCTTCCCGGACAAGCCTTCCGGAATCCCCGATACGCCGGCGGGCATCCGCGACGCGGCCGAGTAGCGCGGACTATATGGCTGGACCAGTGTTGGAACGTTTTCTCGCCGACGAGGCGGCCACGGCAAGGCTTGGCGAGGACCTCGCCATGGCGTTGCGCGCGGGCGACGCGATCGCGCTGAAAGGCGATCTCGGCGCCGGCAAGTCGACGTTGGCCCGCGCGCTGATCCGGGCGCTCGCCGACGACGCCAATCTCGAAGTGCCGAGCCCGACCTTCACCCTGGTGCAGAGCTACGAGACGCGCGTTCCGGTGCATCATTTCGACCTCTATCGGCTGTCCGCTCCGGACGAGCTCGACGAGCTCGGCCTCGACGACGCGCTAAGCCAAGGCGCGGCGCTCATCGAATGGCCGGAACGGGCCGCAGACCGCTTGCCGGAAACGGCGCTGTGGGTCGATCTTGCCGAGCAGGGCGATGGCCGCGTGGCGCGGCTTTCCGGGCAGGGACCGATCTATGATCGCGTGGCGCGATCGCTCGCGATGCGCGATTTTCTGGCCTCCGCCGGATGGGGCGAAGCCAGCCGCCGCTACTTCGTCGGCGATGCTTCCGCCCGCTCCTACGAAATCGTCTCGCTGCCCGGCAAGGCGCCGCGCGTGCTGATGAACTCGCCGCGGCTCGTGCTCGGGCCGCCGGTTCGCGACGGCAAGCCCTATGCGGTGATCGCCCACACGGCGCAATCCGTCGCCGCCTTCGTCGCCATCGACCGGGCGCTGCTTGGGGCCGGCGTCAGCGTGCCGGCGATCCATGCCCAGGATCTCGACCAGGGCTTTCTGCTCACCGAGCATCTCGGCTCGGAAGGTTTCCTCGGTCGCGACGGCCAGCCCATCGCCAAACGCTACGAAGCGGCGGCCGAATTGCTGGCCATGATGCATGGCAAGACTTGGCCTACGCGCTTGGAAGCGTCGCCCGGCGTATTTCACGACGTGCCGCCTTTCGACCGGGAAGCCATGCTGATCGAAGCCGACCTTTTGGTCGACTGGTATGTGCCATGGATCACCGGCGAACCGGCAAACGACGCGTTGCGGGCAGGCTACCACAAGGTATGGAACGCGCTCCTCGATCGTCTGGCAGGCAGCGAATACACGCTGATGCTGCGCGACTTCCATTCGCCCAACATCATCTGGCGAGGCGAGCGCGCCGGCCTCGACCGGCTGGGCATCGTCGACGTCCAGGACGCGCTGATCGGGCCCGCCGCCTATGACGTCGCTTCTTTGGCCATGGATGCGCGCGTCACCGTCTCACCCGAAATCGAGCGGCGCACCGTCGCGGCTTATGTCGCAGCGCGGCGCGCCGCCGGCGCTTTCGACGAGGCCGGCTTCGCCGAGGCCTATGCGATCATGGCCGCGCAGCGCAATTCGAAGATCCTCGGCATCTTCGTGCGGCTCGAAAAACGCGACGGCAAGCCTTACTATCTGAAACACCTGCCGCGCATCCGCGATTATCTGAGGCGGGCGCTGGCGCATCCGGCGCTTTCCGGTCTGAAGGATTTCTACATGGCCCACGGCCTGCTCGAGGAACGGGTCCCATGAAGCCGACGACCGCGATGGTGCTGGCGGCCGGGCTCGGCAAGCGCATGCGGCCGATCACCGACACGATGCCGAAGCCGCTGGTGAAGGTCGCCGGCAAGACCTTGCTCGATTGGGGGCTGGACAGCCTGGAAGCCGCCGGCGTCGCCAAGGCCGTCGTCAACGTGCACTATCTGCCCGAGCAGATCGTCGCGCATGTTGCCCATAGGCGCGCACCGAAGATCGTCATCTCCGACGAGCGCCAGGCGCTGCTGGAATCGGCTGGCGGCATCGTCAAGGCGCTGCCGCTTCTGGGTGGCGAGCCCTTCTACATCATCAATGCCGACACCTTCTGGATCGACAGTGGCCAGCCCAGCCTAGAGCGTCTTGCCCTTGCATGGGACGCCGCGAGAATGGATATTCTGCTGATGCTTACCGATCTCGACTCAGCGACCGGGCATTGCGTCGGCACGGATTTCCTTGTTGCCCCTGATGGAGCCCTACGGCGCTCGAGGGGCGATCCGGCGGGCCTGATCTATGCCGGCGCCGCCATCATCCATCCGCGCATCTTCAAGGATGCGCCCATGGGCTCGCATTCGCTCAATGTCTATTTCGACAAGGCGATCGCCGCAGGGCGCCTGTTCGGCATGAAGATGAACGGACGCTGGATCACCGTCGGCACTCCGGACGCCATTCCGGCGGCCGAGGCAGCCGTGGCCGGCGCCCTAGCGAAGGCGGTATGAGCGGCACGCGCCGCGTCTTTTCCATTCCGCCCGGAGCGCCGTTCCTGCCGACGCTGGCGGGGGCGTTGCTCGACGGGCGCCTGATCCCCGGCTTCCGCTTCGACGGCGACCCGCTGGCGCTTGCCGACGCCACCATCTATGTGCCGACGCGGCGCGCGGCGCGTGCGCTGCGTGGAGCTTTCGTCGACATGCTCTCCGAAATGGACGGGGGAAAACACTCGGCCATCCTGCCGACGGTGCAGCCGCTTGGCGAATTCGACGAGGACGAGGCCGCCTTCGACGCGGAAGCGGCGCCGGCAATAGATCTCGCCCCGCCGATCGCCGCGCAGGAGCGGTTGCTGTTGCTGGCACCGCTGGTGCGTGCCTGGAAGGAAAGCCTGCCGGACCATGTCAGGGCACGGTTCAACGAGGAATTCGTCGTGCCGAGCTCGGCCGCCGACGCCATCTGGCTGGCGCGCGACCTTGCCCGGCTGATGGATGAGATCGAGACCGAGGGCACGGATTGGGCGAAGCTCGCGACGCTGGTCACCGGCAATCTCGCCGGCTGGTGGCAAGTGACGCTCGATTTCCTCGGCATCGTCACCGACAACTGGCCGGAACTTCTCAAGGAGCGGGACCGCTCCAATCCAGCCGCGCATCGCAGCGCGCTGATCCGGCTGGAGGCGGCGCGGCTGAAGCGCACTCCGCCGGCCGGACCGGTGATTGCCGCCGGTTCGACCGGCTCCATCCCCGCCACCGCCGAACTGCTTGCAGTGATCGCCGGCCTGCCCAACGGCGCCGTCGTGCTGCCCGGGCTCGACCGCAACCTGGACGACGCATCCTTCGCGGCGATCACGGCGCCTGGCGCGCGCCCGGCAACGCTCGGCCACCCGCAATACGGCCTCGCCAAGCTGATCGGCGGCATCGGCATTCCGCGCCGCGACGTCGAGGACCTTGTTGCGGCGCCATCGCCGCTTGCGTTGCGCGCGGCCCTGGTCGGCGAGGCGCTGCGGCCGGCCGAAACCACCGAATACTGGACCGAGACGCGGCCGCGCTTCACGGCATATGACATCGAACAGGCGCTGGCCGGCGTGACGCTGGTGGAAGCGGCGAACGAACGCGACGAGGCGGCGGCAATCGCCATCGCGCTGAAGCGCGCCGTGGAGGCCCCAGGCAAGCGCGCGGCGCTCGTCACCGGTGACCGCGCGCTGGCCCGGCGGGTTTCGGCCGAGCTTTTGCGTTTCGGCGTCGTCGCCGACGATTCCGGCGGCGCGCCTTTAATCAACACACCGGCCGCCAGCCTGCTCAGGCTCGCGCTGAGCGCTGCGTTCCGACCCGGCGACCCCGTAGGCCTGCTTGCCTTGCTCAAGCATCCGCTACTCGCGCTCGGTCTCGAACGCCAGGCCATGCGCAAGGCTGCCGAGCTCGTCGAGCTGGTGGCGCTGCGCGGCGGCACGGGCCGGCCCGATGTCGCATCGCTCGGCGCGCTGTTCGAGACACGGCTGGCGGAACTGAGCGGCGACACAAGGCAGCCTTTCTGGTTCTCGCGCTTGACCGTGCGCGGCATCGAGCAGGCCCAAGATATGCTTAGCCGCCTTACCAAGTCGCTGTTGCCGCTCACCGCGATGCGCGACGAGAAAGGCGCCGATATTGCGACGCTGACGCGCGCGAGCGTGGTCGCGCTGGAAAGTCTCGGTCGCGCCGTCGACGACGGCCTGGCGGAGCTCTATGCCGGCGATGCGGGCGAGAAACTCGCCGAGCTGTTGCGCGGGCTGGTGGCGGCGTCGTCGCCCTTCACCTTCGCCGCTTTGGAGTGGCCCGACGTGATGGAGGCCCTGATCGCGCCGGAGACGGTCAAGCCGGCGCAAGGCACCGATCGCAACATCGCCATCTGGGGCGCGCTGGAGGCTCGGCTGCAGCATGTCGACATGTTGGTCATCGGCGGGCTCAATGAAGGGGTTTGGCCGCGCAAGCCCGAGAGCGACCGCTTCATGTCGCGGCTGATGAAGACCGGCATCGACCTCGAGCCGCCGGAGCGGCGCATCGGCCTTGCCGCGCATGACTTCCAGATGGCGATGGGCACAAAAGAGGTCGTGCTGACGCGTTCGGCGCGCTCCGGCGACGCGCCGGCGGTGCCGTCGCGCTGGCTGCAGCGCATCCTGACCTTCCTCGGCAAGGAGCCGGCGTCAGCACTTCGCGGCCGCGGCGACGCGCTGCTTGCCTGGGCGCGCGCGCTCGATGCCGGCGAGAAGAAGGATTTTGCCTCCCGCCCGCAGCCGAAGCCGCCGCTCAGCCTGCGCCCGCAGCATTTCTCGGTCACCGAGATCGAGACGTTGCGCCGCGACCCCTATGCGGTCTACGCGCGGCGCATCCTCGGCCTGATGCCGCTGGAGCCGCTGATCCGCGATCCGGGCGCCGCCGAACGCGGCACGCTGTTCCACGAAATCCTGCATTTGTTCTCGCGGCGGGTCGAGGATCCGAGGGCGCCGAACGCGCTGGCCAGCCTCATCGAAGCGGGCCGTACCTGCTTTGCCGAGGCAAAGCTTCCGCCGGATATCGAGGCTATCTGGTGGCCGCGCTTCGAAAAGCTCGCCGAAAACATCATCGAATGGGAGCATGGCCGCGCCGAGGCGGTCGCGAGACGCTATGCCGAGGAGCGCGCCGACAAAACGGTCGTCGGCCGCACCGGGGTGACGCTTTCCGGCTATGCCGACCGCATCGATCTGCTTGCCGGCGGCATGGCCGACATTCTCGACTACAAGACAGGATCCTCGCCCTCGAAAGCGCAGGCGCACACGCTGCTGTCGCCACAGCTCGCGCTGGAGGGCGCGTTGCTCAGGCGCGGCGCCTTCAAGGAACTCGGCATCCGCGAACCCTCGCAGCTCGCCTTCGTGCGGCTGAAGCCGAATGGCGAGGTATTCGAGGAATCGATCCTCGAATACAACCGCAAGTTCCGCACCGCCAACGACCTTTCCGAGGAAGCCTGGGCGCGGCTGGAACGGCTGCTCTTCCACTATGCCGACCCGACCACCGGCTATTTGTCGCGCGCGCTGCCCTTCCGCGAGGGCGAGGCCGACGGCGACTACGATCATCTGGCGCGGGTGCTCGAATGGTCGGCCGGCGGCGCCAGCGAGGACGAGGCGGAAGGATGAAATATCCGATCCCCTCCGATACCGCCGCCAGCCAGGCGCGCGCCTCCGATCCCGCCTATTCCGCCTGGGTGTCGGCCAATGCCGGTTCGGGCAAGACGCATGTCTTGGCGCAGCGCGTCATCCGGCTCCTGCTCAACGGCACCGATCCGTCGAAGATCCTGTGCCTCACCTACACGCGGGCTGCCGCCGCCAATATGTCGAACCGCGTGTTCTCGACCCTGTCGGAATGGACGGCGCTGCCTGATGCCGAGCTGGCGGTCAGGATCGCGGCTCTGGACGGCCGCGGCGCCGACCGCGACATGATGCGGCGCGCACGCCGGCTGTTTGCCGAGGCGCTCGAGACGCCGGGCGGACTGAAAATCCAGACCATTCATGCCTTCTGCGAATCCGTGCTGCACCAGTTCCCGCTCGAAGCCAATATCCCGGCGCATTTCGAGATGCTCGATCCGCAGATGGAGGCCTCGCTGTTCGCCGATGCCCGCCGCGACATGATCTCCGGCGCAGGCGCCGGCGTCGAAGGGCTGGCGGAAGCCTTTGCCACCGTGCTGGAACGCGGCGGCGAGTTCGGGCTCGATACGCTGCTTGCCGAGATCGTCGGCAAGCGCGATGAACTGCGCGGTTTCATCGCCAAGTTCGGCGAGGATCGGGACTTCCGGCCACTGTTCGCCGAATTCGGCTTCAGGCCTGGACAGACGGCCGAGGACATCGCTGCTTCGCTGTGGCCGCTGCCTGGCTTTTCGCCTGGCCAGCTCGCCGAATTTGCCCGTGCCGCCGAGGCAGCCGACGCCAAGCAGGTGTTGAACAATGTGCTGCCGTATGCGCAGAGCGCCTTTGCCGAGGCCGATCCGATCCGGCGGCTGCGCCTGCTCGCCAAGGCATTCCTGCGTGCGGACGGCGACCCCTACGATCCGCCCAAAATCTTCAGGAAGGCGCTGATCGACCGCCTGCCCGACCTGCCGGACCGCTATTTCGTGGTGGCGAAGGCAATCCTCGACGTAACCGACCGGCTGGCGCTGTTCCGCATGCTGGAAGGGACAGCGGCAGCGCTCACCGTCGCCGGCTGGCTGATCGCGCGCTATGAGCAGTTGAAGCGCGGGCGGGGTTTCCTCGACTTCAACGACCTCATCACCCGCACGGTCAGTCTCTTGTCGCGACCGGATGCCGGGCCGTGGGTGCAGTTCAAGCTCGACCAAGGCATCGACCACATCCTGCTCGACGAGGCACAGGACACCAGCCCGGACCAGTGGGAAGTGGTGAAGAAGCTGACGGAAGAGTTCTTTGCCGGGCTTGGCCAACGCGAAGCGGTGCGCCGAACTGTCTTTGCCGTCGGCGACGAGAAGCAGTCGATCTATTCCTTCCAAGGCGCGGCGCCTGATTCCTTTGCCGAAAGCCGGCTGTTGTTCGCCGGCCGCGTGCGCGACGCGGAGGCCGCCTTCGCCAATCTCAAGCTCACCTGGTCGTTCCGGTCGAGCGACGACGTGCTGGCTGCGGTTGACCGCGTCTTCGCCGAACCCGGTGTCAGGCGCGGCATCAGCCACGATCCTGATCCGCTGAGCCACAAGGCTATCCGCAATGATGCGCCGGGCTATGTCGAGGTGTGGCCGTCGGTCGGCGCCGAAATGGTCGAGGAGCCCGACGACTGGACCTTGCCGGTCAACCATGCCAGCGCGCCCGCGGTACGCGTCGCCGAGCATGTGGCCACCACCATCCAGACCTGGCTGCGCAACGGTGAGGTCATCGAAGGCAAGGGCAGGAAGCTGACCGCCGGCGACATCCTCGTGCTGGTGCGCAAACGCGACCGTTTCGTCCATGCGCTGTCGCGCAGCCTCAAGAACCGGCAGATCCCGGTCGCCGGCGCCGACCGGCTGAGCCTGCCCGGCCATATCGCGGTGCAGGACCTGATCGCGCTTGGACATTTCCTGATCCAGCCGGAAGACGACCTTTCCTTGGCCGCGGTGCTGCGCAGCCCGATCTTCGAGGTTTCGGAGGAGACCTTGCTGACGCTCGCTGGCTCGAGGCCGAAGGGCCAGCCGCTGGTCGCCTCGCTCAGGCAACATGCGGCCGAGGATGTTTCCCTCGCCGCTGTCGTTAGCCGGCTCGATGGCTGGGCAACCGAAGTGGCCTTCAAGCCGGTTTTCGAATTCTACGCCGCCGCGCTGGCGCGCGACGGCCTGCGCCGCAAGATGACGGCGCGGCTGGGACCCGAAGCCGGCGATATCCTCGACGAGTTCCTGAGCTTTTGCCTGACCGAGGAACGCACCGGCCTGCCGGGGCTGGAGTCCTTCCTGTCGACGCTGGAAAATGCCGGCCCCGAGATCAAGCGCGAGATGGACCAGACGCGCGACGAGGTGCGGGTCATGACCGTGCATGCCGCCAAGGGTCTCGAAGCCCCGGTGGTCTTCCTGGTCGATGGCGGCTCGGCGCCGTTCAGCGACCAGCATCTGCCGCGGCTGATGCCGTTCGAGAGCTCCGGCACGCAATGGAAAGGCAAGGGCTATCTGTGGCGCTCGGCCAGCGATGTCGCCAATGGCGTCTCGAAGGCGGCCTCGGTCCGGGCGCGCGAACTGGCCGACGACGAATACCGGCGGCTGCTCTATGTCGGCATGACGCGTGCCGAGGACCGGCTGGTCGTCTGCGGCTATCACGGCAAGCGGCAGCCCAGCACCGGCACCTGGCATTCGATCGTCAGCCGCGCGTTGCTCGGCGCGCCCGAGAGCTCCGAGCGCCGGCATCCGGCGACGGCCGAGGTGGCGGTACATCGCTTCCATATGACGAAATTGCCACCCGTCGCGCTGGCAGAGGGCGAAGCCGAGCATAGAATCGAGCATCTTGCGCCGCTGCCCGACACCCTATTCCGGCCATTGCCGCCCTATGAGGAGCTGCCGCGGCCGCTTTCGCCTTCCGGCGCTTCGGCGTTGATCGACGAGGCGAAAGAAGCCGTGCCCGACCCTCGCTCGCCAGTGCTCGATGCCGAGGCCGAGCCCGGCTTAGCGATCCTGCGCGGCCTTGCCCTGCACAAATTGCTGCAGATGCTGCCCGGCATCGCGGAGGAGGAAAGGCGGGGCGCCGCCGAGCGCTACCTGGCGCGCGCCGGCGCGGATTGGCCGGATGGCGAGCGCGACAGGGCGCTGGACGCCGTGCTCTCCATCCTGTCCGACACCCGCTTCGGCGCGCTGTTCTCGCCATCCTCCCGAGCGGAGGTCGCCGTCATGGGCAGCCTCGAGGTGAAGGGCAGGCTGCGCTCGATCTCCGGCAAGATCGACCGGCTGGCGGTCACGCCCGAAAAGGTGTCGATCATCGACTACAAGACCAACCGGCCGGCCCCCAAAGACCTGGCGGAGGTGCCGCCGGCCTATGTGCTGCAGCTTGCGCTCTACCGCGCTCTGCTCCAGCCGCTCTATCCGGGGCGCGAGGTGACGGCGGCGCTGCTGTTCACCGAGGCGCCGCGACTGATCGAGCTGCCCGCCCCCGCCATGGATGACGCCCTTGCCCGACTCACGGCAGCGTGACACAAGAACTGCTTGAACATCGCCGCCACAACCACCACATTTGGTGCAACCCGAATTTTCGAAAGGATTTCAGCATGGCCACCGTCAAGGTCGACAAGGGCAATTTCCAGGCCGATGTGCTCAACGCCAAGGAGCCGGTCGTGGTGGATTTCTGGGCGGAATGGTGCGGCCCGTGCAAGATGATCGCTCCGGCGCTGGAAGACATCGCCAACGAACTCGGCGCGAAGATCAAGGTGGCCAAGCTCAACATCGACGAGAACCCGGAGCTTGCCGCGCAGTACGGCGTGCGCTCGATCCCGACGCTGATGATTTTCAAGGGCGGCGAAGTGGCCGACATGAAAGTGGGCGCCGCGCCGAAGACCGCGCTGTCGCACTGGATCAACGGCAGCCTCGCCTGAGCCAATCTGAAGTTTTCAAGATCCAAGCCCGGCCATCGCGCCGGGCTTTTCTTTGGCGTCATGGCTCGTCGCGCTCTGGCTCTCGCCTGCGGGCACTCCGTGTTCTCTGTTCGCAGGAAAGGGAGAGCTCCATGACCGGAACCGCCAAGGCCATAGTTCACGTCGACAATGAGCGCGTCATCGTCACCGAATACCGCTTCGCGCCGGGCGCCAACACCGGCTGGCACCGCCATGGCCACGACTATGTCGTCGTGCCGCTGATGGACGGCAAGGTGAAGCTGGTGACCAAGGACGGCGAATCCTTCGCCGAGATGAAGCAAGGCGCGCCCTATTTCCGCCGGGAAGGCGTCGAGCACGACGTCATCAATGCCAATGACGGCGAGTATGCCTTCATCGAAATCGAGCTGAAGTAGGCCGGCCGTGATTGCCGGCTTGCACGGTCCCTTTCCGGCCTCGTGCGGGATGTCGTGGGTCTAACGCCTCTCCTCGCCTTTGCCGGTTTTGCGGCGGTGGCCGCTTATGTCCAGACTCTGACGGGCTTCGCCTTCGGCCTGGTGATGATGGGCGCGATTGCGCTTGTCGGCTTGCTGCCGCTGCCCGACGCCGCCGCCATGGTCGGCATGCTGACCCTGGTCAATGCCACGCAGATGCTGATCCAAGGCGGCTGGCGCGAGATTGCGCGCCGGGAGCTGCGGCTTATCCTGGTCGCAAGCCTCCCTTCGCTGCTCTTGGGGTATGCCCTGCTGGAATGGCTGGCGGACACGCGGGCCGACCTGCTGAAAATCGGACTCGGTCTGGTCATCATGATGTCCAGCCTGCAACTGGCCATCAGGCCTGCCGGCTTGGCAAAACGGTCGTCGGACGCGAGTTTCGTCGGCTTCGGTGTCGTTTCGGGCCTGATGAGTGGGCTGTTTGCGACCGGCGGCCCACCGCTCGTTTATCATCTCTTTCGCCAGCCAATGCCGCACAACTGTGTCCGCGAAACGCTGGTCGCCGCTTTCGGCGCCGCGCAGGTGGTGCGGCTTATCCTGGTGACGGCAAGCGGCAACCTGCCGACCATGTCGCCTGTCGCGCTCGTCGTCGCCATACCGGCCGTAATGCTGATGACCTATGCGGCACGCCGCTGGCCACCGTCATTGTCGCAAGGGACAATGCGAAAGATCGTCTTTGTTCTGCTTTTCCTGTCAGGGCTCTCGCTGGCACTGCCTGCCGCGATGCACCTTGCCGTCTAACTTCAACTGCTCATGCGGGCGACGTGTCGCTCCAATTTACCAGTCGGCGACACGGTCGCCGCCGGTGAATTGCGCGCTTTTGGCGGTGTATTCGAACAGCTCGATCTTTACGCCGTTGGGGTCGGCGATCCAGGCTTGGTATGTGTCGTCGCAGGCAAGCTTCTTTGGCGTGACCGCGACGCCTTTCGACCGGATATGAAGGATCGCCGCATCGATGTCTTCCACCTCGAGGCAGAAGTGGTTGATCTGGTTTGCCTCGCTGTAGCTGGATTCACGTTTCTCGAACACCTCGACATGGCTGCGGCCGCCGCAGTCTATGTAGAAGCCGAAGATCTTGCCGTCGCGCAGGAAATTGAACCGCGTGTCCATGCCGAGAACATCGCGGTAGAAGCCGCGCGTCGCCTCCAGGTCGTGCGCGAAGATGCAAACATGGGCGAGCTGCTTCACCTTGATCATGGCCGGTTCCTTTCGGCCCCCGCCGAAATCCGCAATGCTGTCCCGGTTTCGCCTCAGGTCGGCGGCGTGCCGTTTTCGGCCAGCACGGCGCCGGCGAAATAGAGCGAGCCGCCGATCAGGATGCGCGGCGCCGGGCCGTCCCAAGAGTCGCGCAACAGCATCAGCGCGTTGGCGACGGAGCTGACCGGCTCGGCCGACAGGCCGGCCTCTTCGGCACGCAAGGCCAGCTCGTCGTTGGGAACGCCGGCGTCGCTGCTGGTCACCGGCACGGTATAGACGTGGCGGGCAAGCCCCTTGAAGGCACTGAAATAGCCGGTCTGGTCCTTGGTGTTGATCATGCCGGAGATCAGGACCAGCGGCCTCGGGTTCTTTTCCTCCTGCTCGGCCAGCGCCTCGGCGACGACGATGCCGGCGCCGGGGTTGTGGCCGCCGTCCAGCCAGATCTCGGCGCCCTTCGGCGCCAGGTCAACCAATTTGCCTTGGGTCAGCTTCTGCATGCGTGCCGGCCAGGCGACATGGGTCATCGCCCGCTCGGCGGCGCGGTGGCCGATCTCGAAACCGGCCGCCTTGACGGCCGCGATCGCCGCCGCGGCATTGGCGTATTGATGGCGCCCCGGCAGGCGCGGCGAAGGCAGGTCCATCAACCCGTCCCCGTCCTGATAGACCATGCGGCCGTTTTCCTCGAAGGCGAGGAAATCCTGGCCATAGACCACGGTCGGGCAATCCAGCCGCTCGGCCGACTCGATCAGCACCTGAAGCGCAGTGTCGCTTTCCTGGGCGCCGATCACCACCGGGCAGCCGCGCTTCATGATGCCGGCCTTCTCGGCGGCGATCAGCTCGACCCGGTCGCCGAGATAGGCTTCATGGTCCATCGATATCGGCATGATCACCGAAACGGCCGGCCGCTTGATGACATTGGTGGCGTCGAAGCGGCCGCCGAGGCCGACCTCGATAATCGCCGCCTCCGCCGGATGCTCCGAAAACAGGATGAAAGTGACGGCGGTGAGGATCTCGAAGACGGTGATCTTCTGGCCGCCATTGGCCTCGGCGACACGCGCAATGGTCTCGGCGAAAATATCGTCCTCGACGAGCTTGCCGCCGCCTTCGGCCGCCAGCCGGTAGCGCTCATGCCAGTTTACCAGATGCGGCGAGGTGTGGACGTGGACAAGGTGGCCGGCGGCCTCCAGCAGCGCGCGCGCGAAGGCGGCGCAGGAGCCCTTGCCGTTGGTGCCGGCGATGTGGATGACCGGCGGCAGCCGATCCTGCGGATTGCCGAGGCGCTCGAGAAGCCCCGTGACGCGGTCCAGCGAAAGGTCAAAGCCTTTCGGATGCAGCGTCATCAGATGTTCGATTTCGCGTTCGGCGGAAAGCGTTGTCATGATGGAATCCTAGAGCGGTTCATCATCTCATGGAATGCAGAACCGCTCTCTCTTTTTTGTTGGCGCAATTCCGAACGGAAAACCGTTCCACACTTTTCCTGGAATTGCTTTGGCGGGCGGTTCCCGAAACCGGGAATCGGTTCGAACGAGCCGTGCGCAAATCAGAGGCTACAGCACGCAACAGGCGGCGCAACTCGCGGTTCGCGGCGAGCGATGTCGCGTCAAGCCGATATCGCGTCAGGCTTGCGCGCGCGCCTCGGCATTGACCACCGCCGGCGGCAGGATCTCCGGCTCCAGCGGCTTCTCGGCCTCCGGCATCTTGAGCAGCATCTTCAAGAGACGGGAAATGGTCCGGCGCATCTCGAGGCGCGACACGACCATGTCGACCATGCCGTGTTCCATCAGATACTCCGCGCGCTGGAAACCGTCGGGCAGTTTTTCGCGGATGGTCTGCTCGATGACGCGCGGGCCGGCAAAGCCGATCAGCGCCCCGGGCTCGGCGATATGGACGTCGCCCAGCATGGCGTAGGAGGCGGTGACGCCGCCGGTGGTCGGGTTGGTCAGCACCACGATATAGGGCAGGCCGGCTTCCTTCAGCCGGTCGACGCCGATCGTGGTGCGCGGCAATTGCATCAGCGACAGGATGCCTTCCTGCATGCGGGCGCCGCCGGAAGCGGCGAACAGGATCAGCGGCCGCTTGCGCTGCAGCGCGACCTCGAAAGCATGCACGATGGCTTCGCCGGCGGCCATGCCGAGCGAGCCGCCCATGAAGGCGAAGTCCTGCACGGTGACGATGACCGGCAGCCCGTCAATGGTGCCGGCCCCGTTGAGGATCGCATCCTCGAGGTTGGTCTTGGCCTTGGCCTCCTTCAGGCGGTCGGTGTAGCGCTTCTCGTCGCGGAACTTCAGCGGGTCCTGGACGACCTTCGGGTTTTCCAGCACCTCGTATTTGCCGTCATCGAAGAAATATTTCAGCCGCTCCTTGGCCGAGATCTTCATGTGGTGGCCGGAAGCCGGGATGACGAACTGGTTGGATTCGAGATCCTTGTGGAAGACCATCTCGCCGGTCTCGGGATCCTTGATCCAGAGGTTTTCCGGCATGTCGGTGCGCCGGCCGAGCATCGAATTGATCTTCGGGCGGACGTAATTGGTGATCCAGTTCATGGCTTCGGCTCCTGTCCTGGAAAGGACTTCAAGCAATTCCAGGGAAAGTCTGTGGGGTTTTCCGGCCGGAATTGCTCAAGAACAAATAGTCGGGCTATTCGGCAGCAGCAAGGCGGGCCGAGCGGACGCCCTGGGCAAGACCGCTGACCAAAGTGGCGACGGCTTCGGCCGGATCGGCTGTTTTGTCGCCCTTGGGGCCGAGCACATTGGCGACCGCATTGACAATCGCGGTGCCGACGACGACGCCGTCGGCATTGGCGCCGATCACACGCGCCTGCTCGACGGTCTTGACGCCGAAGCCGACGCAGACCGGCAGGTCGGTGTGGCCCTTGATGCGGTTGACGGCCGCGGCTACCTTGCCCGTGTCGGCCAAGGCCGAGCCCGTGATGCCGGTCATCGAGACGTAGTAGACGAAGCCGGAGGTGTTTTCCAAAACCTTGGGCAGGCGCTTGTCGTCGGTGGTCGGCGTCGCCAGGCGGATGAAGTTGACGCCGGCCTTCAGCGCCGGAATGCAAAGCTCCTCGTCCATCTCCGGCGGCAGGTCGACGACGATCAGTCCGTCGATGCCGCTCGCCTTGGCGTCGGCGAGGAAGCGGTCGACGCCATAGATGTAGATCGGATTGTAGTAGCCCATCAGCACGATCGGCGTCTCGTCGTCGCCGGCGCGGAAGTCGGCCGCCAGCTTCAACGTCTTGACCAGGGTCTGGCCGCCCTTCAGCGCGCGCAAGCCGGCGGCCTGGATCGCCGGGCCGTCGGCCATCGGGTCGGAGAAGGGCATTCCCATCTCGATAATGTCGGCGCCGGCGATCGGCAGCGCCTTCATGATCGACAGCGAGGTGTCGTAATCGGGGTCGCCGCCCATGAAATAGGTGACCAAAGCCGGGCGGCCTTCGGCCTTGAGCTTCGCCATACGGCGGTCGATGCGGGTGGTCATTGTCAGATCTCCATGCCCAGCATGTTCGCCACCGTGTGCACGTCCTTGTCGCCGCGGCCGGACAGATTGACGATGACGATCTGGTCCTTGTCCATCTTTGGCACGATCTTCATCGCATGGGCGATGGCATGCGCCGATTCCAGCGCCGGGATGATGCCTTCGACGCGGGTGGTGAGCTGGAAGGCTTCCAGCGCCTCGTCGTCGAGGATCGGCTCATACTGGACGCGACCGGAATCGCGCAGCCAGGAATGCTCGGGGCCGACGCCGGGATAATCGAGGCCGGCCGAGATCGAATGGCCGTCGAGGATCTGGCCGTCCGAGTTCTGCAACAGATAGGTGCGGTTGCCGTGCAGCACGCCGGGCTTGCCGGCACTCATCGAGGCGCAATGCTCGATGCCGTCGAGGCCGCGGCCGCCGGCTTCGATGCCGATGATGCGCACATCCTTGTCGTCGAGGAAGGGATGGAACAGGCCGATGGCATTGGACCCGCCGCCGACGGCGGCGATGATGACGTCGGGCAGCCGGCCCTCCTGCTCCAGCATCTGGGCGCGGGCTTCCGTGCCGATCACCGACTGGAAGTCGCGCACCAGTTCCGGATAGGGGTGCGGGCCGGCGGCGGTGCCGATCAGGTAATAGGTGTCCTCGACATTGGTGACCCAGTCGCGCAGGGCCTCGTTCATGGCGTCCTTCAGCGTGCCGTGACCGGCGGTGACCGGCCGCACCTCGGCGCCGAGCAGCTTCATGCGGAAGACATTCGGGCTCTGGCGGGCGACATCGGTGGCGCCCATGTAGACGACGCAAGGATAGCCGAAGCGCGCCGCGACGGTAGCCGAGGCGACGCCATGCTGGCCGGCGCCGGTCTCGGCGATGATGCGCTTCTTGCCCATGCGCTTGGCGAGCAGGATCTGGCCGAGGCAGTTGTTGATCTTGTGCGAGCCGGTGTGGTTGAGGTCCTCGCGCTTGAAATAGACTTTTGCGCCGCCTCCGAGGCCCTTGGCCGAGGAAACCTCACGAAGATGCTTTGTGAGGCCCTCGGCGAAATACAACTTCGACGGCCGCCCGGCATAGTGGGTGGACAGGTTCTGCAGCTCGGCCTTGAACTCGGGATCGGTCTTGGCCTTGTTCCACTGCTCTTCCAGATCGAGGATCAGCGGCATCAGCGTCTCGGCGACGAAGCGGCCGCCGAAAATGCCGAACATGCCCTGCTCGTCGGGCCCGGTACGGAAGGAATTGGGCATTGCCGGCTTGTTCATCGCCGATCTCCTGATGTGAATTGTATTCAGGCGGCGCGGTCGTCGCGCGCGGCCCTGACGGCCCGGAAAAACTGCTCGATCAGCGCCGGATCCTTGATGCCCGGAGCGCTTTCCACGCCGGACGAAACGTCTATTCCGGGCGGGTCGGCCTGTCTCAGGGCATCGCCGATATTGGCGGCGTTGAGCCCACCGGAAAGCATGTAATCGAGCCCGGCGTCAAGGCCGGCAAGGATGCGCCAGTCGAAGGAAACGCCATTGCCGCCCGGCAATTGCGACCCCTTCGGCGGCTTGGAATCCAGAAGGAAGCGATCGGCGATGCCGATGAAGGGTTTTATGCGGTCGAGATCCGCCGCCTCGCTGATGGGCAGCGCCTTCATCACCGGCAGCCCGTAACGCGCCTTGATCTCGGCCACGCGCTCAGGCGTTTCCGAACCATGCATTTGCAGCATGTCGGGCTGCATTTTCGCGACGATCTCGTCGAGAAAGCCATCATCGGCGTCGACGCTGACGGCTGCCGCCAGGGCCTTGCCGCGCGCCGCCTGACGCAAACGGCCGGCCTCGGCGGGCTCGACATAACGCGGGCTCTTGGCGAAGAAAATAAAGCCGACATGGCTGGCGCCGCCCGCAAGCGCGGCGGCCATCGCAGCGTCGGTCTTCAATCCGCAGATCTTGATGTCGAGCGTCATGGCGCGGGCTTGGCACGAAACGGGAAAAGAGTCGAGAAAAAGCATGCTGTTGCCGGTCCGGCGGAAAACACTACCTTCATATAGGAACCACAGGCGGGAGCAGAATAATCATGGCCGACCGGACCGTCGCCGAACTGAAGCAGAAGATCGCGCAGGCGCGCGAGGTGATCGTGCATCTGATGGACAAGGCCGCCTTCAACGGCGCCGAGGCGCACCGCGCGCTGGAATATTTCGGCAGCGATACGTTCGACCGGGATTTTTTGCCGTGGCCGCACTCCGAGGAAGGACTGCGGCCGGAGGAGCTGAACGCGGCGAATGACGATTGAACTGCTTATGCCGTGAACCCGGCGCGAAGGAACTCGGCGTCTAGATGTTGCGCGCGCGCATCCGCGCGCAACATCAGAGGAGTTACTCAAAAACAATCGCTTGCAGCGCGCCGCCGTTGCGCTTCAGCCAGTCCTTGCAGCGGTCGGTATCCGGGCAGAGTTTTTCGCACAACTTCCAGAATTTCGGGCCGTGGTTCATCTCCTTGAGATGCGCCACCTCATGCGCCACGAGGTAGTTTATCACCGCCGGCGGCGCCATCATGATGCGCCACGAGAAGGAGAGATTGCCCTCCGAGGTGCATGACCCCCAGCGGCTGGAGGTATCCTTGTACCTTATCGCCTTGGCGCGCTTGCCGATCGTTTCGGTGTGCTTGACCACCAGCTTCTCGATCTCCTTCTTGGCCTCGCGCTTGAGATAGTCGGCGATGCGGCGCGGCAAATGGATGCGCTCGCCGTGGATGATCAGGAGCGGGCCGCGATCGTCGCGCGCGACGGTGACGGTGCCGCGCCTCGAAGGCTCGTGCACGATGCGGTGCGGCACGCCGCGGATCGGGATCCGGATGCCCGGGCGCACCTGCGGCCTCGTCGGCACCTTGGCCAGCCGCTGCTCCAGCCAGTCCTGGTGGCGGTCGAGGAATTTCTCCACCTCGCCGCGGCGCAGGCCGGGCGGCACGGTGACGCGCAGGCCTTGGCCGCCGGAATCGATGCGCAGCGTGAGCCGCCGGGCCCTGGCGCTCTCAACGATCTTGAGCGGCAGCGTGCGGCCGGCGACGCAATGCTCGCGCTCGACGACAGGCGTGGGCTTTGGCTTGGTCAGGTTGCGAAGGAAGCCGAGGGTCATGGCTGGACGATACGCGATTCGAAAAAAACGGCCAGTGGAGGGAAGCTACATAGAGAACAAAAAAGAAACGGCGCCGCTGAACGCGACGCCGCTTATCATACCGAGACGTGTCGCCGGATCTCAGTCGTCGAGCAGGTTGGTGCCTTTGCCGCCCTCCGGACCCGCCTTGTCGCTCGAGCCGGTCGAGCTCGGCGCGGTCGACTTGTTGCGGTTGGCCATGAAGCGGTCGAACTCTTCCTGGTCCTTGGCGCGGCGCAGTTCGCGGGCGTACTCGTCGAACTCGGAGAGCATCTCGTCGAGCTTGCGGCGCTCCTCGGCGAGGCGCTCCAGCTCCTTCTCGCGCCAATCGTCGAAGGCGACGTTGCCGGTGCGGGCCGAACCGTGGCCCCAGCGGGCCGCCTTCTCGGAGCGACGACGGCAACCGGCGAAGATGCCGTCCGTGGCGCGGTTGACGTCGCGCTTGAAGCCTTCCAACCGATCGCCCCAGATGATGTAGGCGAGCATGGCGAAGCCGAGCGGCCAGAACACCATGAAGCCGATGACCATCAGCGCGATGGTGGCCGGCGTCCAGGCCGGACGGATCAATGCACTTGTGTTCATTTTCTCCCAATCCTTCCATTGGAGACAGCCAAACCGGCTGCGTGGAATCGAAATGGGAAGGCGAAATCGGCGATTCAAGACAAACCCCGCCAAAACCGGCGAAGCACCTGAAATGATTATCGCTTTTTGAGTTTCTCCAGGAAAAGCACCGCCATTCCGGCGACCAGCCCCCAAAATGCCGCGCCGACGCCGAAGAGCGTGAGCCCCGAAGCCGTCGCGGCGAAGGTGACGGTGGCCGGCATGCGTTCGGCCTCGTCCTTCAGCGCGATCGACAGCGCGTTGGCCAAGGGCGCCGTCAAGGCGAGCCCCGCGACCAGCACGATCAGGCTTTGCGGCAGGACGGCGAAGATCGCCACCAGCGAGGCGCCGAAGATCGCGAAGATGAGATAGGCGAGCGCGTAGAACGGGCCGGTCTTCCAGCGTTCGGCCGGGTCGGGATGGACATCGGGGCCGGTGCAGATTGCGGCCGAGATGGCTGCAAGATTGGTGGTCGCGGCGCCAAACGGCGCCGAGAGCAGCGAAAACAGACCGGTGACGCCGATCAGCGGACCAGGCTCCGGATGATAGCCCGCGGCGCGCAGCACCGCGAGACCGGAAAGGTTCTGCGAGGCCATGGTGACCAGATAGAGAGGCAGGGCGAGGCCGATGATCGCCGATGCGGTGAATTGCGGCGCAATCAATGTCAATGTCGACAGTTCCGGCGCCGGCAGGCTGCCGACGCGGCCGGTGAGGAAAGCGGCGAGGCCGCCGCCGATCAGCACCACCAGCACCGACAGAGCCGGATTGAACAGGCGGATGACGAAGAAGGCGGCGATCAGCGGCAGGATCAGCCAAGGGTCGGCGGGAATGGCCTTCACCGCATTGACGGCGAAGCTGACCAGAATGCCTGCCAGCATGCCGGACGCGACCGAGGCCGGGATTTTCGCGATCAGTCTGGTCAACGGCTTGAACAGGCCGGTGGCGACCAGAAGGACGCCGGTGACCATGAAGGCGCCGACGGCCTGCGGCATCGTAAATCCGCTGGAGGCCGCGATCAGCGCCAAGCCGGGCGTCGACCAGGCGGTGATGACCGGCATCTTGGTGCGCCAGGACAACCACAGACACTCAACGACCATGGCCAGGCAGATCGCCGTCACGCCGCTCGCGGTCTCGATCTGCGTGGCGCCGACCGCCTCGGCGGCGGCAATGACCAGGGCCAGAGTGCCGCCGAAGCCGACGATCGCCGCGACGAAGGCGGATATCGGGATGGAGACGCGCATTATTCGGCCGCCCGCCTGACCATGTCGCCGACGGCCCGTTTGAGCATGTCGAGATCCTCGGGGCGGGACAGGCGATGATCGCCGTCCGGGATCAGCGACAGCGTCACATCGTCGGCCGGCAGCATGGATGCGAGCTTCAAGGCATGGCCGGACGGCACGTCCGGATCGGCCAGGCCCTGCAGGATGTGCACCGGGCAATGGGTGTCGATCGGCCCGGTCATCACCCGATTGGCGCGGCCGTCCTCGATCAGCGCGCGCGTGTAGATATAAGGTTCGTCCGAATAGTCGGACGGCTCGGCGAAGAAGCCTTTTTCCCTCAGATCCTGCCGCTGCGCGTCAGTCAGCACCGGCTCGATCAGCTCGACGGTGAAATCAGGCGCCGGGGCGAGCAGCACCAGGCCGGCAACCCTCATGTCGCCCGCCTTGCGCAGTTCCTGCGCCATGCGCAACGCGATCCACGCCCCCATCGAGGAGCCGACCAATACCTGCTTGCCCTTGCTGAACCGGCGAAAGACGGCGAGGCTCTCGGCCAACCACTTCGAGATCGTGCCGTCGGCGAATTCGCCGCCCGACTCGCCATGGCCAGAATAGTCGTGGCGCAGACAGGCGTGGCCTTCGCTCGCAGCCCAGGCGGCAAGCGTCTGCGCCTTCGTGCCCTGCATGTCGGACTTGTAGCCGCCGAGCCAGACCACGCCGGGCGCCGCGCCCGGCACCTGCCTGA
Organism: Mesorhizobium sp. ESP-6-4; assembly: GCF_020164735.1. Lineage (NCBI taxonomy): Bacteria > Pseudomonadati > Pseudomonadota > Alphaproteobacteria > Hyphomicrobiales > Phyllobacteriaceae > Mesorhizobium > Mesorhizobium sp. ESP-6-4. The sequence continues at coordinate 33,077 of NZ_JAIUGS010000016.1, forward strand.
CGGCGATGCCCGACCCGTCCACATCGATGAAAACCGGAGCGCTGGCGGCCATGAGCTTGTCCTTCCCGCCGGTCTTTTGGCACAGGCGGTGGTTCAACGAAAAGTGCTCGCGGCGTTTCTTTGCTTGGTGCAGACAATTACCAGGCAGCAGGTGATTTTGCGGCGCGGCTATGCTATTGACTCACGCCCCGCGCTTCCCACATAGGCGCGTCCACCTACTTTTGTCTAAAGAACCCAGAACGAAACGGCCGAGGAGACCACGACCATTCGCAGACCTTTCAAAGCAGCGGCACCCACCAAGGACGGGCCGCGCTCCAACCGAGACATCCGGGTGCCCCGGGTCCAGCTTATCGACGCCGACGGCCAGAACCGAGGCGATGTTTCCATCAACGACGCGTTGCTGCTGGCCGAAGAGGCCGGGCTCGATCTCGTCGAGATTTCGCCCAATGCGGTGCCGCCCGTCGTCAAGATCCTCGATCTCGGCAAGCTGAAATACGCCAACCAGAAGAAGGCGGCCGAAGCGCGCAAGAACCAGAAGGTCATCGAGATCAAGGAGATCAAGATGCGCCCGAACATCGACAGCCATGACTACGAGACCAAGATGAAGGCCGTGCGGCGCTTCTTCGAGGAAGGCGACAAGGTCAAGCTGACGCTGCGCTTCCGCGGCCGCGAGATGGCGCATATGGAACTTGGCATGCAGCTTCTGAACAAGGTGCGCGAGGAAGTTGCGACGATCGCCAAGGTCGAGGCGGAGCCGAAGCTCGAAGGCCGCCAGATGATGATGGTTCTGGCGCCGCGCTGACCAGGGATGGCGCGGCCGCCAAAGCGTCGCGTCCATCACGGTTTCGAGAGTTGCCGGGCTCTTTGTATCCCGCTCTAAAATCCGCCCGAATTGCCGGGCACGGCGTCCCGACGATCGGCGGGGCGCCTGTTTTCAGCCCGATCGCCAGCCACCTCGACGATCCCTTCGCGATCGCGAGCAATCGACGATCGGCTTTTGCCGATCGCGAACCAATCGACGATCGGATGGGTCATGGTCGATGAAGTGAAGGTCTCAGCCGACAACCAGACTGAGGGGTTGGGCGGCTACCAGCACATGCGCCGGATCGTGCTGGCGGTGCTGATCGTGGCGCTGTTCTGCGCGCTTCTGTTCGGCCAGTCTTCCTTTCCCCCGGACACGTCCGTGCACGAGTCGATCGAGATGTTCGGCGTGCTTTTGATCTTTCTCGGCATTGTCGGGCGGCTGTGGTCGACGCTTTATATCGGCGGGCGCAAATCGGCCGAGGTGGTCACCGGCGGACCCTATTCGATCACCCGCAACCCGCTCTATTTGTTTTCGACCCTGGCTGCCGCCGGGGTCGGGGCGCAGATCGGCTCGTTCAGCGGCATCATCCTGTTCTCGCTGCTCTGCGCCGGCGCCTTCCACATCGTCATCCTGCGGGAGGAGCGTTATCTGAAGGAACTGCTCGGCGCGCCCTACCAGGCGTATCTGGCCAAAGTGCCGCGGTTCTTCCCGAACCTTGCGCTCTACCAGGAAGGCGATACCGGCAGCTTCAGGCCGCGCCTGCTCTTGAACACGCTGCTCGACGGCCTGGTTTTCCTGGTGGCGCTGCCCGCCTTTGAGCTGATCGACGGCATGCAGCAGTCGGGGATGCTGCCGGTGTGGTTCACGTTGCCTTAGGAACGGTGATCTTCAGGTCAGGCCGAGTCGAAAATGGCGGCTTCCTGCGCTTCCGGTGCTCACGTACTTTAAGTACGCTCCGCTCCGGTTCTCGGAAGCCACCATTTTCGACTCGGCCTGACCTGAATCTCAACCACCCTACCCAGCGGGACAGCGCGTCGCACGGCGAGGTGTTGCACGCCGGCCATCTTTGATCTATAGGACCGCCGTTCCAAGAAAACCGCCCGGCAGGGCATGCCGTGGCGGTTTCATTTGCTTTTCGGGCTTTGGTCGGCCCGAAGCGAGACAAGAAGCGCGATGGTGCGCCACCAATACGGAGTAGCAAAATGCCCAAGATGAAGACCAAATCGGCCGCCAAGAAGCGGTTCAAGATTACTGCCACCGGCAAGGTGCTGTCGGCTGCCGCCGGCAAGCGCCACGGCATGATCAAGCGTTCCAACAAGTTCATTCGCGATGCCCGCGGCACGATGGTTCTGGCTGAACCGGACGGCAAGAAGGTCATCAAGAATTTTCTGCCGAACGGCCTCTAATCCCTCGGCTTGGACAACGTTTTAAGGAGATCATGACATGGCACGCGTAAAGAGAGGCGTTACCGCCCACGCCAAGCACAAGAAGGTTTTGAAGGCCGCCAAGGGTTTCTACGGCCGCCGCAAGAACACCATCCGCATCGCCAAGCAGGCGGTGGAGAAGTCGCTGCAATACGCCTACCGCGACCGCAAGAACCGCAAGCGCTCGTTCCGCGCGCTGTGGATCCAGCGCATCAACGCCGCGACCCACGAGCATGGCCTGACCTATGGCCGTTTCATCGACGGCCTCAACAAGGCCGGCATCGAAATCGATCGCAAGGTCCTTTCGGACATGGCCATCCACGAGCCGCAGGCTTTCGCTGCGCTGGTCGCCAAGGCCAAGGTCGCGCTCGAATATCTGAAGAACACCACGCCGAATGCTTTTGAGAGCGCTGTCGCCTAAGCCAGCGCTTCCCAAGCATACGCAATTCTGATTTGGGGAACCCGCGCTGGCACGGCTGGCGCGGGTTTTTCTTATGCCTGATGTAACCAAAATGGCGACGACGAAACCAAAATGGTGACAGTCGCCCGACCGAGAGAGCTTCGCCGTGAACGCCACTGCTGGAAATCTTGAAGCCCTGGAAGGCTCGTTGCTCGCCGAAATCGCGGCGGCGGCGGACGAGGCCGCGATCGAGGCGGTGCGCGTCTCGGCGCTGGGCAAGAAGGGTTCCGTCTCCGAAATGCTGAAGACGCTGGGCGCAATGAGCGCCGAGGAGCGCCAGGTGAAGGGGCCGGCGATCAACGGCCTGAAGAACCGCGTCACCGAAGCGCTCACCCAGCGCAAGGCGGAACTGAAGGATGTGGCGATCGCGGCCCGGCTCGCGGCTGAGAAGGTCGACGTCACGCTCCCCGTTCGCCAATCGCCGGCCGAGCGCGGCCGCATTCATCCGATCAGCCAGGTGATCGACGAGATCGCGGCGATCTTCGGCGATCTCGGCTTCGCCATCGCCGAAGGCCCCGATATCGAGACCGACTATTACAATTTCACCGCGCTGAATTTTCCCGAGGGACATCCGGCGCGCGAGATGCACGACACCTTCTTCTTCCAGCCGGACGAGAAGGGTGAGCGCAAGCTGTTGCGCACCCACACCTCGCCCGTGCAGATCCGCACCATGGAGAAGCAGAAGCCGCCGATCCGCATCGTCATCCCCGGCAAGACCTACCGGCAGGATTCCGACGCCACGCACTCGCCGATGTTCCATCAGGTCGAGGGGTTGGTGGTCGACAAATCAGCCAACGTCGCCAACATGAAGTGGGTGCTGGAGGAGTTCTGCAAGGCCTTCTTCGAGGTGCCGTCGGTCAAGATGCGCTTCCGTCCGTCCTTCTTCCCGTTCACCGAGCCCAGTCTCGAGGTCGATATCCAGTGCGACCGCTCGCGTCCCGGTGAAGTGCGCTTCGGCGAAGGCTCCGACTGGATGGAGATACTGGGCTGCGGCATGGTGCATCCCAACGTGCTGCGCGCCGGCGGGCTCGATCCTGACGAATATCAGGGCTTTGCCTGGGGCATGGGCATCGACCGCATCGCCATGCTGAAATACGGCATGCCGGACCTGCGCGCCTTCTTCGACGCCGACGTGCGCTGGCTGTCGCATTACGGCTTCCGGCCGCTCGACCTGCCGACGCTGTTCGGGGGGCTATCGACATGACCGCACCCCACACCGGGGGCTGTCGCTGCGGCGCGGTGCGGTTCGAGGCCTCGGCCGAGCCGCACCACATCAGCTATTGCCATTGCGGCGATTGCCGGCGCGCCAGCGGCGCGCCGGTGTCGGCCTTTGTCGGCTTCATGGCCGATCAGGTCGCGCTCAACGGCAAATCGCTGAAAAGCTATCGCAACGGCCCGGTGGAGCGCACGTTCTGCGGCATCTGCGGCTCGCCGATCGCCTATCTCGATCAGCGGCTCGACAACCAGATCTATTTCATGCTCGGCGCCATGGACATGCCGGCCTATTTCAGGCCGACAGTGCATGCGCATGTGCGCGAGCAATTGCCCTTCCTGCACATGCCCGACGCGCTGCCGCGCGAGCTGAAGACCAGCGTGCCCCGGCCCGAAGAACAAAGACCCTCGGAAACACAGTCATGAAATTCACCCTCTCCTGGCTTAAGGACCATCTCGAGACCGACGCCTCGCTTGCCGAGATCGTCGAGCGGCTGACCGCGATCGGTCTCGAAGTCGAGCATGTCGATGACAAGGCCGGCCTGAAGCCCTTCGTCATCGCGAAAGTGCTAACCGCTGTGCAGCATCCCGATGCCGACCGGCTGCGCGTGCTGACCGTCGACACCGGCGACGGCAACGCGCCGGTTCAGGTGGTATGCGGGGCGCCCAATGCCCGCGCGGGCATGATCGGCGCTTTCGCCGCGCCCGGCACTTATGTTCCCGGCATCGACGTGACGCTCTCGGTCGGCAAGATCCGCGGCGTCGAGAGCCACGGCATGATGTGCTCGGAGCGTGAGCTGGAAATCTCAGACGAGCATAACGGCATCATCGATTTGCCTGAGGATGCGCCGGTCGGCACCAGCTTCGCCGCCTACGCGCATCTCGACGATCCGGTCATCGAAATCAATCTGACACCGAACCGGCCGGATGCGACCAGCGTCTACGGCGTCGCGCGCGACCTTGCGGCGAGCGGGCTTGGCCGGCTCACCGGCGGCGGGATCATGCCGCATGCCGGCGAAGGCCTGTGCCCGGTCAAGGTGAAGATCGAGGCGCCGGAACTCTGCCCCGGCTTCGCGCTGGCGCTGGTGAAGGGCGTCAAGAACGGCCCGTCGCCGAAATGGCTGCAGCAGCGGCTGATCGCCATCGGGCTCAGGCCGATCAGCGCGCTTGTCGACATCACCAACTATGTCACCTTCGACCGCGGGCGGCCTCTGCATGTCTTCGACGCCGCCAAGGTCGGCGGCAATCTCGTGGTGCGGCGCGCCAAGGACGGCGAGAAGGTGCTGGCGCTTGACGGGCGCGAATACACGCTGACGCCGGAGATGTGCGTGATCGCCGACGACAATGGCGTGGAATCGATCGCCGGCATCATGGGCGGCGAGCGTTCGGGCTGCGACGAGAACACCACCGACGTGCTGATCGAATCGGCGCTCTGGGATCCGATCGCCACGGCCCGCACCGGCCGCGCGCTCGGCATCATCACCGACGCGCGCTACCGCTTCGAGCGCGGCGTCGATCCCGAATTCATGGTGCCGGGCGTCGAGCTGGCGATCAAGCTGGTGCTCGATTTCTGCGGCGGCACGCCTTCTGAAATCGAGGTTGCCGGCTATGCCGGCCACAAGCCGAAAATCGTCTCCTTCCCGCTGTCGGAAGTGAAGCGGCTGACCGGCATAGAGGTGCCTAGGGAGGAAGCCCTTGGCATCCTGACCCGGCTCGGCTTCGAGCCGAAAGGATTGAGCGACGTCGTCAAGGTGGAGGTGCCGTCCTGGCGGCCGGATGTCGACGGCAAGGCCGACCTGGTCGAGGAGGTGATGCGCATACATGGCGTCGACAACATCTTGGCCCAGCCGCTTACCTCGCATGACGCGGTCAACGGCAAGATCCTGACCACGCTGCAGGTGCGCACCCGCGCCGCCAAGCGCGCGCTCGCCGTGCGCGGCATGATGGAGGCCGTCACCTGGTCGTTCATTCCCGCCAGACATGCAGAGCTGTTCGGCGGCGGCCAGACGGCGCTCAAGCTCGCCAACCCGATCGCCGCAGACATGTCCGACATGCGGCCGTCGCTGCTGCCGGGGCTGATCGCGGCCGCGCAGCGCAATGCCGACAAGGGCATCGGCGATGTGGCGCTGTTCGAGGTTTCGGGCACCTATGAAGGCGATGGCGCCGACCAGCAGCGGCGCGTCGCCGCCGGCGTGCGGCGCGGCACGGCCAAGCTCGACGGCTCGGGCCGCAGCTGGTCCGGCAATGCCGGGCCGGTGGGCGTGTTCGACGCCAAGGCGGACGCGCTCGCGGCGCTCGAAGCCTGCGGCGCGCCGGTCGACCGGCTGCAGATCGAGCCCGGCGGCCCGGCTTGGTATCATCCGGGACGCTCCGGCACGATCAAGCTCGGGCCAAAGACGGTGCTCGGCACTTTCGGCGAGTTCCATCCGAGGACGCTGGACGGCTTGGACGCGTCAGGTCCGATCTGCGGCTTCGAGGTTTTCGTCGACGCCGTGCCGGAGCCGAAGGCCAAGCCGACGCGCACCAAGCCGAAGCTGGAGCTCTCGCCGTTCCAGGCGGTGAAGCGCGACTTCGCCTTCGTCGTCGACAAGACGGTCGAGGCCGGCACGCTGGTGCGGGCAGCTTTGGCCGCCGACAAGAAGCTGGTCACCGGCGTTTCGGTGTTCGACGTCTTCGAAGGCGCCTCGCTGGGGACGGCCAAGAAGTCGATCGCCATCGAGGTGTCGATCCAGCCGGTCGAAAAGACGTTGACCGACGAGGATTTCGAGGCGCTCGCAAGACGTATCGTTGAGAACGTCAACAAACAGACGGGCGGCGTGCTGAGGGCGTAGTTTGGGATTGCCGGAGCGTGGCGAATCGCTCTCCAAAGGGCGATGCACCATCTCCGCTATTCCGGCCTTCCCTTCGAGGAACAGCGCGCTGCCTTCCTGGCCATCATCGCGGCCGATCCGCTGCAGGATGAAACGCTGGCGCGTGTGCGCGAGCTTGCGCTTCCCGACTGGCTGGTGGTTTCCGGCGCGCTCTACAACAGCGTCTGGAACCACCTGACCGGCAAGCCGCCGGGCTACGGCATCAAGGACGTCGACCTGTTCTATTTCGACGACGCCGACTTGTCCTACGAGGCCGAGGATGCCGTGATCCGCCGGGCGGCAGGGCATTTCGCGGGGATGGCGCTGCCGGTCGAGGTGCGCAACCAGGCGCGGGTGCATTTGTGGTATCCGGTGAAGTTCGGGCAGGAGTGCCCGCGTTATGCGAGCGCCAGCGAGTCGGTGAGCTATTTCGCGTCGAAGACGCATGCGGTCGGGGTGCGGTACGACGCCGACGGAGCTTTGGAGCTGGTGGCACCGTTCGGGCTCGACGATCTTTTTTCGTTTCGCATCACGCCGAACCGGGTGCTGGACAACCAGCGGACGCACGAGGCGAAGGGGAGAAGGGCGCAGGAGTATTGGCCGGAGATCGAGGTGGTGCCGTGGTAGGGGGGCGCCGAAGCGCCCCTTCCATTGTCGCTCACCCGTTCACCAGCGCCAGCAGTTCCTCCGTATAGCGCTTGCCGACCACCTTGTCGGGCGACAGCGCATCACCGATCGCCGCGACCTCGGCCGCGCTCAGCCCGATATTCGCCGCCGCCGTGTTCTGCTCAAGGTGGCGTATCTTCCTTGCGCCGGGGATCGGGACGATGAAATCGCCCTGATGCAGCACCCAGGCGAGCGCCAGCTGCGCCGCTGTCACGCCCTTCTGCGCCGCCATCTTCTCCAGCACTGCGATGACCGCGTTGTTGGCTTCCATCGCCTCGGCCTGGAAGCGCGGCAGAGTGAGGCGCCAGTCGCCGGCGCCGAGCGCGTCCGGCTTGGCGATCGCGCCGGTGAGCAGGCCGCGGCCGAGCGGGCTGTAGGGGACGAAGCCGATGCCGAGCTCGCGGCAGACGTCGAACACCTCATCCTCGGGATCGCGACTCCACAGCGAATATTCGCTCTGCACCGCGGCGATCGCGTGCACGGCATGCGCCCGGCGCAGCGTCGCGCCGCTCACCTCCGACAGGCCCAGCGCCCGGACCTTGCCTTCGCGCACCAATTCCGCCATGGCGCCGACCGTGTCCTCGATCGGCACGTTCGGATCGACGCGGTGCTGGTAATAGAGGTCGATCACGTCGGTGTTCAGCCGCTTCAACGAGGCCTCGGCCACCGCCTTGACGTGCTCGGGGCGGCTGTCGACGCCGACCATGCGGTCGGTGCCCTCGCCGTGCTCGGAAATCTTGAAGCCGAATTTGGTGGCGATCGTCACCTTGTCGCGCACCGGCTTCAGCGCCTTGCCGAGCAGGATCTCGTTCTCGTATGGACCATAGACTTCGGCCGTATCGAAGAAGGTCACGCCGATCTCGACGGCGCGGCGCAGCGTGGCGATCGCTTCCGCCTCCGGCTGGCCGCCATAGCCGAAGCTCATGCCCATGCAGCCGAGGCCGACGGGGAAGACTTCGAGTTCAGTTCCAAGTTTGCGGGTTTTCATGGCGCATCTCCTTGTTGCGATGGGGGAGAGATAGCGCCTCGCGATGCGTTCGATAATTCTTTCTCTTTTGTACGGGTTGCTCTATAAAATAGAACGATGAATCGGACGAACCTCTCGCAACTCGCCGTGCTGGCCGCGGTCGCCCAATGCGCCAGCTTCCGCGGCGCCGCCCGCGAGCTCGGCATCGCGCCGTCGGCGGTGAGCCATGCGGTGTCGAGCCTGGAAGCACGGCTCGGCGTGCGGCTGCTGGCGCGCAGCACGCGCAGCGTCGCGCCGACCGAGGAAGGCGCGCAGCTTCTGGAACGGCTGCGGCCGGCCCTGTCCGAGATCGACCTCGCGCTGGAAACGGCGGTCGAGGCGCGCGACCGGCCGGCCGGCAATCTCAGGCTCAGCGTACCGCGCACCGCCGCGCATCTGGTGCTGACGCCGCGGCTCGGCGCCTTTGCCACCGCCTATCCCGACATCGTGCTGGAGATCGTCATCGAGGATCGCTTCACCGATGTGGTCGAGGGCGGCTTCGACGCCGGCGTCAGGCTCGGTGAAAGCCTGCAGCGTGACATGATCGCGGTGCGGATCGGGCCCGACATCCGCGGCGCGGTGGTCGCAGCGCCGTCCTATTTCGCTTCCATGCCCAAGCCCGACCATCCGCGCGATCTCGCAGGCCATCGCTGCATCCGCTTCCGTTTTTCCAGCGGCATTCTCTATCGCTGGGAGTTCGAGAAGGACGGCGAGGAAATCGAGATCGCGGTGGAAGGACCGCTGATCCTCGACGAGGACCATCTTATCGCCCAGGCGGCAGTCGACGGCGCCGGGCTTGCCTTCGTCTTCGAGCCCTATGTGCGGGCACCGCTCGCCGAGGGCAGGTTGATCCGCGTGCTGGAGGACTGGTGCCCGTCCTTCGACGGCTTCTTCGTCTATTATCCGAGCCGCCGGCAAATGCGCCCGGCGCTCAGGGCGTTCGTGGATTTCTTCAAGGTGAGCGGATAGCACCCCCAAGTGGGCAGGGTAAATCGCATATGGCAGCGCCAGCCCCCACTCCGGCCGCTGCGCGTTCACCTCTCACCCATGTTCATGGCGGAGAGGAAAGCCAGGCTTTTCGAGGCCGCAATCTCGGCGGTTGGCGTTTCCTCCCTCCAGAATGTGGCTACGCTATGCACACATCTTCTGTGACTGGCGCGACTGCAGGCCGAGGCTTGATTGCCAGGTGGTTCCCCCAATCCGTCGCTGCTTCGCAGCGCCACCTTTCCCCCCTCCGGAGGGAAAGGAAGGGAGCCTTGCCGGACGGGCGTTGACGGCAAAAGGCTTGGCGCCTTTCCTCTACCCCGTCGATCGGGGGAGAGGTGGCTCGGCGAAGCCGAGACGGAGTGGGGGTCGACCAGCGCTACATTGGACAATGCATGCGCCAAGCACCAATCAAACAGCCGGTAGCGCAAACACCCGGCCGCCGGCCGGCACGACGTCATCGATGCCGGCAAGCCGCAGGCAGTGCCAGGCCATGGCGTGGTTGGAGGAGGTGACGGGAATGCCGATGCGCCGCTCCAGCTCGGCGACCGCTTCCGCCACGCGCAGGCTGGTGCAGGAGATGAAGATCGCTTCCACCCCCGGCACGGCGGCCATGGTCTCAGCCGCCGCCTCGATCGAGGCAAGCGAGATGCGAGCCGCCTCGCGGTCGTCGCGCCGGTCGAAAGTGGCGACGGCTGATATGTCGAGGCCGCGGCCGGTGAAATAGCGGACAAGGCCCTGGTTGATCTCGGGTGCATAAGGGGTCAGCAGGCCGATGCCCCTGGCGCCGAGCGCCTTGAAGGCGGCCAACGCGCCGGTGACCGGGGTGGTGCAGGCGACGCCCGGCCGCGCCTTGCGGATCTCGGCGAAGACGGCTTCCTCGCCGAGCGTCATGGTGGCCGAGGTGCAGCCGAAGCCGACGACGTCGAGCGGGATGCTGGGCAGGATCAGATCGACGGTCGGCGCGATGCGCGGGCCGATGGCGCGCAGGGTGTCGGGCGTGATGTCGTTGTCGTTGAACAGGCGCGCCTCGTAGAAGGCGACGCCCGGAATGCGGATCAGCGCGCGAAACTCGTGCTCCAGCGTCTGGTCGGTGGCAAGGATCGCCAAGCCGATCGCCGCGCGCGAGGCGAGGCCGCCGTCGATCTCCGACGGAAGGACGCCCAAATCGATTGGCCCTGGCGATTGCGGGCGGGTAGCGGCCGCGCTGACAGACATGGCATTCCCTTTCCTGCTCGATCCCCTCCGGGATCATGCTCTCAGTTCAAAAGTCCGTCCATCGAGATCGCCGGCTTGCGGCCGGCGATCAGGTCGGCGGTAATGCGGGCCGAGCCATGCGACATGGTCCAGCCGATATGGCCGTGCCCGGTATTGAGATAGAGATTGCTGAGACGGCGCCGGCCGAATTCGGGGAGATTGTTGGGCGTCATCGGCCGCAGGCCCGCCCACATCTCGGCGCGGTCGTAGTCGGCACCTTCGGGATAGAGCTCCTCGGTCACCCCTTTCATGAAGGCGAAATCGGCCGGTTTGTGGCTGGTGTCGTAGCCGGCGAACTCGGCCGTGGCGGTGACGCGCAGCCGGTCGCCGAAGCGCGACACGGCGACCAGATTGTGCTCGTCGATCGCGGCGATGGTCGGCGGCGCCGGACGGTTGCCGATCGGAATGGTCAGCGAATAGCCTTTGATCGGATAGATCGGCAAGCTGATGCCGACGGTGCTCGCGACCAGCGGGCTATAGGAGCCGAGCGCCAGCACATAGGCGTCGCCCTTGACGCTTCCCTTGTCGGTCAGCACCCGGGCGACATCGTCGCCGGACGTCTCGATGCCGGTGATGGTCGTGCCGGTGCGGATCTCGCCGCCGCGCGCGACCACTTTTGCCGCCAGCGCGCGGGTGAATTTCGCCGGATCGCCGGTCTCGTCGGTCGGACAATGGATGCCGCCGGCGATTTTTTCCTTGGTGGAAGCCAGCGCCGGATCGAGGGCGACGATGGCGTCGCGGTCGAGCACCTTGATCAGCTGGCCGTCGGATTCCAGCAGCTTCATATGCTCGACGCCTTTGTCGAGCGCCTGCTGGCTGCGATAGAAATAAAGGATGCCGCGATCGTTGCGGTCGTATTCGATCGCCTCGTCGGCGACGACCTCGTGCAGGACGGATTGCGAATAGGCGGCGAGCCGATGCTTGAGCAGCGTGTTGCGCCTGGCTTTCTCGGCCGTGCATTCCATCAGGAACAGCCAGGACCAGCTGTAGAGCCGAGGATCGGCCGAAAGCTTGAAGCGCAGCGCCTGGTCTTTCAGCACCAGCGATTTCAACAGGATCATCGGCGCCTTGGGCGACGACCAGACGAAGGAATGCCCCGGCGCGATCATGCCGGCATTGCCCCAGCTGGTTTCGGCGGCGACTTCGGCGCGCCGCTCGAGGATGACGACCTCGTGCCCGTCCTTCTGCAGCTGATAGGCCGTGGTGACACCGACCACGCCGCCACCCAACACGATCACGCGCATGGCGCCTCCGGAGATCGCAAGTTGGCTCACTGTAAGGTGTAGGCTGCAGCCTGCAATGGCACACATGGAGAGATGTCGGCGGGACAGCGCGCCTCGTAGTCAGGGCGATTGCAAATGGCGCTTCGTCATTCTAGGGCGGAGCAAGGAGCGAAGCGACGCGCGTAGACCCTAGAATCCATGCCGTGACCTTGGCCATAGAATGCAACGGTCCAGAATAGCGGTGGTAATGGCGCCAGCTAAGATCGCCACATGACAGGCTACGTCTACATGACCGCAAGCCAGAAAGGCGGCACGATCTATATCGGCGTCACCAACGACCTTGCTCGCCGGATGCCTGAGCATAAGTCCGGCCAAGGCTCCGGCTTTACCAGCCGCTACGGCGTGCAGCGTCTGGTCTGGTACGAAGAATATTTCGACATCACCGATGCCATTCAGCGTGAGACGTCATTGAAGCGGTGGCCTCGCCGATGGAAGGTCGAGCTGATAGAGAATGCCAACCCGGAATGGTTCGAGCTCTTCCGCGGGATTGGCTGGTGAACCGTTCTGCACCGTGGCGGCGCTCAGGCGTCACGGCATGGATTCTAGGGTCTTCGCGCGTCGCTTCGCTCCTTGCTCCGCCCTAGAATGACGAAGGACAAGGGCTGGCAGGCCAGAGGGGGCGCGAAGGATTACCACGATGACGTGGTATCTACGAGTTCTCAGGTCTGCAACGCCTGCTCCAGATCCGCGATCAGATCGTCCCCGTCCTCGATCCCGCAGGACAGCCGCACCAGCGAGTCCGATATCCCGATCGCACCGCGCTTTTCGGCCGGGATCGAGCCGTGCGTCATCAGCGCCGGGTGCTCGATCAGGCTTTCGACGCCGCCGAGGCTCTCAGCCAAAGTGAAGAGCTGCGTGCGTTCGAGGAAGCGTTTTGTTCCCGCCAGGTCGCGGTCGAGGTCGACCGAGATCATGCCGCCGAAGGCGTGCATTTGCTGGACGGCGATGGAATGCTGCGGGTGGCTGGCGAGGCCGGGATAGATGACCCGGCGGACGTCTTTTCGCGTTTCCAGCCATTGCGCTATTTTCAGGCCGTTGGCCGAATGACGCTCCATCCTGAGCGCCAGGGTTTTTATACCGCGCAGCGCCAGAAAACTGTCGAACGGGCCGGAAATGGCGCCGACGGCGTTCTGCAGAAATTTCAGCTGGGCGGCGAGGTCCTTGTTGTCGCCGACGACCGCCACGCCTCCGACCATGTCGGAATGGCCGTTGAGATATTTCGTCGTCGAATGCACGACGATGTCGATGCCGAGTTCCAGCGGGCGCTGGATATAGGGGCTGCAGAAGGTGTTGTCGGCGACGGTGAGCAGCCCCTTGCGTTTGGCCAGGGCGGCGACCGCTTCGAGATCGACGATGCGCAGCAGCGGGTTGGTCGGCGTCTCGACCCAGAGCAGTTTAGTCTCCGGCCGGATCGCGGCCTCGACCGCGGCGAGGTCGGTGAGGTCGGCGAAGCTCACCTGCAGCCCGGCGGAGCGCTTGCGCACCCGCTCCATCAAGCGGAACGAGCCGCCATAGATGTCGTCGGTGGCGACGATATGGGCGCCGGAATCGAGCAGCTCGAGCACCGTGCCGATCGCCGCCAGGCCGGAGGCGAAGGCGAAGGCGGCCGAGCCGCTTTCGAGGTCCGCGACCGCGCGCTCGAAGGCGAAGCGCGTCGGGTTCTGGCTGCGGGCGTACTCAAAACCCTTGTGCACGCCGGGCGACTGCTGGCCGTAGGTGGAGGTGGCATAGATCGGCACCATCACGGCGCCGGTCAGCGGGTCGTGGCTCTGGCCGCCATGGATGGCGCGGGTGGAAAAGGCCAGGCGGTTCTTGCCGTTCGAAGTCATTTGGCGCGGCGCCTCAGATGGTTGATCAGGTCGATACGGGTTATCAGGCCGATGAACTCTTCGCCATCGAAGATGATGGCGACCTCGTTGCGGTCGAAGACAGGCAGCAGCGCGTCCAGCGTCTGATTGGCCTGCAGCGTGTGCAGGTTCGACGTCATGGCCGTGCGCACCGGCGCGTTGAAACGGTCCCAGCGGCCGTCATAGGGGCCGTCGACCTTGGCTAAAATATCGCTCTCGTCGACGATGCCGACCAGCCTGCCTTCGTCCAGCACCGGAAGCTGCGAAACGTCGGAGCGGCGCATGCGGCCATAGGCGTTGAGCAGGGTTTCCTCCGGGCCAACGGTCACAATGTCGCCGGTGCGCGGCGAGCGCATGACCAGGTCGCGCAAATCGCCATGCTGTTCCTGGTCGGCAAGGCCCTGCTCGGCCAGCCAGATGTCGTCGAAGACTTTCGACAGATACTTGTTGCCGCTGTCGCAGACCAAGGTGACGACGCGTTTTGACGTCGTCTGCTCGCGGCAGTAGCGAAGCGCTGCCGACAGCAGCGTGCCGGAGGACGAGCCCGCCAGGATGCCTTCCCTGGACAACAGATCGCGCACCGCCAGCATGCTCTGCTTGTCGGGAATGGAATAGGCCTTTTTCACCAGCGACAGATCGGCATTGGGCGGCACGAAATCCTCGCCGATGCCTTCGACGGTCCAGCTGCCGGCCTCCTCCATCTTGCCGGTCTTGATCAGCGGCGCCAGCACCGAGCCGACCGGGTCGGCCAGCACCATCTCGGTCTTGGGCGAATGTTTCGCGAAAAAGCGGCCGAGGCCGGTGAGCGTGCCGCCGGAGCCGACGCCGACCACTACCGCGTCGACATCGCCTTCGAGCTGCGAAAAGATCTCCGGCCCGGTCGTCGTCTCATGCGCGAGTGGGTTCGCCGGGTTGGCAAACTGGTTGGCATAGAAGGCGCCGGGGGTCTCGGCGGCGATCTTCTCGGCCATGTCCTGGTAATATTCGGAATGGCCCTTGCCGACATCGGATCGCGTCATGCGCACCTCGGCGCCCAAAGCGCGCAGATGCTGGATCTTTTCGCGCGACATCTTGTCGGGCACGACGAGGATGATGCGGTAGCCTTTCGGGATGCCGACCTGGGCGAGGCCGAGGCCGGTATTGCCGGCGGTCGCCTCGACGATGGTGCCGCCGCGCTTCAGCCGCCCCTCCTTCTCCGCCGCCGCGATCATCGACAGCGCGATGCGGTCCTTGATCGAGCCGCCGGGATTCTGGCTTTCGAGCTTGATGAACAGGCGGCACTTGCCGGTGTCGAATTTGGTCAGCTCGACGATCGGCGTCTGGCCGATCAGGTCGAGCACCGAAGCGTAAGGCGGACGCAATCTCGACAGGTTGATGTGCGCGCGCTGCGGCGCCGCTTTTGTCTGCTCGCTCATCTTGAGTGCTCCATCGAAGCAGTTCGAGGCGGATGTCGGCAATCACGCGCGGGAGGCCGCGGGAATCCATTCCGGTTTCGCGGATCGCGCGCCCTGTCTTTTCCAGCCCTTTTCATCAGGAAAGAAGATAGATCGTGCCAATCCGGCGGCGAGTGGAGGAATGGAATTCTAGCGGATTGCTTCGCAGTCTCTCATTGTTGAAGCCAGCGCGAGGCACCCCCCTCTGTCCTGCCGGACATCTCCCCCGCAAGGGGGGAGATTGACAGTTCCGTCGCCGGCGCTTCCCCTTCGACGTTGGCGATTGGCGAAAGCGGTGATGAAGTCCGATCTCCCCTCTTGCGGGGGAGATGCCCGGCAGGGCAGAGGGGGGGTGCTGTCCCGCCAGCATGTCAGAATTCCTGTTGCCAGCGAGAAGCCATGCTATCCCAACAACTGCTTGCCCAGCTTCGCGCATTGCACGCGGATGTCGGGAATGGCGTCGATCTCGAAGAAGGTGCCGCGCGTCAGCGGTCCGACGGCGAGCAGCTTCGACGACACCGTGCCGTCGGCCGCGATCAGCTCGCATTTCGCCGTGACATCGAGACCGAGGCGCAGCGGATCGGGACGCGCCAGCCCGCGCTCGACCAGCGAACGCACCACACCGTTCGACGTCCGCGATATGTCGCGGGCGATGCCCATGCAATCATAGAGACGGGCGACATCCAGGGTCTCGACATCCTGCGTGCCGCGCGGCTGGATTTTCACCACGAAGCCGCCGTTCGGTTCTATGGCCACCACCCTGCCGGCGACGAGACGGATGCGGCCTGAGGCGACCGCCTCGGTGACGCGCGCATAGACTTCCGGCGCCATGCGGTGGCGGTGGATATCCCACCAGGCCTTGGTGTGCTCGACGAAGCGGCGCTTGGCCGAGGACGGCCAATTCTGCCAGATCGTCTGGTTGAAGGGTCTGAGACCGTCGACGACGTCGCGCCAGTCGCCGCCGGCTTTCTGGGTCTCGCGGATCAGGTTGCGGAACCAGCCGACGAAATAGGAAAGCTGGGTGCCGAGCGGAATATCGGCGATATCGAGCTTGATCGGATTGCCCTTGCGGTGCGGCGACGGCAGCAGGCCGCGACGCGACACCGCGACGATGGCGCCGCGATGGCCGCGCTGCTCCAGCGACAGGAAAGCGTCGATCATGCTCAGGCCGGTGCCGAGCAGCAGCACCTGGGCTTCAGGATCGAGCGCGGTGTCGGCCTCCGTCCCCATGCGGACGGCATGACCTTGGAAGGCGCCGGGCTGCTCGTCGTGACCGGTGGCCAGGACGGCGAGATGCGCCACGACGCTGGTGCCGTTAGCAAGCGCGACCTCCACGCCCGACGGCGTCGGCGCGATCGACAGGCTCTCCTCGCGGATCAGCCTGAGACGCCCGGTCTCGCGCTCGCGCTCCTCGAGGCCCTCGAGCACATCCTGCAGATAGCGGGCGTAAAGGCTGCGCGGCGCATAGAACGGTCCCTGGTCCGGCCTGGCGAGGCCGCGTTCCAGCACCCAGCGCGCGAAATGGGTCGGGTCGTCGGCGTAAGCGCTCATGCCGGAGGCGTTGACGTTGAGCACATGCGCCGAGAGCAGCGTCGAGTAAGCCATGCCCTGGCCGAAATGCGGCCGCTTCTCGATCAGCGTGACGCGCAGGTCCGGATTGGGCGACTTCAACAGGTGCGCGGCCAGCACGACGCCGCTGGCGCCGCCGCCGACGATGATGATGGAGTTGCCGCGTCCAACCATGACTGCTAGCCGAACGTGACTCGAGCGATCAGCGCTGGGCGAGCGCCGCGGACGGCCTCAGCCGCAAGCCACGAACGATCGCCGGAGCGGTTTTTTGAAGGTCGCGCATCGTTCTCTCACTCCCAATGTTGATAAGATTACTATACTAACCGTACCAAGCACGAAACCATGGTTCCAATTCGCCCGCCCTTTGTGGCATAGATTTTCCTGAATGGCGGGACGAGCGGATTTTTTGTTCGCTGGGGTGTTTGGAAGGGCGGCGACCATCTTCCTTCGTCATTCTAGGGCGGAGCGACGCGAAGCGGAGCGAAGACCCTAGAATCCATGCCGTTACATCCATGATAGGCACGCCGGTGCAGACGAAGGCCTCGCGACACCGGATAGTCTGCACCGCCGCATCGCTTCTATGTCACGGAATGGATTCTAGGGTCTGCGCGCGTCGCTTCGCTCCTTGCTCCGCCCTAGAATGACGAAGAGACGCTCAGCCAATGCGCAAGGATGCTGCTTTCCGCGAACGCGACCGCTGCCGCCGCGCGACGAGAGCTTCTACTGACTCGGGCAGTACCGGTTGCAGTGAGCGGTTGCAGCCGTCTCCGCCCCGACCGGCAAGGTCATATGCGCGAGCGGGTCGCCCAGCGCAGGCCGACCATGCCGACCAGCATGGTGACGAGGCCGATATAGAGCCATTGCGTCTGCCCGGTCATGAAACTGCCCTTGACGAGACCGAGGCCTTGCAGCGACCACAGCGCACCCAGCCCCAGCACAATCAGCGCCAGCACAAACCTGATCAATCGCATCGGCTGGACCCCCTCCGGAAGTCGATCCTGAACGGCAATGGGGACGCAACAAAAGACGTCGAGGAATCGAAGCAGTTCCGTCCTCAGTACTTAAAATCTTGTGGGCCGATCTTGCCCCGAATGTCCCGTATACCGGCCCGATATTCATTGAGAATACGCCTTAACGGGGCCGTGAATATCATGACAAACTGTTTCGCGGTGACTCCAAACGTGTGCTGTCGCCATGGAACCGCCAGATCAATGCCGCATTTCCCGCCTCATTCGGCACATATCGGCGGGGCATATCTCTAACGGAGCCATCCCCAAAGCATGAAGAAAACTAACCAGACTGCGCTTGTCGCGGTAACGATCGCGGCTGGCCTGATGGCCGGCGCCTCATCCGCCTCCTCCGCCGCCGCGCAGTGCGGCCGCGCTTCCTGGTATGCGCTGCATTCCAGAACCGCCTCAGGGGAGCGCATGAACCCCTCGGCACTGACTGCAGCCCATCGCTCCTTGCCCTTCGGCACCAAGCTTCGAGTCACCAACAAGAACAACGGCCGCAGCGTCGTCGTGCGCATCAACGATCGCGGTCCGTTCGTGAAGGGACGTATGCTCGATCTCTCCCGCGGCGCCGCCGGCCAGTTGGGCTTCATCGGTTCGGGCCATACCGCCGTCTGTATGGCGCGCGTCTGAGCCGCCTTTTTTTGATGCATGTCGTCATCCAAAGCGCTGCCCACTTCAGGGCGATATGCATTGGTCGTGTCCGGCATGAGGGGCCGGACACATATCCTTCACATTTCGGCAGCGCACATTGAGCCGGCTCGCCCGCTTAGGTCCGGTTTTCAACAGGTTGAACGAAAGATGCATTCGTCAGACAAAATGACGTATTGCATCGCAACAATATCTTGCTAACCTCGCCGGGAGACATTCAAGGCTCGGCGCAGTTCGTCGTCCTTTTGGTCGTCGGACGGCAGCGGGGTTCGCGATGTTCTACCAGCTCTACGAAATGAACCATGCGGCGCTGCAGCCGGCCCGCTTCTATGCCGACGCGGTGCGGCTCTTCTACTCCAACCCACTCAATCCGGTTTCCCACACCCCCTTCGGCCGCTCGGTCGCGGCGACCGCGGAGCTCTTCGAGCGGACCACCCGTCGCTACGGCAAGCCGCAGTTCGGCCTGGAAAAGGCCGTGGTCGACTGGAAAAGCGTCGGCGTCACCGAAAAGACGGTATGGTCGAAGCCGTTCTGCGACCTGATCCGCTTCGAGCGCGCGCTGCCCGCCGGCCGCAAGCCCGACCCGAAGCTTTTGATCGTGGCGCCGATGTCGGGCCATTACGCGACACTGCTGCGCGGCACGGTCGAGGCGATGCTGCCCCATGCCGACGTGCACATCACCGACTGGGTCGATGCCCGCATGGTGCCGGCGGCGCTAGGAAGCTTCGATCTCGACGACTATGTCGACTACATCATCGAGATGTTCCACGCGCTCGGCCCCGACACGCATGTGATGGCCGTATGCCAGCCCTCCGTGCCGGTGCTGGCGGCGGTGGCGCTGATGGAAAAGCGCGGCGATCCCTTCGTGCCCTCCACCATGACGCTGATGGGCGGACCGGTCGACACGCGCCGCAACCCGACCGCGGTCAATCTTCTGGCCAAGGAAAAGGGCATCGACTGGTTCCGCGATAATGTCATCATGCCGGCGCCATGGCCGGTGCCGGGCTTCGGGCGTCCGGTCTATCCGGGCTTCCTGCAGCTCTCGGGCTTCATGAGCATGAACCTCGACCGCCACATCATCGCGCACAAGGACTTCTTCATGCACCTTGTGAAGCATGACGGCGACAGCGCCGAAAAGCACCGCGACTTCTACGACGAATATCTGGCGGTGATGGACCTGACGGCGGAATTCTACCTGCAGACGGTCGACACCGTGTTCGTGCGCCACGCTCTGCCGAAGGGCGAGATGACGCATCGCGGCGAGGCGGTCGATCCGAAGGCGATCCGCAACGTCGCGCTGCTGACCATCGAGGGCGAGAACGACGATATTTCCGGCCTCGGCCAGACCCAGGCCGCGCATGATTTGTGCGTCAACATCCCGGCCGACAGGCAGGCGCACTACATGCAGCCGGCCGTCGGCCATTACGGCGTCTTCAACGGCTCGCGCTTCCGCTCGGAGATCGTGCCGCGCATCGTCGATTTCATTTCCAGCTATGGCCGCCAGCACCGCGTGGCGGCGAAGCCGAAACTGGTCCGTTCCGCCAAAAGCTGAGCTCCGGAGCCCGCATCAGCCTAGCCGCCACCTGGCGGCCAGCGGTGTTGCACCCGCGCTTCTGTTGCGAAAGTGCCGCTACGGGATCGCGCAGGTAACCATGCCGCCAAACTGACCGTCGTCTCCAATTGACACGGACTGTAAATCGCCCTTAACGTTTCGTTAATAAAGAACAGGGCGGGGGCAATGACTTCCTCAGCGATGACGCGGATTCTGCGCTTGTGCGCAGCCGCAGGACTGGCGATCTCTGCGCATTGGGCGGTGCCGGCCTGGGCGGCTGGCGCGATGGCCACGGGCGGCCTGACCTCGCAACCGATCGGCCACTATGATTTCTGCAAATCGCATCCAAGCGAATGCAACATCCGCCCGGTCACTCTCGGGCCGGCCACCATGACGGACGGGCTGTGGCGCAGGCTGGTCAGCGTCAGCGCCAAGGTCAACGCCGCCGTCAAGCCGTTGAGCGATCTCGATCACTACGGCAAGGACGAAGTCTGGGCCTATCCGGACGACGGCTATGGCGACTGCGAGGACTATGTGCTGGAAAAGCGCCGCCAGCTCTACCGCCTGGGCATGTCGCTGGCCGACCTTTTGATCACCGTCGTGCGCAAGCCGGACGGCGAAGGCCATTCGGTGCTGACGGTGCGCACCGACAAGGGCGACTATGTGCTCGACAACCTGACCGACAAGGTCAAAGCCTGGGACGCGACCGGCTACCGCTTCCTCAAGCGGCAGGCGATCGACAACACCGGGCGCTGGGTCTCGATCCGCGACGGCCAGCCTGTGCTTGTGGGCTCGGTGCAGTAGGCCTCGAACACCCGCTTTTCTTCGCAAGGCGCTCTACCCCTCTGCTGTGGGTGCACCGAGCGGCGCATGCCAAGCTGGTTTCGACGGCCGGCGAAAAGGCTCTGTGGCTGGCGGTGGGTTGAGCGGGGCGCTTCTGGTGCCAACCTTGGAGATTGGCCGAAACCCACGTGACGTCGTCATACTCGGGCTTGACCCGAGTATCCATGCCGTGACCCTTGCCGCAGAGTGCAACGGTGCAGAATTCTGTAACCGTTGGAACGCCTTGGCGTAACGGCATGGATTCCAGGGTCTGCGCGCGTCGCTCCGCTCCTTGCTCCGCCCTGGAATGACGACCGAGCAGTCGTAGCCGCACATTGCAATGGGCGATGACAACAAAAAAGCCCGGCCGATCGCCTTGCCGAAAATTTTCACGCAACTCCATGAACCTTTTGCGTCCGGTCGGCGACACATAGCCGTGGACGACAAACCCAACCATGGAGAATTTCAATGACTGCTTTCCTGCGAAACACCTTGCTTGCCGCCATCGCGGTGTCGGCCTTGACCGGATCGGCCCTGGCGGACGAGACCACCAAAAGCTGTGCCAAGACCAATCTCAACGATCTGTGGAGCGGCCGTTGCTGCAGCGTCAGCTCCGCGAACTGCCTTGGCGGCGGAAATGGCCGCGATCATCAGGGCCATCAAGGCAAGGAGGGCCGGGGCAGCACCAATGGCGGCAGCGCCAACGGCACCGGCAAGCTCTGATCTCAAGACTTCAGACAGAGTCGAATCAAGCGCCAGCGGACATGGCGATCCGCTGGCGCCAGACGCCTGAATTATTAACGCCGATCAAGAGCCGCACGGATCGATGCGCTGAGGCGGCGCAGCTCCGCCTCATCGAGCCTCTCGATGCTCTCGGCGAGCAGATTGGCCAGCTCGGTTGCCGCCGGCGACAGGCCCGATGTGTCGATCCTGACCCTCGGATGCGAGCTTTCGGCGAGGCGGGCAAGATCCTCGGCGTCGTCCCAGATGATGTTGAAATAGCCGATGATCTTCTGGATCAGTGTCCAGGTCGGCGCGCCGCGGCGGCCGTGCTCGAGCGCCGAAAGATAGGCGGCGCTGACGCCGATGGCCTTGGCCATCGCCTTCTGGCTGACGCCGCGCTCGGCGCGCAGCGTCCTGAGCTTCTCGCCGAACGGGGTCATGTCGGCTGGCTCATTGGCGAATCCTCATGGCCTTATCCGCCGCAGCCGCACATAGAGCGCGCCCGAGCCGCCATGATTGCGGGCGGCATGGTCGTGGCTGGAGACGAGGTGCCGGAAAGCGGGCGTCGACAGCCAGGCCGGCACGGCGCGGCGCAATATGCCGTCGCCGCCCGAGGACGACCCCTTGCCGGTGATGATCAGCACGTAACGGATTCCGCTGGCATGCGCGCGGTTGAGGAAGGTGAGCAGCAGCGAATAGGCCTCGTCCTGCGTCATGCCGTGCAGGTCGACGCGGCCTTCGATCGGCAGCCGGCCTTTTTTCAGCTTGTGCAGCGTCTGGTCGTCGAGCGAATGCGCCACATGCGGCGCCTTCGGCTTGGCGGCCACGGCCGCTACGCCATTGGCGGCAGGCCGGGGCGTCTCAGGCTTGGGCTCGACGATGTCGGGGATCTTGACGGCCGTTTTGCCCTTCAGCGGCCGGGCAGAGCGCGCCACCAGGTTCCACAGGATGCGGTCGTCGTCGCTGAGATGATCGTCGCGGCGGCTCACCGGGTCGCTCCATGCAGAAGCGCACGCGGCACCAGCGCATAGAAATCGGCCGCGTTGCGGACCACGCCGGCGATCTCGCCGGCAGCGTCGCCTGAGCCGGCGAAGAGGTCGCCGCGCGCCGGACCGGTGATGGCCGAGCCGGTGTCCTGCGCGATCATCAGCCGCCGGAACGGTTTTTCGTCAAAGGCGGTGAGCGTCGGCGCGTCGATATAGAAGGGCGTGCCGAATGTGTGCAACAGGCGGTCGACCGCGACCGAGCGACCCGGCGTCAGCGGCACCTTGGCGGCGGCGATGGGCCCAAGCGCCGCGTCGTCGACCGCGGCTTCGCGGAAGAAAATGTAGGAGCGGTTCCGCCACAGGATCTCGTCGACCCGGTCGGGATGTGCCTTGAACCAGGCGCGGATCGATTGCATCGTTACCTTTGCCAGCGGAATCTCGCCGAGATCGCTCAAGACCTTGCCGGGGCCGGTGAAGCGCTGGCCGGACTTGGCGGCATAGGTGACGCGGGCGAGCTTGCCGTCGGTCATCTTCAGACGTGCCGCGCCCTGCACGTGGATGAAAAACGCATCGACCTTCTCGGCGAGCCAGGCGATTTCGAGGTTCCGGCCGGCGAGCGCGCCGCGCTCGATTTCGCCGCGATCGAAATATTCGACCGGAACACCATCGGTCCGGCGGGCGAAGGCCAGATAGGCATCCATGCCGGCCGGCCGGTTGCCGTCGTCGATTTCGATCAGGTCGGCGGGGCGCGACAGCAGCGGCACGGTGAATCGCCCGGTCCTGACCGGCGAGGCTTCGACCTCGGGCTCGTAGAAGCCGGTGACGAGACCCGAGCCGTTTTCGGGCTGCACCAGCATCGGCACGAAATGCCGTTCGAAAAAAGATCGCGCCTCGGACCTGCTCGGCGCCGAAACGGCACGCGCCTCGGCATAGGCATCGGCAAAAGCATTGAAATCGACGCCGAGCGATCCGGTGCGGTAAGATTTTATCGGCGTGTGGAAGGCCGAGCGGCGAAACGCGGCGAAGGCCGCAGCATGGTCATCTTCGCCCCAGCCCGGAAGGTCGCTGAAGGATTTTATGCCGAATGCGGAAGAGAGCGGCACGACTGGAGCCCCGCCGCTTGATCTCAATCTTCTTCTTCGGTGGCGACAAGCTTCCAATTCGGGTCGCGCGAGCGGGTGTCGCGGGCGAAGGTCCAGACATCCTTGACCTCGGCCACCGTTTCAGGGTCGCCGTCGATGACGGCGCCGGCCTTGTCGCGGGTCGCCGAGATCAGCTCGGAGACGACGCGCAGCGTGATATGCGCTTCCGAGCCCTTCATTTCGGCGGCGACGATGTCGGCCTTGTCGATGCCGACGAAGGAGGATTGGATCTTCTCCGATTTGGCCTCGCGGTCGCCGATCGCGGCGACGAAACCGTCATAGACTTCGCGCGACAAAAGGTTCTTCAGCGTCTTACGGTCGCCGTCGGCATAGGCCATGACGATCATCTCATAGGCCATCTTGGCGCCGTCGACGAAGGTCTTGGGATCGAAGGACGGATCGTTGTCCTTGATGGAGCGCAGGCCCTTGTTGAGATCGGTGTCGGGTTTGGCGAAGGCGTCGATATTGGCATAGATCTCTGGCGCGGTTTCGCCCGGCGCGCGCTTGCGCGGCAGCGACACCACATTTTCAGGCTTTTGCGCCGCGTCGGCCTCGCGCGTGCGGCTCGCCGAATAAGGATCGAAGGGCGGGCGCTCGTTTCCGGTGCGACGTCCAAGCACGTTGCGCAGCTGGAAAAAGATCACAACCGCCGCAATCAGAAAGAAAATCGTGCCGAAGTCGAAGAAACCCATATTTTCCGCCAACTCGATCCCTGTCCGTGCCGGACCGGCGTAACCCCTGGGGACCGCGGTCGCATAGCGTTCAACACCCAAAGCATATAGAACGGCAGGCGCAATCATTCAAATCAAAGGCAGCCATACCTATCTAAAGGCGCCAAGGCCAGCGGCGATTGTCCGTCAGCGCCGCAAAAGAAGAAAGCGATCGGTCAAGACTTGCGCATCTCGTTCATCCCGCTGTTCCTGCTCCTGCTGCCACTTCTGGAGATCGCCGGCTTCGTCGTCGTCGGCCGCGAGATCGGGGCGTTGGCTACGGTCGGGCTGGTCATCCTTTCCAGCGTCGCGGGCAGCCTGCTGCTGAGACTTCAGGGTTTTGGCGTCATGGCGCGGGTGCGGGCGGAGATGGATGCCGGGCGCGATCCCAGCCGCCAGCTCGCGCATGGGGCGATGATCGTGCTGGCGGCGATCCTTTTGATCATTCCGGGCTTCATCACCGATTTCTTCGCCATTCTTCTCTTGTTGCCGCCGGTGCGCGACTTCGCCTGGCGCCTGCTTAAGAACCGCATCGTCATGGCGACCAGCTTCAGCCGCGGCTTTTCGGCGCGCCGCCGCAACAATGTCATCGACCTCGACGACAGCGACTATTCGCGCGACGATTATCCGGACCGGCCGGACCACAATTCGCCCTGGCGGCTGAAGAACGATTAAGGGCCAAAACGCCTACCGGTTCGTCCTTGGGCGGAGCGGGAAGCGAGCGTACCGCGCAGCCCACAGGATCCAATGACTTTCGAGTGTTGCCGCGGTGCAAAATTCTGCTCCGCCGCATTGCACGGCTCAGGTCACGGAATGGATTCCAGGGTCTCCGCGACGCCGCTTCGCGGCTGCTCCGCCCTGGAATGACGAGGTTGGGAGGCTCCTGCCAATCCCCGCCGTTCGCGCTGTCCTGTTCCTTCCGCCGATGAGGGCGGCAAAACTTGTTTTGTCCGGCCGAGCATGGTAGCGAACCCGCGATTTCAATCCGGTCAGCAATGCTGCCCAGGCAAAAGGACTTAAAGGCTCATGGCCAGCAACGATGACGCCGCGACCGGCGCCGCCAACGGCAACGGCACCCAAAACCAGCCCTCGCTCAATGTGCTTGCGCAATATGTGAAGGACCTCTCCTTCGAAAGCCCCGGCGCACCGAATTCGCTGCGCGGCCGCGACAAGGCTCCGGGCATCGCAATCAATGTCAATGTCAACGCCAACCCACTCTCGGACAAGCAGTTCGACGTCAATTTGACGCTGAACGCCAAGGCCTCCTTCGACCAGGAAGTGCTGTTCAATGTCGAGCTGGTCTATGGCGGCGTCTTTGCCATCAGCGGCTTCCCGCAGGAGCACATGCTGCCGCTGCTGTTCATCGAATGTCCGCGGCTTCTGTTCCCCTTCGCCCGCCAGATCGTCGCCGACGCCACCCGCAATGGCGGCTTCCCGCCGCTGATGCTCGATCCGATCGATTTCGCGCAGATGTTCCAGCAGCGCATCGCCGAGGACCAGGCTGCAGCTGGCAAGGTCCAGGTGAGCTGAGGCTAACCGGCGCTACACCCTATCGAAAGCCCGGCTTAGCGCCGGGCTTTTTTTTTCGCTGCTTGCTCCGCCCTGGAATGAGGCCGGGAACATGGCCATGCCCAATTTCGTAGGTTGACGGCTGATCGTTGGGCCTGATCAACAAAAACCCCGGACAAAACGATGCCGGGGTTTTTTCGTCTTAGCAGTTCAGGAGCCGTCTATTCCGCCGGCGATGGTTTCTTGCGGAAGATCGATGCCAGATTGTCCCACAATTCGATCTTGGCGCCCTGGCGCTTCATGATCACGCCCTGCTGCAGGATCGACAGCGTGTTGTTCCAGGCCCAGTAGATGACGAGGCCGGCCGGGAAGCTGCCCATCATGAAGGTGAAGATCACCGGCATCCAGGTGAAGATCGCCGCCTGCGTCGGGTCCGGCGGCGCCGGGTTCATGCGCATCTGCAGGAACATGGTGATGCCCATGACCACCGCCCAGGCGCCCATATGCGGCAGGAAAGCGGGCGCCGCGAACGGCAGCAGGCCGAACAGGTTGAAGATCGACGTCGGATCGGGCGCCGCGAGGTCGTGGATCCAGCCGAAGAACGGCGCGTGCCGCATCTCGATGGTGATGTAGAGCACCTTGTAGAGCGAGAAGAAGACCGGGATCTGCAGCGCCACCGGCCAGCAGCCGGCCAGCGGATTGATCTTCTCGGTCTTGTAGAGCTCCATCATCGCCTGCTGCTGCTTCATCTTGTCGTCCGCATATTTCTCGCGGATCTCGACCATCTTCGGCTGCACCTTCTTCATGTTCGCCATCGAGGCATAGGACTTGTTGGCGAGCGGGAAGAAGATGGCCTTGACGACGACGGTGGTGGCGAGGATCGCCAGCCCGAAATTGCCGAAGAATTTGTAGAGCGTGTCGATGAGCGAGAACATCGGCTGCGTGATGAACCAGAACCAGCCCCAATCGATCAGCTTGTCGAAGAGCCGGATGTTGCGGTCCTTCTCATAGGCGTTGATCTTGTTTACTTCCTTGGCGCCGGCAAACACCTCGGTCTCGATGGTTGCCGATTGGCCGGCGTCTACATTGATGGCATCAGTCAGGAAGTCAGACTGGTAGCTATGGGGGTGAAGGCCGCCGCTCAGATCGAAATACGAGAAGGTAGGTTGAAACGGCTGCTTCTCGGAAGGCACCAGCGTCACCGCCCAATATTTATCGGTGATGCCGAGCCAGCCATCGGTCGACTTCCCAGGCTTGTATTGTTTGTCTTTCTCGACAGCTGCGTATTTGTGCTCCTGCAGCCCCTCGCTACCGGTGACGCCGATCAAGCCTTCGTGCAGCACATAAGTGCTGGCGACCGCAGGCTTATCGAAACGCGTAACCCTGCCGTAATTATAGAGCGAGACGGCGGCGGTTCCTGAGTTCTGCACGGTGTCGGAGACGGTGAACATATAGTCGCTGTCTACCGAGATGGTGCGCTTGAACGTCAAGCCCTTGTCGTTGGTGAAGGTCAGGGTCACCGGCGACGATGGAGTCAGCGTCGCGTTGCCCTCGACGCTCCAAACCGTATCCGCACCTGGCACCGCACCGGTCTTGTCGTTGCCGACGAAACCGATCTCGGCGAAATAGCCATTGGGCAGCGATGACGGGTTGAGCAGCTCGATCTTAGGCGAGTTCTTGTCGACCGTCTCGGTGTAATGCTTGAGCTTCAAGTCGTCGAGGCGCGCGCCGGTCAGGTTGATCGAGCCCTCGAGGCTTGGCGTGTCGATCTTGACTCGCTTGGTGGCGGCAATCGCCTGGTCGCGGCTGGCGGCGGTCACCGTTTCACCGCCGGGCGCGCCGGGAACGCTTCCGGAAGCCGGGGCCGGCGTTCCGGCCGCGCCGGAGTTGGCGCCGCCGCCCGCTTCCTTCTTCTGCGCCTCGACGCGCTGCTGCTCGATGCGGGCCTGCTCGCGCTGCTGCTCCATGCGCGGGTTCATGTAGAACACCTGCCAGAGCGTCAGGATCAGCACCGACAGCGCAATGGTGATGAAGAAATTGCGGTTGTTTTCCATCGAAGCCCTTGGCCTATCGTGTTCCGCGCAGCCGGCGGGAGAGCTCGGCCTTCAACTGGCCGAACGGAATGGCAAGCACGTCTTCGCGCCCGACGATGACATAGTCATTGCCGGGCGCCATGTCATCGGCGGCATGAACGCGCACGGCTTCCCTCAGCCGCCGCCGGACGCGGTTACGCACCACGGCGTTGCCGACCTTCTTGGTGACTGTGTAGCCGACGCGCGGCGCAAGGTCATCGCCGCGGTCGAGAACTTCAACGAGAAAAAGCCGCCCGCGGCGTTTCTCGCCGCCGCGCACAGCCAAGAAATCCGCGCGTTTCAGAAGCCGCCCGGGAGTTTTCCCCTGTGGCTTGCCGGGTGCGGGCAACGATCTCGTCTTTCGTTCAGGCGCTGAGCCGCTTGCGGCCGCGGTTGCGACGGGCGGCAACGACGCCACGGCCACCCTTGGTGGCCATGCGGGCACGGAAACCATGCCGGCGCTTACGGACGAGCTTGGACGGTTGGTAGGTACGCTTCATTTGTTTTAATACCGCGGGGTGCGGCCCTTCTTGATTCTGTCACCGTGTAACAGGAGCTTTGCCGGGCCGGCCTAGGCGCGATCGAAACCGCGCCGGGACGAATGGCCCGAGCGTGAGCGGGCTTATAGAAAGAAGGTCTTTGGAAGTCAATCCGCCCCGCCGCGAGGCCTTTTTCGCCGAGCCGACGATGAAATTGGCAAAAAGACCGCAAATCGCATAATCTTGGCCGATCAAGCCTTTGTGAATGCGCGTCAATGACGAGTGAAACTCTGCCCACGAACGAGAAGGCACAACCGGCGGCGGCGAATTCGTCGCGCCGGGTGCCATTGTCGCGCGGTCTGTCGACCAAGCTGCTTTTACTCACCATCGCCTTCGTGCTGCTGGCTGAAATCCTGATCTTCCTGCCCTGGATCGCCAGCTACCGGGTCAACTGGCTGAAGGAGCGCCTCAGCACAGCCGCCGCGGTGTCGATCGTGCTGTTGCAGGGCGAGCCCAACTCGCTGTCCCACAACGCCCAGAACGATGTGCTGATGGCGATCGGCGCCAAGGCGATCGCGGTGCGTGACGGTGGCGTCTCACGGCTTCTGGTGGTCGCCGACATGCCGCCACAGGTCGACGCGCACATCGATATAGCCAATGTCGGCCTGATCAACGGCATGACCGGCGCGCTCGACACGCTGTTCTTCGGCGGCAAGCGCATGCTGCGCGTCTTCGGCCCGGTCGGCGACAGCGACAAGGAATTCGAGCTGATCATGCCGGACTACCGTTTGCGCGACGCCATGCTGAGATACTCGCGCAACGTCGCCGTCGTCTCGCTGCTCATCTCGCTGTTCACCGCCATGCTGGTCTATGCGGCGATCGACCTGATCATGATCGGGCCGATTCGCACCATGACGCGCTCGATCCTGGCCTTCTCCGAGGCGCCCGACGATCCCGGCCGCGTCATCCGCCCCGCCGACCGCGCCGACGAGATCGGGGTCGCCGAGCGCGAGCTGTCGCAGATGCAGGACCGGCTGCAGAAGATGCTGTCGGAGCAGAAGCATCTCGCGGATCTCGGCCTGGCCGTCTCCAAGATCAACCACGACATGCGCAACATCCTGGCGTCCGCGCAGCTGATGTCGGATCGCCTGCGCCAGGTGAAGGACCCGACCGTGCAGGCCTTCGCGCCGAAGCTTCTGCGCGCCCTCGACCGCGCCGTCTCCTATTCCGAAGGTGTGCTTCACTACGGCCGCACGCAGGAGCCGGCGCCGTCGCGCCGCCGCGTGCGACTGCGCCAGTTGGTCGACGACGTGCACGGCCTGCTCGACATCGAGGAGGGCATCGAGTTCATCAACGCCATCGAGCACGCCTTCGAGGTCGATGCCGATTCCGACCAGCTGTTCCGGGTGCTCACCAATCTCTGCCGCAACTCCGTGCAGGCGATGGCAGCCGACACCGAAAGCGCGGTGGTGCGCCGGCTGGCGGTCGCGGCCGAGCGCCAGGGCAGCGTCAGCCGCATCACCGTCACCGACACCGGACCCGGCCTGCCGCCCAAGGCGCGCGAGAACCTGTTCGCCGCCTTCCGCGGCTCGGCGCGCAGCGGCGGCACCGGGCTTGGCCTAGCGATCGCGCACGAGCTGATCCGCGCTCATGGCGGCACGGTCGAGCTGGTCGAATCGATCGGCGGCCGCACCGTCTTCGCCGTCACCATTCCTGATCAGCCGGTGCGGCTCGATCAGGCGCGCAACGGCCTGCGCCGCCCGGCTTGAGGTATGCCGATATTCAGGTGAGGCCGGCCTGCAAATGGCGGCTTCCTGCGCTTCCGGTGCTCACGTACTTCAAGTACGCTCCGCTCCGGTTCTCAGAAACCACCATTTTCGACTCGGCCTGACCTGAATCTCGATACACCTCAGGCACGGCAAAACCACCTGCGACAAAACTTTTGCCGGATCGGCTTGCTTTTCGCAAATTCAGTCGTTAGGGAACACTCCACATCGCGGCCGGCCTTCTCGACCGGATCGCGGGGCCTGTGTCATGCACGGCCTGTTGCGCGCCCGTAGCTCAGCTGGATAGAGCACCAGACTACGAATCTGGGGGTCAGGAGTTCGAATCTCTTCGGGCGCGCCAGCAATTTCAGATGTTTAGCTGAATCCCACCGTTTTCAAATGGCCGTTTTGAAACGGCTTTGCATCGTCGGATGGATTTGCGCGGTTGGGAGAACTGCAGCAAAGGATCGGGCGATCATCCGGCCCGAAACGTGTTGCGTTTATGTATGCGGCAGAACCAATTGCAAAATAAAATCAGTCGGCCTAATCTGAACCGATTGCACAATGCAATTAGATTTGTGATGCCGTGTGAGGAACAGACAATGGCCAAGCTCGTGTTCGGAATGAACCAGTCGCTGGACGGCTACGTCGATCACACGGCCTTCGGGCCGAGCCCCGCGCTTTTCCGCCACTTCATCGAGGAGGCCGAGCGTCAGGCGGGCAGCATCTACGGTCGCCGCATGTATGAGATCATGCGCTACTGGGACGACGAGCATCCTGAATGGGATGCCGAGCGACTTGCCTACGCGGCGGCGTGGCGGCGCCAGCCGAAATGGGTCGTCTCACGCTCGATGGAGTCCGTCGGTCCCAACGCAAGGCTTGTCGAGGGCGATCTCGGGGACGCTATCCGAAAGCTGAAGGCCGAGCGCGACGGCGAGATCGAGGTCGCCGGCCCGGATTTGGCGCGAAGCCTCACCCAGCTGGGCCTGATCGACGAGTATCGGATCTACCTGCACCCGGTGGTGCTTGGCCACGGCAAGCCTTATTTCGCCGGACCCCGACCGCCGCTCCGCCTGATGGCTCATGACCGGATCGAGGATGTGATCAGGTTAGCCTACGCTCCCGCCTGATCTCCGTCGTCCGACGCGCCCTCCGCCAGACCGCTTATTCGAGGCTCGCAGTTCGAATCTTCGGACGCTATTCGTCGTTCAAACGCCCACCCTGAAATGTCAGGGCAGGGCAGGGCGCGCCTATGCCGGGTAAGCCAGCGCCAGGATTCTGGGCGAGATGGTGAAGCGCACGGTCAACCGATTGCCCGATGAAGTGACCGCCTCGCCCGAGGTGAGATCGACGGCGATGTCCTCAAAGCCCAGCACGCGGCCGTCGAGCGGAAACGAGGCCTTGTAGACCGCCTCCTTGATCGCAAACAGAATGCGGCTGCCTATACCGGAATCAAGATCGCCCAGGCGGTCCTGCGGCGTTGCCACCATGCCTTGGAGGTCGTGCGGCAGGGGCAGGGCAGGCTCAATGTCGACGCCCACGCTTCTCATCGCGTCGGATCGCGCGGCGACTGCCACGGCAAGTTCGTCGTCATGCGCAATTGAACCGACGATCCCTGCAGGCCAGATCGGGTTTCCCAATTGGCCCCGTAAGACGGCGAGATCCGCACATCTCAGCCGCCGCAGCAATTCATGCGCGACCCGACGGCCCGCTCCAGTGGCGGCGCGCGCCCTCTGTTCGCGCGTGGCGATGGAAGCGCCTTCCGCCGGCAGGATGTATTGCTCGTCGCCGGCACGAATAAGACGGCAGCCGGTGACGAGGCCGGGCTGCGCGAGGCCGGCCAGCGCCTGCTCGACGGCGCTCTCGATGTCCGGTCGCGCGTCGTCCGGCCGTGTGATCACTTGCTGCTCAATTCGAGCACGGCAATCATCTCGCCATCCTCGTCCAGTTCCGTCTCGACGAAACCGAAGCCGGCATAGAGCCGGCGCGCCGCCTCGTTGTCCGGTTCGTAGCAGATCGAGACGCGGCGTATGTGGCCGAGCTGCGCGATCTCCTCCAGCACCCGGGCAACCGCGGCACGCCCAAGGCCCTTGCCTTGTTCGCGGCGGTCGATCATGAAACGATAGATGATCGCCTCGTCATCGTCCTCCGGAGCGCTGTACATCAGGAATCCGACGACGCGCCCGGCCGCAACTACAGCGCGGGCGATGGCCTCGTCATCCTCCCCGGCCTCTTCCAGCG
This sequence comes from Mesorhizobium sp. ESP-6-4, assembly GCF_020164735.1. Classification (NCBI taxonomy): domain Bacteria; kingdom Pseudomonadati; phylum Pseudomonadota; class Alphaproteobacteria; order Hyphomicrobiales; family Phyllobacteriaceae; genus Mesorhizobium; species Mesorhizobium sp. ESP-6-4. The sequence goes on from NZ_JAIUGS010000016.1 coordinate 65,535, forward strand.
AGTCGACATTCGAAGCAACGAAGCCTTGCTGCTCGGGCGTCAGCTCGAGCGCCAGGATCGCCGCCCGGTTATCTTCGCCGACGGGACGCAGGACAACCGGGCGGTCGCCTGTCCGCGCGTCGGCGGCACGCTTCACTGTTTCTGCCCGATCTTGATCGCGCTCGCGTCGATCGGCGTCACCACGCCATAGAGCTTCGCCGGGTTGCCGCGCCACACGGTGTTGGGCTCCAGCACTTCGCCCTTCATGACGAAGCAATCGAGGTCCGCCACGGATCCCTCGCCCATTGCCACGGCGTAGTGGACGAAGGCGGCGGGGGCGAGCGTGCAGCCATTGCCGATGCGGATGTAGTCGGACTTGAACGCGCCTTCCTCCAGCGAATGCGCCTGGATGACGCAGCCCTCGTTGAGCGTCGCGTCGTCGCCGATCTCCACCAGCGACCGCTCGGTGATTATGCTTCCCCCGTCATAGACGCGCCGCCCGACCTTAACGCCCACCAGACGCAGGAGCAGCGGCCTGAAGGGGGTGCCGGTGAACAGGCCCATGATCGGCGAATCGGACAGTTTCCAATGGCGTTCGTGCCGCCAGAATACGGGGTCGTAGATCGTCGCCATCCTGGGCTTCAGCCGGCGAAAACCGAGGCTGACGCGTTCCAGGAAGACATAGAACGGAATGCCGATCGCCGTGGTCAGCACCACCGCCACGAACAGCGCCGTCTGCTCCCATTCGTTGTAGTAGTTGAGCGCCCTGTCCCAAATGGCGAGCGTCAGGAACAGGATCAGCCACTGCGCGGCCAGGAACAGCAGCGCGGTGACCAGATTGTGGAGGTTCTTCAGCGGCAGCCGGCGGCGGCGCTCCTCGTCGGAAATCAATCCGAGCAGCTCCTTGTCGCGATTGACCATGCGCGGGATTTCAAAGGGCGGCGACCCAAGCAGCCCGACATTCTCGCGCACGGGACCATCGACCGGTACATGCACCTTGGTTCCGAGCAGGCAATTGTCGCCGGTGCGGGAATCCGGCGAATAGATGATGTTGTTGCCGAAGAAGTTGCGCTCGCCGATCCGCGTGTGCTCGAGGCGGAAGGAATTGGCGGACTTCTGCATGTTGACCATGAACAGGCCGTCGGACACCATGGTTTCCGAGCCGATCTCGCTGAGCTGCGGGTTTTCATGCCGCTGGTTGGTGCCGAAATTCGACCCGGTCTGGTTCACCTTGTTCAGCCGCCAGCCGATGGCGCGCAAATAATAAACGATGGCCGAGCTGTCGCCGAACAGCACATTCAGCAGCCGCACGTTGCTTACCAGCTCCAGCATCGATTGCAGCCAGTAGTGAAAGCCGTAGAGCGAATAGTTTCGGCCGGGCTTCAGCATGAGGTTGAACAGCCGCGGCACGATGGCCGCCAGCAGCACGCCGCCGATGACGAAGCCCGCCACCGTCACCGTGGTGCCGATCGCCACGATGCCGATGGTCTCCTGATAGTCGTCGCCGACATTCTCCCAGTAGGTGTGGAACAGAAGCGGGAACGGCGTGACGATGGCGAAGAGGATGAAGAGCTGGATCGCTTCGTAGATGATCCGGCGCGCGTGCGACAGCGGCACGTTGGGAACCGTGCAATAGTTCGCCTCGGTCGGGATCGCCGGCGATCCGTGCCAACGCTCGCCGGCAGGAATCGCCTGTCCGCGATGCAGCGACGAAGCGTGGCCCAGCTGGGCGCCGTCGCCGATGCGGGTGTCGATGTCCAACGTTGAGCCGACGCCGACGAAAGCGTTGTGGCCGATGTCGAGCGGGCCGGTGTGGATGTAGCCCGCCTGGGCCCGGAAGCCCAGGATCATGGTATCCTTGCGCAGGATCGAGTTGTCGCCGATGCTGATCAGGTCGGTGCAGACCGGAACGGACCGGCACTCGATAACGGTGCGGTTGCCTAGCCGAGCGCCGAGCAGGCGCAAATAGAGGCTGTATAGCGGGCTGCCGCGGAACAGCACCACCGGCGCGCTGCGGACCAGCGTCTTGACGACCCAGAAGCGATAATAACGCCAGCCCCAGATCGGGAACGTCTCGGCCTTCCAGCGGCCGACCAGCAGCCATTTGGCGATGATGGCAAAACCGCTGAGCCCGAAGAAGACGCTGGCGGACAACAGAACGCAGCGCAGATAGAGCTGCACCGGGTCGTCCAGCGCGTCATAGACCCAGTTGAGCCCGTCATTGATCGCCCAGAGCGAGCCATAGCTGTAGAGCGCGTAGAACATGAGCTGCCCAAAGCCCGTGCTCCAATAGGCAAAGCTGGAAGCCCGATGCGTCAGCATCGGCTCGCTCGCAGCAACCGCGGCCATCTGCGGCGCGCGCAGGTGCTCGGCGAGCTTCGCGACCGTGGGATGCAGGTATACGTCGCGCATCGAGGTCGTCGACCAGGCCTTGCGGGAGCGGATGCGCGCGCAGAACCTCGCCATCAACAGCGAGTTCGCGCCGAGGTCGTCGAAGAAGTGGTCTTCGATGGAGATGTCCTCGAATTTCAGCACATCCTGCAGCGTGTCGACCAGAAACCTCTCGTCCTCGTTGCGCGGGTCGATCATCGCATGGCCGGCCGCGACGCGCGCGCTGGTCGGCTTTGGCAGCTTTCTCAGGTCGACCTTGTTGGAGACGGTCATCGGGATCGCCGGCAGCTGCTCCAGATAGGCCGGAACCATATAGTCGGGCAGCCGCAGCTTGAGTTCCCGCACGAGCATGGTGCGATCCACACTGTCGCCGCCGCTTCTGGGGGCGTAATAGGCGACCAGTTCCGTGCGCTCGGGCTCGATCTCCCACGTCGTGACCGCCGCCTGCGCGATACCCGGCTGTTCCAGCAGCACGGCCTCGATCTCGCCCAGCTCGATGCGGTAGCCGCGGATTTTCACCTGCGTGTCGATGCGGCCGTGATACTCGATCTCGCCCTTGCCGTTGATGCGGCCGAGATCGCCCGTCCGGTAGATGCGGCCGCTGGGATTGTTCGGCAGGCCGATGAAATCCTTGATGAATCGCTGCTCGGTGAGTTCCGGCCGGTTGAGATAGCCTACCGCCACGCCCATGCCGCCGATGCAGATCTCGCCCAGCTGATCACCGGTCAGCACTTTCGGCTTTTCGGGGTCGAGAATGGCTATCGAATAGGTGGGCAGCGGCCTGCCGATGGTCACCGCTTCGTCCGGCGTCAGCAAGCCCATGGTGGCGGTGACCGTCGCCTCGGTCGGGCCATAGGTGTTCAGGATCTGGCGGCCGGGCTTCGCCCAGCGCACCACGAGCTTATGCGAGCAGGCTTCGCCGCCGACCAGAATCGTGCGCAGGCTGGGCGCGTCGCTCTCGATCGACGACAAAAGCGTCGGACTGCAGGCCATGCAGGTGATGTGATGCTCGCGCAGGAAGCTGGCCAGCTCTTCGCCCATGAGGGGCTGTTGGCCGGGCGCCGGCACGACCGTGGCGCCGGCGGCAAAAGGCACCCAGATCTCCTCCGAGGAGAAGTCGAAAGCGATGGTCATGCCCTGATACACGCGGTCGCCCGGCTGGTAGCCGTAGGATGCCGCGGCGACGCGGATGAAATTGCAGAAGCTCTGATGCGTGATGACCACGCCTTTCGGCTTGCCCGTGGTGCCGGACGTGTAGAGAATGTAGCAGGTCTGGTCCTGGCTACCCTCCGGCAGGGGCGCCGTTTCCGGCTTGAGAGCGATTTCGGATTCCGCCGAGTCGATCGAGATATGCGGAACCGGCAGGCGCGCCACGCGCGCGGCATAACCGGAGACGCTGATCACCATCGTGACATTGGCGTCCTCGATGATCATCACCATGCGATCTTCCGGGAACGCGGTGGCTAGAGGGACGAAGGCCGCCCCGGCCTTCATCACGGCAAGGATGGCGATATAGGTTTCAGCGGAGCGGTCCAGCAAAAGGCCTACCCTGTCGCCCGGCTTCACGCCACGCTCGATCAGCAGATGCGCGAACTGATTGGCACGGCTGTTCAGCTCGCGATATGACCAGGGCCGGCCGCCGGAAATCACCGCCGGTGCTGCGTCGAAGCGGCTCGCCAGATCGCCGAAGAAGCGGTCAAGCCTCTCGTGCGGCTCGCCCTTATGTATGAAATCAGGGCCGATCAGGATCTGATCGCGCGGTGGCGATTCCGTCACTGGTTTGGCTTTGGGCGCGTTTTTCTTGGCGGGCTTGGTTGCTTCATTCAGAGACATTGGAGGACCCGCGAGCTCGTATGGCTCGCACTATGCCGTGATTGGCGAAAAGACAATTGACTGACGATGACGGGCCAGTTGATTTGCCTTTGCGGCGGATTTGAGATGGCGTTCCGATCGGCAATTCATGCCACGCGACGTTCACGATGATGTGACGGAGCGCCGTCCTCGCGACGGCACCTGATCGCCTCTATTCAGCCCTTGCCGGCATTGGCCTTTCCGTTCGCTCCGTCGAGCAGGGCGATCAAGGCGGTGGCTAACGGCAGCAAAGAAACGCGCTCGGTTCTATTCGAACCGTGATCGCTTCGCAGCTCAATTGGTAAGCAAGCAGATATCCGCCTCGGCGACGCAGTACGGCACGTAGCGGAAATCGCGGATGCGGGCGACCTCTTCGTCGCGCCAGTCGATCAGCACGAAGCCGCGCACGGCATCGTCCGCCTGTGGGTTGCGGATGAGGATCGCCGGCCGGCCATCGACGAAGCCGAGCGACAGGGCCCAGTCACCGAGGTGGTCGTAATTGCCGAAATAGGTCGAGGCTTCCTTCTTGCCGTTGAGGCGGGTGCGATTGAGGACGTCGACCTGGACATCCTCGGCGATCAGCCTCCTGACCCCGTCGAAATCGCGCGCGTTGAACAGGTCCACATAGCAGCGCAGCCGGCGCTCCTCCTCCCGGTCGAGCTTCGGCATGGCCACTTGGTCCGTTCGGGCGGCCAGCGCCTTCAGCTCTGCCCGGCCGCGATGCAGCGCCGCCTTGGTTGCAGCCAAAGTCGCTCCCGTCACCTCGCAGGTTTCTGAAAGGCTGAGACCGAGCACGTCGATCAGGACCACGGCGCTGCGCTGCGCCGGCGTGAGTTGCATGAACGTGCGCAGGCTTGCTGCCGCCGCAAGCCTCGCCTCGGCGCTGGCCGAGAGATCCTCAATCGTCGTCATGTCGGTTTCGGTGATACGTGAGCGCTCCCGCTGGCGGCGGCGCAGATGATCCTGCGCCGCATTGTGGGCGATGCGGAACAGCCACTGCTCGAGGCGCTCGACGCGGGCGCCGCCATCATACGCGGCAAGCGCCTTTACAACCGTCTCCTGCACGATGTCCTCGCCCTCGATCGACGAGCCGGCCATGCGGGCGGCGTAGCGGTGAAGTTTCGGCCGCAGGCCGACGAGCATGGCGTCAAGTTCCGCACGGCCGAACCCTGCTGAGCTCATCGTCCTCTTTCTCGCCTTGCCGAGGCCGTGCCGGATCAGGCGGGCACGGCTTCATAGGCCTTGGCCAGCATACGATAATTCCCGACGATCTTCGCCGGCGCCCTCACAAGAGGCGTCGAACGCCGCGCGGCATGATCGGCGCCGAACGCCTTGAAAGCGTCGAGTTCGGTCAACGCCGAGCTGTCCTTGTCGTAGCCGACGAGGTGGACGAATTCGCCATTCTCCAGTTCGAGCACCAGATAGCGCACCGATTGCGGCTGCGTTTCATCCAGCGCCTCGAACACTTTAGCCACCAGCGCCCGGTTCTCGGCGATGCTGGTGTCCTTCACGCCGTAGCGGATCAGATTGTAGGTCATTGTCGTCTCCTTCGGTTGGTATGAGGAAGACGTTTCGTGCGGGTCAAAGGATTCGCGTGGACACAAAAAATTTCCCCCTAAACCACCTCAAGGGGGGATAACCGCTCAGGCGACCGCCTTCGCCGCCGCCCGCCCTGCGCTGCGCCCCGAAAAAATGCAGCCGCCGAGAAACGTGCCTTCCAGCGCCGCATAGCCATGCACGCCGCCGCCGCCGAAGCCGGCCACCTCGCCGACCGCGTAGAGCCCCGGCACCGGCTGGCCGGCGGCATTGAGCACGCGGCTATCGAGGTTGGTCTGCAGCCCGCCCAGCGTCTTGCGGGTCAGGATGTTGAGGCGCACCGCGATCAGCGGGCCGTTCGCCGGATCGAGCATCTTGTGCGGCTTGGCGGTGCGGATCAGCCTGTCGCCGAGATAGGAGCGCGCACCGCGCAGCGCGGTGATCTGCGCATCCTTGGAGAACGGATTGTCGAGCTGCATGTCGCGGGCGCGAATCTCGCGCTCGATTTGGGCGACGTCCAGCAGCGGCTCGCCGCCGGCCAGCGCGTTCATGCGCGCCACCAGTTTCGCAAGATCGGCCTCGACGATGAAATCCTCGCCCTTGTCCATGAACGCTTTCACCGGGCCGGGAATACCTGATGTCGCGCGGCCCAGCACCTGCCGCCAGCTTTTGCCGGTGAGGTCCGGGTTCTGCTCGGAGCCCGACAGCGCGAACTCCTTCTGGATGATCTTCTTGGTCAGGATGAACCAGGAATAATCGAAGCCGGTGCTCATGATGTGGCTGAGCGTGCCCAGCGTGTCGAAGCCCGGATAGAGCGGCGCCGGCAGCCTTTTGCCGCGCGCGTCGAGCCAAAGCGAGGAGGGGCCGGGTAGGATGCGGATCGCGTGCTCGGTCCAGTTCGGCGCCCAGTTCCTGATGCCCTCGACATAGTGCCACATGCGGTCGCGATTGATGACCCTTCCGCCGGCGGCCTCGGTGATCGCCAGCATGCGGCCGTCGACATGGTCCGGCACGCCGGTGATCATCCGCTTCGGCGGCGCGCCCAGCCGCTGCGGCCAGTTCTGGCGCACCAGCTCGTGATTGCCGCCGATGCCGCCGGAAGCGACGATCACCGCTTGCGCGTGAAGCTCGAACGCGCCGGTCGCGGCGCGCGCGCTCTTGCGGCCGCGCTCGACGCTGCTCGGTTCCAGCACATCGCCGCGCACGCCCGTCACTGTATCGCCGGTGCGGATGATCTCGTTGACCCGGTGGCGGAACCTGAACTCGACCAGCCCGCGCTTCTGCGCCTCGCGCACGCGCAGCACGAAAGGTTCGAGCACGCCAGGCCCGGTGCCCCAGGTGATGTGGAAGCGCGGCACCGAATTGCCGTGGCCGACGGCATTGCCGCCGCCGCGCTCGGCCCAGCCGACCACGGGGAAGAATTTCAGGCCGCGCTCGAGCAGCCAGGAGCGCTTCTCGCCCGCGGCGAAGCCGACATAAGCCTCAGCCCATTTGCGCGGCCAGAAATCCTCCGGACGGTCGAAGGCGGCGGTGCCCATCCAGTCCTCGAGCGCGAGGTCGTGGGAATCGCGGATGCGCATGCGCCGCTGCTCCGGCGAATCGACCAGGAACAACCCGCCGAATGACCAGAAGGCCTGGCCGCCCAGCGACTGTTCCGGCTCCTGGTCGACGATGATGATTTTCTTGCCGGCCTCCGCCACCTCCGTCGCGGCGACGAGGCCGGCCAGCCCCGCGCCGACAATGATCACGTCCGCGTCAGCCATTTTCCCTCCCAGGATCAGCCGGCAAACTTATTGCAAAGCCTCAGACGGGCTCCCAGCCGTCTTTGTCACCGGCGCGGAAGATGGCGTCGATGACTTTCTGGTTGAGCACCGATTCCTCCAGCGTGAAGACGCGGTCCTTGCCGCCCTGGGCGGCGCGCACGAAGGCTTCGCACTCCAGCCTGTATTGCTGCGTGCCTGGGAAGCGGAACACCTGCGCCTCGCTGTGGTTCTGGTTGTGCAGCTCGATGCGGTGGTGATCGTAGAGCCCGGCATTGAACGGGGCGAAGACCTCGATGAAGCCCTTCTCGCCGTGGAATACCATCACCTGCCGCGCCGCCATCTGCGTCGACAGGTAGAAGGACAGCTCGAAATCGCCGAAATCGGCTCGGATCGAGGAATAGATGTCGGTGCCGAAAGTCTTGTCGCGCTCGATCGTCGCCTGCACCCGCAGCGGCTCCTTGCCGGTCGAAAAGCGCGTCGACACGGCCGGATAGACGCCGATGTCAGGCAGCGCGCCGCCGCCGAGATCGAGCTGGTTGCGCATGTTCTTGGGGTCGACATTGTAATAGGAAAACGCGCCCTGCACATGGCGCAGCCGGCCGATGGCGCCGCTTGCGATCAGGTCGCGCACCTTGATCCATTGCGGGTGATAGACGACCATGAAGGCCTCGCAGACCAGCACCTTCTTCTCATCGCGCAGCCTGATCAGCGGCGGAATGTCCTTGGCGTCGAGCGCCAGCGGCTTCTCAACCAGCACATGTTTTCCGGCCTCGATCGCTTTCGCCGTCCATTCGACATGCTGCGATGTCGGCAGCGGGATGTAGACGCCGTCGACCTCCTCGGAGGCGAGCAGTTCCTCATAGGAGCCGAAGGCATGACGGGCGCCGAAACGCTCGCCCAGCGCCTTGGCCTTCGACAGGTCGCGGCTGGCGATCGCCGACAGGACACCGTTCTCCGACTCCACGATTGCCGGCAAAAGCTGCTCGCGGCCGATCTTCGCCGTCGACAGAACACCCCATCGGAACATCACGCTTCTCCGTGTCGGTTTACAAGCGACGAGGTTTGCCTGAAATCGGCGGAAAAGCCAATGCGTGAGGCGGCCCGCCGTTCCTCGCCTCACGCAGTGGGCTACGGCATGCACACATTTCCAAGCGGCTGGTCTTGGCGACGGCGTGCATGGCAGCTTGGCGCATGCCTTGTCTTATGCAGCGCTGGTTGACCCCCACTCCGTCTCGGCTTCGCCGAGCCACCTCTCCCCCGATCGACGGGGTAGAGGAAAGGCGCCAAGCCTTTTGCCGTCAACGCTCGTCCAGCAACGCTCCCTTCCTTTCCCTCCGGAGGGGGGAAAGGTGGCGCTGCGAAGCAGCGACGGATTGGGGGAACCACCTGGCAATCAAGCCTCGGCCTCGCCAGTCACTCACAGAAGATGTGTGCATAGCGTAGACGAAGTGGGGAGAGTTGACCGCGCAGCGGACGGAGAGGGGGCAGCGCTGCCCTTTGCGATTGCAGCAGACCTCCCGCGTTAACCGAATCGGAAGGAGATGTTTAACGCTTCGTCTCTATGTCCCCTCCCTGGGAGGCACAACAGAGCGAGCATGATGAACGATAGCCCCGAAAAGCGAAACGAATGGCGTGCCATCTTTTACGTGCAGGCGCGCGTCGCCATCCTGTTTGTGCCGGTTGTGCTCAGCCTTCTCCTCATCGGCATCTTCGCCGGCAATGAGCGCAAATCCGTGCCCGATGCCGTCGATCCGACCGTCACGAGTTCGGTGCGCTGAACAAGGCGTCGCCCGGCCGGCTTGCCCTGCACCGTCAAACAAACTTCGGGATCGGGCCGTTCTGCGGCGTCGTGTCGTCGCCGAGATCGATGAACACCTCGTCGACGAAGCACCAGCCCCAGCCTTCCGGTGGGTCGTAGCCCTCTATGATCGGATGCTGCGTGGCATGGAAATGCTTTGTCGCGTGGCGGTTGGGCGAGTCGTCGCAGCAGCCGACATGACCGCAGGTCCGGCAGAGCCTCAGATGCACCCACCAGGAGCCGCTCTTCAGGCATTCCTCGCAGCCGAGCGCGCTCGGCGTGACCTTTTTGATGTCCTTCGTATGCCTGCATTCGTCCATCATGGTCTCCTGGGCGGTTTGGCCTGTTGGTTCTAGAGCATGATCCCGAAAAGTGGGAACCGGTTTCCGGAGAAAGATCATGCTCCAACAAGAGTTGGACCGTGATGGCGATTCAACGAACCGCCATCATGGTCTAGCGGCGCCGTCCCGCGCCAGATAGGCATGCAGCGCCGCAACCACCTGGGCGCCTTCGCCGACGGCGGCAGCAACGCGCTTGGTCGAGCCGCAGCGCACATCGCCGATGGCGAACACGCCGCTGCGGCTGGTCTCCATCAGCCCGTGCCCCGGTGTCGTGTCCGGCCCGGTGCGCACGAAACCCTTGGCGTCCAGCGCCACGTTGCAGTTCGCCAGCCAGTCGGTGTTCGGGTCGGCGCCGATGAACAGGAAGAGGTGGCGGATGGCGCGCGTCGTCTCCTCGCCGGTCGCCCGGTTGCGCCAGTGCAGCTGCTCGAGTTTGCCTTCGCTGCCCTCCAGCGCCGCGACCTCGGTCTCGGTCAGCACCTCGATGTTGGGCTGCGCCGCGATGCGCTCGACCAGATAGCGCGACATGGTGGCGTCGAGGCTGTCGCGGCGCGCCAGCAGCGTCACCTTGCGCACCTGGCTCGCCAGATAGACAGCCGCCTGTCCCGCCGAATTGCCGGCGCCGACCAGCGCCACTTCCTGGTCCTGGCAAAGCCGTGCCTCGATCGGCGAGGCCCAGTAATGCACCGAGGTCCCCTCGAATTGCGCGAGGTTGGCGATATCGAGGCGGCGGTAGCGCGCGCCGCTGGCGATCACCACCGCGCGTGCGCGCACCGTTTCGCCATCGCCGAGGGCCAACCGGTAGCGGGCGCCGTCGGTAGCGTCGTCCAGCAGCTTCGCCTCGTCGGGGATCACCATCTCGACGCCGAATTTCTGCGCCTGGTTATAGGCGCGCGCCATCAGCGCCATGCCGGTGATTCCGGTCGGGAAGCCGAGATAGTTTTCGATGCGGGCCGAGGCGCCCGCCTGTCCGCCGAAGGCGCGGCAATCGAGCACGATGGTCGACAGCCCTTCGGAAGCGGCATAGACAGCGGCTGCCAGCCCCGCCGGCCCGGCGCCGACGATCGCCACGTCATAGATTTTTTCGGCATCGATCGGCCGCAGCAGGCCGACGCAGCGGGCAAGCTCGGTCTCGCCCGGATTGTGCATCAGCTTGCCGTTGGGGCAGAGCACGATCGGCAGATGGTGCGGGTCGACATGGAAACGCTCGATCAGCGTTTTGGCGCAAGGGTCGGTGTCGGAATCGAGCGCCCGATGCGGCAGGCCGCTGCGCCGCAGAAAGCCCTGCAGCCGCAGCACGTCGCCATTGCCGGGCGGGCCGATGACGACCGGCCCGCTGGTGCCGCTTTCGAGCAGGCCGACCCGGCGCAGGATCAGCGCCCGCATGACGCGCTCGCCGAGATTGGCCTCCTGCACCATCAGATCGCGCAGGCGCTGCGAGGGGATGACGATAGCCTCGACCGGTCCGTCCGCCTCGGCATTGACCAGCGACGGCCGGTTCGACAATTGCGCCAGCTCGCCGACGAAATTGCCGGCACTATAGCTGATGATCGCCTCGCGCGGGCCAAGCCCGCCGGCCTGGGTGATATCGACCTTGCCCGACAGGATGAGGATCACCCCGGGCGAGACCGTGCCGGCCGTCACGATGTGATCGCCGGCGGCATAGGCGCGCGCCTCGCCGAAGCGGCGCATGCGTTCGATGTCCGCGTCGGTGAGGATCGGAAACATCTGGTCGCGGCGCGCGGCGATGGTCGGGCTGACGGAAGGGGCCATGGGGCGGACCGTAGCGTCGTCGAGGCCGGGTTTGAAGCGCTTTGTTGGGAGACTGGCCGGAAGGAGAGGTTGGTCGCTATGCTTTCATCTATCCGAGCGACGTCGCCAGCTTGCGCAGCGTCCCGCGCGGATCCTCGGTGATGACTGAGCCATGCGAGACAAGGATGCGCTTGAGCGCCGGCTGTTCGGCCCATTGTCTCAATTGCGCCGCGAGTGCCGCCTTGTCGCGGACCATCGTCAGCTTGACCGGCCAGGGTATATGCGGCTCATCACCGGCAAATCCCATCATGCGCAATGCCCAGCCTGCAAAGCCGGATGCGCCGCGGATGTTGCCGACGATATCGTTGAGAACGAGCGTCGTGCCGTTCGTTCCGTCAATTTGCAACGCCGCTTCGCGATCACGGGTTCCGGGTACGGTGACGAGCTTGACGTCGGGATCCCCAAAGTCGCCGCGCGCCGCATCGACATGTACCGCCTTCTCGACGCTGTTGAGTGCGCCCGCCGGTGCAATCACCTGAAGGGTGGGATAGCGATCCTTCCATGGCTTTGCATCGAGCCGGTGATGATCATTAGGGACGACCAAGACGGCCGGCTGGCCGAAGGCCTCGATCTCGCGCATCTGTTCGTCGTCGAGCGCGATGGCGCTGAAGATGACAAGCCGCCGGTCGCGCAGTCGGACCACGGTCATGCGCCGTTTCATGTTGCCAACCGGCATCGGTATGTCGCCGGTCACCGTCAGAATATCGTCGTCGACAGGAGAGAGCCTGCCATGCGGCAGAACCTTCCACTCCTTGAACGGCGCGGGCATCATGGAACCTCGGGTTAGCCGGCAAGATAGGAACGGTTCAACGCGAGATGAGTTGCGGGACACAAAAAAGCCCGGAAAATCCGGGCTTTTTTGCTCATCGCGTCAGATCGTCTGAAACGGGAATTTGGTGCCCAGAAGAGGACTCGAACCTCCACTCCTTGCGGAACACGGACCTGAACCGTGCGCGTCTACCAATTCCGCCATCTGGGCTGGTGGGCGCTCTAGTAAGCGGGCAAACGGTGTGTGTCAACGCGGTTTTTTCGTCGATGGCCGCGCTGCCCCTCATTGCCCTGCCGGGTATTTTCTCCTCGTGAGCGGGCTACGCTATGCACACGTACTCTGTGCCTGGCGCGACTGATCGGGCCGAGGCTTCATTGCCACGTGGTTCCCCCAATCCGTCGCTGCTTCGCAGCGCCACCTTTCCCCCCTCCGGAGGGAAAGGAAGGGAGTGTTGCTGGACGGGCGTTGACGGCAAAAGGCTTGGCGCCTTTCCTCTACCCCGTCGATCGGGGGAGAGGTGGCTCGGCGAAGCCGAGACGGAGTGGGGGTCGACCAGCGCTACATAAGACAATGCATGCGCCAAGCTGCCATGCACGCTATCGCCAAAGGCCAGCCCGCTTGGAAATGTGCGCATGCCGTAGCGTGAACGGGGAGAAGGAAGCTCACCCCTCCAGCACTTCTTTCTTCGCCACGGTGGAATCGGCGTTGAGCTTGTAGATCACCGGCACGCCGGTGCCGAGCTCGAGCTTGACGATCTCCTCGCCGCTCTTGCCGTCCAGCGCCATGATCAGCGCGCGCAACGAATTGCCGTGCGCGGCGACCAGCACGGTCTCGCCGCGCAGCACATGCGGCTGCACCTCGTGCAGGTAATAGGGCCACACGCGCGCGCCGGTATCCTTCAGGCTTTCGCCGCCGGGCGGCGCGATGTCGTAGGAGCGGCGCCAGATATGCACCTGCTCCTCGCCCCATTTCTTGCGCGCATCATCCTTGTTGAGGCCGGAGAGGTCGCCATAGTCGCGCTCGTTGAGCGCCTGGTCGCGGATCGTCTTCAGGTCGCTCTGGCCGACGATGTCGAGGATGTGCTGGCAGGTCACCTGCGCCCGCTTCAAGGCAGAGGTGTAGGCGATGTCGAATTTCAGGCCGCGCGCCTTGAGCTTTTCGCCGGCCGCGAGTGCTTCGGCGGTGCCCTGGTCGGTCAGGTCGACATCGCGCCAGCCGGTGAACAGGTTCTTCAGGTTCCATTCGCTCTGGCCGTGGCGCACGAGCACGAGAGTTCCCGACATGTTTGCTCCTATGGAATGGTTTGGATCGGGATCAGCTCAGGCCGAGCACGTCCCGCATGGAATAAAGCCCCGGCTTCTTCGCGCGGGCCCAAAGCGCGGCTTTCACGGCGCCGCGCGCGAAGATCGCCCGGTCCTCGGCATGGTGGGAAAGCGTGATGCGCTCGCCGGTGCCGGCCAAGATCACGCTGTGGTCGCCGACGACGGAGCCGCCGCGCAGCGTTGCGAAGCCGATGGAGCCGGCCTTGCGCACTCCGGTATGGCCGTCGCGCACCCGCACGCTGTTGCCGGCAAGATCGATGCCGCGCCCTTTCGCAGCAGCCTCGCCGAGCAGCAGCGCCGTGCCGGACGGCGCGTCGACCTTGTGACGGTGATGCATCTCCAGGATCTCGATGTCGAAATCGTCGGAATCGAGCGCCTTCGCAGCCTGCTCGACCAGCACCGCCAGCAGATTGACGCCGAGGCTCATATTGCCGGATTTGACGATCGTGGCATGGCGCGCGGCGGCGGCGATCTTCGCGTTGTCGTCGGCCGAGCAGCCGGTGGTGCCGATGACATGGACGATGCGCGCCTGCGCGGCATAGCCGGCGAATTCGACGCTTGCCGCGGGCGCCGTGAAATCGAGCACGCCGTCGGCCTTGGCGAAGGCCGGCAGCGGGTCGTCGACGATCGGCACGTTGATGATGCCGATGCCGGCGAGCTCGCCCGCATCCTTGCCGAGATGGGGCGAGTCCGGTCGCTCGATCGCGGCGGCGACGCGCGCGCCGGGCATGGAGTGGATGGCGCGGATCAGCGTCTGGCCCATGCGGCCGGCGGCGCCCACCACCACCAGGCCCATATCGCCGGCTTCACTCATGCGCTTCTCCTGACGGTCTTCTTGGCGCGGCTGCGCGATGCGGGAGTTTGGGCCGAAGTCTGGCTTGCCTTGACGTCGTCGACAAGCCCCAGCCCCTTCTTGCCCTGTATCCGATGGAAGCGGGCATAGATGCTGTGCGGGTCGGCCATCAGCGTCGCGTGCGTGCCTTCCTCGACCAGCCGCCCCTCTTCCAGCACGATGATGCGGTCGGCATTGACCACGGTCGACAGCCGGTGAGCGATCACGATGGTGGTGCGGCCTTCCATGACATGGGTCAGCGCTTCCTGCACGCGCGCTTCCGCCTCGTTGTCGAGCGCCGAGGTCGCTTCGTCGAGCAGAAGGATGGGCGCCTGGCGCACGATGGCGCGCGCGATCGAGACGCGCTGGCGCTGGCCGCCCGACAGCGTCACGCCGTTCTCGCCGACCGGCGTGTCGTAGCCTTGCGGCTGCTGGCGGATGAAATCGTCGGCGGCCGCCTGTTTCGCCGCCTGCTCGATCTCGGCGTCGGTGGCCGACAGCCGGCCGTAGCGGATGTTGTCGCGGATCGTGCCTTCGAACAGATAAGGCGCCTGCGAGACATAGGCGATCGATTGGCGCAGTGACCGCTTCGTCACCTTCGAGATATCCTGGCCGTCGACTTCGATCGAGCCCTGGTCGACGTCGTAGAAGCGCTGCAGCAGCGCCACCAGCGTCGACTTGCCGGCGCCCGAGGCGCCGACGATCGCCGTCACCTTGCCGGCGGCAGCGGTGAAGCTCAGGTTTCGCAGCACCGGCATGTCGGCGCTGTAGCCGAACGTCACATTGTTGAAGCGCACCTCGCCGGTGGTGATCTTCGCCTCAACCGCGTCGGGCGCGTCGCCCTGCTTCGGCTCGAGGTCGAGCAGCTCGTAGATCATGCGCGCATTGACCAGCGCGCGTTCCATCGTGACCTGCATGCGCGCCAGGCGCCGCGCCGGATCATAGGCAAGAATCAGCGCGGTGATGAAGGAAAACACCGCGCCCGGCGGTTGGCCGAGATACAATGCCCGATAGCCGGAATAGGCGATGACGGCGGTAACGGCGAGACCGGCCAGCATGTCGGAAATCGGCGACAGCCGCTCGGAGACGCGGGCGATCTTGTTGCTGCGCTGCTCGGCCGTATCGGCCATGATGCCGATGCGGCGGGCCAGCTCGTCTTCCATGGTGAAGGCCTTGACGATGGCGATGCCTTGAACTGCCTCCTGCACCGAGCCGCTCAGCCGCGAGTTGATCAGCACGGATTCGCGGTTGATCTTGCGCACCCGGCGGGTGATGTAGACGACGGCCCAGATCAGCGGCGGTCCGATCAGCAGCGAGCTGAGCGACAGCACCGGATCCTGGTAGACCATCAGGCAGACTAGGCCGATCAGCGTCACCGCGTCGCGGGTGATCGAAATCAAGGTCAGCGACAGCAGGTCGCGAATGCCGCCGACATTCTCGTCCAGCTGCGCCGCCAGGCGCCCGGAACGCGTATCGTTGAAGAAATTGACGCCGAGCTTCATCAGTTGGTCGAAACAGCGTTTCTGGTACCGGGCGACGAGATTGTTGCCGATCGTGGCTAACATCACCGCCTGGCCGTAACCGGCAAAGCCGCGCACGAGGAAGGCGCCCATGAAGCCGGCGCAAATCCACCAGACGGCGCCGCTGCTCCGTTCGTAGAAGATTTGATTGACCATCGGGGCCATGACCCAGGCCGAGAAGGCGGTCGCGCCCGAAACCAGCAGCGAGCAGACGATGACGACCGCATAGGACCAGCGATGGTCATAGCCGTTTTCAGCGACGATACGGCGCAGCACCGCCGTGACCTCGGCGGACCGGCTTTTTGCCTTGTTTGGATTTTGAAGTGTCAAATCGAAGCGCTTCGTGGGTTCTCGTAAACGTCAGGACGCCTTTTTCGCACCCTCTTAGCGCCCCGGCTACGGCTTGCCTATGGCGAAACTTCGTCGCGCCGTCCCGAGCGCCGGAGCGATCACGCCCGCCAGTGCCGCCCCGCCGTCCGCACGCCGAACAGCGAAGGCGTCCTGGCATAGGCGGCAAGCCCGAGCAGCGCCGCCAGCGGATGGGTGATGACGTAGACCGGCATTTCGCGCATCAGCGCGCGGTGCGGCGCCTTGTCCTCGAACGCAGCGCGGAAATTGCCCGCTTTGAGCGCCGGCACGATCTTTTGCGCGATGCCGCCGGTCAGGAACACGCCGCCGCGGCCCATGAACACCAGCGCCAGGTCGCCCGCGGTGCGGCCGAGGCAGGTGACGAACAGCGCCAGCGCCTCCTCGGCCACCGGATCGGATTTCGAAAGCGCCGCCGCCGTGACCTCGGCCGGCGTGGTCAAGGGCGTCGGCTTGCCGTCCGTGCTGGCCACGGCGCGGTAGACGTTGACGAGCCCACGTCCGCACAGGATCTGCTCGCCGGATATGCGGCCCTCGAGCTTGTCGATATGCGGGAACACTTCGAAGTCGCGCGGCGTGCGCGGGCCGATGTCCATATGCCCGCCCTCGCCCGGTACCGGTATCCAATGGTCGAGCGCATAGATCAGCCCGGCGACGCCGAGACCCGTTCCGGGACCGAGCACAACCCGGCTCGCATTGGGTTCCGGCGTGCCGCCGCCGATCTTTTCCATATGCTCTTCGCCGAGCGCCACCACGGCCAGCGCCTGCGCCTCGAAATCGTTGAGCACGACGACCTCGCCCAGACCCAGATTGGCAAGCATCTGCCGGGGCCTCACGACCCAGGGGCAGTTGGTGAGCGGGATCTCGTCGCCGTCAACCGGCCCGGCGATCGCCAGCACCGCCGAGTTCGGCTGGATGGACGAGCGGTCGAGCACCGCCGCCTGGATCGCCTCGTCGATGGTCTTGAAATTCGCCGTCTGGACGATCTGCGGCTCGGTGGCTTCCGAATTGGCGTCGAGCACGATCGAGAAGCGCGCATTGGTGCCGCCAATATCGCCGATCAGGACCGGAAACCGCAGTCCCTTCTCGTCTTCGCCTGCCATGCTTTTGATCGTCCTCGTTGCGGCGCCGCTGCGCCGTTTCAATCGATTGACTAGCGCATGACCCCGCAAAGGGGAAGCCCGCTTGCGCCTTAGAACAATTCCAGGAAAAGTGAGAGCGGTTAGGCTCGGCGCCCGCGCCGTAGCTTTCCGTCCGGAATTGCGTCAAAGCGAAGAGATAGGGCGTTTCGCCGCTTCGTGAAACGGTGAAACGCACTAGTTCCCGGGCCTTGGCCTTGGCAGCGGGATGCCGATCTTTGGCGTCGGCGCGAAAGCGCTTGCCGCCGCCGGGATCGCGGCGTTGCCGCTGGAGATCGTTTCCGCCGGCTCGGTCGGCTGCGGTTCGGCCACGGCCGCCGCGGCATCGCCGCCGCCATGATAGGTCACGGCCTCCAGCGAGGGCGCGTCCGGTGCGTTGACCACGTCCTGGCACTGCTTGGGCAGGTTGGCCATCGTCATCAGGTCGCGCGCCTTGGGCGCATCCGGATTCTTGTTCGGCCGCCACGGCTCCTCGGTGAACCACCAGGCCAGCGGCTTGCCGCAGCCATCGTCGTCCGGCGTCGTCTCTTGCCCCTTGCAGAAGGGCGAGCCCGGCTGACAGCCGATGCGCATATGGAAATGATAGTCGTGGCCCCAGAACGGCCGGATCTTGCGCAGCCAGGAGCGGTCGCCGGTGACGGTGTCGCAGAGCTTCTTCTTGATGCCGGGATTGACCAGGATGCGCTCGACCTCAGGATAGCTCGCCGCGCGCTTCAAAAGCCGCGTATGCGCCGGCGTCCACAGCGCGTCCTTCACCAGATGCGTTTTTTCGTCGACCATCAGCGTCGCGCTCATGGTCTCGCGCTGCGCGATGGTCAGCGGCCGCTTCGGCATCGGCGTCAGCCAGATATCGGCGTCGAGCCCGATCTGGTGCGAGGCGTGGCCGGTCATCATCGGTCCGCCGCGCGGCTGCGAGACATCGCCGACCAGAAGCCCCGGCCAGCCATCCGCCTGGGCATCGCGCGAAAGCTTCTCGATCAGCGCGATCATTGCCGGATGACCCCAGCGCCGGTTGCGCGACGGGCGCATCACTTCCCAGGTCGGGCCGTCCATCGGCAGCGCGACGCCACCGGTGAAGCAGCCTTTCGAATAGAAACCGAAGGATTGCGCGGGCGCCACGGCCGGCAGTTTTCGGGCGCCGAACAACTCCTTGGCACGAGGTTCGGCCGAAATAGCGACAGCCGCCAGCGCGGCGAGCGCCACCAGCGCCAGCGCGGCGGTCAGGAACGGCTTGCGGTCAGGCAGCGATCGCAAATTCATCAGGCTGGGTCCCTCTCCAGTCTATCCGTTTGCCGCGCGTCAAGCGATCTGATCAGGAACGAATCATACCACGCCGCGCGTCCCACATCGATCAAAGCAGTAGAAGATGATCGTCCTTCACCGGCATCATCCTCGCATCGGGCTGCGCGGCGCTCCGTCCCGCCAGTTGCCCTCGGCCCACATCCGCTCCAGCGCCACCCGGTAGTTGGGAAACCGGAAGCGGTAGCCGGCCGCCTTGATCGCCTGATTCGCGACGCGCTTGTTCTCGCCATAGAAAGACCGCGCCATGGGCGAAAGTTGGGCGGTCTCAAAAGGAATTTCGGGCGGCGGCTCGATCCCCATCAGCCCGGCGGCGTAAGCCACGACGTCCTGCGGCGGCGCCGGCTCGTCATCGGTGACGTTGAAAATGCCGCCGAGATTGTTTTCCGACAGAAGCCAGAGCGCCCCGGCGATGTCGTCGCAATGGATGCGGTTGAACACCTGTCCCGGCTTGACCAGCCGCCGCGCCGTCCCGTCCTCGAGATTGGACAGCGCGTTGCGGCCGGGTCCATAGATCCCGGAAAGCCGCAGGATCGCCACCGGTTTGCCGATCGCCCGGCCAAGCTTCAGCCATTCCTGTTCGGCCGCCACCCGCATCATCGAGCGCTTCGACACCGGCCGGCACGCGCTGGTCTCGTCCACCCAGGCGCCGCCATGGTCGCCATAGACGCCGACGGTCGAGAGATAGCCGATCCATTCCAGCGCCGGCATCTTTGCCCGGATCGTCTCGCTGGCGGCGTTGAGCACCGGGTCGCCGGCCTCGTCGGGAGCGATCGAGACGATGAGATGCGTGGTCCTTGCGAGCGCATCGCTGACCTCGGGCGAGAGCGCGCCATCGAATTGTAGCGGCTCGATCCCGGCCGATCGCAGCACCTCGAACTTTTCCTGCGCCCGCGTCGTGCCGCAGACCGGAGCGCGCCGGTCATTGGCCCGCGCGAAAGCCTTGCCGGAATAGCCGGCGCCGAAGATGAAGAAGCGTCTTTCGCCCATCGATGAACCCCTTCAATCGGCCTTCGCCGGATATGCCGGCGCCGCCAGCCATTCCTCGCGGACCGTCGCATCCGTCTCGGCTTTCGCAGCTGTGGCGGCAAGATCGCCAAATTCGCGGTCGGAGAGCAGTCGCGACAGGGCCCAGATTGCCGCACCCCGCACCAGCGGCGAGGCGTCGTCGAGCAGGTGATGCACAATAGGCGTTAGCGAGGCGTCGTCCGAATTGCCGGCGGCAATCAGCACGTTGCGGACAAAGCGGTCGCGGCCGATGCGCTTGATCGGCGAGCCAGAGAAGAAAGCGCGGAACGCCGCGTCGTCGAGCGCGAGCAGCTCCGAAAGCGGCGGCTCGCGCAGATCGGCGCGCGCGGCCAGCTTTGCCTCGGACGCCGCGCTGGCGAACTTGTTCCACGGACAGGCCGCCAGGCAATCGTCGCAGCCATAGATGCGGTTGCCGATCTTGTCGCGGAACTCGCGCGGGATCGGCCCCTTGTTCTCGATGGTCAGGTAGGAAATGCAGCGCCGCGCATCGAGCCGGTAGGGCGCGGGGAACGCGCCGGTCGGGCAGACGTCCAGGCAGGCTCGGCAGGAGCCGCAATGGTCGATTTCGGGCTGGTCCGGCTCCAGCTCGGCCGTGGTGAAGATCGTGCCGAGGAACAGCCACGAGCCATGCGCGCGGCTGACCAGGTTGGTGTGCTTGCCTTGCCAGCCGAGCCCCGCCGCTTCGGCAAGAGGCTTTTCCATCACTGGTGCTGTATCGACAAACACCTTCACGTCGCCGCCGGCCTTCGCCACGATCTTGCCGGCGATCTCCTTCAGCCGGCCCTTCATCACGTCGTGGTAGTCGCGGTTCTGCGCATAGACCGAGATCGCGCCGCGGTCGCGCTTTTCGAGGACATCGCGCGGGTCGCGGTCCGGGCCGTAATTCATGGCGAGAACGATGATGGAGCGCACCTCCGGCCACAGCGTCGAGGGTTCGGCGCGGCGCTGAACAGTGTCGGCGATCCACTCCATCGAGCCGTGGAAACCGTCGGATACGAATTCGGCGAGCCTTGCCGCCGCCAGCGGGATCGCGTCCGGCCGGGTCACCGCGACAGCCTCGAAGCCGGCGCGGCGCGCCTCCGCCTCGATCAGCGCGCGCAAGGTTTCAGAAGTCGAGGTCCGCATAATGCGATACCGGCGAAAGGCCGCGCACCCGGTCGGAGAGCAGCGGCCGGAACGATGGCCGCGATTTCACCCGCGTGTACCATTCGCGCGCGGCGCCATGTTCGCGCCAGTCGATCTCGCCGAGATAATCGAGCACCGAAAGCGTCGCCGCCGCCGCAAGATCGGCATAGGTCACCTTGTTGCCGGCCAGCCAATGGCGCGTGCCGGCGAGCCAGTTGGTGTATTTCATGTGCTGGCGGATGTTGGCGCGCGCGGCGCGGATCGCGGCCGAGTCCGGCGAGCCGCCGCCGGCGGTTTCCGGCATGACCGGCTTCAGCACGCGCTCGCGCACCAGGTGGCGGGTCACTTCGCTTTCAGCCTTCGCCAGATACCAGTCGGTCAGCCGGCGGATTTCGGCGCGCTGCATCGGGTCCTCAGCGAACAGCCGCTTGTCGCGCTTGAGGACACCGCGCGTCTCGTCGAGATATTCGGCGATCACCATGGCGCCGACGATCGGCACGTCGCCTTCGGCGAGCAGGATCGGCAGCGTGCCGGCCGGGTTCAGCGCCAGGAACTCCTTGCGCCGCGTCCACGGCTTTTCCTCGATCAGCGCCAACTCCTCGCCATACTCGCCGAAAGCGAGGCGCACGAAGCGGCAGGTGGCAAACATGGGATGATGGAAAAGCGTCAGCATGGTTCCGCGATGAAAAGGCGCACTGGCGAATCGGTGTCAGCGCCGATAAGTCTTGGCCGCCCGATTCCAGGGACTGTCATGGTGTTGCGACCTATAGGGGGACTTCCGCCCCATGACAAGCAAGCCCTTCCCTTAGCCGTCATTCAAAAGCAGAGGTTGCCATGGAAAGCCAGACCATCGTCGAAGCGCTGCTGCTTGGGTTGCTGGAGGGCCTGACCGAGTTCATCCCGGTGTCCTCGACCGGCCACATCCTGCTTGCCGGGCATTTCCTCGGCTTCCACTCCACCGGCAAGGCCTTCGAGATCCTGATCCAGCTCGGCGCGATCCTGGCGATCCTCAGCGTCTATTTCAGCAAGCTGTGGCAGATGCTGATCAAGCTGCCCAGCGATCCGCAGACCCGGCATTTCGTCGTCGGTATCCTGATCGCCTTCCTGCCGGCCGCCGTCATCGGCGCGCTGGCGCATGATTTCATCAAGACCATATTGTTCGAATCGCCCCGGCTGATCTGCATCATGCTGATCATCGGCGGCGTGGTTCTGCTCATCGTCGACCGCATCAACCTCAAGCCGGTCCACCATGATGTCGAGGACTTCCCGTTGAGCGTTTATCTCAAGATCGGCCTGTTCCAGTGTCTGTCGCTGATCCCCGGCACCTCGCGCTCCGGCTCGACCATCGTCGGCGCGCTGCTGATGGGCGTCGACAAGCGCGCGGCGGCCGAATTCTCCTTCTTCCTCGCCATGCCGACCATGGTCGGCGCCTTCGCCTTCGATCTTTTCAAGAACCGCAACGTGCTGACCTCGGCCGATTTGCCGATCATCGCCGTCGGCTTCATCGCCGCCTTCGTCACCGCGCTCATCGTGGTGCGCTTCCTGCTCGATTACGTCTCGCGCAACGGTTATTCGCTGTTCGGCTGGTGGCGGCTGGTGGTTGGAGGACTCGGGTTGGCGGCGCTGATGGTCTGGGGGTGAACTGAGGTCGCTCTCTTATACTGCTTCGTCGAGTTCCTTCGCGCCCCCCTCTGCCCTGCCGGGCATCTCCCCCACGAGGGGGAAGATTAGCAGTTCCGCCAGCGGCACCACCTCTTGCAACGTTGGCGATTGGCGAAGCGAGAGCGACATCTGATCTCCCCCCTAGTGGGGGAGATGGCCGGCAGGCCAGAGGGGGGCGCTGTCCCGCCAGCCCATCGCCGTTGGGCAGACCGTCAACTCTTCCCGTAAAACGCGTTCTCGACATGCACCGGCCAGCGCCAGGGCAGCACCGCCACCATGTCGAAGCGCATCGACAGCCGGCCGTAATCCGGCTGGCGCGACAGCCACAAATCCGCGGCACCCTCGATGCGGCGCTCCGATTCGCGGCCGATCGCTTCCATCGCCTCGATCAATGTTCGCCGCGCCTTGACCTCGACGAACAGCACGAGGTCGCCGCGCCGGGCGATGAGGTCGATCTCGCCGAGCCTGGTGCGGTGGCGCCGGGCAAGGATGCGATAGCCTTTCAGCATCAGCGCCAGCGCCGCCAGCCACTCGCCGCGGTGGCCGCGCCGATAGGCCTTTCGGCGATGGCCGACCGTGCGTTCAGCCATCCCCGTCCGCCTTCAGCTCCAGCAGTCGCCGATAAAGCGCCTGCTTCTGCCCGCCGGTCATTTTTGCCGCTTCCGCTGCAGCCTTCGATGCCGGCATTTCGGCCGCAAGCGAGAGCAGGAGGCGGTCGATGTCGGCCGGCTGGTCCTCCGCCGCTTCGGGCGGACCGACACAGATAACGATCTCGCCCTTCGGCGTGTCGGCCGCCGCATAGTGGTCTGCCAACTCGGCAAGCGTTCCGGTGCGCATCTCCTCGAACGTCTTGGTCAGCTCGCGCCCGATGGCGGCTTTCCGCGCGCCGCCCAGCGCCTCGACCATGGCGCCGAGCGTCTCTGCCAGACGGCGCGGCGATTCGAAGAAAATCAGCGTCGCCGGCACCTGCTTGAACGTCTCCAGCTTGGTCAGCCGCTGCCCGGTCTTCACGGGCAGAAATCCGGCGAACAGGAAAGCATCGGAAGGAAGGCCGGAAGCGGTCAGCGCCGCAAGCGGAGCCGAAGGTCCAGGGATGGGCACGACGCGAATGCCGCGCTCCAGCGCCTCGCCGACCAGCCGGTAGCCGGGATCGGAGACCAAAGGCGTGCCGGCGTCGGAAATCAGCGCGACGCTCTGTCCGGCGGCCAGCGCCTCGATCAGCTTCGGCCCGGCCTCGCCCGCATTGTGCTCGTGATAGGCGGTGGTGCGGCGGCGGATGCCGTAGCGCTCGAGCAGCACCCGCGAGACGCGCGTGTCCTCGCAGGCGACGATGTCGGCGGCGGCCAGCGTCTCCAACGCGCGCAGCGTGATGTCGGCCAGATTGCCGATCGGCGTCGCCACCAGATAAAGCGCCGGCTGAAGCGGCCGCGCCGCGACCTCGCTTTGCCCGATCAGATAGCTGCGTTTGTCGCCGGTCACCGAATGCCCCTCATTCCGAGCAATTCCAGGAAAAGTGCGTCGCGGTTTTCCGTCCGGAATTGCGTAAGAACCAAATCTGTTTCGCATGGCTGACGCCCCGTTGCAAAACGTGAGGTCGACGCAACGAAATCGCCTTGCCTTTGCCACAGTGCGGAACGAAACCCACATCGGCGAATTTAACCCCTGATTCCCCGGGAGGAGGCAGGACCGAACGATGCCCAATCGCTTCGATATTTTTATCAGCCGACTTGAAAGCAAGACCGCCCGCGAGGGCATCCCTCCACACCCCATCGCCGCCGAGTCCGGCGCGCGCCGCGACAAGGCCGACCAGAAGCCTGTCCGTCACGGCGAGGCGCATGGCGAGAAGCACCGCGGCAAGCACCGCCAGAAGCACGACGCTTAAGGCGTCGCGTCCATCGTCATTGGCCGCGAGCGGCCCCACTTCGTCATTCCAGGGCGAAGCAAGGAGCGAAGCGACGCGCGCAGACCCTGGAGTCCAGGCCGTTACATTGAAGCGTCGCTGACGGTGCAGAATTCTGCTCCGCTGCACCCTATGGCCAAAGTCACGGCATGGATTCTCGGGTCAAGCCCGAGAATGACGAACGCGAGAGGCATTCGCCTCTTTCAAAGGTATCTACCCACCCTCGCTTCCAGCAGCCGCACCAGTTCCGGGTCCATGAACTCATAGTCGTCCGGAATTTCGAGGCAGATAACCCTGGCGCCTTTCAGGCTCGATCGGAATTTCTTCTGCAGCTTGGCGCGGTGTGCCTTTTCCATGACGAAGATGATGTCCGCCCAGGCGACCAGCTCATGCGTCAACGGATTGTGGGCGTCGTGATTGGTGCCGGCCGATTCGACCTCGATGTCGCAGCGTTTGGAAAACACCTGCTCGGCAGTCGGGCTGCGCAGCCGATTCTGGCTGCAGACGAAAAGCACGTTCTTCAAAGCGAGCAGATATCCTATGGAGGGACCAGCGCTACTCGTCCATAATCTCGCGTATTGATTTCGTAAGCGGTATGTACTGATCCAGAGTAAGTCCGTTCAAGTCGAATTCTATCGAATCGTCTTTTGCGATTGCCCTCAAATTTATCCCAACATAAGTCATGAAACTGCGCACGACGTCAAACTCGCTCAAGCCCGACGTTTTGTGTTTCTGCGATTTCCGGTTTCTGATGAACACGGTCACTGCTTCATAGAGGTCGGGATGCTCATGGGATTTCGAAATCTCGGTCAATCCAAACTCAAAAACATCATCCGTGTTTAAAGTTCGCAGCGTCTCATGGATCAGGAACTTCATTGCAGGTCCCATTGGATGCATGGAAATGGCATTCGGCTAGGCAAGCCAAATATCTAACATCATCGCGCAGACTGACTGGCTGCCGCGCTACCTGGCCAAATCCGCCACCACCGCATCCAGCACGATCATCCCCGCCGTCGTGGCGCGCAGGCGGGCGTTGCCGACAGGCGCCACCAGGCCTTCTTCCTGCAGCACCGAGAGCCGCGCGCTCGAAAGGCCGCGACCCGAGAGCGCCTCGTAGCGCTGCAGGTCGATGCCTTCGGCCAGCCGCAGTCCCATCAGCAGGAACTCGTCAGCCTCCTCGGAACGCGTCAGGATCTCGCCGCCGGTGACGCCGTGGCCTTTGGCCTCGACCAGATTGGCCCAGGTCTCCGGCATTCTTTCCGCGATCGTCACCGTGCGGCGGCCGTTCTCGACGAAGCGGCCATGCGCGCCGGGGCCGACGCCGACATATTCGCCATAGCGCCAATAGGTGAGGTTGTGCCGGCTCTCGGCGCCCGGCCGCGCGTGGTTGGAAATCTCATAGGCCGGCAGGCCTTGCGCCGCCGTTGCCTCCTGCGTCAGCGCGTAGAGGTCGGCGGCATGATCGTTGTCGGGCAGCGTGAATTTGCGTGCCGCGTAAAGCGCGTGGAAGGGCGTGCCCTCCTCGATGGTCAGCTGATAGAGCGACAGGTGGTCGACGGCATAGCCGATCGCCTGCTCCAGCTCCGCCCCCCACGCCTCCGGTGTCTGGCCGGGCCGTGCGTAGATCAGGTCGAAGGAGAGGCGCGGGAAGATTTCGCGCGCGAGGCCAATGGCGTGCAGCGCCTCCTCGACATTGTGCAGTCGGCCGAGAAAGCGCAGATCCTTGTCGTTCAGGGCCTGCACGCCGAGCGAGACGCGGTTGACGCCGGCGGCGCGATAGCCGCGGAAACGCTCGGCCTCGACCGAGGACGGGTTGGCCTCCAGCGTCACCTCGATGCCGGCCGGCACCGTCCAGTTCCTCGCCACGGCCTCCAGGACGGCGGCCACCGTTTCCGGCTTCATCAGTGACGGCGTGCCGCCGCCGAGGAAGATGCTGGTCACCTCGCGCGGCCCGGTGCGGTCGCGCATGGTCTTGAGCTCCGTCTCGAAGGCGCGCGCAAAACGCTCCTGGTCGACCGGCTGGTGGCGGACATGGCTGTTGAAGTCGCAGTAAGGGCACTTGGCCGCGCAGAACGGCCAGTGGATATAGACGCCGAAGCCGGGGCTGCGGTCGAGCGGTAGGGGCACTGCGCTCATGCGGATCCTGATCGCGCCAAATCCAATCTGGCCAAATTCAATCGCACTTCGGCGAATTTCTGAAAGGCGCGGGCGCGGTGCGAAAGCGCCGTCGCCTGGCCGGGCCTCCAGCCATGCTTTTCTTGCGCGCTCATCTCGCCAAAGGTCTTGTCGAAACCGTTGGGCAGGAACACCGGATCGTAGCCGAAGCCGAGCGTGCCGCGCGGCGGCCACACCAGCCTGCCTTCGGCCTCGCCGCGATAATATTCGGCCTCGCCGTCGGGAAATGCCAGGCAGATGACGGCGACGAAGCGGCCGGTGCGCTGCGCGGGCTCCGTAGCGCCAACCTCCTGAAGCGCCACCTCGGTGCGCTGCATGGCCATGCCGAAATCCCTGCTGCCGTCCGGCGTCTCGGCCCAGTTGGCGGTATAGACACCGGGCGCGCCGTCGAGCGCGTCGACGCAGAGCCCGGAATCGTCCGACAGCGCCGGCAGGCCGGTCGCCTTGGCGGCGGCATATGCCTTGATATAGGCGTTCTCCTCGAAGGTGGTGCCGGTCTCGTCGGGTTCGGGCAGGCCGTATTCCTTGGCCGATTTCGCCTCGAATCCGAACGGCGCCATCAGGTCGGCGAATTCGCGCAGCTTGCCTTCATTGTGGCTGGCGACGACGATCTTTTTTTCCCCAAGGGAATGAAAAGGTTGCGAGTGCATCAGAAACCCCAGATCCTTGGCTCGGCGAACTCGATCGAATTGCCCGACGGGTCGCGGATATAGATCGAGTGCCCGCCCTGCGGCCATTCGAAATCGCTTTCGATGGCGATGTTGTTGGCGGACAGATGCTTGCGCCATGCAGCGATTTCATCGGCGGTTGCCGCAAAGCAGAGGTGCCCTTCGCCGGCCGTGCCGTGCGGCGGGACCTTCAGCCGAGCGTCCGGCGCCGGCGGGATTTTCGTTGCCTCGGCGTTGAAGAGAAGCAGCACGCCGTCGCCGCAGCGGAAGAAGACGTGGCGCCCTTCGACCTTGCCTAAGGCTTCGAGGCCGATGATGTCGCGGTAGAAGGTTTCGGCGGCGTGTAGGTCTGTGACGTAGAGGGTGGATTCGAGGATTGCAGAGGGTATCACGAGGCCCCCCTCTCTGCCCTGCCGGGCATCTCCCCCTCAAGGGGGGAGATTAGCTGCGGCCACGCCGGCACCTCTTCTGCAACATTGGCGATTGGCGAAAGCCGCCGTGACATCCAATCTCCCCCCTTGAGGGGGAGATGGCCGGCAGGCCAGAGAGGGGGGCCTAGGCTCGGCATTCGAAAACCTACGCCACCGCCATCTGCTGCAGGCTCACCAGCCGCGAAATACCCTTCTTCGCCAAGCCCATCAGCGCCGCGAACTGCTCCTCGGAGAAAGGCTCGCCCTCGGCCGTGCCTTGGATCTCGACGATACCGCCCTTGCCGGTCATGACGAAATTGGCGTCAGTGCCGGCCGAGGAATCCTCCAGGTAATCAAGATCGATGACCGGCTGGCCGTCATGGATGCCGCAGGAAATCGCCGCGACATGGTCCTTGAGCACCTTGGCGACGCTCACCATCTGGCGCGCTTCCATCCAGCGCAGGCAATCGTAGAGCGCCACCCAGCCGCCGGTGATCGAGGCGGTGCGAGTGCCGCCATCGGCCTGGATCACGTCGCAGTCGACGGTGATCTGCTGCTCGCCCAGCGCCTGCAGGTCGACCACGGCGCGCAGCGAGCGGCCGATCAGCCGCTGGATCTCCAGCGTGCGGCCGCCCTGCTTGCCGGCGGAGGCTTCGCGCCGCATGCGCTCGCCGGTCGAGCGCGGCAGCATGCCGTATTCGGCCGTCACCCAGCCCTTGCCGGAATTGCGCATCCAGGCCGGCACCTTTTCCTCCAGGCTCGCCGTGCACAGGACATGCGTGTCGCCGAACTTCACCAGGCACGAGCCTTCGGCGTGCTTGGAGACGCCGCGTTCGAAGGAGATGGCGCGCATTTCGTCGGCTTGGCGTTTGGAGGGGCGCATTCGGCCTTCTTTCTTGTCGTTTCCGGAATCGTGGCCGGCTTGTAGACGCATGCGGGGCAAGTCGCAAAGGAAAAGGACGCCGCGCAGGAAAACGGGCCGCGCGACTGCGAACGCGCCACCGGTGACCGCAAACGCGGCACCGTGTGACCGCGAGCGCGGCACCGGGTTGCGCCGCCGTAGCTTAAGTCTATATCTTTTGGAAGGAGGTTTCTCGCCGGAATGAACAAACCAGTCGATCCGACGTCGCAGTCGCCGGTACTTCAGTCACTCGACATGCGCTCGCGCGATATTTTCCGGCGGATCGTCGATTCCTACCTGCGCGACGGCGAGCCGGTCGGCTCGCGCAGCCTGTCGCGCATCCTGCCCTCGTCGCTGTCGCCGGCCACCATCCGCAATGTGATGAGCGACCTCGAGCATCTGGGGCTGATCTACGCGCCGCATGTTTCCGCCGGGCGGCTGCCGACCCAGACCGGGCTGCGCTTTTTCGTCGACGCCTTCATGGAGCTGGGCGACCTTTCCGACGACGAGCGCCGCACCATCGAGGCGCAGGTGCGCGCCTCCGGCTCGGGCGCGACGCTGGAGCATATGCTGACCGAGGCCAGCCAGATGCTGTCGGGCATGTCGCGCGGCGCCGGCCTCGTGCTCGCCTCCAAGCACGAGGTGGCGCTGAAGCACATCGAATTCATCCAGCTCGAGCCCGCAAAGGCACTCGCCGTGCTGGTGTCGCAGAACGGCGATGTCGAGAACCGCGTCGTCGACCTGCCGGCCGGCACCACCGTGTCGCAGCTGCACGAGGCGTCCAATTTCCTCAACGCCCATATCCGTGGCCGGACACTGGCCGAGGCGCGGGCGGAAATCGCCCGCATCAAGGACGAGACCAGGGCTGCCCTCGACACGCTGTCGCAGGATCTGGTCGAGAAAGGCCTCGCGGTCTGGGCCGGCGCCGAAAGCGGCCTGCCGGCGCGCCTTATCGTGCGCGGCCGCGCCAACCTCCTGGAAAACGTCACCGCTCAGGCGGACATCGAATTGCTTCGCCATCTGTTCGAGGATTTGGAAACCCAGGACGGGCTGCTGCAGCTGCTTGATCTTGCCGAAGAAGGGCCGGGCGTGCGCATCTTCATCGGCTCGGAGAACAAGCTGTTTTCGCTGTCCGGCTCCTCGCTGGTCGTCGCCCCCTATCGCGACAAGGACGCCCGCGTCGTCGGCGCGCTTGGCGTCATCGGGCCGACCCGCCTGAACTACGCCCGCATCGTGCCGATGGTCGATTACACTGCACAACTGATTTCCCGCATGCTTCGTTAGGTGTATCGATATTCAGGTGAGGCCGGCCTGACCTGAACCTCGACACAGCTGAGGGTGCTAAGGAGAAGAACATGGCGCTGGAATCGCTCAAGGCCCAGATCAGCCTGCTGCTCGAGGAAATGGTGAACCAGCCCGAGGACGAGCACGAGATCCAGGAGCAGCTGCGCGAGAAGCTAAGAGAGATGCGCGCCATGGGCCTGCCCCTGCCGGCCGATCTCGTCGAGTTGGAAAAGCGCCTCGACGACGATCTGGATGCCGAAGAGGCCTGAGGCCGGCAAGTCACGTGCGCGAGCTTCTCTTTTCGATCGTTAGCCCAATATGTTCTGTCTCCGGGGCCTTATCGACTGAGGCACCCGAAGGCAGGACATAGTGGCAGAGACGGAGGACAGCATGATGCGGATCGCCGGCCTTGCGGGCCTCGCGCTGGTTTTTGCCACGGCTGCCTTTGCGCAGCAGGCCGGTCAGCCCTTGCTCAGCGGCGAAAAAGCTTTCGGCGACTGGAAAGCCGACCGTCCGGGCGTGCGCCGACTGCTGAAACCTGAGGATTTGCCGAAACCCGACATGACGGAGTCCGCCTCGAACGGCGGCGGCGTCACCGAGCGCCCCGAGGATGCGAAGCCAAAGCTTCCGCCTGGCTTTTCCGCCGAACTGATCGCATCCGGCATCGACAGTCCCCGCGTCGTGCGGGTGGCGCCGAACGGCGACTTCTTCGTTGCCGAGAGCCGGGCGAACCAGGTGCGCGTCTATCGCCTGGCGGAAGGCAGCGCCAAGCCTGCACAGGAGTCGATCTTCGCCAAGGGCCTGACCCGGCCCTACGGCATCGCCTTCTACCCGCCGGGCGACAAGCCGCAATGGGTCTATGTCGCCAACAGCAACAGCGTCGTCCGCTTCCCCTACCGCGACGGCGACCTGGAAGCGTCGGGCAAGCCGGAAACCATCGTCGCCAAAGTCCCCGCCAGCCACCACTGGACGCGCGACATCGCCTTCTCGCCCGACGGCAAGACGCTCTATCTGTCGGTCGGTTCCGGCTCCAACATCGCCGAGGACATGGGCGCGAAGCCGAAGGGCGGTGTCGAGGCGTGGACGAAATCGCAGCCGCTGGGCGAGGCCTGGGGTCTGGAACAGGGCCGCGCCGACGTGCTGGCCTTCGACCCCGACGGCAACAACCGCAGAACCGTCGCCACCGGCCTGCGCAACTGTTCCGGCATGACCATGCAGCCGGCGACGGGCGCGCTCTGGTGCGTCGTCAACGAGCGCGACGAACTTGGCGACAACACCCCCTTCGAATATGCCACCGCCGTGAAGGACGGCGCTTTCTATGGCTGGCCCTGGTATTATATCGGCGACAATGAGGACCCGCGCCACAAGGGCGCCCGCCCCGATCTCGCCGGCAAGGTCACGGTTCCGGACGTGCTGATGCAGGCGCATTCGGCGCCACTCAACATCGCCTTTTATGATGGCGCCAACTTCCCGGCCGATTTTAAGGGCGACGCCTTCGTCACGCTGCACGGCTCGTGGAACCGCAATGTCCGCACCGGCTACAAGGTGGTGCGGCTGAGGTTCAAGGACGGCAAGCCGACCGGCGAATACGAGGACTTCGCCACCGGCTTCGTCATATCCGACGACGCGGTCTGGGGCCGGCCGGTCGGCGTCGCCGTGGCCAGGGACGGCGCGCTGATCCTGACCGAGGACGGCAACGGGACGATCTGGCGTATTACGTATGGTGGGTAGCTCCCCCAACCTCGTCATTCCAGGGCGGAGCAGCCGCGAAGCGGCGTCGCGGAGACCCTGGAATCCATTCCGTGACCCTGATCAAAGAGTGCAGCGGCGCAGAATTCTGCACCGTTGTGGCGCTCGGAGGTCACGGAATGGATCCTCGGGTCTGCGCGCGTCGCTTCGCTCCTTGCTCCGCCCGTGGATGACGAGGTTGGGACGCTCCAGCCAATCTCCAAGGCGCCCGCCGGGCGACCGGCCAAATGCCCGTGCCAGTCGCGCTGGCGTAACGAATTCCAGTGCGAGGGAATTACCGTCGATCCGGCATCGTGATAAAAACCCAGCCCCACATACGCCAGGCCAGAACCAATGACACTCACCGGATTCCTTGCCTACAGCGCCGCGCTCGGCGTCGCCGCCGCCATTCCGGGCCCCGGCGTCACGGCGCTTGTCGCCCGCGCGCTCGGCTCCGGCTTCCGGTCCTCGCTTGCCATGTCGTTCGGCCTGATGCTCGGCGACCTCACCTATCTCACCGCCGTCGTGCTCGGGCTCGCCTTCGTCGCGCAGACCTTCGGCATGGTCTTCCTCGCCATCAAATGGGCCGGCGTCGCCTATCTCGCCTTCCTCGCCTGGCGCTTCTGGACCAGCGGCATCACGCCCGAGACCGTCGAGGCGCGGAAGGCCAAAGGCGGGCTGGTGTCGAGCTTCATCGCCGGGCTGACGGTGACGCTCGGCAATCCCAAGACGATGATCTTCTATCTCGCCATCACGCCGACCATCGTCGACCTGAAGACGATCACGCTCGCCGACTACGCGATTCTTGCGATGCTCACCGTGGCGGTTCTGTTCGTGGTGCTGGTGCCTTATCTGGCGCTCGCAGCCAAGGCGCGCTGGTTCCTGAAATCGCCGCGCGCGCTGAAGGTGCTGAACCGCACCGCCGCCGGCTTCATGATGGGCGCGGCTGCCGCCATAGCGGCGCGTCAATAGGTTCCAATCTCAACCGATCCCGGATTCGGCCAAACTATTCCTGAAACCCGGCTTGGCGGAAAATGCATTTCCGGCCGCGGGCGCTTTTGAGCAACCGCCCCACTCGGATATTTTCCAGCCTCAGCCTATCTTGCGCGGCTGAAAGCCTTATTCTGTCTGCCTGTGCCATTGCCTTGGGAGCGAAACCAATGAACAAGCCCGTCACCTCCGCGCGCGTGCCCGGCCGCGGCCGCGTCTTCAACTCGATCACGGAGACGATTGGCGACACGCCGCTGGTCAGGCTGGACAAGTTTGCGAAGGAAAAGGGCATCGTCGCCAACCTTCTGGCCAAGCTCGAATTCTTCAACCCGATCGCCTCCGTCAAGGACCGCATCGGCGTCGCCATGATCGAGGCGCTGGAGGAGGCCGGCAAGATTTCGCCCGGCAAGACCACGCTGATCGAGCCGACTTCCGGCAACACCGGCATCGCGCTCGCCTTCGCCGCCGCCGCCAAGGGCTACAAGCTGATCCTCACCATGCCGGAGACGATGTCGGTCGAGCGCCGCAAGATGCTGGCGCTGCTCGGAGCCGAGCTGGTGCTGACCGAGGGCCCGAAAGGCATGAAGGGCGCCATCGCCAAGGCCGACGAGCTCGCCGCGACGCTGCCCAACGCCATCATCCCGCAGCAGTTCGAAAATCCGGCCAACCCCGAAATCCACCGCCGCACCACGGCCGAGGAAATCTGGAACGACACCAATGGCGAAGTCGACATCTTCGTCGCCGGCATCGGCACAGGCGGCACTATCACCGGCGTCGGCCAGGTGCTGAAGAAGCGCAAGCCTTCGCTGCACGTCGTGGCGGTCGAGCCGGAAGCCTCGCCGGTTCTGTCGGGAGGCCAGCCCGGCCCACACAAGATCCAGGGCATCGGCGCAGGCTTTGCGCCCAAAATCCTCGACACCTCGATCTATGACGAGGTCGTCAGGGTCTCGAACGAGGATTCGGTCGCCAATGCGCGTCTCGTCGCCCGGCTCGAAGGCGTTCCGGTCGGCATCTCGTCGGGCGCGGCACTCCAGGCGGCAATCGTCGTCGGCTCTCGGCCGGAGAACAAGGGCAAGACCCTCGTCGTCGTCATCCCCTCCTTCGCCGAGCGCTATCTCTCGACCATCCTGTTCGACGGGCTGGGGGCCTGAACGGACTGGACCGCTGAAAAGGCGCCGGTGGCATTCGTCGGCGGCTTGAGGCAGGCGCCGCTTCCGGCTCATATCGCCGCCGGCCCAATCGGCCGGTTGGAGGATTTTCATGTACAAGCTCTATACGCGCCCAAACAGCGGCGGCTTCGTCGTCGAGGCGGCGCTTGCCATGGCCGGCGTGCCCTTCGAGCAGATCGACGTGCCCAAGAAGGATCCGCCGGATCCGGCCTTCCTCGCCATCAGCCCTTTGAACCAGGTGCCCGTGCTGACACTGCCGGACGGTCATTCGCTGACCGAATCTGCGGCGATCTGCATCCTGCTCGCCGAGCGCCACCCTGAAGCTCGTCTCGCGCCGCAAGCGGGCTCGCCCGCCCGCGCCGATTTCCTGCGCTGGATGGCTTTCATGTCGTCGGTGCTCTACCCGGCGGTGCTGCGGCTCTATTACGCCCATCGCTACACCACCGATGGCGACGGCCTGCAGCCGGTTAAGCAGGCGGCGGTCGCCGAGATGGATCGCGGCTTTGCCATTCTCGACCAGGCTTTGGCCGGCCGCGACTGGCTGGCCGGCGAGAGGCTGTCGCTGGCGGACATCTACCTCGTCATGCTGGTGGCTTGGCATCCCGAGGTCCAGAAGGTGCGCGGCGCCTGGCCGAACATCGAACGTCTGTGGGCGAGGCTGCGCGAGAATGAGCTGATGCGCAAGCTGAACGCATCGCACGAGATGTGGGCCTAGGGCAATTCCAGGCAAGTGCGCAGCGGTTGCGCTGGCAGATCGCACGCCTTGGAGATTGGCCGAAACGGTCCGGCATCGTCATCCACGGGCGAAGCAAGGAGCGAAGCGACGCGCGCAGACCCGAGGATCCATTCCGTGACTTCGACGCGCCGCAACGGTGCAGAATTCTGCGCCGTTTGCATCCTTCGGCCAAGGTAACGGCATGGATTCTAGGGTCTGCGCGCGTCGCTTCGCTCCTTGCTCCGCCCTAGAATGACGAGGTCGGGAGGCTGCAGCCAATCTCCCTGGCATTGCCCTAATTCCTGACGAGCTTCGCCTTCTCGCCCTGCAGGAAACGCCGCAGCGCGGCGTCGCGCTCGAGGCCGATCGCCCGGTCGTAGGATTCTGCCGCCTGCTTGATATTGCCGAGTCTCGCCAACAGCCCGGCGCGGGCGGCCCAATAGGGCTGGTAGTCCTGCAGCCGCTTGTCGTCGCCCAGCACGTAAAGCGCCGCTAGGCCGGCCGTAGCGCCCTCGGTTTCGGCGATCGCCACCGCGCGGTTGATCGCCACCACGGGCGAGCCGGCCACGGCCTGCAGCGCGTCATACAGCTGGCGGATCGCCGCCCAGTCGGTGCCGCTGCCGCGCCGGCGCGCCGTATGGGCGGACTGCACGGCGGCCTCCAGCTGGTAGCGGCCGATGATGCCCCTTTGCGCGGCGCGCACCAGCAAGACCTCCGCCTCGTCGATCAGGCGGTCGTCCCAGAGCGCGATGTCCTGCTCGGCTAAAGGCACGAAACCCCCCTCCGGGCCGCGTCTCGCCGAGCGGCGCGCCTCGGCGAAAAGCATCAGCGCCAGCAAGCCGAGCGCCTCCGGCTCGTCCGGCATCAGCGAGGCGACCAGCCGGCCGAGCCAGATGCCTTCGGCGGCGAGATTGCGCCGCCGGCTGTCAGTCCCGGTCGGATCCGACCAGCCTTCGGCGAAAGTGGCGTAGATTGCTTCGAGCACCGCGTCCAGCCGTTCGCCCAGCTCCGCCTTTTCCGGCACGCGAAACGGAATCCCGGTCTCGCGGATGCGCGCCTTGGCCCGCACCAGCCGCTGGCCCATCGTCGCCGGCGAAACCAGGAAGGCCGAGGCAATCGTCGCGGCGTCGAAACCGAGGATCGTCTGCAGGATCAGCGGCGCGCGCACGCTGGCCTCGATCGCCGGATGGGCGCAGGCGAACATCAGCCGCAGCCGGTCATCGGGCAGGTCTTCGCCGCGCACGCGCTCCTCCATCTCTTCGGCGATCAACTTCAGATGGTCGCGCGCCGCCTCGCCGGTCAGACGACGCCGCACGGCGTCTACGTCGCGCCGCCGCGCCACGGCGAGCAGCCAGGCTTCGGGCTGCGCCGGCACGCCGGTTCGCGGCCAGCGTTCGAGCGCGGCCGCGAAGGCATCGGCCAGCGCGTCCTCGGCGCCGGCGACGTCGCGCGTGCGCGCCGCGAGCCAGGCGACCAGCTTGCCGTAGCTGCGCCGGGCGGCCGCCTCGGCCGCCGCCCGCGCGATCTCCGAGCGATCATCCATCGCGGGTCACTCCGCGGCGGCGACGTACTCTGCCATTTCCCAGATCGGCCGCAGCTCGACCGTGCCGGTGCTGGACGCCGGGCAGCGCGCGGCCCATTCGATCGCCGTGTCGATGTCGGCCGCCTCGATCATATAGAAGCCGGCCAGTTGCTCCTTGGTGTCGGCATAGGGGCCGTCGAGCACGTTGGTCTTGCCGTTCGCCATCCGTACCGCGGTGGCGGCCTGCGTCGGGCGCAGCCGCTCGCCGGCGATATATGCGCCGGATTTCTTCAGCGCCTCGGTATAGGCGCCATAGGCCGCGAGCACCTGCTGGGTCTGCTCCTTCGGCACGTTCGCCATCGCGGCCTCGTCATTGTAGATCAAAAGCATGTATCGCATGGAAGTTCTCCCGTTTTCTTGAAGGCCGCATCGTCGCGTGCCGACCTATGTCGTGCGGCATCGGCCGATTTCGACAGGCGTCTTGAAAATCTTTCGCCCCCAAAGCCATCGAGCGCAAGCCGTCGTTCGCCGCTACTCAACCATTGGTCTAACGCACGCAATTGCGGGTTGGCATTTGCCTTCCGCCGTCTAAACTCGTCGCAGGCTCGCCAGGAGGGGCGGATTGCGGGCCGGCATTTCAGGGAGGAAATCGCGATGTTCAATTTCAGGACCAAGCTTGTTGCCGCCGGCGCGCTGGCCTTGTCGCTCGGCCTTGGCGCCGTGTCGGCCGGGGCGCAGGAATTCATCAATGTGCTCACCGGCGGCACGTCGGGCGTCTACTATCCGCTCGGAGTCGCCCTGTCGGAGATTTACGGCAAGGGCATCGAAGGCGCCCGCACGCAGGTTCAGGCGACGAAAGCGTCGGTCGAGAACCTCAACCTGCTGCAGCAGGGCAAGGGCGAGATCGCCTTTGCGCTCGGCGATTCGGTCAAGATGGCTGCCGAAGGCAACACGGAGGCCGGCTTCCCGGGCAAGCTCGACAAGTTGCGCGGGATTGCCGCGATCTATCCCAATTACATCCAGATCGTCGCCAGCCAGGACTCCGGCATCAAGACGCTCGCCGACCTCAAGGGCAAGAGCCTGTCGGTCGGCGCGCCTGCCTCCGGCACCGAGCTCAACGCGCGCGCCATCTTCGCCGCCGCCGGTCTAAAATACGAGGACCTCGGACGGGTCGAATACCTGCCCTTCGCCGAATCGGTCGAGCTGATCAAGAACCGCCAGCTCGACGCCACCTTGCAGTCGGCCGGCCTCGGCGTCGCTTCCATCCGCGATCTTGCCACCTCGGTTCCCATCAACGTCGTCGCCGTGCCGGCCGAGGACGTCGCCAAGATCGGCGCGCCCTATCTTTCCGTGGTTATCCCGAAAGGCACCTATGAAGGCCAGACGCAGGATGTCGCGACCGCCGCGGTCGGCAATTTCCTGATTACCCGGGCCGACGTCTCCGACGAGACCGCCTACCAAATGACCAAGCTGCTGTTCGAGCATCTCGGCCAGCTGGTAGCCGCCCATGCCGCCGCCAAGGCGATCGATCCGGCCAAGGCGCTGGACGGCATGCCCGTGGCGCTGCATCCCGGCGCGGAGAAATATTACAGGGAAAAAGGGCTGCTGAAGTAGGGGGCGGGGCAGTCTGAGATGTCTTCGCCAGACCTCTGGCCTGACGGCCATCTCCCCCGCAAGGGGGGAGATTGGCTGTCGCCGCGCGCTTCGCCAATCGCCGATGTAGCAGGAAGAGCGCCGTCATTGACGCTTCCGATCTCCCCCCTTGCAGGGGAGATGCCCGGCAGGGCAGAGGGGGGTGCCTCGCACTGTCATTCGTTCGTCTTGGAGACCGTCGGATGAGCGAAGCCAAGCCCGCAACAAGCGACGACAACCCGCCCACGTTCCATCTTCCCGTCGCCGAGGAACAAGTCGAAGGCCTGCCGCCCGGTTTTGGCGAAGGCCTCGCCGGCAAGGCGGCCTTCCTGATTGCGGTCGCTTTTTCGGTCTTCCAGATCTACATCGCCGCTTATGGCAGCCTGCCCAGCCAGGTGGTGCGGGCCATGCATGTCGGCTTCCTGCTGCTGCTCGGTTTCGGCCTGATCGCCAATCTGCGCGCCAGGAGCGCCGCGGCGAAGGTGGGCTTCTGGGTGCTTGGCGTGCTGGGATTCGCCACCGGCCTCTACAATTGGGTCTTCTATGCCGACCTCATCCGCCGCTCCGGCTTCCTCACGACGCCGGACCTGATCGTCGGCGCACTGCTGGTGGTGCTCGTCTTCGAGGCGGCGCGGCGGCTGATGGGCCTGCCGCTGGCGGTCATCGCCTTCATCTTCCTCGCCTATTGCTTCGTCGGCAATCATTTGCCGCCGCCCTTCATCCATCGCGGCTATGATTTCGCGCAGCTTGTCGACACCTTCGCCTATGGCACCGAAGGCATATACGGCACGCCGGTCTATGTTTCGGCGGCCTATATCTTCATCTTCGTCGTCTTTGCCGCCTTCCTCGAACGGGCCGGCATGATCGCGCTGTTCAACGATTTCGCGCTCGGTCTCGTCGGTTCGTGGCGCGGCGGCCCGGCCCAGGTCTGCGTGCTGTCGTCGGCGCTGATGGGCACCATCTCCGGTTCGGGCGTCGCCAATGTCGTCGCCAGCGGCCAGTTCACCATCCCGCTGATGAAGCGCTTCGGCTTCCGCTCCGCCTTCGCCGGCGCGGTCGAGGCGACCTCCTCGATGGGCGGCCAGATCATGCCGCCGGTGATGGGAGCCGTCGCCTTCATCATGGCCGAGACGCTGAACATCCCTTACGCCGAGGTGGTCAAGGCGGCGATCATCCCGGCGCTGCTCTATTTCGGCGCCTGCTTCTGGCAGGTGCATCTGGAAGCCGGCAAGGCCGGCCTGCACGGCATGGCCAAGGCGGAGCTGCCCAATCCGTGGGAAGCGGTCAGGAAGCACTGGCCGCTCGTGCTGCCGCTTGCCGTTCTGGTCTATCTGCTCTTTGCCGGCTACACGCCGATCTTCGCCGGCACGATGGGCCTTGCGCTGACCGTCGTGCTCATCCTCGGCACGCCGCTGGCAGCGTTGATCGGACCGCTTGCCTTTCGCTTCGTCTTCTGGCTGGCGCTCGGGCTTGCCGCGGCGTCCTTCATGCGCTTCGGCGTCAATGTGCTGAGCCTCGTCATCGCGGCGCTCGTCATTGCCTGCCTCGCCTTCAAGGGCGGCCGCGAGACGCTGCGCATTTGCGTCGACTCGCTTGCCGAAGGAGCCAAGAACGCCCTGCCCGTCGGCATCGCCTGCGCCATTGTCGGCATCGTCATCGGCACGCTGACGCTCACCGGCATCGCTTCCACCTTCATCGGCTGGATCATCTCGATCGGCGAGAACAATCTGTTCCTGTCGCTGGTGTTGACCATGCTCACCTGCCTGATTCTCGGCATGGGCATTCCGACCATCCCGAACTACATCATCACCTCCTCGCTTGCCGGCCCGGCGCTGCTGTCGCTCGGCGTGCCGCTGGTGGTCAGCCACATGTTCGTCTTCTATTTCGGCATCATGGCGGACCTGACCCCGCCGGTGGCGCTCGCCGCCTTTGCGGCAGCACCCATGGCCAAGGAAAGCGGCCTCAAGATCGGCATCCAGGCGACCAAGCTCGCCATTGCCGGCTTCGTTGTGCCGTTCATGGCCGTCTACACGCCGGCGCTGATGCTGCAGGACGCCGGTCCCATCGCGGCGTCGTTCGGCTATCCCGTCGAGGTCGGCTATATCCTCGTCAAGGCCTGCATGGGCATCGTGCTCTGGGGCGCCGCCGCCGTCGGCTTCCTCGCCCGCCGCATGGCCTGGTGGGAGCGTCTCGTCGCGTTCTGCGCCGGCCTGCTGCTGGTGGCCGCATTGCCGCTCACCGACGAGACCGGCTGGGCGCTGGCGTTTGTCTGGATCGGCTGGCACTGGTGGCGCGCCCGCCGGCTGTCCACGGCGGGGACCGCATGAGCCTGTGCATCCTTGCCGCCGGCAAAACGGTGACGCTTGCCGTCGCCGCCTTCACGCTGTCCTGGACGCATTCGGTGGAACGGACGCGCTGGCAGGAGGATTGGAAAGTGTCGCCGGCCGGGCTGCAGGCCGTCGAGGCGCGGGTCAAGGGCTCCGGCGCCGGCATGGAGCCGCCGGAGGGCTCGGTGCTGCGCAGCGGCTGGTGGGTCTATGCGCCACGGATCGGACCCCAGCCGCGCCTGGTGCTCGCAGCGTCCGGCGCCACCGGGAAGGGTTGGACGCTGTGCACGGCCGCCGGCTGCCGCGAATTGGGCGAGACGGCCGGCGAACCCACCGTGCTCGAACCGTGCGACGGCTCGAGCCAGCCGCGGTAGCGCACGATCAGCCCGGCGACCGGGTGCGATATCTCGACATGGAAGCGGAAGCGGCCGTCCTCGACGGTTTCGTACGCGGTCGAGCGCGGACAAAGCCACATCGGCAGCGGCAGGCCGAGAAAGCTCCAGCGCCGCAGCACGAGCGACAGGCGGTTCTTGCCCGCCACCAACGCCATGGCGAAGGTGAGCGGGCCGAAGCGCTCGCAAAGCAGCCGCTCCGATCGGCCACGCCCGGCAAACTGCCGGCTCGAAAAACCGTACGTTGCGAAAGTCCGCGTCCAGGTCTCACCGTGCCCGTCGGCAGCGAAACGCACCTTGACGGGGACATCGGCCGCGCCAGGTGGGAAGCCGGCCATGCGGGCGGCAAGCCGGCTAAGAATGCCGCCGCCGCGCTCCACGCTGGCGCGTCCGTCCGCCATCGCCGCTCCCTCATGCATGGCGCGGATTTCAGCCGGAAGGCTTTTCCACCCATCGCCGAGCAGATCGGGATAGAGCGCCTTCCCCTTGCCGGTCTCGTCCCTGAAGCCGGTGCAAATCGTCTTGCCGGCAAACAGCGTTTCATACTCCGTGAGCTCGACGTCGCGCACTGCTGCCCGGGCGCCCGGCGCGGGCATGCGGCCGTCGAGCGCCTTGCGGATGATCGCCGCGACCGCCATGGACGGGATCAGCGGCCCGTCATCGCCCTCGGCCAACAGGTGCCAGGACCGTTTGATCGGCCTGCCGGCCTCGTCCACGCCGTCGACCTCGACGAACATGCCGCCGCGATGCTCGCCCCATGACAGCCTGTTGGTCGCCCAATGCATCAGCGGCGCCAGCGGCGACAGCAACCGCACCAGGCCAGCGCGGACCAGCCAAGCCAGGCCGATCAGCGCCCGGTGCAGCAGCTCGGGCACCGGGCCGGCGCCCATCCAGATCATCTTCGTTTCCGGCCACAACGCCTGCAGCGCGCGCAAATCCGGCACGTCGACCAGCGAGAACAGCGTGTTTCTCAACGGCACGCGCCCGGGCGGCGCGATCGTATAGCGCATCTGCTCGGTGAGCGGATAACCTTCGGCCGGTCTGCCGCCCCGCAGCATCTGCACCGGCCGGCCGGCATAGCTTGCAATGGCGCGGATGACGTTCTCGCCGACGCCGGCGAAGGGCGATGGCGCAATGCCGCCGCGGATGCCGTCGACACGCACCATGCCGGCCGAAAGGCGCCGCACGACCGCCGCCGTCAGCACAGGAAAGCTCGAC
The DNA here is from genome assembly GCF_020164735.1 of Mesorhizobium sp. ESP-6-4. Classification (NCBI taxonomy): domain Bacteria; kingdom Pseudomonadati; phylum Pseudomonadota; class Alphaproteobacteria; order Hyphomicrobiales; family Phyllobacteriaceae; genus Mesorhizobium; species Mesorhizobium sp. ESP-6-4. The sequence continues at coordinate 107,100 of NZ_JAIUGS010000016.1, forward strand.
ACGCCGGAGAGCACCATCACGCCGGCCGCCTTAGCCGCCGCGTCGAAGGCTGATACCCCGGCGACGAAGTCCGAACCGTCGGCAAGGTCGAGATAGTGGATGCGCGCACCGATACAGGCTTGGACCAGCCGGTGGCGCCCCTCGCCATAGGCCTGGAACGGACCGCTGGCGTCGACCACGATGTCGGGCAGCATGCTGGCGAGTTGCGCGGCAAGGTCGCCGTCGCGGTCGAATGCCGTCGGTACAAGCCTGGCCTCGGTCGCGCCCCGTCCTCTGCAGTAAGCCTCGGCCCTGGCGAGCGACCGGCCGGCGATGATGAGCTCGAGGCGTGGCTCGTTCTCCAGCAATCGGACGATGCGTCCGCCGAAGGTGCCGTAGCCGCCGACGATGAGAAGCTTCATGCCTTGCCCCCAAGCCTGCCGTAACCGCCGTCAGCCGATCAATCGCTCCCGCAACTCGGCCGAGGGTATCTCGCAACTGTCTTTCCGGCCGAACAGCGCGTAGCGGTTCTTGGCGACGCGGTCATAGAGCCAGTCGCGCAGCGGCCGCGGCAGGATGAGCAGCGCCTTCGCGGAGCGCCATGGCCAGCCGAGCGCGTCCATGACGGCGACGAAACTGTCGAGCTTGGTGAAGGCCGCGCCGTCGATGATGGCGAGGTTGCTGTCGTAGTCGTCGGTCGGCAGGCCGTGCTCGCGAAACAGCGCCTCGCCGAGCGGCGACTGCGCGGTGGCGAAGCGGAAACGTCTTTTCCGGTCAAGCTTGAGGATGAGCTGAACGAAGCCCGAGCAGAACACGCAGACGCCGTCGAACACGATCAGCGGCTGGCGGGCGTCATAGGCCCGGCGCGGCAAGATGGGACGTTCGGGCAGGTCGGTCATGGCGGCCCCGGCTGCTTGTGACCCCCTTACGCTGTACCAAGGGGACACTAAGCTAGGGGAGACACTAAGGCAGCCGGCGGCGGCGTCAAAGTCGCGGCGTTGTCGCACGCCAGTTGCCGGCGAGCGTCAACCGCTCGGCGCGATAGGTGGTGGCGCGCTGGTCGGCGGCCGGCCGGCAGATGCGGCCATGGTGGGCTCGTTCGCGGGTCATGATCAGTTCACGCCGACGCCCAGCGAGTTGCCGCGGCGCGCGCAGGCCGGCCCTGGGCCGCGCATGTAATAGCGCTCCGGCCGATAGGTCGGCGCGACGAATTCGCGAATGGCTGCGGCATAGCCGGCGATGTGATTCCAGAAGTTCATTTTACCTGGTCCCTGTCCCGCTTTCGGATGTCCCGTCCGAATTGTTCGAGAGCATAGCGTCGAGGCGTGAATAGTCGGTGAACGTGATGTTAATTTCTGGTCCGAAACACGTTGCTTCGTGGCGGGATTGCGGCTGATTCGGGGTCTTTCGGCGCCTTTCGTCGCGATTCCGCTCCGTGTGACTTTTGCATCACATATGTTTCGTTCCGATGTCGCTTGCGCGCGCATCTGTTTCACGTTTGCCCGGCGACAGGAAATTTCCTCTCGCGCGTCTGGGCGGGCAGGAACCTGTCCCGGAACACGACGTTGACACCGCAAGGCCGGGGCGAACCGGCCGTGTTGGCGGCCCTCTGCCGCGCAACTTCCCGACAATGCGAAACATGGAAAGGCAACCGCCATGGGCTTCTTTTCGAAAGACATCAAGACGCTGGACGACCTCTTCATCCACACGCTGCGCGACATCTATTATGCCGAGAAGCAGATCGAGAAATCGCTGCCGAAAATGATCGACAAGGCGACCGATCCGCAATTGAAGGGCGGCTTCGAGAAGCATCTCGCGCAGACCAAGGGTCACATCGAGCGGGTCGAGCAGGTGTTCGAGCTGCACGGCGTCAAGGCCAAGACCGTCAATTGCCCGGCCATCGACGGCATCCTCGCGGAGGCTGACGAAGTCAGCGGCGATGTCGACGACAAGGAGGTTCTGGATGCCGCGCTGATCGCCTCCGCCCAGGCCGTCGAGCACTATGAGATAACGCGCTACGGCACGCTGATCGCCTGGGCCAAGCAGCTCGGCCGCAGCGACTGCGCCAACGTGCTGGCCAAGAACCTCAAGGAAGAAGAGGCGACGGACCGCAAGCTCACCGAAATCGCGGAAAGCAAGGTCAACCTGCAGGCCGCCGAATAGCAGGCTGCGTGGCCAGCCCGCCCGGAACCCAAGCGAACCCCTGTCCGTTGCGATTGAAACCGCATCGCGCAGGAGTTCGCAATGGCACCACGCCCGGCTTGGAAGGGCTATCTCAAACTGTCGCTGGTCACATGCGCCATCGAGCTCACCAACGTCGTGACCCATGCCGAGAAAGTCTCTTTCCGCATCCTCAACCGCAAGACCGGCAACACCGTGAAGCGCATCTATGTCGATGCGGGCACCGGCAAGCCGCTTGAGGAGGGCGACGAGGTCAAGGGCTATGAGGTGAGCGACGGCGACTTCGTCCATATCGAGGAGGACGAGATCGAGGCGGTGCAGATCGAATCCTCGCACACGATGAGCCTCGACGGCTTCGTCGAGAAATCCTCGATCGAGCAGATCTACCTCGACACGCCCTACTATGTTTCCCCGGCGGACGAGGTGTCGCAAGAAGCCTTCGCCGTCATCCGCGACGCGATGGCGGCCAGGAAGATGGCGGGACTTGCTCGCATCGTGCTTTATCGGCGCGAGCGGCCGGTGGCGATCGAGCCGCTCGGCAAGGGCATGGTGCTGACCACCTTGCGCTACGACGACACGGTGCGCCGGCCGGCGACGGTGTTCGAGGACATCGCGGCGGCGAAGACCGACAAGGAGATGATCGACCTGGCCCAGCACATCATCGACGGCAAGAAGACGAAGTTCGACCCGTCGAAATTCGACGACCGCTACGAGGAGGCGCTCCTTGAGCTGATCCGCGCCAAAAAGGCGGGCAAGAAGGCGCCCAAGGCCAAGGCGCAGCCAAAGCCGTCCAATGTGGTCAACCTGTTCGATGCGTTGAAGAAGAGCCTGAACGCGGAAGGCGGCGGCAAAGCCGGCAAGGCCACATCGAAAGCGGCGGCCGGGAAAAGCAAGAGCAAGGCCGCGCCAAAACGCAAATCCGCATAGGAGGATGGCGGCATGGCCGGCCTCGAGCAGTATCACGCCAAGCGCGACTTCAAGAAGACCGCCGAGCCGGCCGGCAAGGTCGGCAGGCAAAAGCAAGGCGGCGGCATCTTCGTCGTCCAGAAGCATGCCGCCACGCGGCTCCATTATGATTTCCGGCTTGAGCATGACGGCGTCTTGTGGAGCTGGGCGGTGACGCGCGGCCCGAGCCTCGATCCGCATGAGAAGCGGCTGGCCGTGCATGTCGAGGATCACCCAATCGACTACGCGTCCTTCGAAGGCACCATTCCGAAGGGCCAATATGGCGGCGGCTCGGTGATCGTCTGGGACGAAGGCAAGTGGACGCCGGAAGGCGATCCGGCCAAGGGCATGAAGAAGGGCCATATCGACTTCGAGCTCGAGGGCCACAAGCTCAACGGCCGCTGGCATCTGGTCAGGCTGCGGCCCCGCCCGGGCGAGAAGCGCGACAACTGGCTGCTGATCAAATCCGACGATGCCGCCGCCCGACCCGGCGAGGATGTTCTCGAGGAGGAACCGAGATCGGTGAAGTCGGGCCTGACCATCGAGGAGGTGGGCGAAGGCAAGACCGCTAGGGGCGAGAAGTCGAAAGTCTGGCAATCCAACAGGCCGGCTGCCCCCAAGACCAAGGCCGGGCCTGGCAAGCGTCTCGAATTCATCGAGCCGCAGCTGGCGACGCTGGAAAAGGATGCGCCCGCCGGCGAGGACTGGCTGCATGAAGTCAAATTCGACGGCTACCGCATGCAGGCGCAGATCGCCGGCAGCGAGGTCCGGCTGCTCACTCGCGCCGGTCTCGACTGGACGGACAAATTCGATGGTCCTGTCACCGCTGCGCTTGCCAGGCTGAAATGCCGCGACGCCATCATCGATGGCGAGATCGTGGTTTTGGCCGACAGCGGCGTGTCATCCTTCCCGTTGCTGCAGGCGGACCTGTCGGCCCGACGCGCCGACCGCTTCGTCTATTATGTCTTCGACCTGATGCGGCTCGACGGCAGGGATCTGCGCCGCGAACCCTTGGTCGAACGCAAGCAGGCGCTGGCAGAGCTGCTGGGCCAGCAGCCCGAACATTCGGCGCTGCGCTTCAGCGACCATTTCCACGAGCCGGGCAAGGTCATGCTGCAGCATGTCTGCCGCATGGGACTGGAAGGCGTGGTGTCGAAACGCGCCGACGCGCCCTACCGCAGTGGGCGGGGGCTCTCCTGGATCAAATCCAAATGCACGCTGCGCCAGGAATTCGTCATCGGCGGCTATCTGCCCTCGGACAAGACCGGGCGCGGCCTGCGCTCGCTGCTGGTCGGGTTCAACGAAGGCGGCAAGCTGCACTATGCCGGCCGTGTCGGCACCGGCTTTTCCGGCAAGGTGATGACGGATTTGAAGAAGAAGCTCGACGGCCTCAAGGCGACGGCCTCGCCGTTCTCGGCCGCCGTGCCCAAGGGCAAGGGCCTCACCTTCGTCAAGCCGGAACTTGTCGGCGAGGTGGAGTTCCGCAGCTGGACTTCCGACCGTATAATCCGGCACGCCTCGTTCCAGGGGTTGCGCGAGGACAAGCCGGCGGAGGAAGTCGTGCAGGAACAGCCGAAGAAGGCCGAAACCGGGGCGAAGCCGGGTGCAAAGACCGCGCCGAAACCCTCGGCCGGAACGGCGAAGACCTCGATCAAGCTCTCGCATCCCGACAAGCTGCTATGGCCCGACGAAAAGGTTTCCAAGCGGGACCTGCTCGACCATTACGCTCTGGTCTGGCCGCGCATGGCAGAATTCGTCGTCAACCGGCCGCTGAGCCTTGTGCGGGCACCGGACGGCATCCACGGCCAGCGCTTCTTCCAGAAACACGCCTCGCCCGGCATGAGCGACAAGATCGCCAGGATGAAGGATCCGACCGATGGCGAGGAGATACTGTTCATCAAGGATTTCGACGGGCTGGCCGCGCTTGTCCAGTACGGCGTGGTCGAGGTGCACATCTGGGGCTCGACGATCGATAAGCTGGAAAAGCCGGACCAGATCATCTTCGATCTCGATCCCGATGAAGGCGTCGATGTCGGCCGCGTGCGCGAGGCGGCGCTCGACATCCACGAGCAGCTCAACGAGCTATCGCTACCGAACCTGGTCAAGACCTCAGGCGGCAAGGGCTATCACGTGCTGGTGCCGCTGAAGCCGTCGGCGGAGTGGGACGAGGTCAAGGATTTCGCCCATGATTTCGCCCGCGCGCTCGAGCAGGCCGCGCCCGACCGCTACACGGCGACGCTGTCGAAGAAGGCGCGCACCGGCAAGATCTTCGTCGACTATCTGCGCAACGGCAGGGGTTCGACCACCGTCGCGCCCTATTCCTCGCGCGCCAAGAAGGGCGCGACGATATCGATGCCGGCAACCTGGCCGGAGATAAAGAAGGGCCTGGCGCCGAATGCGTTCCCGCTTGGGGATGCTTCCACGCTGGCACAGCTGAAGAAGGCCGATCCGTGGAAGGAGTTCTTCAAGCTGGGGAAGCCACTGAAGCGGGGGTAGGTTTGCGTGGACGGCAGAGCCGGCAAAGCCGCGATCCTTCGCGCCCCCCTCTGGCCTGCCGGCCATCTCCCCCCTAGGGGGGAGATTAATCGCTCAGCCGGTTTCGCCAATCTCCAACGTTGCAAGAATGGCGGAGCGCCAGAACTGCCAATCTCCCCCCTTGAGGGGGAGATGGCCGGCAGGCCAGAGGGGGGCGCCTCGCGCCGACATTGCGAAGGTATCGCTTGCGCGTGACCCTACGCCAGAAACACCCGCTCAAACTCCTGCTTGCCCATCGGCGAGAACACCACGGCGCGGCTGTCCTTTTCGCGCCGCGCCCATTTCTCGGCGATGATCTTGTCGAGGATGGCCGCACCAAGCGTGCCGGCGAGGTGCGATCGCCGCACGCTCCAGTCGAGGCAGGCGCGGCAAACCGGCCGCCGCGCCTTGACACCGGTCTCGATGCCGAGCGCGGAAAAATGCGCGGCGCCGGACGGCGAGAGCCTGATCTGGTTGTCGTCGCGCAGCAAAAGCTTCCTGTCGAGCAGCCGGTCGAGCATCGCCACCGCCTGCTCGCCGGCCAGGTGATCGTAGCAGACCCTCGCCACGCGCATGGCCGCGTCGCGCGGTCCCGGCCGCACGCGCTTCGGGCCGACCGCTTCGGCGACGCCGATGATCGCCTCGATCATGCCGGCCACCTGCGCGCCGGCGAGACCGTAATAGCGGTGTCGGCCCTGGCTGGCCAAGGTCAGCAGGCCGCCATCCATCAGCTTCGACAGATGCGAGGAAGCGGTGGGCAGCGACACGCCGGCTTCCAGCGCCAGTTCCGACGCCGTCAGCGCCGTACCGCCCATCAGGGCGTTCAGCATGTTGGCGCGGGCCGGGTCGCCGACCAGGCTGGCGATGCGGGCGATGTCGGGTCCTTCACGCATGGTTCGATCCTCATCGAAGCATTCCTGTCAGGGAAGCACTATTCTGCGGTCGGCTCAAGCAGCGCGGCAAACTCTCCTGACAGGAGAATGCCTAGCACAAAGGCGCAAGCGATGTTTCGACCGCGGTCGAACCGTCGTCGTCCAAAACCAGCCGACGAGGAGACCGACATGACCATCACCTGCTTTATCCGCTACGAGATCGATCCGTTCGGCAAGGCGGCGTTCGAGCAATATGCGCGGGCCTGGGGCCAGGCCATTCCGCGCTGCGGCGCCGACCTGATCGGCTATTACGCCCCGCATGAAGGCTCCGCCACCACGGCCTATGCCGCCTACAACATCGAGAGCCTCGCGGCCTATGAAGGCTATCGCGCCCGGCTTGCCGCCGACCCGGCGGGCAAGGCAAATTATGAATTCGCGCGGCGCGAGAAATTCATCTTGAAGGAAGACCGCGTCTTCCTGAAGCTGGTGTCCGGGCCGCACGGGCCGAGACAGGTCTTTCGCACCGACGTGGTTGTCAAGGAAGGGGTCGAGACATGATCGCTGTCATCTTCGAGGTGGAGCCGGCGGAAGGCAAGCGCGATGCCTATCTCGGCATCGCCGCCGAGCTTAAGCCGCTGCTCGAGAGCATCGACGGCTTCATCTCGGTCGAGCGCTTCCAGAGCCTGACCGACCCCAGGCGGGTGCTGTCGCTGTCCTTCTGGCGCGACGAGGAAGCGGTGAAGGCCTGGCGCAACACCGAGGAGCACCGGCAGGCGCAGAAAGCCGGGCGCGGCGGCTTCTTTGCCGACTACCGTCTGCGCATCGCCCATGTCATGCGCGACTATGGGATGGAGGAAAGGGCCGAGGCGCCGCAGGATAGCCGCGAGGTGAATGGCTGAAGCGCGCCTTTCCCTTCTCCCCTTGTGGGAGAAGGTGGATCGGCGCGCAAGCGCCGAGACGGATGAGGGGTGTTCCAGCGGAGTGAGACGCTTGCTTTCCCTGGAGCACCCCTCATCCGTCGCCTTCGGCGACACCTTCTCCCACAAGGGGAGAAGGAGAGCGCCGGCGCTACGCATTGCCGATCAGCACGCCCGCCCCGAACACCAGCGCGCCGCCCAGCACCACCTGGAAGGCGGCGCGCCAGAAGGGGGTCTGCATGTAGCGGTTCTGGACGAAAGCGATCGCCCAGAGCTCGAAGAACACCACCACCGCCGCCACGGCAGTGGCCGTCCAGAAATGCGGGATCAGATAGGGCAGCGCGTGACCGAGGCCGCCCAGCGAAGTCATCAGGCCGACCGTCAGCCCGCGCTTGAGCGGCGAGCCGCGCCCCGACAGCTTGCCGTCGTCGGAGGCGACCTCGGTGAAACCCATCGAGATGCCGGCGCCGATCGAGGCGGCGAGGCCGACCAGAAGCGTCTGCCAGGTGTCGTGCGTGGCGAACGCCGCGGCGAAGATCGGCGCCAGCGTCGACACAGAGCCGTCCATCAGCCCGGCCAGCCCGGGCTGCACATAGGTGAGGATGAACTGGCGCTGCTCTGCCGTCGCCTCCTCCACCTTGACGGTTCCCGGCACATGCTGCTGCTCCAATTCATGCGCCGAGCTTTCATGACCCTGCTCGGCCGCGGCGAGGTCATTGAGCAGCTTGCGCGTCGAGGCGTCGGTGGTGCGCTTGGCCGCCTCGACATAGAAGCGATAGGCCTGCCGCTCCATTTCCTCGGCCTGCCGCCGCACATGCTCGATGCCGAGCGGCCTCACCAGCCAGTCCGGCTTGCGCTCGAAATAGCCTTTCACATGCTCGCGTCGGATCAGCGGGATGCGCTCGCCGAAGCGCTTGCGGTGAAGCTCGATGAGCGAATCGCGATGGCCGTCCTCTTCCTCGGCCATCGCCTCGAAAACTTTTGCCGATTGCGGAAAGTCCTGCGCCAGGCCATCGGCATAAGCGCGGTAGATGCGTCCGTCATCCTCCTCGGAGGAGATCGCCAGCGCCAGGATCTCCTGCTCCGAAAGCGAATCGAAGGAACGGCGGCCGAAGCCGAAAACACGGGAAAGCATGATGGGATCACTCTAGTTTAGAATTGTTCTAAACTATGATCTTGGCAGTTGAAGGTCAATTGCCAACGGCGCGGGCTGCGAGCGCGCGAATGCTGATCCCACGGAGACCAAACCCTTCATTATTGCCGAATGTTTGCCTATATAACTGACCGCCACCGAAATTGAAGGACGCCCGGCATGACGGACAAGAAGCCCCCGCACGCATTTGACGCCAAGCCGGTTCTCGATCTCATCGCCAGCATCGAGGCCGACCTGCAGCGCCTGAAAGGTCTTGTCGAGGAACAGCTCGATAAATTCGACCCGGCCAACCCGCACAACAAGACGCCGGACGGCAAGCTGACCGAGGAAGGCGCCGAGTGCTGCTACCGCATGTTCGACGAAGGCAAGTCGCGCTACACGGTTTCGCAGCAGATGAAGATATCCTTCGCCGCCGCCACCCACCGCTTCAACTCCTGGCGCAAGCTGGGCGGCAGCAAAAGGACGAAGACGCTGCTGGGGTGAACCTGCGCTTTCGTCATCCTCGGGCTTGACCCGAGGATCCATGCCGTGACTTCTGCCGTAGAATGCGGCGGTGCAGAACAATCGTTCCAAATTCGCTGTAAAGGCGACCCAATTCTGGTCCGCTTTCGCGCGTCACGGACGTCACGGCATGGCAACTGTGTTCATGCGAATGCGGTTTTGTCGCGAATGATAGCGTTGAGGACGACCAGGAGCTTCCTTGCGACG